>CBIHRJ010000002.1:0-223350 GCA_966212445.1 uncultured Noviherbaspirillum sp. | reverse complement strand
TCAAGGACGGCACCCTGACGCTGTACACCTACAAGGATGGCAAGCGCGTGCAACTGGCAGTGACGAAGTAATCACTCCCGTCAACGGAAAAAGCCCCGCAGGAAATATTCTGCGGGGCTTTTTCACATCAAGCTGCCGTTCCGGCTCAAGCGGCCTTCCCCTGCTCATGCAACTCGCTCGACTCCCGTCGCAACATGCGCGCCGCCTGGACCATGTTGGACAGTGCCTCGCAGGTTTCCGGCCAGCCGCGCGTTTTCAGGCCGCAATCCGGGTTGACCCATAGCCGCTCATCCGGAATCACGCCGCGCGCCTTGCGCAACAGGCGCTCCATTTCCACGACGCGTGGCACACGTGGCGAATGGATATCGTAGACGCCGGGACCGATGTCGTTGGGATAGGCAAAACGGCCGAAACCCTCCAGCAATTCCATGTCCGAGCGCGAGGTTTCGATGGTGATCACGTCGGCATCCATGGCAGCGATCCACGGCAGGATGTCGTTGAACTCCGAATAGCACATGTGGGTGTGAATCTGCGTTTCATCCTCGACACCCGATGCGCTGATCCTGAACACCCGCACCGCCCAATCGAGATAATGCGGCCAGTTGCGCTCCTTCAGCGGCAAACCTTCACGAAATGCCGGTTCGTCGATCTGGATCATGCCGATGCCCGCTTTCTCCAGGTCGCCGACTTCATCGCGCAAGGCCAACGCGATCTGCAATGCCGTCGTCTCGCGTGGCTGGTCGTCGCGCACGAAGGACCACTGCAGCATTGTCACCGGCCCGGTCAGCATCCCCTTCATCGGTTTGCTGGTCAGGCTTTGGGCGAACCGGCTCCAGCCCACCGTCATCGGTTCCGGCCGGTACACGTCGCCATAAATGAATGGCGGTTTCACACAGCGCGAGCCATAGCTCTGTACCCAGCCGTTGGCCGTGAAGCCGTAACCCCATAACTGTTCGCCGAAATACTCGACCATGTCGTTGCGTTCCGGCTCCCCGTGCACCAGCACGTCGAGGCCAAGCTCTTCCTGCTTCTGCACCACCAGGCGTATTTCGTCCCGCATCCGTTCCAGGTAATCGAGATGCCCGAGGTCGCCGCGCTTATAGGCGGCACGCGCCTTCCGGATTTCCATGGTTTGCGGGAACGAACCGATGGTCGTGGTGGGAAACGGCGGCAGTTTCCACTTCGCCTGCTGGCGCGCGATGCGCGTAGCGAAATCGGCGCCGCGCCGCGTGTCGGCTTCCGACACCGTTGCAATCCGTTTTTGCACTATCGGATTGTGGATGCGCGATGAAGCCGTACGGGCAGAAAGCGCATTGCGGGCTGCCGCAAATTGTGTCTCTACCGTTCCCGGCCCATCATTCAACGCGCGTTTCAGCGTACCGATTTCGACCAGCTTTTGCACTGCGAAAGCCAGCCAGCTTTTGAGTTCGTCATCCAGGCCGGTTTCATGTGTCAGATCGACCGGCACATGCAGCAGCGAACAGCTTGACGCGATCCACAGGCGATCGCCCAAGGCGGATTGCAGCGGCGCCAGCCGAGCCAGCACGGCATCGAGATCGGTGCGCCAGATATTGCGCCCGTCGATGATGCCTACCGACAGCACCCGATCATGCGGCCAGCCTTCGAGACAGGCATCGAGCTGCTCCGCTCCCCGCACCAGGTCCAGGTGCACGCCGGCAACCGGCAGTTCACGCAACAGCACAGCATGCTCGCGCACTTCGTCGAAATAGGTCGCCAGCAGCAGCGATGGCGCCGTTTTCGCGAGCGTCGAGTAGGTCGGCATGAATGCATCGCGCCAGGCGGAGTCCAGTTCCAGCGCCAGGACAGGTTCGTCGATCTGCACCCATTCCACGCCGGCGGCATGCAAGCCTTGCAGCAACCGTTGATACCCCTCGATGACGCGCGGCAGCAGCTCCAGCTTGTGCGCCAGTCCCGATTTGACCTTGCCCAGATAGAGCAGCGTCAGCGGCCCAACCAATACCGCTTTCGCCCGATGGCCTTGGGCATGGGCCTCGGCGACTTCCTCGAACAGCCAGTCGACCCCGCCGTCGAAGCGGACGTCCGGCGTCCACTCCGGTACCAGGTAGTGATAATTGGTGTCGAACCATTTCGTCATCTCCATCGCGAAATGGTCCTTGCTGCCGCGGGCCAGCGTGAAGTAGTCGGACAAGGTCAACTGCTTCGGGTCGATGCCGAAGCGCGCAGGAATCGCACCCAACAGAGCCAGGGTCGTGAGCACATGGTCGTACCAGGCAAAATCGCCGACCGCGACCTGGTCCATGCCGGCGTCCGCTTGCAGCGCCCAGTGGCGCGCCCGGATCATGCGGCCGGTTTCGCACAGTGCGCTTTCATCGATATCGCCGCGCCAGAACGACTCCAGTGCGAATTTCAATTCACGATGCGCCCCGATGCGGGGAAAACCCAGAATGTGGGCCAATGCCATGACTATCTCCATCAACAGTATTCAGTGTGGTCATGGTGGCTCAAGCTGGTTTATGATTCAAACGATAAATTTTAAGAATCATCTTGAATTTCATTCATAATGCAATCCATCCTTGAACTGCGTCATCTCAGAACCCTAGTCGCGCTGCGCGAAGCGGGCAATCTGCTGCGCGCGGCGACCTTGCTGAATGTCACGCAATCGGCGCTGTCCCATCAACTCAAGCAACTGGAAGACCATCACGGCCTGCCGCTGTTCGAGCGCAAGTCGGTGCCCGTGCGCTTTACGCCCGCGGGCGAACGGCTGCTGGCGCTGGCGGACGCGGTATTGCCGCAAGTGGAAGGCGCGCACCGCGATATCGTGCGGCTCGCGCAAGGGGCCGCGGGGCAATTGCGCATCGCGGTGGAATGCCATACCTGCTTCGACTGGCTGATGCCGGCGATGGACGTATTCCGCAGCCGCTGGCCGGAGGTCGAACTGGACATCGTGTCGGGCTTCCAGGCCGATCCTGTCGGCCTGCTGTACGAGCATCGCGCGGATGTGGCGATCGTGTCGGAAATCGATACGGACGAAGCCGTGGACTACCACGCGCTGTTCCGTTTCGAGATTGTCGCGCTGGTCGCCAAAGACCATCCCTTGAGCACCCGCGACTATCTGACCGCGGAAGATTTTGCGACCGACACGCTGATCACCTATCCGGTGCCGGATGACATGCTTGACGTCGTCAGGCAGGTATTGAAGCCGGCAGGCGTAGAGACCGCGCGCCGCACTACTGAATTGACGGTCGCGATGCTGCAGTTGGTCGCCAGCCGCCGCGGCATCGCCACCTTGCCGATCTGGGCCGCGCAGAACTATCTCAACCGGGACTATGTGACCGCCAGGCGCATTACCCCGGACGGCCTGACCGGACGCCTGTACGCGGCCTGCCTGCCGGAACTATCGGGCAAAACCTACCTGACCGATTTCGTCAGATCCACGCGCGAAAGCTCTTACCTCAATCTGCGCAGTATTGAACTGCTGTAGGGCTGCTATATGAGCCTGCATAAGGGTGTCGGCAAAACAGGGGGTAACGCGAGGCATTTTCCCTGCCGGAAGTACCAAAGAAAAAAGCGCCCTTGCGAGCGCTTTCAAAACATGAGACCTGGAACGGATTATTTCTGCGACAGCACCCACTTGACCAGCGTGCGCGCTTCCGCTTCGGTAACCTGGGCATTTGCCGGCATCGGCACCGCTCCCCAGACGCCGCTGCCGCCCTTCAGGACTTTCTGCGTCAGCTTGTTTTCGGCATCCTTCTGGCCGGCGTATTTCGCAGCCACATCCTTGAAAGCGGGACCGACCACCTTGTTGGCAACCGCATGGCAAGCCATGCAGTTCTTCGACTTCGCCAGATCGGCATTCGCCAACGCAGCATTCGACATCAGCGCACCTACAGCCAGGCAAACCAGCAATGAACGTTTCATTACTCTCTCCATGTGAAAAACCCGGGTCATTTTACAGCGTTTCCACCGCTTCATCGCAGTACCATGCCATTCTGCAACGCTGTTCGCGCCGGCACGGTTGACGCCTGCAATTAGCCGTTACAATCTTTCATAACATGCTGCAACAGAGGGAGCTGCAATGCCGATCATCATCATTATTGTTTTGCTATCGATCCTGCGCTATTTCGAGGTCGGCCCGTTTGCCGACCTGTCGTGGTGGTGGATAGGCGGCCTGTTTGCAGTCGCCTTCATCTGGTTCGAATTCATCGAACGCATGCTCGGACTGGACAAGCGCAAGGCACATGAACAACTGGAGAAAGCGCGCCGGGAGCGCGTCAAGAAAGCCTTCAAGAAATAAACCTGGCAGAGACACAGAGGCAGCCGGCGTAAGCGCCGCCTGCCTTGTTTTTCAACGCCGATTCAACGCTTCTTCAACTGCGAAAGATCGCGCACAGCACCGCGGTCGGCCGATGTCGCCAGCGCCGCATACGCCTGCAAGGCCTGCGACACCACGCGGTTACGGTTCGCCGGCTGCCACGCCTTGTCACCCTTTGCTTCCATCGCGGCACGACGTCGCGCCAGTTCAGCGTCATCGATCTTCAAATGGATGCGGCGCTCGGGGATATCGATCTCGATGATGTCGCCCTCGTTCACCAGGCCGATCGCGCCGCCCTCCGCCGCTTCCGGCGAAGCATGCCCAATCACCAGTCCGGAAGAACCGCCCGAGAAACGGCCGTCGGTAAACAGAGCGCATGCCTTGCCCAGGCCCTTGGACTTGATGTACGAAGTCGGATACAACATTTCCTGCATGCCCGGGCCGCCCTTCGGACCTTCGTAGCGAATGATGACCACATCGCCTTCCTTCACCAAGTCACCGAGGATGGCGTCGACCGCCTCGTCCTGGCTTTCGAACACGCGCGCCTTGCCGGTGAATTTCAGGATGCTCTCGTCGACGCCGGCGGTCTTCACGATGCAGCCCTTTTCGGCGAGATTGCCGTACAGGACCGCCAGTCCGCCGTCCTTCGAATATGCATGTTCCTTGTCGCGGATGCAGCCGTTGGCGCGATCGATATCGAGCTTGTCGAAGCGCTTGTCCTGCGAAAACGCGACCTGCGTCGGCACGCCGCCAGGCGCGGCCAGGAATTTCTGGTGCACCGCGACGTCCTGGGTGCGCATCACATCGTTGGCGGCAATCGCTTCGCCCAGCGTCTTCGCATGCACGGTCGGTACGCTGGTGTCGAGCAGGCCGGCGCGGTCGAGTTCACCGAGGATGCCGACGATGCCGCCGGCGCGATGCACGTCTTCGATGTGGTACTGCTGCGTGGCGGGCGCCACCTTGCACAGGCAAGGCACCTTGCGCGAGATGCGGTCGATGTCCGCCATCGTGAAATCGACGCCGGCTTCCTGCGCCGCTGCCAGCAGGTGCAGCACGGTATTGGTGGAACCGCCCATCGACACGTCGAGCGCCATCGCGTTCTCGAAGGCGCTCTTGGTTGCGATGTTGCGCGGCAGGGCCGAGGCGTCGTCCTGTTCGTAATAGCGTTTGGCCAGTTCCACCACCAGGCGGCCGGCGTTCAGGAACAGTTGCTTGCGGTCGGCGTGGGTGGCGACGATGGTGCCGTTGCCCGGCAGCGACAGGCCGAGCGCTTCGGTCAGGCAGTTCATCGAGTTGGCGGTGAACATGCCGGAACAGGAGCCGCAGGTCGGGCAGGCGGAACGCTCGATGTTGGCAACCTGCTCATCCGACACCTTCGGGTCGCCGGCCTGGATCATCGCGTCGATCAGGTCGACCTTGATGATCTTTTGCATGCCTTCCTGCTTGCCGTGCAGGGCTTCGATCACCTTGCCGGCTTCCATCGGTCCGCCGGAAACGAAGACGACCGGGATGTTCAGGCGCATCGCGGCCATCAGCATGCCCGGCGTGATCTTGTCGCAGTTGGAAATGCAGACCATGGCGTCGGCGCAGTGCGCATTGACCATGTATTCGACCGAATCGGCGATCAGTTCGCGCGACGGCAGCGAATACAACATGCCGCCATGGCCCATCGCGATACCGTCGTCGACCGCAATGGTGTTGAATTCCTTGGCGACGCCGCCGGCTGCCTCGATCTCGCGCGCCACCATCTGCCCCAAGTCCTTCAGGTGCACATGGCCCGGCACGAACTGGGTGAAGGAATTGACCACGGCAATAATCGGTTTCTCGAAATCACCATCTTTCATGCCGGTAGCGCGCCAGAGTGCGCGGGCGCCGGCCATGTTGCGGCCGTGGGTGGTGGTGCGGGAGCGGTATTGGGGCATCGTTTGTCTCCGAAATTGAGAAGTTCCGAAGGCGTGCAGCTTCAGACGGAACGGGGAAAGGCTGTTAGGGTGCCTTGCGCAAAGCCGTGTGTCAAATATATGATTCGTTGCTCACTAAGTCGATTTGCATATGAATATCGAATTGCGGCAATTGCGGTATTTCGTGGCGGTGGCGGAAGAAAACCACTTCGGCCGGGCCGCCGCACGCTTGCACATGACACAACCGCCGCTGTCGCAGACCATCCAGTCGCTGGAAGCCGCGCTCGGCACGCTGTTGTTCATCCGCACCAAGCGCAGCGTGGCGCTGACGCCGGCCGGCGCCGCGCTGCTGCCGGAGGCGCGGCGCATCCTGCAACAGGCTGGCGCCCTGCCCGGCCTGGCGCGGCGCGCCGCCTCGGGCGAATCGGGATTGCTGTCGCTGTCCTTTGTCTCGACGGCGGATTACAGCGTGCTGCCGCCATTGCTGCGCGAATTCCGCGAACGCTATCCGCAGGCGCAGATCGACCTGCGCGAAGCAACCACCGATGTGCAACTCGACGACCTGATGCAGGGCCGGATCGATGCCGGACTGCTGATTCCACCGTTGCACGACAAGGCGCTGGCCGAACTGGACTATATGACGGTGTTGTCGGAACCGCTGGTCCTGGCAGCGCCGCAGGGAATGAAGGCGCTGCGCGGCAAGAGCTGTGCATCGCTGAAGGCGGTGGCCGACATGCCGCTGATCATCTTTCCGCGCCGCATTGCGCCCGCCTTCCATGACGCCATCCTCGGTTGCTTCCGCGATGCCGGCTTGACACCGCGCATCGGGCAGGAGGCGATCCAGATGCAAACTATCGTTGGCCTCGTTTCGGCAGGCATGGGCATCGCGCTTGTGCCACAATCCGTGTCGAACCTGAAACGCCCGGGCGTCGAGTACAAGATGCTGACGGACAAGACCCTGTCCGTGGAAACCGGGCTTGCATGGCGCCGCGACAATCTGTCGCCGGTACTGCGCAGCTTCCTTGAACTCTTGCGAAAGAAACGCTAGATGCTGATCCATCCGCTCCCCGATCCGATTGCCTTTTCCATCGGCCCCCTGCAAGTCCACTGGTATGGACTGATGTACCTCGTTGCCTTCATCCAGTTCCTGGTGCTTGGTCGCGTCCGCGCCGCCCAGCCGCACATGGCGGCGGCGGGCTGGAAGAAGGAAGACCTTGACGACATGCTGTTCTACGGCGTGCTCGGGGTCGTGATCGGCGGCAGGCTGGGCGAAGTGTTCTTTTACAACCCGGCCTATTATTTCAGTCACCCGCTGGAAATCTTCGCCGTCTGGAAAGGCGGCATGTCCTTTCACGGCGGCTTTCTCGGTGTCATGCTTGCAACGGCGCTATGGGCACGCAAGATGGGCAGAAGCGTGGTGGCGGTCTATGATTTCATTGCACCGATGGTGCCGCTCGGTTACGCCGCCGGTCGTATCGGCAACTTCATCAATGCCGAGTTGCCTGGGCGTGTGGCTGATCCTTCGCTGCCGTGGGCAATGATCTGGCCGAATGTCGACCAGCTGCCGCGCCATCCTTCACCGATCTATCAGGCGCTGGTCGACGGCGTGCTGCTTTTCATCATTCTCTGGATCTACGCGCGCAAGCCGCGCCCGCCGCTGGCCGTCGGCGCGATGTTCGTCTTCCTGTACGGGCTGGCGCGCTTCTTTACCGAATATTTCCGCACGCCCGACTATGAAGTCCACTTTGCCGGCGTCACGATTTCCGCCGGCCAGATGCTGTCGCTGCCCATGGTGGTATTCGGCTTCATTACACTAATCGTCACCTACCGCATCCACGGCAAAAAAACCTGAATATGAGCGCCAACCTGTACGCCCTCTTCGCTTCCCGCTTTCCGCAAGACCGCAGCGCCTGCTGCATCGAAACCCACGACGGCCTGTACTATTCCTGGAACGACGTCGACCGCGCCAGCACCAAGATCGCCAACCTGCTGGCCGGTCTCAAGCTGCCGGAAAACGCACGGGTCGCGGTGCAGGTCGAAAAATCCGTCGAGGCATTGATCCTTTACCTGGCGACGCTGCGCGCCGGCTATGTTTACGTACCGCTCAATACCGCCTATCGCTCGGCTGAAATCGCCTGCTTCATCCAGGATGCCGAACCTTCGGTGGTGGTGTGCTCGCCGCAGAATTTCGGCTGGGTATCGCAAATCGCGTTCTCCGGCGGCGTACGCCATGTGTTCACGCTCGGCGATGACCGCAGTGGTTCCTTGCTAGTGCGAGCGACGCTGCAGTCGAACAGTTTCGACACCGTCGACAGGAAGCCGGATGACCTGGCCGCCATCCTGTACACATCGGGCACAACCGGCCGCAGCAAGGGGGCGATGCTGACGCATCACAACCTGGCCGCGAACTCGCTGGTGCTGCATGACTACTGGCACATGCAGCAAAACGACGTCTTGCTGCATGCCTTGCCCTTGTTCCATGTGCACGGCTTGTTCGTCGCGGCGAATGGCGCACTGCTGAGCGGCAGCAAGATGATTTTCCTGCCGAAATTCGATGGCCCGGAAGTTCTCCGGCATCTGCCGCGCACAACCGTGTTCATGGGGGTGCCGACCTATTACGTGCGCCTGCTCGCTGATCCGGAACTCGATCGCGACGCGTGCGCCAACATGCGGCTTTTCGTATCCGGCTCGGCCCCCTTGCTCACCGACACCTTCAATGAATTCGCGCAACGCACTGGCCATACCATACTGGAGCGCTATGGCATGAGCGAAACCAACATGCTAGCCTCGAACCCGTATGACGGTGCGCGCAAGGCAGGGACTGTCGGCCTGCCGCTGCCGGGCGTATCCCTGCGCGTCGCGAAGAGCGACGGCACGCCGTGCGCGACCGACGAAATCGGCGACATCCAGGTGAAGGGGCCGAACGTATTTCGCGGGTACTGGCGCATGCCGGAAAAAACCGCCGAGGAATTCACCGGCGACGGCTATTTCAAGACCGGCGACGTCGGCCGCGTCGATGCCGACGGCTACCTGGCGATCGTGGGACGCAGCAAGGACCTGATCATTTCCGGCGGCTACAACGTCTATCCGAAAGAAATCGAGTCTTTCATCGATGAAATGGAAGGCGTGCTGGAATCGGCAGTAATCGGCGTGCCGCATCCCGATTTCGGCGAAGCGGTGACCGCCGTCATCGTGCCGCGCCCGGGGACCGCGCCGTCCGAGACGGAAGTCATCGGTTTTCTGAAGGCGAAAATAGCCAACTTCAAAGTGCCGAAACGCGTGTTCTTCCTGGCTGAACTACCGCGCAACACCATGGGAAAGGTTCAGAAGAATATCCTGCGCGACCAGTTCAAAGCGTAAATTCAACGAAACGCCTTGTAGAACATGTAGGTGGCCAGGGCATACAGCACCACCGCGAACACTTTTTTCAGCGACTTGACCGGCAGCTTGTGCGCAGTCTTCGCACCGAGCGGCGCGGTGGAAACGCTCGCGAGCGCGATCACCAGCAAAGCCGGCAGATAGATGAAGCCGAGCGAACCGGACGGCAAACCCGGTTCGTGCATGCCGAAGTAAATATTCGAGAGCGTTCCCGCCAGCGCAATCGGGAAACCGAGCGCTGCACTGGTCGCCACCGCGTTGTGGATCTTGACGTTGCACCAGGTCATGAACGGGACCGAGACAAAACCGCCGCCGGCACCTACCAGGCCTGCCAGCACGCCGATGATGCCGCCGGCGGCAAACATTCCTGGCGGCTTCGGCAAGTCGCGCGATGCTGCAGGCTTCCTGTCGATCAGCATCTGCGTCGCAGAGAACGCGACGAATATCGCAAACGCGAGTGCCAGCGCCGAGGAATTCATGTGAGAGCCGATCCACGGGCCGATCCATGAACCGATCAGGATGCCGGGCGCAAGCAACTTCACCACCGGCCACAGCACGGCGCCGTGTGCATGGTGGGCGCGCACCGACGATACCGATGTGAACATGATGGTCGCCAGCGACGTCGCGATTGCCATGTGCACGATGTAATCCTGAGGGAAATTTTTTGCCGTCAGGATCATGGTCATGAACGGGACCAGCAGCATGCCTCCACCGATGCCGAGCAGACCGGCTGCGAATCCGACCGCCGCACCCAGCACGAGCAATCCTGCAATGAGGGAGATATCCATCCAGAGTTTCCGCTAGCTATCTGACTATTCGACCTGCCGGATGATACACCGCCATTCGGAAGGCGTTACGGGAGTGATCGAAAGGCGATTGCCGCGCTTGAGTATCTGCATGTCCGCCAGTTCCGGAAGCGCACGCAATTCCGGCAGGGACAGCAAGCGGGTCTTGCGCAATGCGCGGACATCGACCAGCATCCAGCGCGGGTTTTCGCGCGTGGCCTTCGGATCGTAGTACTTGCTGTCCGGGTCGAACTGGGTTTCGTCGGGATAAGGCGTGCTCGCCACTTCTGCCAGACCGGCAATCCCGGGCTCGGCGCAACTGGAGTGATAGAACAGGACGCCGTCGCCGACGCGCATCGCGTCACGCATGAAATTGCGCGCCTGGTAGTTGCGCACCCCCACCCAGGCAAGCGTCTGTCCGGACGCAGCCAGCGCATCATCAATGCTCGCCTCGTCCGGCTCGGACTTCATCAGCCAATATTGCATGTTCCTGTTACTCCTGTTTCCCGATTCAGAAGTGAGCGCCCACAAAAAAAGCGGCTGCATGAAGCAGCCGCTTGAGGAATTAGTCCCGCCTGTGCCGTTATGCCGGCATCCCGAACCTTACGGTTCAAGGTGGTCACAGTTAGTTCAATTTCGGGTTCATCGGACTAGCGACGCGCACGCCCATCGAACAAAATCCCGCGACCTATGCACATAAATGGTTCAAGGAATATATGGCATTCGCGAACACGGCAGGAGGTTTTTAGTGTACCCGAATCGGCCATCTTGTCAAAGGCTTTGCGGAAAATTTTCCTGGGAACTTTCTTGATTCAGAATAGGTTTTCCTGAGGCGCAAGCGCGACATCGAGTACGCTATGCATCGCGGAAATCTTCTGCTTCACTTCGGCCAGCGCCATGTCCGCAAAAGGACCTTCCGACGATTTGGTCGACAGCAGTTCGGCGGCGATACCGAGCGCGGCCATCACGGCGATACGGTCGTTCCCCTTGATCTTTCCGGCATCGCGTATCGCACACATCTTTTCGTCAAGATAGTCGACCGCCTGCTGCAACGCCCCCTCTTCACCTTCGCGGCAAGCGAGCTTGTAAGGCTGGCCCATGATGGTCACGTCGAGCTGGATCATGCGGCCTCCTCGTTCTGATCATCCGGCGCAGGAATCTTTTCAAGCAATGCCGACACCCGCCGATAGGCTTCCTCGATGCGCTTCGCCAGGTCCGCGTTTTCCGCGGTAAGCGACGCCACCGTCAAGCGCAGATCGGCATTTTCGCGGCGCAATGACTGCGCCAGGTCCGCCAGGCGGTTGATTTTGTCGGAAAGTTGATGAAATTCGGAAACCATCCCGTCACTATAGTAGGGCAATCGAATTTCCGTCAATAGATTCAAATACTTGGGGCCGTTTTTTGAAGGCCGCTCTCATCCGCCGGGCGACTGCGCCGACGAACATTAACCTCTTGCATCAGGCCGCCCGAGCCAATAAAATCAAAACCCATGGGGCGGTAGCTCAGCTGGGAGAGCGTCGCGTTCGCAATGCGAAGGTCGGGAGTTCGATCCTCCTCCGCTCCACCATCGGTCTTGACGGCGTTCTGCCTGACCGGCATCCATTCACATCCCACACTTCGTCAACAACAAGGCATGCCATATCGGCGATGCGCATGATGTTTGCTCCGACAGGAGAAAACATGTCGAGAGATTTGAGTATCCACGTAGCGAAGACCAACGATCACCTGGTGCCGGGAAACAAGCAGCGCACGGGCTACAGCACGACGCCAGCCCATCTCCGCAGGAACGTTGCGCCACTTCGTTATCAAATGTATCCCGGTTGAACTTTGGCCTGACAGGCTTCGTCATACCTGTCGAATTGATCACATTTTTTCGAGTCGGAGCTTCTTTTTTTGTGAAGCGCAGCGCGGTTCCCGGCTGTATGTTGCCTCTTCATTGAACTGGCGGTGCGTGCGCCGGGACACGTGTTCATGTACCAGACGACCAAACATCGGTATCGCTATCGCGCTTTCGCACAATTCGCCGGCCTCGTCGTGGCGCTCGCCGGTGCGCTGGTCATTACTGGCTGGATCACCGACACGCCGATCCTTACCACGTTCATCCCGGATTGGGCCAGGATCAAGTGCAACACCGGCGCCGGTCTTTTTCTGGCCGGAATTTCTCTGCGCCTGCTGTCGCTGCCCGACATGCCGCCGGGACTGCGCAAAGTGAGCGCCGTCATCGCCTTCCTGGTGCTGTTGCTCGGCGGCCTCACGATCATCGAATATGCAGCGGACTGGAACCCGGGTATCGATGAATTGTTTTTTTCGGAGTTCGATGCACCGGCCGACAGTTATCCCGGCCGCATGTCGATCATCAGCGCCATCGTCTTCGTCCTGACCGGCAGCTCCCTGCTGCTGCTCGCGGCAGAAACACGCGCCGTCTGGGTTGAAGGACTGACCCTGATCGCCATGTTTAATGCCCTGGTGCCCGCCATCGGGTATCTTTACGGCAAAAGCGCGCTCTATGAAATCCTTTACTACGGCACCATTCCGCTGCCGGTGACGCTGGCCTTCATCCTGCTGTGCCTGGGCATTCTTGCAGTGCGCCCGGGACGCGGACTGATGGGGCTGCTGAGCAACGACAGCGCCGGCGGCATTACTGCGCGCAGCCTGCTTCCTGCAGCCCTGGTCCTGCCTATCGTCCTCGCGCGCCTGCAATTCTGGGGCTATCAGCAAGGCTATTACGATCTCACCGTCGGCATGATTGCCAACACGCTGACGAGCATGGTGATTTTCACGCTGCTGATCGCCTGGAACGCGCATCTGCTGCTGCGTCTCGACAAACAGCGCGGCGAGGCCGGCGATGCGTTGCACCAGACCCTCGACATCCTCGAAACCAACTTGCAAGCGTTATCGAGCACCAATACTCGCCTGCTGGCGGAAGCCAGTGAGCGGCGGGCGGTCGAAGAGACGCTGTTCCACGAACACGAACGCGCACAGGTGACCCTGAACTCGATCGGCGACGGCGTCATCACTACCGATATCGAGGGGCGCGTCATGTACATGAATCCCGCCGCGGAAAACATGAGCGGCTGGACCATTGCGGATGCCGCAGGCCTGCCGATCGACGACGTGTTCCGTATCGTCGATCCGATCACGCGCGAACCCATCGAAAAACCGGCCGGCAGCGCATTGGCCGAGAACCACGTTACCCACCTGCCGTCGAACGCGATCCTGATCCACCGCGACGGTAGCGAATCCGCCGTCAACGATTCCTGCGCCCCGATTCACGACCGTAACGGCAAGGTCATCGGCGCCGTGCTGGTGTTCCATGACGTCAGCGCCATGCGGGCGTTGTCATTGCGCATGTCCTACCTGGCGCAACACGATTCCTTGACTGACCTGCCCAACCGCGTACTCCTCAACGACCGTCTCACACAGGCGATCACGCTGGCACTGCATCACGGTACGCGGACCGCCGTGCTGTTTCTCGATCTCGATCGCTTCAAGCATGTCAACGACACGCTCGACCACACGATCGGCGACCGTTTGCTGCAAGAAATCGGCAACCGGCTGAAGGCAACGACGCGCGATACGGACACCGTTTCGCGCTACGGCGGCGACGAGTTCATCATCCTGCTGCAGGAAGTCAGCGACAGCTACGGCGCTGCTCGCGTCGCAACGCAATTGCTGGCGGCCGTCACCGAACCCTACTTCATCGACGGTCACGAGATCCACATCACGGTCAGCATCGGCATCAGCATTTGTCCTGAAGATGGCGAAGACGCCGAAACCATCATCAAGCATGCGGAAGCCGCGATGTACCAGGCGAAATCCCAGGGAAGAAACAATTTCCAGTTTTTCACGCGCCGCATCAACGACCGCGCCGTCAAACGCTTCGCGCTCGAAGGCAGCCTGCGCCGTGCGATCGCACGCGAAGAGTCGGTGCTGTACTTCCAGCCGAAGCTGAACATCGCCGACGGCAGCATCACCGGTGCGGAAGCGCTGATCCGCTGGCACGACCTGCACAGCGGCCAGGTGCCGCCTGCGCAGTTCATTCCCATCGCCGAAGAAAGCGGCTTGATCATACCGATCGGCGAATGGGTGTTGCGCGAGGCGTGCCGGCAGAATCGCGCATGGCAGGACATGGGCTACCCGCCGATACCGATCGCCGTCAACGTGTCCGCCGTGCAGTTCCGTGAACAAAACTTTCTCGACATGGTGGCGCGCACGCTGGAAGAAACGCAGCTCGATCCGCACTATCTGGAACTTGAACTGACCGAGAGCGCAACCATGCAGGACCTGGAATTGACGGTAATGCTGCTGGAGTCATTGAAGAAAATGGGCGTCTGCCTGTCGATAGATGATTTCGGTACCGGCTACTCGAGCCTGAGCTACCTGAAGCGCTTCCCTATCGATGCACTCAAGATAGACCGCTCGTTCGTGCAGGACATCGCTACCGATCCCGACGGCGCAGCAATCACACGCGCCATCATCAGCATGGCCAAGAGCCTGAAGCGGAAGGTGATCGCGGAAGGCGTCGAAACCGATGCACAGTTCGAATTCCTGCGCAACGAGGGGTGCGACCAGATTCAAGGTTTCTTCTTCAGCGAACCGCTTCCCGCACAGGAGTTCGAACGCAGGATATTGCAACGCGCGGCGACCATGGTATAGCAAGCTGTAGATTTCTCACTGCGTTCGAAATGACAGTGAATTTTTTTGACGCAGCAGGGTTGGATATTCCCCTACATCAAAGCTGTTCCATTTCCCACAAACCGCCGTCCGCCGTGATCAGCGCCGCCTTCAATTCCCGATCCGGGAACAGCGCCCGCGCAACTGTCGTGTAGCGTGCCAGTTGCGCCCGGTAGCCGGCGCGTTCGCTGTCGAGCAGATCGCGCTTGTAATCGAGGATCCATACCTGGTCGTCATAGACGACTGCCCGGTCGAAACGCAGCGTCTCGCCGCCGTTCAACACTTCCATTTCGTTGCGCGCAAAACGGAAATGCGCGGGATTGAAGAAACGCTCCAGTTGCGGATGCGAAAGGATATGCAATGCCTGCGCACGGATCACACCGGCGATCGCCGGCGTGCATCGCAGCCAGCGTGCGAGCGCGGCCGCATCCGGGATCCGGACCGGCCACGCGGGCGATTGCGTCAACCGTTCCAGCAATGCGTGCAGCGCAATTCCCTCGTCGATGGCAGCGTTGCTTATCTGTGGGACGACGCGTTCCGATCCGCCGAGCACCGGCGGATCGAATACCGTAATACTGAATCCCGCTTCCGCGGCGGCAGCCGCCTCCGCGCTCGCCTGCACCTCGACTGCGATTTCCGGCACCGCCGACAAGCGGTGATACCAGCTTCCTTCGACTGTCCCGTCATCCAGCGCGCCGCGCGCGCCGGCAACACCGCTGACGATCAGCATTTCCTTCGCGCGTGTCGCAGCGACGTACAGCAGGTTCCAATCCTCCTGCTCCTTGAATGCCTCTTCCGCCGCGAACAGGGCATCGCGCGCAGCGCCACGCTCCGTCTTGCGGCCGAAGCAGGAAAAATGCGTAGGCGCGGACGCATCCTGCGGCCAGTCGCACAGGATGCCGCAGTCGTCGCGCGCCGGTTCGCTGTGGTTGGCATCGACCAGCACCACGATCGACGCTTCCAGCCCCTTGGCACTATGGATCGTCAGGATGCGCACAGCATCCACTGCGGCGTCGACCGTTGCCTCGTCGGGCGCCTCATTGTCGGCGCCGCGCTTGAGCAGGCGCAGCGCTTCGATGAACTTCGGCAGGCTGGGGTAACGGCCGGCATCGAGGTCAAGCGCCAGTTCGATGAACGCATCGATGTTGCCGAGCACCTGCGCGCGCACCGCCGGTTGCGCAGCCTGCGCGTAACGCGCCACCAGTTGTCCCTGGTGCAGGATCAGGTCCAGCAAATCGTGCACCGGCAGGTGCGGCGCCGCTTCCAGCCAGGACTGCAGCAGACCGCGTGCGCGCAGCAGTGCGGATGATGGTGCTTCCATCGCCCACAGACGCAGCCACCAGTTCGGTTCGCCGCGCTGCGCTAACGCGATCAGGTCGTCGTCGTCCGCGCCGCAGATCGGCGACTTCAGTACATGCGCCAATGCGCGGTTGTCGCCGGGCGTGATCAGGAAACCGAGCAGCGCGATCAGGTCCGCCACCTCCAGCGATTCCAGCAGGCCGCCTCGCTTGTCGGAGACGAAGGGAATGCCGGCCTCGCGCAAGGCTCTCTCATAGGCGCTCAGGTAACTGCGTTTCTTCACCAGCAGCATCACGTCCGACCACTTCGCCGGGTGCCTCCGACGCGCCGCGAGCTCGTGCATCGCCGCCCGCATCGCCCGCGCCACGGCGCGGCCTTCATCGAGGCGGCGCGCATCTTCCTCTTCTTCGCGCGGCGTACTCAGCGGATCGCGCAATGCAAACGCGGTCGCCTCGACCTGGTCAGGCTGCTCGGCACGAACGAGCGGCAGGCGCCACACCGCGCCACCCGCAAGGCCGAGCGTCGTCTGCGGCGCGTAGATCGGATTCGCAACGAAACTCGCGTTGAGCACGTCGACGATCGCCACCGCGTTGCGGCGCGTCTGATTGGTACGCAGTACGTCGGCCCCCAGCGCGGCGAGCATGTCGCGCGCCGCGGTGAACACGCGCGGCTCGGCGCGGCGGAAGCGGTAAATCGATTGCTTCGGATCGCCGACCACGAACACGCTGGGCTGCTGCGCAGCATCGCCGTAGGCATCGAGCCACGCACGCACGATGCTCCATTGCAGCGGATTGGTGTCCTGAAATTCATCAAGCAGGATATGCCGATAGCGGGCATCAAGCCTGCTTTGCAGATAGGCCGCGTGGCCTTCGTCGGTGAGCAGGCGGTACGCATGCCATTCGAGATCGCTGAAGTCGAACACCCTCTGTTCTGCCTTCGCCGTCTGGTAATGCTGCAGATAGGCGGGACCGACAGTAAACAGCGCTTCGTTCAGCGCCAGCACATGCGGTTCGAAACTGCGGCGTTGCAGTTGCAGCAGTGTCTCTCCTATGCCCGCGAATTCCTCCTCGAAGGCATTGACGCCATTGGCGCCGAGATGGGTTTCGATGGCGGTCAGCAGCTTGCCGCGCCGATGGTCGTTGCCGCGCGCCGCGCCCTTGTCGTCGCGGAACTGCGCAAGAAGCTTCTCGAAGTTGGCGATATCCGGCCCAGCAGTAATGGCGCTTTCGATCGCCACCGCACGTTCCTGGTTGCGCTTGGCGCCCTGGCCGAGCAGCCACGTGACATTCAGCAGGCGCGCGCGCAGCTTGTCGTCGTCCCACAGTGCGAGACGGGCATCGATCACGCCGTCTTCGCCGCACAAGTCGCGCAGGCAATCCAGCGCCGCGTCTGCGCCATCCTGCGCGATCGCCCACCATTCGGCCCGCTTGTCGATGAAGGCCTGCAGCAAGCGCCGCGTATTCCAGTCGCCGACAGTGCGATACATGGCCATCAGCGCATCCTTGATGGGCGCGTTGTCGTTATTGTTGAGCGACTGCATGAAGCGGCTGTACGCATCATTCATCAACTCGCCGGTTGCCTCGGTCAGCATGTAGCCGTGCGGCACGCCGGACGTCAGCGGCGCGATCTGCACCAGCCGCGCGAACCAGCTATGGAAGGTGTCGATGGACAGGCTTTGCGGACTGGCGAGCACGCGTTCGTACAGGCGGCGCGCAGAAGGCATGAGCTGCGGCAGGTCCTGCTCGGGAATGCCGCGTTCGAGCAGCAGCGCCCGCACCTCCGGTTCCGGCTGGAGCGCGAGGTCATGCAGCAACTGCAACAGGCGTTCGCGCATTTCCTGCGCCGCCTTGCGGGTGAAGGTGATCGCGAGCAACTCCGACGGCTCGGCGCCCGCCAGCAGCAGGCGCAACATGCGCGCCACCAGCAGCCAGGTCTTGCCGCTGCCGGCACAGGCCTCCACCACCACCGAGCGCGCCGGATCGCAGGCCAGACGCGTGAACTGGACTGCGTCCACGGCCTGCCCATTGGCTTCATAAGCACACGGGGCATTGATGCGGCCAGTCATCACCACGCTCCTTTCCGGCACAAGCCCCGTACTTCGCAATACACGCAAATGCGTTCGATACCGGTTGCCGCCAGCGGCACACCCTGGGCCAGTGCGCCGATAGTGCTGACGATCTGCACTTCCAGCATCGCCTGCCAGGCCGCATAATTCTTCGCCTCCGCATCGCCGGTCTTGTCTTTGGTGATTTCCAGCGCAACGAAATGCGCGGCGGCCACCGGTTGATCCGACAGGACGCCATAGAACGCCAGCTGGTGGTCTTCCGCTTCCTTCAGCTTGTCGCGCAAGGCTTGCAGGTTCCTGGTCTTGTAGTCCAGCACTGCACGCTCGCCGTTATCGTTTTCATCGACGCGATCGAGATAGCCGTGCAGCGTAATCTGCCCACCGGACCAGTGCAGGGTCTTTTCGAACTGCCGTTCGCCGAACGCAAACCGCCAGCCCTGCGATTCGCGCTCATTGGCCCAGTCGAGATAGGCCGGAATGACTTTCTGCCAGCGCGCGTAGTAGCCGAGCGCGGCAGCGCTCTGCGCCAGCGCGGTATCGAACACTTTCTGCGAAATCTCACACAGCAGCGCTTCGCGCGCCTCCGCCGGCACCGGTGTGTCGCGCAGCGTTTCGTGATAGGTGCGCAGGATCGCATGCAACCACTCGCCGTAATCGCGCTTTTCAGGCATGTTGGACAATTCATCCAGCACTTCCAGGCGGAGCATGCGCGTTGCGAAGAATTGATATGGGCATGCGACAAGACTGTTGTAGCCGCTTGCCGACAATTTGCGTGGCACCAGTTGCGGCGCGCGCGGCGCCGGCATGACAGGCAGTGCAGACAGCAACGTTAGCGGCGCGGCTTCAATGCGATGCATCGGCAATGACGGCTGGCCTGCGCGCTCCAGCGTCAGTTGCAGACGCTCGATCCAGGAACTCGGCGCATTCGGTTCGCCATTGCGGTACGACTGGTAGGACAGGACGACTTCGGAATTCACGCTCAGCAATTCGGCAAAGTCGCGCAACTGGCTGCGCTGACGCATCTCGCGCGTCGGCAGGCCGAGTTCGCGCCTCACCGCATTGGCAAAGAACAGCGTCTCGTTCAGTTGCGACGGCAGGTGGTCCGCATCCGCGCCGACCATCACGACCGCATCGAATGTGCGCAGCCGCGCGCCGTTCAATTGCAACATGGCGACACGCCGGTCGGCCTCTTCCGGCACGAAGGGCGTGGACTCCAGTTGCAGGCTGAGGAAGGCGCGCCATTCCGCAAAGGAAAACTGGTGGGTCATTCCCGCACAGTCCTGCGCCAGCAGGTCGAGCAGTTCCACAACCTGCCTGCCTGCGGCGTCCGCTTCCAGTGCGGCACGCATGCCAAGCGCGCGCAGGACGTCGTCGGTCACCGCCCCCCATTCCGATAGCGTCTTGCGTCCGCCGAACGCGCGCACCTGTTCGGCAACGCATATCAGCAAGGCTTGCGCCTGCGGCGCGTCGCGCAACACGGCGAGCGCTGCCTCCCAGCCGCCCAGCACATTGAAGCGGCGCAGCGCATGCTCGATTTCCATCACTAGGTCGGGCTTCTCGGGCCGCTCCGCGAACAGGCTCGGCGACTTCAGCAGGTCGAGCAAGGCGATCGTTTCCGCGCGCGTGGTGACGACATCAAGCAAGGCCGCCAGCGAGGCGGCAGCGCGGGTGGTCGACAGCTTCCAGCCGGTTTCGTCGCACACATAGACCTGCGCGCGTTCCAGCAGTGCACGGATGCGGCGCGCCGCAACGCGGTCCTGGGCGATGATCGCAATGCGGGTTTTGTCTTGCTGCAACCAGCCGATCACGGTGCGCGCAGCGTGCTGCGCCTCGTCCTCGAGACTGCCCGCTGCATACAACGAAACGCCGGTGAGCGGCGCAATGGAGCCACCCTCACCGGCGCCTTCATCCAGCATCTCGGGCCAGGCGTTCGCATAGACCGGCGCCACGGAATCGGCATGCCAGTCCAGCGTCATCACGAGCACCGGCTGGCGCTTGCCGAATTCCTCGAGGAAGGCGGCATGCAAGGCTTCGGGACGGTCGGGGCTGATCCAGACCAGCGGCGCGTCCGCCTCGGACGCCAGCCGCATCATGCGTGACAGGCAGGCAGCCACAGGATCATGGCTGCCGAGCTGGCTCTTCCATAGCGACCAGACCAGTTGCGCCTCATCCGACAGCATGGTCCGCGCAGGCGGCGGCAGCTGCTCCAGCGCCGCCTGCCAGCGTTCCTCCGCCGCGTCGGGCTCCAGGCGCATGACGGGCAGCAGCGCTGCGCTCAGTTCGTCGAACAAGGTCAGCAGGGTTTGCGCCAACGGCAGCAGATCAGTATTGCGGCGCGCGCTGAACAGCTTTTTCAGCCATGCGTGCTGGCGCAGCTCCGCATACAGCGACATCATACGCTCGCCGCGCGATGCGGATGGGGTGTCGGCGTCGTCCGGCGGTAGCATCGCCAGCCATGCATCCAGAGTGGATATACGCGGCGGAATGATCGGTCCCGGCGAGCGCACCGCCAGTGCCGATTTCAATTGCTGGGCATGAGGAAAAGCCGGTACCACCACGCGCAATGCAGAAAAATCGTTCCCGCTTCGCACAAACTCCGTCAGGCTTCCATGTTCGGCCAGCATGCCCGCGACCTGCGGCCAGAATCCGGCGGAGGGGGAGATCAGCAACGGGTTGTGCAGCATGCGGTATCGACCAGTGAGCAGAAAGTTGGCGCGGGGTCCGGCCATTTTATGTGAGCAACGGCAAAAAATGAGGCGCCTGACTACACTTTTCACAAAAATCGGTTATGATTTAGCCGACCCCCGCCGCACTACGTCTTGCAGCCTCCCGGTTTCGTCTTGATCTCGGTCTTGATTTCGCGCATGACGTCCTCACCTGCCTGTTGCAATCCCGGACACAATCCCTGGGATCGGGCAGGTAAATCTGCAGGCACCCGGATTGATACCTTTGACCCTCTTCTGAGGAAACCATGAGCGAAAACATTAAATACATCACCGATGCATCCTTCGATTCGGACGTCCTGAAGTCCGACAAGCCCGTCCTCGTCGACTTCTGGGCAGAATGGTGCGGCCCCTGCAAGATGATCGCGCCGATCCTTGAAGAAGTGGCGAAGGAATACGACGGCAAGCTGCAGATCGCGAAGATGGACGTCGACGCCAACCAGGCCGTTCCGGCCAAGTTCGGCATCCGCGGCATTCCGACGCTGATCCTGTTCAAGAACGGCGTCCCGGCCGCGCAAAAAGTCGGCGCCATGGCCAAGGGCCAGCTCACGTCGTTCATCGACAGCAATATCTGATACACGGGCGGCGGTACCTCCGTACCGCCGCTGTTCCGTTTTTACCTTTTTCCATCCTCGCAGTTCCCTCCCCCACCGTACTTTTCCCGTCTCGGGACTCTCACTATGCATTTATCTGAACTCAAGGCGCTCCACGTCTCGGCCCTGCTGGAAATGGCCATCGGACTCGAAATCGACAACGCGGCTCGCCTGCGCAAGCAGGAACTGATGTTCGCGATCCTGAAAAAACGCGCCAAGGCCGGCGAACAGATTTTCGGCGACGGCGCACTTGAAGTGCTGCCGGACGGCTTCGGCTTCCTGCGCTCGCCCGACGCCAGCTACATGGCCTCGACCGACGACATCTATATCTCGCCCTCGCAGATCCGCCGCTTCAACCTGCACACCGGCGACTCGATCGAAGGCGAAGTCCGCACCCCGAAAGACGGCGAGCGCTACTTTGCATTGGTGAAGGTGGACAAGGTCAACGGCGAACCGCCGGAGGCGTCCAAGCACCGTATCCTGTTTGAAAACCTGACGCCGCTGCACCCCAACCGGGTGATGACGCTCGAGCGCGAAATGCGCGGCGACGAAAACATCACCGGCCGCATCATTGACATGATCGCCCCGATCGGGCGCGGTCAGCGCGGCCTGCTGGTGGCGTCGCCGAAGTCCGGCAAATCCGTGATGCTGCAGCACATCGCGCACGCAATCACGACCAATCATCCGGACACCGTGCTGATCGTACTGCTGATCGACGAACGCCCGGAAGAAGTGACCGAAATGCAGCGCTCGGTGCGCGGCGAGGTGGTCGCCTCGACCTTCGACGAACCGGCCACACGCCACGTGCAGGTCGCGGAGATGGTGCTGGAAAAGGCCAAGCGCCTGGTCGAAATGAAGCGCGACGTCGTGATCCTGCTCGACTCCATCACCCGCCTCGCGCGCGCCTACAACACCGTGATCCCGGCGTCGGGCAAGGTGCTGACCGGCGGTGTCGACGCCAACGCGCTGCAGCGCCCGAAGCGTTTCTTCGGCGCCGCTCGTAACGTGGAAGAAGGCGGTTCGCTGACCATCATCGCCACCGCGCTGATCGAGACCGGCAGCCGCATGGACGACGTGATCTATGAAGAATTCAAGGGCACCGGCAACATGGAAGTGCACCTCGAACGCCGCCTCGCCGAAAAACGCGTCTACCCGGCGATCAACCTCAACAAGTCCGGCACCCGCCGCGAAGAACTGCTGATCAAGCCGGACCAGTTGCAAAAGATCTGGGTGCTGCGCAAGCTGCTGTACGGCATGGACGAGATCGAAGCGATGGAATTCATCCTCGACAAGATGAAGTCGACCAAGAACAATGCCGAGTTCTTTGACATGATGCGGCGCGGCGGAAGCTGATTGCAACTCGGCTCTGCAGACGGAAAGGCGCATGCGATGCATGCGCCTTTTTGTTTGGCGATCCTCTGCATGAAAATCAGGACTGATTTGTCAGAAATACATCCCTCCGGATCGCGCAGCCTCACACAGCGGCATATCGCAAATTACTGATTCCATTGTATAATCGCGGGTTTTCACCCCCGGCAAGTGACCGGCAATCGGGTCAAGAAGCAGCGCGACCGACGAAGTGCCGATTGGCTACCAAACTATCCAGAGGAAATCATGAAAGAAGGCATTCACCCGAATTACCGCGAAGTCGTGTTCCAAGACATGTCCAACGACTTCAAGTTCGTCACCCGCTCGACCATCCAGACCAAGGAAACCATCAATTTCGAAGGCAAGGATTATCCGCTGGTGAAGATCGAAGTTTCCGCCGAATCGCATCCGTTCTATACCGGCAAGCACAAGATCGTCGACACTGCCGGCCGTGTGGAAAAATTCCGCCAGAAGTTCGGCAACCGCGGTTCCAAAACGCAAGCAGCTGGCTGATTCCCGCCGCCGCTACGCTTCAAAAGGCAGCTACGGCTGCCTTTTTTGTTTCCTTCAGGGCCGTGCGCGAGGCTTTTGCGGCACAATAACGCCGAACTCAAAAAGAACAAATCCGGTCCCACCCCTCATGAAGCCAGTCCGACTTCCCGCCTCCGCCACGAACGCGCTTCCACGCTGGGTTCTCTTCGCGCTCTGCCTGCTGTACATCCTGCCCGGCCTGATCGGCCGCGATCCCTGGAAAACGGACGATGCTGCAGGTTTCGGCGTCATGTGGACCATGGCCAACGGCGGGCTGGAAGACTGGCTGTGGCCGCACATCGTCGGCCTGCCGATGCCGGAAAAAGGACCGCTTGCCTACTGGGCCGGTGCAATCTGCATCAAGCTGTTCGGCTGGCTGCTGGGAGATGCGATGGCGGCCCGCGTCGCCACCATCGGTTTTTTCCTGCTCGGCACCCTGGCCGTCTGGTACACCACCTACCTGCTCGGCCGGCGGCCGGAGGCGCAGCCGCTGCGCCTGGCCTTCGGCGGTCAACCGGAACCGCGCGATTATGGACGCACGCTGGCGGACGGTGCGCTGTTGATTTACCTCGGTTCGCTCGGCCTGCTGCTGCATAGTCACAGCACCAGTACCGAAGCGTTGCATGTGGCGCTGGTCGCCTTGTGCCTGTATGGCGCGGCACGCCTCTTTGAAAATACCACCGCCCGTTCCGCCGCTCTGCTCGGCCTGGCTTTCGGACTGCTGATCCTGGCACGCGGCTGGGTAGTGCCGCTGGCGTTGTGGCTGGGCTTGTTGGCCCTGATGTCGTTCCATGGCCGTGCCCTGGCGCTGTACCTGGTGCTGGTCACCCTCCCGATTGCCGCACTGGTTGCCAGTGTGTGGTTCATCGCCACCAGTATCGTGCACCCCTTCAACGGTTCCCCCTACGACGCCTGGATGTTCTGGAACTACCGTCAGTTGGGCCTGCCGTCGATGGAATCGGTACGTTTCTTTATCAAGAACATCATTTGGTTTGCCTGGCCGGCATGGCCGTTCGCCGCCTGGGCCGTATACGCCTGGCGCCGCCAGTATCAGGCCCCGCACATCACGCTGCCGCTGGCATTCTTCATCTCCTGCACCGTACTCGCACTGTTTCAGACCCACCTGGATGACGGCGTGCTGTTGCCCATGCTCCCGCCGTTGGCGATTCTTGCCGCGTTCGGCCTTCCAACCATGAAGCGTGGCGCGATCAATGCCGTTGACTGGTTCTCGGTCATGACGCTGACCACCTGCGCTGCATTCATCTGGCTTGGCTGGATTGCCAAGCAAACCGGCTGGCCGGCCTGGCTGGCAAGGAACGCATTCAAGCTTGCACCTGGTTTCAAACCTGAATTCAGCCTCGTTGCATTTCTTGCGGCGGCACTGGCCACCGCCGGCTGGTTCGTGCTGGTGCACTGGCGCGTATCGCGCCGCCCGTCCGTGTTATGGCGCGCCGTCGTGTTGTCGTCCGGGGGTGTCATCCTGTGCTGGCTGTTGCTGACAACGCTCTGGATGCCGTGGATCAACTATGGCAAGAGCTATGCGGGAGTTGCGCGTGAACTCGCGCGGCAGTTGCCGGTCGGATCTTATTGCGTCGACACCAATGTCGGTCCCGCACAGCGGGCATCGTTCGCATTTTTTGGCGGCGTTCCATTTACCCGGTCCAACAACGGCAGTTGCGAATATCTGCTGCTGCAGGACAACAACCGTAGCGAGGGCGACATGCAGATCATCCGCCGTTCACACGACCAATGGCGCCTGTTGTGGCAGGGACGCCGGCCGTCCGATCGCGATGAACGGTACCGCCTTTATCAACGTCTGAATTGAACGACTCCCGCACCAATAACGTCCGCATCGCGTCCTTGGCCTGGCCCATCCTGGTAGGACAATTGGCGGTAATCTCCAACGGCGTGATCGACACCGCGATGACGTCCCGGTTTTCGGCCACTGACCTTGCCGCTCTGGCAGTCGGCGCATCGATCTACATCAGCGTGTTCGTCGGCCTGAACGGCGTGCTCGCCGCAGTCTCGCCCGTCATCGGCCAGTTGTTCGGCGCCAAACGCTTCGCCGAGATCGGCATCGAAGTCAAGCAAGGTGCGTGGCTGGCGCTACTGCTGACAGCGGTCGGGTCGGCAGTATTGCTGTTTCCGCAACCGCTGCTGTCGCTGGCGCACGCATCGCCGGAATTGAACGAGAAGTCGACGCTCTATCTCCGCACGCTGGCGCTGGCGCTGCCGGCGACACTGGGCTTTCGGCTTTACACGTCGCTGAATACCGCAATCGGGCGTCCGAAGATGGTGATGGCGCTACAGGTTGCGGCGCTGGCGCTCAAGGTACCGCTCAATAGCCTGTTCATCTTTGGCGGATTGGGTGTGCCGGCAATGGGAGGCCCCGGCTGCGCAATTGCGACGGCAACGATTGCCTGGCTGACCTTCCTCACCGGCGGCATCATTCTGCGCACCGACCGTTCCTACCATGCGTTCGGGCTGTTCAGGACCGGCTTCGTCCGGCCGAAGTGGGCCGCGCAGCGCGAACTGCTGAAGCTCGGCATACCCATGGGACTGAGCTACCTGATCGAGGTGACGGCCTTCACCTTCATGGCGCTCTTCATCGCGCGCCTTGGCGACACCGTTGTCGCCGGTCACCAGATCACTGCCAATTTCGCCACCGTGCTGTATATGCTGCCGCTGTCAATCGCGAACGCCACCGGCACACTGGTCGCGCAATCGATTGGAGCGCGCGAGTTCGACGCGGCCCGGCGCGTCGGCCATGCCGGGATCCGGCTGGCGGCGATACTCTCGGTCAGCATCGGTTGCGTTGTCTGGCTGGCACGGGGATTCATCGTGCGCGCCTACACGCCGGACGAATCGATCATTGCCGCCGCGCTGCCGCTGTTCGTGTTCATTGCGTTCTACCAGCTGTTCGATTCAGTACAGGTAACGACTGCCTTCGTCTTGCGCGCGTATAAGGTCGCGGTGGTGCCCACCCTGATGTACGCCGTTGCCTTGTGGGGCATCGGCCTCGGTGGCGGCTACCTGCTGGGACTCGATCCCCTGGGAATCAGTCCGCACGCCTTGCAGGGCGCTGCCGGTTTCTGGATGGGGAACAGCGCCAGCCTTGCGCTGGTCGCTGCCGGGCTGCTGTGGTACCTGCATATCGTGCAGCGCAATGCGCGGCACGACCTCTGACGATACGGCATCACACTTTCATCGGCAGGATCACCAAACTCCCCGCAAAGGCTTTCCTAGTATAGACTCCGGTCAAATCTCAGCGAATGATGGCCCCATCTATGGCCCCGTTTCGAAAGGCTACTGCGTGCTGCACAGCGAGCGACATCCAGCGCAAGGAAACTCACATGGTATTCTTCCGGTCGCGCGCTATGGAAAACCAAGCTCCATTGGTGTTGCAATTTCAAAAACGTTTCCTGAAAATAATTTTCCTGTGCGCAAAACGCTGCGGTTCTACAAGGAATTTAGTAAAATCGCTTGCCGGAACTTACCTTAATGGTAAATACTCTAAAAAATGGCTTTGTCCGCGCTGACGCTAGGCTGCCTTGGCCTCCTCCCTCGTCAGCAGTGGGGCACGAAAAAACTCGACTGATTCCGTTCCAAATTTGGAACTTAGCCGAACTGAAAGAACTTGCACAAAAGCAGCTGGCCTTGGCTGCGGACGAGGACGATGTCCTTGTTGCAGTTACGTCTCAATGCTCGGAGGACATGCAAAATGAGGAACTTTCGCATGATGACGTTGCACAGATGGTGGTTGACCTTCTACCCGAAGATTATGTTAATTCAAGCTGGTGCGAGAAAAGCGCTTTTCCTAGTGTAAAGGTACATCCAGATGCATTGTGGGTACCCTGCGATGCATATGCAATGCCCACGGTTTCCATCGACAAGTACGGTAGAGAAATTCACAAGACGTACTACCTTAAAATGTGTAAGAGCTTAACTGGAACCGTACTTCTATTGGTTTCTGTTCATAAGTCCAAATATGAGTGAAATGGGAAAAACTACAGTTTGCCCGGTCTGCGGCGAGGGACAGCTTCGCGCTGCCTTTGTTATGAACCAGATAGATTCGGAGCAAGGGAAGTTAGATGTCAAACGCCATTTCCATTGGTGCGAGGCCTGTGGGACAGAAGTGTCGCTATCTACGGACACTCGCTTAAATGCCTTAGCTGCGAAAGCCGCACGACGTGACGCTGTTAGATTGAGTACGGCTCAGATTTGTCAGGTGATCAGCAACCTCGGCCTGACTCAGGAGGCTGCAGGGACAATCTTTGGAGGAGGTCCCATTGCGTTCTCGAAATATAAGCGCAATGAAGTTCTTCCGACGGAAGCTATGGATAATTTACTTTGGCTAATTCAGAGGCATCCCTTCTTGGCTAAGGAATTAGCAGCAAGGCATGGGATGACTAATGAAACGTTTGTCTCTGAGAGACAAGTACTTAAAGATAATCTACTACGTGCAACACTTGTTGCAGCCGTTTATTCATACGATCACGAATATGGCATAGAAACCTACGAAGCAATTAAGCAGACATCATTAGCCGGCGTACCGTCGTGGGTGCAAGGAAGTCAGGTGAAGCAGGTTCTAGAGAACCGAAACTGTAGGCACAGTTTAGTGATCTCCTTAGAGCGCGAGGCTGCGTAAAGTAATCATGAATGTTTCCCCACTTCAGCCTAAGGGTATGGCCTTCGACAAAGTGACGATAGTGCCGACGAGCAATGATGGCAGTTTTATGTCTGCGGAAAACTTTGACTTTTCTGGGGTTAAAATTAATTGTGATGTCGGGTTCAGTGATATTTCAGCAGATCATGAAGCGGAACCAAATACTTTCATGGTAGTTGCATTAAATACGCGCATCGACAACGCGGAAGGGAAAACTTGCCCTTATCAACTAAATCTAGGCATTAGCGGAGTATTTGAGTGGCTTGATCCGAGAACTTCCTTCGAAGCTCGGTGTGACTTAATTGTCGTGAACGGTGCTTCGCTGCTTTACGGTGCCATTCGTGAAATGGTCTCGACTGTTACTGCGCGTAGTGTATGTGGTCCACTTATGCTTCCCGCCCTTTCGTTCAAAGACAACGCGCCTTCTCTTCGCAAAGAAGACAAGGTGAATAATAAGCAGGACGAAGAAGCGTCACGCCCGGGTCCAAAACGTCTACGTAGAGCTCGCCCGCAGGAAAACAGGTCTTAAACGAAGCTTAGTCGATGATATACACCGAAATTTGCCCTGCCCACTACCCTCATCAGCCTCTAGCCAACGCCCACGTTCCCGACTAAGGGCACGAGTGTGGGTCCCGTTCGGTTAGATAGCACTCTTCGTTGGCCGCTCTCCCATTTTAAGTGGTGGCGACTAGAGAGCCCCCGTCGATAGAAAAACTACTGAACGTACGGTGTGCCCAACCAAGTCTGGCGGCCCCGAAAGTCTATGTGCACCGAGTAGTAGCGAGCATTCTCAGTCGCAGACCGCACCGACCGCAAAAGGTCCTGCTTCAGAGACTCATCCACATAGGGGACCTGGGCAACCAAGTTCTCGATCTCTCGAGCGAGACCGTTAGGATCAGCAGAAACCTTCTCCCGGAGCTGCACGCCTCGTGCGCCTTAATAGCTCCTCACTACGCTAGTTGTGACTGATAATGTATCTTATCAAACACAACACTCATCAGACTTAACGGATGGAAAAATGTGACTTTCCGCCTGCTGCCGGATCATGAAAAGAAAACGAGACGACTTCTCTGTAAAGGTAATCCGTGACCTTGAACGACGTGTTGGCAGTAGATGCTCCAACCCTGAATGTCGCGTTCCGACAAGCGGCCCCAAAGCCTCGAACGACGGGGTTCAGAGTATCGGGATAGCAGCGCATATTACCGCAGCATCCGAAGGGGGGCCGCGCTTCGACCCGAGCCTAGCCAAGGAAGAGCGGACAAGCATCGGCAATGCAATATGGCTCTGCGCAAACTGCTCAATCAAGATCGACAAAGATCCCTCCGCATACTCCGTTTCCACTCTCCGTAGCTGGAAGTCAAATGCTGAACAGGAAGCCGCGGAAGAGCTAGGTAAAGAGCCCGTCTCTCGCAAAGAGTATGATCACTTGCATGGGCTCGCAATCGGCCAACTAAAAAAGACACGAGTTGCTGATGCTGTCTCGAGCATGGCTACTCTCTCAAAAAAAGCGCTGGAAGAGCTGGACCCCCGCTTCGCGGTAGATGTCTCCTACAAGGACAAAGCCACGTTATTCACTCTGCGACCAAAAGAAACCGTCAGCGTCCAGACCACGATTGCAGCCCCGTTTGCCCATGAGTTTTGCGAAAAATTTGCAGCACTACAAGAGCACGGGCAGGACCTGGAAATAGACCTCAGCGGCGTCTCTTTCCAAGGATCGAAGTTGCTCGAACTTCAACTTCCAGACGGGGCAGCTGGCAAGCTCAAGTTGTCGTCCAATTCTCGGATCACATCCGTTCTCAAGCTTTCGAGTCCCTCGCCTAGCGGGTTATCCCTGATATTGAATGATGTTCAGGGAGAACTAGTAGTTGGCTCCAAGTCGGCAACGTTCTCCGGCACAGTTTGCGGCGATATTCTTCACTTTGAGGTTTCGTTCAGCGTTGAGAGCAGCCAAGCCCGTGATTGCTCTGGATCGGTTTCACTGAACTTTGCCGCCTGGAGAGGAAAATCGATCAAGTCACTACCTTACTTTGGGAAGGTGGTCGACTTCTACCGCCACCTCTATGAGGGAGGGGCGCTTGACCTAGAAATCGAATGTGAGGGGTTACCAGTAATCAAAGCAAGAGGGAGTCGCTTTAACGAAAACCAAGAGATAAGAGAGAAATATGTAGGATTGCTGTTTCTTGAGCACAGTAGAACGGTACTCGGCGCGCTTGCCTTAGACACGCAGTTTGAAGGCACTTTTTGCGTTACTGCAGACGGCTTCGACAAGATTTCCTGGCTCGCCTACCTACTCTCCCAATACGGGAAGTTGCGGGGCAAGGATATAGGAAGCTTCTGCATGAGCTTAATATTGAACAACGAGGCCGTATTTCACGCGCTAGTATCAGGTGAACCGCTACCGTTATTGGCAGATTTCGCGTATGACTGGTCCGTGCAAGTGTTTGGCCTTACTCTTCGCCCGCCCCGAATGCGATTGTGCTATTCGTCGGTAAGGGGTCGCGTCAAGGGGGATGTAGTTCCCGAAACGATTCGGGCCGGAACTGAACTGAGATTGGAATTTGAGCCAACCGATGAGTGCACGGTTCACGTGGAACCTCTTAAAGGGATTTAGCATTGGGACAATCGGACTTCGCGTTTTCCCAAGCTCCCGCAAGGGGACATACTGAAGCGAGAACGTTGCCCTATTTATCCCCTCGGTACGCCGAGCTACAGCAGTCCGTCACGTTGCGCTCACGTTCTCACCACTTGGGGCGCAACTGCTCAACGCCGGTACTTGGCCATGTCGTAAGCATCGTCTCCAACGATCATGATAATGCTAGAGCCGTTTGACAGAATGACTGCCTCCGGTCTATACGCGTACTGATAACCGTACTCATTGCACACCAGGGCGGTATTGCCATCGAACACGATAATCCGGCCGTAGTCACACCCCTCGAAGCTGTCCTCACTCTTCCCTGTATCTGGGTCCACCCATTTCGCAACGGTCTTAACGGCGACGATCGTATAGCCCACATATTCCTTTGCCTGATCAGCAAAGTCCGCGAATGCGGACGCGGAACAGAATATGAGTATTAACGCCAATAGATTACGGGCGGCCTGCCGCTTCGTATGAGTGGACAGTCCAATCACTTCGTTCCAGCCTTTCCCGTCTCTGGGTTCGCGTTGCCCTTGGTCGACCAATTGTTTTTCTTCGTACCATCGCGCGTCGAGCGGTCATGGGATTTGACGCTTGTACCGTGCTTTGTCGTGTAAACGTGCACGTGTTCATGCGATGCCTTGGAACCAATCCCAGTGCCGGCGCCGATCACGCGATCCTGGCGCAGCGTCACGCGCTGTACTGCCAGGCTCGCGAGCGCAACCCGCGTCGCTGGTCCGGCAAGACGCGCGACTGGACGCCCATCGGTGCGGTGACCCTCAATCCGGAACGCGATGCCGTCGTCAATACGCATGGGGAGGGCATCGATATATAGCCAATGGCTGCATGACTTAGGCGACAACTACCTTGACACGCGCCGAAGCCATGAGAGCCACGAGTGCGGCGATTAGCATCCGTTGCATGAAGCCTCTCCCTTGATTGTCAATCAGTCGGACCGATGGGCTGAATCTGATCTTTTCTATGCTTTCTCTTTGGCAATTAGACCATAAACTTTGAGCTACGCCTCCCCCATGTTTATGGGATAAGCCGATGAGTCTGAACTATCGGAGCCTTCTTTCGCTTCCTTCATTGTTAAAACGAGCACCAGGAAGAAATTCGATTCCAGTGCGCTCCACCAACTCCTCATACGAGATCGGCTTACCTGCACGCGCCTCGTCACTGTTCTCGATCCAGTGAGCCCAAGCCCGCCCCGTTGTTGCATCATAGACAAGCTTGTACAGATGCGTGGGCACCCAGACCTTGCCGGGGCCGACCGCCTCGGGCCGAGAGTCGAACACCGGTCCGGTAATCACATAAACATCGCCTTTCGCCCGCATGACGTACTTCCTGGTGGCTTTTTCGATGCCGGCCCACGACTTCCGATTGTTGACCGGAGCTTGCGGGACCATGTTTGCCAGGGAAAAGCTTTGCGCCATGGCCTGAGCCGATGGCATGTCGGCAGCCGGCGGCCATTCTTCCATCTTATCCGAGGGACATACAGTCGGTGTCCCTCATGAGAATTTCCGGCGTGACGGAGCCACCTGTTCTTCGCCATTACACATGACAAAGAACAGGGACAAGCGCTCCGGTATTGATCCAGTAAAGGCCTTTGCTGTCAGGAAGACCTGGCGATCACAGCGAATCTCCGGCGAAGATCACAACTGCCGGTAGTAACAGGCAGACGTTCGGCTGCCGCCCAAGCCAATCATCCGGACCGAACAAGAGGCGCATCATTTCTTGCCCTCCTTGCGAGCCGGGACCAGACGAAGATGTGATTTGCTGGCCGGCTCCTGCTTGGATCTTTCAGAAAAATTCTGCATAAAACCAAGGGCTAAATCCTTTTCCTTGGCATTCAATTTTCTGAACGCCCCAATAAGCCGTAGCTCTTCCGGCGTGAGTTGAAAGCCGCTCTTTGCGTCATCGGGTGTTTTGATGAGATTCATATGCCCCTCTCGCGAGGTTGAGCGTTAGCCTTGGCGCGATCGTGAATCAAACCGTAGATGACCGCCTGATCATGAAGGGACATCGTTCCGAACGCGGCTAACATCGATTGCACTTCGCGTTGGGAAAGCATGCCAACGCTACCGGAATCTTTGCGCGGCTTTTGCTGTTTGTCAGTCTTGCGCATGATTGCCCCCTTCTGCTCTGTCGATTGCGCTATTCGCGCCGATGTTGACCAGATACTCGATCTCATGAGCCAGACTGTTTGCCATTAATGAAAAATCCCGCACAGCCGATGGCGAAAGGTCAATGCCACCTGATGCGGCACCTGTCAGAAGCTGAGTCACGGCCCGTAGCTGCTCAGCCTTGATGCCGGCATAGTCTTGAACTTCGCCTGCAGGAATGGCAACAGTTGCGCCGTACGTGTCCACGAATGAGACCGCATGCGGCTCGGCTCGTTGTGCGGTCTCCTGAGTATCTGTTACCGTCCCGCTGCTGCCCCTTATGGTCAGCGCGCTAATGTGCTCATAGTGCTCCTTAAGAATGGACACATTGCGAAGCGCGCAGGTTGTGAGCGTGTTGATGGCATCGACTGTCTTTAACGGACCGACACCAGACAAGCCATCAATCTTTTCAAAGATTGTTTCCAGCAAAATCTCGATGTCACAGGCTCGTGTTTCAATGTCCTGTACTAGCGGCCTGATCTGGTCAATCGGATTGTGGAATAATGATTCCGGGGTCGATGTGGCCGATTCCTGCGGGTTGTGGAGGTCTTTTGCCGACGCAGTATTGCGCTTGGCCGATTCGGTGTTAACATGCCGATTGTGCATGGTTTTCTCCTTTTAGATGACGTGCACAGTCCCAAGCGGTCTAGAAGTTTGCACCTTCCATACCGCTACCATCCTGGTTCCGCCAGGTCGGTTTTAAGTTGGGGAGTGGCCTGCACGCCGCTCCCCAATTGCATTTAGAGCCCCTATTTCTTCAGCAAATACCCCCCGTTATCAGCCTGCGACTGATTGTTCCGTTTCCTCAGTACCGGTTATTTTTTCGCGGCTCGCTTCTCTTGCCGCTTTCGCTCAGCCATCAGAATGGCGACTATCTCGGCATTCACGCTGCGCAGATTGCCGTCCGCGCTGGCCTTTACCCACCCCTTCAAGTCGTCTGGCAATCGAACCGGCGTCGGCGTCTGTTGTTTGGATTTGGCCATATATGATTCCCTCTGTTCGTCCAATCATTAGACTCTTTTAGACTCATAGAGTCAAGTAGACTCTTTGCGTGAAGTCAAAAAGACTCATATCCTCATGCCCTATGACTTCCCAGCAGCCCGTCCCCTACCCGCTCCGCATGCCAGAGGAGCTGCGCGAACGCCTCACGGAGCGTGCGAAGGCCAATGGGCGAAGCCTTAACGCCGAGATCCTCGCCATACTTCAACACGCCGTTGATACACCCTCCGGCCCGCCAGATCTGGACGCATTCGCCGACCAACTCGCCGAGAAGCTCGCCAAGCGTCTAAAACAGAAGTAACCCTTCTCTTCTCGTCCTCTTGGTAAGGTCGGAGAAGTCGCTCACCCTGCTCGAACGAAGCAAAAAAGCCGGTTTTCGCCGGCGTCTCTGTCACCTGATCTACCGCGACAGCGGACCACGCCTGACGCGCAGTAGCTACACGATGTAGCTATGAAGTTAACATTGCTTTAATTACAATTCGCGCAGTCCAAATGGTCCTCTTTATTGATGTTCAAGCTTTTCCAATCGTTCCTCGCCAAGATGAAGGCGAGTTTTCTGCGCATATCCAGAGCAACAAGGGGTGATGTCCCGGTCGAAGACCTTGAAAACGACGCCTTTGTCCTTGCGCTTGATATTGGTGAGCGTCGGGGGCGGCCGATCGATTTCTCAGACCCGGCCGACCAAGAGCTGGTAATGCGCGCTCTGAACGTTGAAAAGGTGAAGCGAGGGGATTGGAAAATGCGGCGCGCCGTCCGCCTCGATCATGAGCCAGAGTGGGACGAGGACGGGGACACCTTGATTGAGCGACTTCCGGCGCCTGACTCGTCCGATCCACTCGTTACGCTGCTGGCGCATGAATCTGCGATCGACGCAGATACTTTGCTGGCCGCAAGCTACTCACAGGCCACCGCCTACGCAATCACGTTCAGCAATTTCAACAATGACCGGCAAAAGATCTGCATGCACCTGGTGATTTCAGACGGGGCGCTTTACCGCCGCGTTGCCGTTGCCATCAAGACGGTGAAGGTACAGCCCTCGATGTTCGACCGCATCGAGCGCATTCCGGTGGACTTCATGCCGATGCGGGGGAGGGCATGTGCTCCCATCATCGAGGACGGACGCGAGACTGAGCAGCGGGCTTGGGTCTTCGAGGAGTGCCGCCTTGATGGCTTGTAGACCATTTCGTCAAGGTTGGGTCAAAGTAAAACCGGGAATATGTCTGTTTTTTCTCTGTTCTCAGACAGGCATCTATGCAAGCCTTGCGGCAATCCTGGGGCCGATTCAACGCTTTTTGTGGACTCGGAAAACCCGGATCTGCCACTATCCAGCACCACTTTGACGGCCCGGCTCTGTTTCCCGACGTTTTTTGACTGCAGGACCGCTTGATTTCCTTTGATTGTTTTCTACCTGTTTCTGTGGTGGATACCGTACTGGATACCGCGCCGCCGGATACCGCATTTGCTGGCAACCAAGCTGGCAACCGGCAACCAGCTTTTTGATTGCCTTTGATTTCTTTGATTAAATTCAAACCATGCCGCGATCTTGCTGTCCATACCTTAGCTTTCACCGCAGTCTCATGGGGTTAGGTTTCGCCTCTTCGGCCTGCCGCCCTTCTTCCCGTTCTCTGCTGACTGCCGCCGCCCCGCTTCAGATTTGGGGCCGGTAGACATGCCGCCATGAAGTTTGCAGCGGCCACATGTATAGACGGATGTCATCTTGCACGGCGTTCCCGCCTTGGTCGTTGCGCCACAGGCCAGGCGTTTCAAGTCATCGGGGAGAATCGGATAGCGGGGAGCCGGATAGCAATATCCACGCTTCTCCCATTCAGCCGTGATGCTGGCGCACTCAGCATAGTGCCGGCGCAGCCGTCGACGCTTCTCGGCCACTACCATTTCGCTGTTATTTGCTGTTAGCAGCATTTGCTTTCGCCTGTTTTGCTTGTTCCCAGACCTTTTAGGGACTGCAATATTTCCACCCTCGCGCGCGTGCGTACTGGTCGCAAAACTCCAGCGGCAACCTCAGGTTTTCTCAGACCCGCCGCCGTATGGAAAATGTGGGCGCTTCTTTGCTTCCCCCAATAAAAGCCGCTCAAGCGTCCGCCCGGTACATTCACCGAGTCCGCGCTCTACCTCCAGCTTAGCCGCCAACTCCGGATGCACCCATATCGACAGCCGCTTAAATCCGGCCTGCTTCATCCTGGTTTTATAGGTCTTGAGTCGGTCTGCGTTCGTGGTTGCCATGTCTACCCCTTTTCTGCTTTAGATCCGCCTATTTGGACCGTAATATTTCCCGCCTTGAGAGCGAATCACATTTTCTGTGTGATAGCCTATGCTTTGAAACTCCGACAAAAGAGACTTCCATGACACCGGACGAACGCATTGCGACACTAGAGGCAGAATTGGCAAAGCTGCGTTCAGACTTCGAGAATGCCTTGGCCATTATTCAGTACCTCGGGGGTACGGATCGCGCTTTTCAGGCTACTGTTCTTGCCCTGATTGCTTCGCATCCGCGCCCGGACCTGCTCGCCCCTGTGTTAAGGGAGCATCTGGCCCGGACTGAGGCAAACGTTGTTCACGAGAGTCAGTCTGAACAGCACCTCCTAGGCCTGCAAGCTGGGCAAACCGTCGCCCTTGCTGCCTTAGATGATGCTCTAGCACGTCCACGTAAGTCATGATTTTTCCTTCCGGTTGCTGTAAAGAATGATTCATCCTGGAGTCACCAATGAAGCTACCCGAGTACGACAACAGGCCAAGACCGGGCGAGCCGCTGTATCAAGATCCAAATGCCGACAAAGGTTATTTTTTGCTACTGCTGCAACTCCTTGCCGGGCTTTTCTTGCTGGGTTTTAGCGCATGGGGGTTTGTTTCCCTCATCCAATCGTTATTCCGCTAGAAGTTGCACATACTCGGCAACGTCTTTCTTGAATTGCGCATCTTTCGATTCGTTCGCCATGTTCACTAGGCGATTAAGGTGTGCAACCGTATCCGCCTCCGGAATCTTGGTTGCCTCTGCCAGCCAATTCACGGACTTGGGATGAGTCAATATGCGGGCAATCAGATTGGCGCCCGCCATACCCCCCGCCGCGACACCGGCCGCAGACGGATTAAATAGGGCGCCAAATGCTGTTGCGCCGATCGCACCTTGGGCAACCAGGTTCGCCCCCGTACCAGACGGATTAGCCCACACCTTGGACGAATCGCGCAGCATCGATGCGGCTTTGGCGATTTGATCCATTGATTTCGCCACTGACTCCGCGCCCTTGAAGCCTGAGAACATTTCCATCTTGGCTTTCGGGGCCAACGTATTCCAGTTCGTCAGAAACCGTTCCGGCGACCATACATCGCCCAGGTCATTCTGATTGCTCGGATTGGCCCGTCCCAGCCGGTCAATGTAGGTCGCCGCCACCGCTCCCCGTGTCTCGGGGCTTACGCTCTTTTTCACCGCGCGCAGAGTCGAAACGTTCTCCTTGCCCGACTGGACCAAAGCGTTATAGGCCTGCTCCGGTGCATCCTTGTTGACGAAGGGCTGCACCCGTTCGATGCGCTCCATGCCGGCCCGATACAACGCATTGCCGCGGTCAAAGGTGCGTTCTGCAGGCCCCCGGTTGTTTGGTTGCGGTCCTGCGTCCATATCCGTGGTTCTCGCTGCATTGCGGATATCCTGAGACAGCCCACCATAAACACTCTTGAAGTCCGCCTGTTCCGGTGTTCCGATAATCGCGTTGGATGCCGCCTCCCGCCCAATGCCTGACCGGATTTCCCGCAGTGCCGACACCGGCAACCCTTGATTGACAGGTGGAGGCGCTGACACACCAACCGATTGAAATGGGCCAGGAGCCACAGGGCTTGTGGAATCGGCCAGCATGTTCCGCTGTAGCGCATTGATGCGCGGCTGCACAAGTGATCCCGTAGTTGCCGGCGCCGCTGGGTTGACGCTCGTGGCAGATGCCAAGGCGGAAATCGAGTTATCGATAGGGAACCGCTGTTCAGGATCGATCAGCGTCAGCAACCGATTGTTGACACGCTCGTAGCCATCAACCACCCGTGGCTTTAACAGACTCATCAAGTCGCCTTGGATGGCCCGGCCGGCAACGTCTGCGCCGTAATTCTGAGATGCCGCATCACGCGCCGAAGCGGTTTTGTTCTGCATCCCGCTAATCATCCGCTCCCGCGCCGACTGCATCACCCCCACCGCGCCCGGTGCATTCGCCAATACGTTTTCAACACCCTGCACCAGCCTGTTACCACTCGCTAAGCCGACAGACGGATTTTCTACCCCGCCCTCCTTAAAATCCTGAATACGCTGCTGCATATTTTGCCGCCCCTGCTCGCCGCCACGCACCGCCGTTTTAGCAAGCGAGCTGGCGCCGGATGTTGCCGCCTGTGGCGTCATGCTGGCCAGGATCGACAATGCAGGAGATGCGCCGCTTTCCGCTGCATAGGTGCCGGCCGCGCCACCGGCCACGCTAAGAAGCGCGTTCCCTGCCTGACCGGCTGCGGTTAGAGGGATCGGGACCATTCTGCCACCGGCTGCCGCACCGCCAAGCCCCATGCCAGCACCATGCAGAACACGGGAAGTCTTGTCCTTCGGTCCCGAAGGATCGATAAACACTCCGCCGCCAGCATCCCTGACTTTCTTTTCTAACCAATCGCCAGAACCAATAATCCAGCTACGGTCCGGATTGATCGTTGGAGCAAGATCCGGATGGCCCGCTGCCGTGACGATCGTTCCATATCCTCCCTTGGCAAGGTCAATGACGTTTTGCACGGTATCGACAGGCAAGCCGAGCGTGCGAGTAAGCGCGCCCCGGTTGACCCCTGTCGATACTGCGCTGGCCCGGTCCAATGCCGTAGGCTCTCTCTCGGCTGGCACCAATCTGCCTAAAATCTCTACATCGGAATAGCCGGCCTTGCGCGCTCCGTCTACATCGAAATTACTTTGCGCGCCAAGAAACTGTGCAATTTCCGCATCGGAATAGCCCGCCTTCCTTGCTCCTGCAATGTCAAACGATGCCATGATTACTTCCTAAAAAAAGAATCAAGGGACGGCTTGTTTGTGGGCGCACCACCGCCCGCATCGTTTGCGCGATAGGTGCCAATGATGTTTTTGGGGTTGAGTCCGTAGCGGCCGGCCCGCTCCGTAAAGTCCCGGTCTATCTGTGACTGGCTTTGCTCTGCTGCCTTATAAAGCTGATCCGCGATATTCTGGAAATCCTTTGCCTGACTTGCTGTTAATACCTTGCCGTTCTGCAGTGTGTTGAAGTAATTGGCAGCCCGATCAAATGCGCCCGTTGCAGCCAGCGCCATGCCTAGTTCGGACTCGCGTACAACAGAGCCGGGATCGAGCAACTTCATGAATGTAGTGGCGCCTGCCAACGTCGCCGCCGCTGATGTTGTTGCGTTCGGTAGCGCTGCGCTCAGCCTCTTGTATGCATCCCTTATCCCTACAAATGTCTTGGACTGCGCCCTATGGTCATCAGCCAATTTTCCTTCTGCCTCAAATGCCTGCTTCCCTCCGATGATGCTGTTTTCCTGTGCCTTTAATCGGTTTGCCTCGACGCCGCGCGCATTGGTCGCGATCTCCCCCGGTGTCATCGTCTTTTTCAATGTCGTCACCGGCTCCAAATATCCCGGCAGGTTTGGATTATTCTGTACCCCGACAATCTGCCCGCCAGTGTCTTTAAACTCGATCTTTGGCGCCACCGCTGCCAATTGCTGCTCTGCCGTCAACACGGAAAGCAAGCCCTTTTGCAGATGTGCGCGAAGCTGTACCGGATCACGCGGGAGGCTCGGTAATTGCGCCGCCATGACTTCCGGATCGAGCATGCCGGCAGACACAGCCTGCTCCGCATTCGCAACCACCTTGTCATAGGTAAGATCCGGATCTGCAAGTAGGGCGGCGGAATTTTGAATGGCAAACTTGTACTTTGCCATTTTCATTTCGTGATCCTGCTTGCTGATTTCACCCCTTGTTTTCTTGAGATCGGCCTCCCCCCTATCCATTTCCAGCCTCGACTTCCCGATCTCCATTGCCTGCTTATACAGGCCCTGGGACATAAGCGCATTTTGCGCGGACTTATAGTCGCCGCCTGCGGTCATCAAAGCGTTTCGCACCAGTCCACGGTCTGCAATTTCGCGCTCTTTCTCGCCAAACGCCAAATCCGCGAGCCGGTTCTGGTTCATCGCATTCTGAACCTGCGACACGCGAGCAAGAGTGTTGAGCGGCGATTCGATCTCGGGCGGCCGAATCTGCAGGGCGATATTTGGATTGAGTGGCATGTTAAAACCCGCTTATTAACGTATTCGGAGACACCCCTTGATTCAGGATGCCTTGATTGTTGGCGAGGAAGTTCCCATAAGTTGCGTCAAAAGAATTGGCGGCAGGCACAGGAAGGCGGCTAATAAGCCGATTCTGCTGGTATGTGTTGATGCCTTGGCCGATAGCTCCATTGATGGCATTGGCACCGCCAATGTAACCAGACGCGCGCGCATCACCTGCACTCATCAGGTTGTTGCTGACGTTGTTGCCCATGTTGACAGCGGATGCGCCTACCTGATTGGTGGCCGCTTGGCCCGTCCCCGCAACACCGGACAGGCGATTGAAGATGTTTGTATTGTCGTTGTTGAATCGGTTATACGATTCGTTCGCTTTCGTACTGCCGTAGTCGTTGCCGAAGCGCGTAAGCGCCTTAAGCATCGCGCCAGACTCAAACCCACCCCGGGCCGCCCCCATCCGCTGCAACGCATTGCGACCCTCGCTCAAGCCGAACTGAAGGCCGGATTGATACACCGGGTCGGCGTTCAGATCAGAAGTGCTGAAGCGACGCAGTAATGATCCATATGCAGGATCATTTTGCATCGATTGCTGTTTGGTTTGGATCGCTGCTTTTTCCTGCGCCTGCTGAGCAAGTCTGCGCTGAACCTCCTTTGAAAGCGCGGCCTCGTCAACAACGTCATTGATCAACTCATAGCCGGTTAGCGTCTGCCCGGCATCGCTATTTGGATTGCCAGAATATACCGGTGCGATGCGTCCGCCCGACCTAAAATCAGGAAGCAGCTCTTGACGGATCTGCTCAGCCGACTTTTCAGCAAAGTTGTTTGCGCCAGCGCCGCCACTTTCGCCACCTGGTAGACCGAGCAAATAGTTCAGCCGTTCACCAGCCGCATTGCCGCGATCTCTCCACGGCTGCTGATCTTCGCGATTACGCCTGTCAATTTCAAGCTGCGTATCATTCGCTGCTTGCGCGGCAGCGGACTGCGCTTTCGCAGCTTTACTTGATGCGTTTGAGGATGCCACGGCACCCACTGCAGCCGTACCCACTGCCACCCATGCCATACTCATGCCATTTCCCCTTCAATTGCTAACGCGCTTTGCGGACCGTTTAGTGCCTCCATTGCTGCAAAACTTTCCCAAACCAGATCCTTTTCCAGTTTCTCAACGTCTGTTTCATCAGTCCGGAAGACGTTGATAAAAATGGTGTCCTCATGGGCATAGCCCACTTTCTGCATTCCAGGAGGGGTAACAACGCTATACCCGGCACCGACACGCATCGCCCCCGTTTCCGTCAATACCGCTATGTCACCCTTGGAAACGATGTTTATGCATTCGTCCTTGTGGATCTTCCCGATAAGTAGTGTGCCCTTGGGAATGAACAACTCGCGCATGTACATGCCATTGCAGAAGGAGTGCTTTGCGGGCAGTTCCATGTGCTCGCCGGGCATGGTCAAGAGCTCGTCTTTTAGCTGATTGATCCAGGCGCGCACGACTAGCGGATCTGCGCCGCCATGCTCGAAATGCACAACGCCGGTCTGTTCGTCGACGGCCATGAAGTTATTCACCTCTGTCAGCGCCGTGGATGTCATTGGCGTCCCTCTTGATGGACTTGCGGAACAACAGGTGTGAATGTCCCGCCTTTCGCCAGATAAAGGGCTAGCACGGCTTCCATTGCCGCCAATTCATCTGGTGTTGCGGGGCGCACGTGCACTTCTTCGCCGTCTCGCAACGCTTGCTGCAGGTCTGCCCATTCGACACCAAAGCCGGTAAGCGAGTCTGTAAAAGTCCCGATCCATCCATTTGTGATGCCCGCAAACCGCTCGCCCATGTACACATAACGCATTGCTGTTCCCTATGAAATCACTTCTTCATTGATTGCAGTATGCCGATCATGCGTGCCAAAATCTCGGCGCTTTTGGCACAATCGCAGCGCCTCATGGATGACGCGATAAGCTGTTCGGCTAGACACATGAAAGCTGGCCTTGATGCGATCTCGGATAACTGGGCGGGACTCCTTCATATCGAGCAGATGCCGGGCAAACTGCACGCGCTCGGATGACTCCAAGCCTGCGACGCCCTGCTCCTTGGCAGCCTGACGGATCACTTCCCGGCAGACTTCTTTCAATGCCTCGTTCAGATCATCGCGGGCGTCAATACCGGCAAGGAGGGCTTGGTACTCGTCCTTGTTCATCGTCACCCCCTGATCTCGTACCGGACCGGGATACCGCCAATCCGCTCCAGGTACTGCATGGACTCCGCGTGGAACCAGAAGCCGAGCATCCCTTCCCACTCGCCATTGCGTTGCTTTTCGCACTTGAGCATTGCAGTCGGCTTCTGGTCAGCGTTATCACCGCGCTCGGCCTTCTTGTTGCGCCAGACGATGAAGACGTTGTCGACCATGTCGGTAATGGCGCCGGCTCCTTTGGCGTCGAACTTGCCCGGAATGCGGTCTTCGTCATCGCCTTTGCGGACGTGGTGCACTAGGTGGACATGCACCTTGCGAGCCTGCGCAAAGGCGCAAAGCTCGTTGACGAAATCCTTTTGCGCGTCGTAATCGGTTTCCCCTCGAACGCACTTCATCAGGCTGTCGATCACGAATTGCGTAATGCCGAACTTCTCTTGCGCGTAGCGGCAGACCGCCATCACCTTTTCCCATTTGATCGAGCCGTTGTGGTCGTACATCCAAAGACGTCCATTGGTCCAGCCATGCAGGTTGGTCAGGAACTGAACCGGTGGTCGATCATCTGCATAGGCTTGGCGGGCCATCCGTTGCATTTGGCGGACAGGCAACATCTCGAACGACAGAGATAGAACCTTTTCGCCCTGCTTCATCAGGTCCAACTCCACTTGGGACAGAAACATGCTTTTTCCGTGTCCATTGATGCCAGCCCATAGCGATACCTCTCCGGGGCGAAACGCGATTTTCCCTTCCGCCTTGTCCCATAGCGGGCGCGGTGGCTGGGTGGCGTCTGACGCCGGGTAGAACGCAGCAATGGTCTCTTCAAGAAAGTCGCTTGCAGGGCGAACCTTGTGATCTTCCGGCTCTTCCATGTAGGCGTTAAAGTCGATCGTGTCCTTGATCAGTTCCATGCGAACTCCTGATTCTGGATAGACAACCAAGGAAGGAAATCGAGGCTCCAGCGCCATTGGTTTTTCGGTTTGTCGATGTCGGCTGGGTGTGGGAGTAGGTAGACATTGGCTCCCTGTCGGTTGTCGACATCCCAGATCATTAGGAAAGAAGGCCTCTCGGACGCAATAGAACGTGCTACAAGCCTCCAATCGACGCCGGTTGAGGTGTAGATGCATACCTGCAGTCCACGCGCCCATTTCCATTCGTATTCGGTTCGGGGGTTGGCATAAACGGTGTGGTTAGGCTCGTTTATGCGGCCGATCAGGGAAACCAGGATCATCTCCACAGGCTTGTAACCCTTCCGGCGCGCATCTAGAATTGGCTGAGCGTTAGAGGCAATCATTCCCAAGCCTCCCTTGCTCCTGTTGCCGAACCGGCACCAAGTTCTCCGGCATACTGAGCGAAGTTGGTAGCGTTGAACAACGTCTTGGGACGAAGGTATTTCGACCATTTCGAGTCTTCACGCCATTCCTTCACTTTGGCATCGATTACGGCCTTGCACTGGTCCGGCGAAGATCCGTCATTCAGTCTTGCCGCGATCAGGTCCAGATTCGCCCTTACCGGCTCGTAATTGCGTCCCGCTTTCTCGTTCAGGTATTGGAGAATGGAGATAGCGTCCTGCTTGCAGGACATACTATTTCCATTAGACTCCATTCCATTCCGGGGGCGAGTGCTCGCCGATTTGTCGTCGACCATTCGGCGAGGTGTCGGCGATTTTTGGGGCGGCTGCGTACCGTCTGGAAGTGGATGACGATACGTCGGACGCTCGATTTTCTGGTGTTTCTGCCAGCCCGTTACCAGCCAATAGCCCTTGCCTGCGACCTCGTAGTAGGTCAACAGATCAGCCGCGATTAACTCGTCGACCATGGCTTGGATCTCCTGCTCACCAAATGCATCCGATGGGAAGACCTCCATCTTCAAGCGCTTGGCGGACGCTGGATGTATTCCGTTGTCGTCGCAGAAGGTCCACATGCCGATGAATGCGAGACGAGCAATCGGCGAGCACTCGACGATTTGTTCCGAAGTCCAAAACTCCGGCTTTGTTGTCCTGATACGGGCCATGTCACACCCCGCAAGCTTTGGCAATTGCTCGCATCGCCTGGTCGTATTGCTCAGGTGTTGCATCAGGATGACAACATGACCATTCGGCCTTTGCTGCCTCATAGCGGGCGTAATCTCGGCAAATCGAGCGTGTACGTGCCGCCGAGCGAATGCGAGCATAGACTGCTTGGTTGAGGCTAGGTGCGCTTTTGCTCATGCCAGCACCTCCGCCGAAGCTTCGGTGATCAAGTGATAGCGTGCACACTTGCTGTGCCGGTATCCGTTCGCGTCGTAAAGGGTTACTAGCTCACTGGTAATGACATGCTTGCGGTCATGCTTGAGCTGGAAGATACGAGCGGCCGGCATCATGACGCCGTGTTCACGAAGTTCGATGGTCGTCTTTGGCCCCTGACGCAGCAGCACCAAGATCTTTGCAAGCTGAATCTCAGTTGCCGTAGATTTATTGGCTAGTACGTCAGCCACTGTGCTATCGGCCACTAATGCGTTATGATTTGCCTGCTGTGTGTTTTCTAAAGCCGCCTCGGCCCCCACCCAGGCGACATTTGCGCCAGTCGCCCCCCGACTGGCGTTGTCTTTTGTGTGATCAGTCATCACTACCCCCATTAGCGATAATGCCGCTTTGCAGCAGTTGGTCAATTTCGCTCTTTTTCCAACGAGTGCAGCGCTTTCCTAGTCGAATAGGTTGGGGGTAGGTCTTAGCTTTGACGCCTTCCCACCATTTTGTTTTCCCGATATTGAGCGCCTTTGTGACTTGGTCGGCGTCTACAAGCTGCTCTATAAAAACGGAGTTGTGGGATGTATTGATTGCTTCTTGGCTCATTTCGTTTCACCTCGGTAAAGTTGTGCGACGTGTGCCGCAACAATTCACTCTGGTTCGGCAAAAATGAGGAATCAATCCGAGAAAAAGAAAAGCGGCAAAGGCTTGAAGGCCTTGCCGCTCCTGGGTTTGTGGAATTTCGCGGGGATAAACAACTCGTTCGGCAAATGCCGCTTGCCTAATTTGCCGAACTTGCCTAACTCTCTGGCGGGGTCCATTCTCTTAGTACATGACGCGCAATATACTGGTCAGTTGGATATATCCCGCTATTAGTTTTAACATTGTTTTCTCGGCACCACGTCCCCAACCCATCTTTAATGTTGTTCTTGGTCGGTGTTGCGCTATTTCTTATAGCTCGCCTCCAACGGTCTGCCGCCTCCGCTTGTATCCTCATTTTCCAATTTAGCGAAGCGCCAGCATTAGGATCTAAAGTCGGTACTGATGCCGCAACTGACGTGGCGACTTCAGGAGGTTCAAACCTATACGAAACCCTAGGTTCACATTCATCAAGCCATTTATTTAGGTCGTCCCAATACACTTCTTCGTAGAACGTTCTCACTGTAGATGACACTGTTGAATTTTTCATTCGCAACCCAGAACCGATAAATCCGCCGCCAGCATCTTTTTGCAACTCGTATTCCATTTTTGCATTTCTGCCAGGTTCATATGCAGGCAGGCGACCAGAGCCCACATCCCTGACCAATTTCTTCTCTATTACTTCCTTCCGTTCGCCTGCTGAATTTGCAATACACAAAGCAGCCTCTGCCAAGGTATAGCGGCCGGCCTTGCGTTTTTCTTCGGCCTGCCGCTCTAGTTGCTGATGCAACACCTTGCTTTCTTCATTGTCCTTTCTCCTTCGCTCCAACAAAGTAGAAGCCATAGATGAAATCTCTTCGAAACTAACGTACAGGTCTTCCTCGTGCACCTTAATCGTTATGCGCTTGCCAGTCAGAGCATCCTTGATATAACGCGGCCCGTATGGCGTAGGTAGAAGGGATAACTCAACCGTGCGCGGTTTTTCTATGCTCCCATGCATCCAACTAGCCCATTCAGGGGGCAAGTTAATGTAATCACCAATGTTATAAATAATTGAAGTATCTGCAGCGCTGCTCAGCTCAAGAGGTATCACAGTCCGTGCGATAAAAAATATGTTGGACTCTCCCTTTCCAGCAAACTGCAACAGCCAATCCGAAGTCACTTGTTCGCCAGTCTCTCGCGCACATCGCTCTGCGGCTTCAGATAAACGCAAAAGGGGCATTGACCCCGCCTCGCTTGCTACCTTGTTCATTTTCGCGCCCCTTAGACGCCCCTTGAAAATCAGGACGCCGCACCAGCCCGGCAAGGGTGTCCGGACGTTCGGGGATCAGCCTAGGTGCGGCGAAACTTGTGATCGCTCTACCTCATGCAGAGCGCCTTGCATGAATCGGTATCACGTTCGAGCCTTCCTTCAACGAGTCGACATAATCAGCCCACCACTGCAGCATGTCGCGGCGCTCGTGCGCATACTCCGCCTGGTTGTACGTCGCTCGCACTTTGTTCCGGTCCTTATGTGCAAGCTGGCGCTCGATCACATCATGCCGGAAGCCAGCTTCGTTCAGTATGCTGCTCGCAGTAGCACGGAAGCCGTGCGGGACGAAACGTGCTCCGTTTATCTCCAGCCGATCAATGACGTTATTTATTGTCGTATGCCCGATAGGCTTCGAGCTAACGGAATAGTTGGGCAGCACGTATTCGGAGCGGCCGGCGAGCGTGCGTAGTTGCTCAAACAGCGAACCGACTTGGCGGGACAAGTACACGCGATGCGCTTCCCGCATTTTCATTCGGTGTGCTGGAATTTCCCAGACGCCATTTTCAAGGTCGAACTCGTCCCACTTCGCCAGCCGAAGTTCATCCTTACGGGTAAAGGTCAGCAAAAGGATCTGGATCGCCAGCTTGTTGACCGGTCTCGTGTCGATCTTGTCGAGCGCAAGCAGAAAGGGCTTGATCTCTTTCACACCAAGCGCCCGGTGATTTTGCGTCTCCGGCGTCTTGACCGGTTTGATGCGAGCCACAGGGTTAAGCGTCAATTCGCGCTTGCCGATGCCGTACTCAAACACCTTCGAGCAAATCGAGCGGACTTTGTTTGCACTCGACGGGGAATTACGCTTGACGATCTTTTCCAGGATCGCATCAATATCGTCCTCGGTGACTTCCCTCGGATCTTTGGCGCCGATGGCAGGATAAATATCGAGCTTCAACCAGTTGCGTACCGTGTAGCTCCAGCCTTCTGACTTGTCAGCCACATCATCAGCAAACCACCGCTCCGCCAATGCCTTGAAGTCGCCGGCACGCGCTGCCTCAACCTTTTGCTTGACCTTATTTTCCTGTTTGGATTTAGCCGGGCTCTTGCCGAGCGCGACAAGCTCGGCCGCGTCATTCCGGAGTTCACGCGCTTTTGCCAAGCCGATTTCGGGATACCGACCGATGGTCAGCTTCTCGCGCTTGCCGTTCAAGTAGTACTTGTAGCGCCACACCATGGAGCCGGATGTCAGCACCTCTATATAGAGGCCGTCACGGTCGGTAACGGGATAGTTCTTGTCTTTAGGCTTGAGCGCCTGGAGAGCGGTATGTGTCAGGGCCATGGAATGGGGCCATGCGGGGCCATGGAAAAGCTGTTATGGGGATATGGCCCCAATTATGGCCCCAATATTGGCGGATGTCCACGAACCAACACGAATTTGATCGAATGCTAAACCGTTGATTTATAAGGATGGAATCAGAAAATACGAATTGATGCGAATTAACGCGAAGCCTATTAGACTTTCATCGGCAGGATCACCATCTGCAGGCTCTCGAAATGCAGGCGCCGCTGGATCGCAAGCGCGGCCTGGTTGTGCAGCAAACGCGTGAACCAGTTGTCCTGCTCGAATACCAGCTTGCTGGTAAAGAAAATCGCGTTCGGATATTCCTTGCTGATGTTCTCGCACAGCTTGGTCACTTCGTGCACGACGTCGGTCCCGAAACCGAGATAGGCGGAGGACGCCATGCCATGGCTATGGCAGAAATCGACAAAATACTTGAGCGTTGCGTTGGCTTCCGCACGCATCTGTTCCACTGCGCCTTCGCCACCGTAGGCATGCGAATCGACTGTCCGTGCATTGACGAAAATGAAGTTCTTGAAATGCCCCGGGAACATGCGCTGCACCCATAACAGCGCGTGCAAACCGCCGCCGCGCGACGAGCCTACGATAAAGACCGCGGTCTGCGCTTCCGGATCAGGCTCCACCGTCCCCGAGTGCCTGCCGAATGGCTGGTTGGCAAACACCTGATCGACCGAATGGATCGCGTTCTTGGTGTCGCGGTAGTGATTGCGGATATAGATGCACAAGGCTGTGATACCGCCAATGATCACGGCGGCCGCCCAGCCTCCGGCAGCGAACTTTTCCACCAGCAGCACCATCAGGATGCCCGCGCAGATGACAAATCCCGTCATCGACAACAGGAAGCGCCGCAGCCAGTACTTCTGGTCCTTGCGATGCTGCAGCCAATAGAGACACAAGCCGAACAGGGAAATCGCAAACGTCAGGAACACCGAGACCGAATAGAGCACCACCAGCAGCGTCACGCTGCCGCCGGTCCAGAACAGGATGGCGAGCGCCGCGATGCCCATCACGAGGATGCCGTTCTGCGTCACCAGACGCGTCGACAGGTAACGGAATTTGTGTGGCACCCAGGAATCCACCGCCATGTTCGACAGGACCGCCGGTCCGCCGAGAAAGCCCGTATTCGCCGCGACGAAAAGCAGGCCTGCTTCAAAGACAAGGACGAACGTCAGGGTGATCTTGTTGGTCCAGGCGCTGAAACCGAGACTTTCAATGATGGCGCGAAAAGTCGATGCATTGAGGGTCTGGCCTTCAACCGGTTTCGATTCCCATAACAAATAAAGCAGGATGATGCCGCTGGCGGTGAACGCCAGCGAGAGCGCCATGTAAATCATCGTCATCTTGCCCGTATGCACACGCGGCTCGGCCAGGATGTTGACGTTGTTCGATACGGCTTCCAGACCTGTGTAAGTACCGCCGCCTTGCGAGTAGGCGAGCAGCAGCATGCCGGCAACGCTGACCCAGCTGATGTCGGCGGCAAGGGTACGGGTATTCTCCAGCGTACTCGGCACGAGGTCCGGCAGAAACGATACGTGCGCGAAAATGCCGTAGACGATCAGTGCGAAATGCGTGACGACGAATCCGAGAAAAATCGGCAGCAACACCTGGATCGCCTCTTTCATGCCGCGCAGATTCAGGATGATCAGCACGCCGATGACGAACGCTTCGGTCCACAGCTTGTAGTCGTGAAACCCGAGAGGCAGCAGGGACGCTACCGCTTCCACGCCGGCGGCGATCGAGATCGCAATCGTCAGCACGTAGTCGAGAATCAATGCGCAACCCGCGATCAGTCCGAGATAGGGGCCGACCAGTTTCGATGCGACACGGTAGCCGCCGCCACCGGTGGGAAACAGCTCGATCACCTGGTTGTACGCGAGCGCGATGATGAACACCGTCACTGCGGTCGCCAGCGCCATGTAGAGGCCGAGATGGCTGTGCTCGCCGAGCGCGCGGAAGGTTTCTTCCGGACCGTAGGCCGACGACGACAAGCCGTCCGCACCCAAACCCACCCACGCCAGGAATGCAACCAGTGCCAGCGAGTGGCGCGTCTCGGACTTCATTGGGTCAAGCGCTTTGCCGAGCACCATCTCGCGTATTTTGGCGGACTTCATTCGTTGGTTTTACGCTTTAAGCGGTTTATACAGTGAAAGTAGGCGATGATACGCCTTTCAATTCCGATGTGACAGTGCAAGCGGTAGGTGTTCTGTTGCTCGAACGTCGCAAATCGGCGATAATAGAGGATGTGTCGCCGAGATGGCGGAATAGGTAGACGCACGGGACTCAAAATCCCGCGCTGGAGACAGCGTGCCGGTTCGATTCCGGCTCTCGGCACCAAGATGATTACGCTCCTGGAAAGGGGCGTTTTTCATTTCCGGCGGCGTTTTTTGATGCGGCCGTATCATTCACTCCTCGTCCGCGAGACACGGACGCGCCCTTGATTGCAGTCACTACGGATGCCTCGTTTGCGCGGGGCTGCTTGAACGATGCCAGTATCCCTGGACAATCTGCTTGTCGTCGGCATTTCCTCACGCGCCCTGTTCGATCTGGAGGCTGAAGAGTCGATTTTCCGTACGCAAGGGCTTGAAGCCTACCGCAAGCATCAGATCGACAACGAAAACGAAATCCTCAAGCTGGGGTCCGGTTTTGCACTGGTGCGTGCCTTGCTGAAGCTCAATGAATTGGTGCACAACCAGCGCTTCGTCGAAGTGGTCATCATGTCGCGCAATTCGTCGGAAACCTCGATGCGCATCTTCAATTCCATCGAACACTATGGCCTCGACATCACGCGCGCGGTCCTGTCGGGCGGCGCATCGCTGGCGCCCTACTTGCGCGCGTTCAACGTCAGCCTGTTCCTGTCGCTGCACGAGGACGATGTGCAAGCGGCCATCAATTCCGGCATCGCCTCCGCCCTGCTCTATCAAAAGCCCGACAATGCACTGGAAGAACTCGGCCAGATCCGGATCGCGTTCGATGGCGATGCGGTCATTTTTTCCGACGAGTCCGAGCGCATCTTCCAGACGCAAGGCATCGAGGCCTTCGAGAACCATGAACGTGAAAACGCGCTAAAGCCGCTTCCCGAAGGTCCTTTCGCGCGTCTTCTGAAAGCGCTGTCCTACATCCAGAACAACGTCAAGCTCGCCGACGGTCGTTCCGCGCCGATGCGCACAGCATTGGTCACTGCGCGTTCATCACCGGCGCACGAGCGTGTGATCCGCACACTGCGCGCTTGGGACGTCGCCATCGACGAGACTTTCTTCATGGGCGGCGTGGCGAAGTCCGATGTACTCGCGGCATTCAAGCCGCATATCTTTTTCGATGACCAGCCGAGCCATTGCGACCGCGCAGCGCCGCTGGTGCAGACCGGACGCGTTCCTGCAAAGACCTTGCTTCCGCCTGCACAGTAACGGCGCGCGACATGAGCGGACAATAAAAAAGCCGTCCTTCCACGAAGGAAGAACGGCTTTCCTGTCCTGCGCCGTGTCGAGTCAGCGTTCCGCCACCGCGTCCATCACGCACAATGCCGTCATGTTGACGATACGACGAACCGTCGCCGACGGCGTCAGGATGTGGACCGGCTTGGCGCAGCCGAGCAGGATCGGGCCGATCGCAATACCGTTGCCCGCTGCCGTCTTGAGCAGGTTGTACGAGATGTTGGCGGCATCGATATTCGGCAGCACCAGCAGGTTGGCTTCGCGCTTGAGCGGCGAGTCAGGCATCATCGACTTCAACACTGCGGGATCGAGCGCGGTATCACCGTGCATTTCGCCGTCGACTTCAAGATCCGGCGCACGCTCACGCACAATCTCCAGCGCGGCGCGCATCTTCCTGGCGGACTCGCTGTTGCTGGTGCCGAAGTTCGAATGCGACAGCAACGCCGCGCGCGGATACAGGCCGAAGCGACGCATTTCTTCAGCTGCGAGTATCGTGATTTCGGCCAGTTGCTCTGCGCTCGGGTTCTCGTTGACATGGGTGTCGACGATCACTACCTGGCGGTCCGGCAGGATCAAGGCGTTCATCGCCGCGTAGACGTTGACGCCTTCCCGCTTGCCTAGCACCTGATCGACGTAATGCAGGTGCAAGGGAGTGGTTCCGAACGTGCCGCAAATCATGCCGTCGGCATTACCCTTGTGGATCATCATCGCGCCGATCAGCGTGTGGCGGCGACGCATTTCCAGCTTCGCATACTGCTCGGTGACGCCCTTGCGACGCGTCATCGACAGGAATTCCTGCCAGTACTCGCGATAGCGCTCGTCGTATTCCGGGTTGATCGTTTCAAAGTCGACTTCGGGACGCAAGCGCAAGCCGAACTTCTCGATACGCTGTGCCAGCACTGCGGGTCGGCCGACCAGGATGGGCTTGGCCAGCTTTTCGTCGACGACCACCTGCACTGCGCGCAGGACGCGCTCTTCCTCACCTTCGGCGAACACGATGCGCTTCCTGCCGGCCGGTGCCTTCTTCGCGATCTGGAAGATCGGCTTCATGAAGGTGCCGCTGCGGTACACGAATCGCTCCAGGCTCTCGGCATACGCCTGCATGTCCTGGATCGGTCGCGAAGCCACACCCGATTCTTCCGCGGCCTTCGCGACTGCGGGCGCGATCTTCATCATCAGGCGCGGGTCGAAGGGCTTCGGAATCAGGTATTCGGGACCAAAGGACAGGTTGCTGATGCCGTAGGCACTGGCAACGATGTCGGATTGTTCGGCTTGGGCAAGCTCGGCAATGGCATGCACCACCGCAATTTCCATTTCACGCGTGATGGTGGTGGCGCCGCAATCGAGCGCGCCACGGAAGATGTACGGGAAGCACAGCACATTGTTGACCTGGTTCGGATAATCCGAACGGCCGGTCGCAATCACGGCATCGTTTCGCACTGCCTTCACTTCTTCCGGCAGGATCTCCGGTGTCGGATTGGCCAGGGCGAGGATTAGCGGATTGGCGTTCATCTGCTTCACCATCTCGGGCTTGAGCACACCGCCGGCGGACAGGCCGAGGAAAATATCGGCGCCGGGAATGATTTCCGCCAGCGTACGGGCAGCAGTATCCTGGGCGAAGCGCTCCTTGTCCGGATCCATCAGTTCGGCGCGGCCCTTATAGACCACACCGGCAAGGTCGGTGACGAAAATGTTTTCGATCGGGAAGCCGAGGTCGACGATCAGGTCGAGACAGGCCAAGGCCGCCGCGCCTGCGCCGGACACCACCAGCTTGCACTCCCTGATGTTCTTGCCGACTACCTTCAGGCCATTCAGGATCGCCGCGCCGACAATGATCGCGGTGCCGTGCTGGTCATCGTGAAAGACCGGGATCTTCATCCGGTCGCGCAATTTGCGCTCGATGTAGAAGCATTCGGGCGCCTTGATGTCTTCCAGATTGACGCCACCGAAAGTCGGTTCGAGCGCCGCAATGATGTCGCACAGCTTGTCCGGGTCGTTTTCGTTGATTTCGATGTCGAAAACATCAATTCCGGCGAATTTCTTGAACAGGACGCCCTTGCCTTCCATGACCGGCTTTGACGCCAGCGGACCGATGTTCCCGAGGCCAAGGACGGCGGTGCCGTTGGTGATGACTGCGACCAGGTTGCCGCGAGCGGTATATTTGAAGGCGTTGGCCGGATCGATGACGATTTCTTCGCACGCCGAGGCGACGCCGGGGGAATAGGCTAGCGCAAGATCGCGCTGGTTGGTCAGTTGCTTGGTGGGGGTAACGCTGATTTTTCCGGGGGTAGGAAACTCATGGTATTCGAGCGCCGCCTGGCGTAATTGCTGGCGAAGTTCTTCCTTTTGATCATTGGGCGATTCCATGATGTGGCCTTCCTTTTTATCTTACGGAAAGCTTACAATTTTATCAGAGGGAATACCCAGTACTTATACGTATTTATCCTAAGTCCCCATCAAGTTTGATATGTAGTAATAGGAGATAGCCGCTGCTCAACACCAAAAACAAAACTATTGATTTTTAGATATTGATTTGTTTTATCCATAGCCGCGTTTATTCGAGCTGCCCGGCCGCCTCTGGAAACCGATCTGAGCGGCGCTGCCGTTTTCGTTCTGTACAATCCTGTCATGCTTTCCGAATTCGACCTGATCGCGCGCTACTTCACGCGTCCTGTGCATGACCCCCGGCGTGTGCCGCTTGGTATCGGTGACGACTGCGCGCTGATCGCGCCTTCAGCCGGCAAACAGCTGGCCATTTCTTCCGACATGCTGGTCGAAGGCCGCCATTTCTTCCCCGGCGCCGATCCGTTCAAGCTTGGCCACAAATGTCTGGCGGTCAATCTGTCCGACCTGGCCGCGATGGGCGCCCGCCCGCTTGCCTTCACGCTGGCACTCGCCCTGCCGCAGGCCGGCGAGGAGTGGCTGGCGCCGTTTTCGCAGGGAATGCTGGCGCTGGCTGACCAGCACGGCTGCGAATTGATCGGCGGCGACACGACCAGGGGCTCGCTCACCATCTGCATCACAATCTTCGGTGAAATCGCGCCGGGACAAGCGCTGCGCCGCGACCAGGCGCGTGCGGACGACGATATCTGGATTTCAGGAACGCTCGGCGATGCCCGTCTGGCGCTCGCCGCCTGCCGCAAGGAGATGGAATTGGGCGACGCCGCATTCGACATGGCCGCTGCGCGCATGCACACGCCAGCGCCGCGCGTCGCACTCGGCATGGCGCTCCGCGACGTCGCGCACGCGGCCATCGACATCTCTGACGGATTGATCGGCGACCTCGGTCACGTGCTGCAGCGATCACAGGTCGGGGCAACGCTCGATGTCGATGCGTTACCGATCGGTCCGGCGCTGGCGCTGCAGGCCGTGGAGTTGCGTCGCCATTTCGCACTCGCCGGCGGCGACGACTACGAACTCTGTTTCACCGCCTCCCCCGAGCGACGCGACGCCGTGCTGGCCGCAGCCCGGTCGGCCTCGACAAGCGTCACTCGCGTCGGCAGAATCGAACCGGCTCCCGGATTACGGCTGGTTGATGCCGCCGGCGAAGCGCTTGACCTGCATCTCCATTCATTCGACCATTTCGCTTCCCCATGACCACACTGGAATCCGGCCAGAGCACCTATGTCGCAAAGCCTGATGCGCGCTTCATGCTGTCGCATCCCGCCCACCTTCTGGCCCAGGGTTTCGGTAGCGGGCTGTCGCCAATCCTGCCGGGCACTTCCGGCACACTGTTCGGATGGCTCTCGTTCGCCGTCCTCACGGCGCGCTGGCCGAACCTGTTTACGCCGTTCAATTGGGCAATCATCATCGTGGCGGGATTCGTGATCGGTATCTGGGCCTGCCATAAGACCGGCCGCGATCTTGGCATTGCCGATCACGGGAGCATGGTGTGGGATGAAATCATCGCGTTCTGGCTCGTGCTTCTGCTCTTGATGCCCGCCGGTTTCGCCACCCAATGCTGGGCCTTCCTCTGGTTCCGTTTTTTCGACATGCTGAAACCGGCGCCGATCGGGTATTTCGACCGGCACTTCAAGGGCGGCTTCGGCGTCATGTGGGATGACATCGTTGCTGCGTTCTATACGCTGCTGCTGTTCGCCGTATGGCGCAATCTGTAAAACCAACCGAGGCGAAGGCGTAAAAAAATCGCGGCCGGGAAGGCCGCGAAAAGCTCGAATTTGCACACCGCTTCGAACCGGCAATCCCGTCCCAACAGAGCGACAGCACCGGCCCGGCACCATTCTGCCGTGAGCGGCATGCTTCGCAATTGATGCATGTCACATCGACGTCGCCGACCGTGCAGCCTGATCGTACAGGCCGGACAGGATGCGCAGGAAACGCGCCAGTTCGCTCAATTCGAAACTCTCGGTTCCGTCAGCCGTCAATCCGGACACCAATACCTGCTCGCGAATCTCGTGATATCGCTTGCAAACGGCCTGGCCGGCATCGTTGGTCGAATACAGGACTTCCTTGCCGCGCCGTTCGGTCTTGACCAAACCGAGCGAATGCAGCTTCTTCAACGAATAATTGACAATGTGCGTGTCTTCGATGTTGAGAATGAAGGCAATGTCGGCCAGCTTCTTTTCACGCGCCCGGTGGTTGATGTGATGAAGCACGAGGACGTCGGTGATCGTCATGTCTTTCATCCCCGCTGCAGACATGCAACGGACGGCCCAGCGATTGAATGCATTGCTCGCGATGATCAGGCCGAACTCGAACTCGCTCAGTTCGGCGCTGCGCCCGGCTGCCAGATGCGCGGACGACACGATCGGCAACTTGCCGCCGGCCGGAACCGCCGCCGCAACAGGTTGAGCAAATGCAGCCTTCGCGCTGCTTTTTTCCTTTGACATTGCAGACTCCAGAATATTGATGCGTTGCTGACTTCACCGGTCAGGAATTTCGTAGCCAGCATCTTACCCGCAGATTGATGAATGCAAAAACCGGATATACCTGTACAGCCGCTGTTTAATGAGCAAATTATCCTTGAAATTTCAATTTAACGTTTATATTATGTATTCAATTTACAAATATAAGATTTCCACATAAAAATAATCCACGCAACTTCCCCGGTTGACGCGCTATCGACAGGGAGGTAATTGCAGGGGCCATGGCTGTCGCACAATCGATGAAGCAAACCCGCGGGTCTGCGGGGAGGAGGCACATCATGGCACGCTGGCAAAAGATTGTTTTGGCTACCCTTGCTGCACTTCCATTGCAAGCCTTCGCGTCCACCTATACCTGCGTTTCCTTCGAATATCCGCCGCTGATCCGGGCCAATGGCGATGGTTCGCCAATGGGACTGGCGGTCGATATTGTCGACCATGTCTTCCGCCGGTTGGGCCATACATTGAGAGTCAGGCTTTATCCATGGGCGCGCTCGCTGGCGATGGCAAAGCAGGGTGAGGCCGATTGCATCTTTACACTGTACCGCACGCCGGAGCGGGAACAGTTTCTGGACTACAGCAACGAGTCGCTCGTTTTGCAAGTCATCTATCTTTATGCGAGAAAAGATAGCCCTGTCTTTTTCAACGGCGATTTTTCCGCACTCAGTGGATTCAATGTCGGCACCGCCCACAAGGTCAACTACGGGCCGAAATTCGAACAGGCCCGCCCCTATCTGTCCATCGACGAGGCGCCCACAATCGAACAGAACTTCCGGAAACTGGCGCTCGGCCGTGTCGATATCGTGCCGAGCAATCTCTACACGGCGTCATCGACGCTCACCCTTCCTTCATTGAGGGAGCGCGCCGACAGAATCGTCAGACTGCCAACGCCGGTTGAGGCCGTGTCGAGCCATATCGCATTTCCAAAGTCGAAGAATCTGGAAGCACTGCGCGACAGCTTCGACGCGGAGATGCGCAAGTTCGCCGCATCTCCCGAATACCGCCGGGTGCTTTCGCGTTACCATGCAGACAGCGCTGCCGAACCGCAAAGAGTCACGCAGGCACGATGAGCGGAGAGGCGGCGGACTGATTCCCGTGAGGGAGTAAAAGCGCGGGTGGAATGGTAAAGTAGCTTGTCCATTGCAGAAAGTCCGCCGGCGCAGCGTACGCCGGCCTTGCCTGCCGGACCACAATCGAATGAACCAGACAAGGAGTGCGGGGACATGAGCGAGATCATCGATCTGGCAGCGCGCGTCGGGCGCGCACTTCAGGAAAAAGGCTTGCTGCTGGCAACGGCGGAGTCCTGTACCGGCGGCGGTGTTGCCCAGGCCATCACTGAAATTGCAGGCTCTTCGGAATGGTTCGACTGCGGATTCATCGCCTACTCGAATGCGTCAAAAACAGAATTGCTGGATGTGCCCGCAGCGCTCATCGCTCAGTTCGGCGCGGTGAGCGAAGAAGTCGCCGGTGCGATGGCGGAAGGCGCGCTGGCCAACAGCAATGCCCACGTGTCGATTTCCACCACCGGGATCGCCGGCCCCGGCGGAGCGGTGCCGGGCAAACCGGTCGGCACCGTCTGCTTCGGCTGGTCAATGGAACATCATGGTTTCACCGAACGCCTCGTGTTCGATGGCGACCGCCAGTCCGTGCGGGAGAAAACTGTAGTGCATTCGCTGCAAGGCCTGTTGCGCTTCCTGGAAAAAGCGTAGTTCCGCGAAGCAGTGGCAACAAAACAGCGGCAACAAGTCATTGCAAGCTGCTGAAAACCGCCGAGCCGGCACCTCGTCCGGCCCGGCGGTCCAAATCAGCGAAAACGATTGATTGCGTCGCGCGTTTCCAGCGCCACCCGACGCGCCGCCTGGGCAAAACCTTCCCCCGCTTTTTCATCCGCCTTCGCATACAGGATCGCACGCGAAGAGTTGATCATCATGCCTGCGCCGGACTGCGTCTTGCCGGCATTGACCGTCGCCTGAACATCGCCGCCCTGGGCGCCAATGCCGGGCACCAGTAGCGGCATATCGCCCACGATGCGGCGCACCTGAGCGAGTTCATCGGGGAAAGTGGCGCCGACCACGAGACTGCATTGGCCGTTCGTATTCCATTTCTCGGCAACCAGGTGAGCGACATGCTGGTAAACCGGCTTGCCGTCGGCCATCAGGAATTGCAGGTCCGAGCCGCCTGGATTGGAAGTGCGGCACAGGATGATGACGCCGCGGTCCTTCCACTCCAGATAGGGCGCGACCGAATCGAAACCCATGTAAGGATTGACGGTCACTGCATCGGCGCCGTAACGCTCGAAAGCTTCGCGCGCATACTGCTCCGCAGTCGCACCGATGTCACCGCGCTTGGCATCGAGCACGATCGGAATGTGCGGGTACGCTTTGCGCATGTATTCGCATAGCGCTTCGAGCTGGTCTTCCGCGCGCAGCGCGGCGAAGTACGCGATCTGCGGCTTGAAAGCGCATGCCGTATCCGCAGTGGCGTCGATGATCGCCTTGCAGAATGCATAAATGGCATCCGGCTGTGCCTGGATGTCGGCGGGGAATTTCGCAATGTCAGGGTCGAGGCCGACACACAACAGGGAATTGTTCGCCGACCATGCGCCAGCCAGTTTGTCGATGAAAGTCACGTCGGTTTCCGATAGATGTCAAACAATGCACATTGTAACTTGCCGTGCTATCGTTTCGCGATGACAAATCTATCCCGCAAGGACTGGCTCCTTCTTGTTCTGCTGACAGCAAGCTGGGGTATCAACTGGCCGATCATGAAAGCCGGCGTGCACCATTTCCCACCCCTCACCTTCCGTGCGTTAAGCATGATCGTTGGGCTTCCGACCATCTGGCTGGCCGCACGCATGCAGGGCGCTTCGCTTGCCATTCCGCACGGCCGCGTCAAGGACGTCGTCAAGCTGGCGATTCCGAACATGCTGATCTGGCACGTATTCATCATTCTCGGCGTCAAGATGCTGTCTTCGGGACGCGCCGCCATCCTCGGCTACACCATGCCGGTCTGGGCGGTGCTGTGCGCGTTGGTATTCTTCGGCGACAAGCCGACCCGCAGTGCATGGTTCGGCATCGGCTGCGCGCTGGCGGGCGCCCTGCTCCTGCTGTCAAGCGAGTTTGCGACGCTGGCCGGCAATCCAATGGGCAGCATCTTTGCACTGATCGCAGCCGCGGGCTGGGGCTATGGGACGGTGGCGATGAAACGTTCATCGCTGGAAATGCCGACAATTTCGCTGACCTTCTGGATGTTGGCGCTGACCACGTCGGCCATGGCGCTCGCATCGACCCTGTTCGAAAGCAGCACCTGGCACGTGCCGGATGCCGTCACCACTGCGGCCATCGTGTACAACGCCGTGATCATTTTCGGTTTCGCGCATGTCGTCTGGTTCATGCTCGCACGCACGCTGCCGCCGGTTGCCTCCAGCCTGTCGGTCATGATGATCCCGGTGCTCGGCGTCTTCTCCGGGGCCTGGCTGCTCGGTGAAACGCCGCACTGGCAGGACTATGCGGCAATGGGACTGATCCTGGCCGCAATGAGCAGCGTGCTGTTGAAACCGCGCGGCCTTGCCCATAAATCAAATGCAACTTCAAGCTGATGTTTTTTCCAATGAATGACCTACAAGGAACTGCAATGACCCGCTGGATCAGATGGATTGCTGTTGCTGTCCTGGCCTCGATGCTGAGCGCCTGCGGCTACAATGAATTTCAGGACAAGGATGAACGCGTCAAAGCCGCCTGGAGCGAAGTGGTCAATCAGTACCAGCGCCGCGCGGACCTGATTCCCAATCTCGTCAATACCGTGAAGGGATACGCATCCCACGAGAAAAATACGCTGGAAGCGGTGATCCGCGCTCGTGCAGCCGCCACCAGTTTCCAGATCACCCCGGAAGTCTTGAACAATCCGGAAGCCTTCCGCAAGTTCCAGCAGGTGCAAGGAGAACTTTCCAGTGCGCTGTCACGCTTGATGGCGGTATCGGAAAACTATCCGCAGTTGAAGGCAGACACCAGCTTCCGTGACCTGCAGTCGCAACTGGAAGGTACCGAGAACAGGATTACGGTAGCGCGCCAGCGATATATCCAGTCGGTACGCGAATACAACGTGCTGGCGCGCAGCTTCCCGACCAATCTGACTGCGATGATGTTCAACTACGAAGTCAAGCCGTCCTTCACTGTCGAAAACGAAAAGGCGATCTCGAATGCGCCGGCGGTTGATTTCAGCAAGTAGGTTCCAGCCTTGCATATGAAGCTCTTTCGCATTCCGTTCGCCTTCCTGCTCGCCGCTGTGCTGATCGCGGCGAGCGCACAGGAGTTCGTGCCGGTACCGGCGCTGCAAGCACGGGTTACCGATCAGGCCGGCATGTTGAGCACGAGCCAGCGCGCAACGCTGGAAAACGTCCTGCAGGAGTATGAGACGCGGACCGGCAGCCAGATTGCGATCCTGCTGGTCAATTCGACGGCGCCGGAGTCGATCGAACAGTACAGCATCCGCGTATTCGACCAGTGGCAACTCGGACGCAAGGGCGTCGACGACGGCGTCCTGCTGCTGGTCGCGAAAGACAACCCGCCGGCATTGCGGCGCCTGCGCATCGAGGCCGGCCGGGGCGTGCAGGGTACGCTCACCGACGCCCAATCCAAACGCGTGCTGCAGGACGTGATCGCGCCTCACTTCCGGCAAAACGACTTTTACGGCGGCCTGGCCGCCGGCGTATCGGCAATCGCCAGCCTGCTCGACAAGGAGCAGTTTCCTTCACCCGAGGGGAAGCGAGCCGCGCAGGACGAAGAGTCGGACGGCTTCTCGCTCGGCCTGTTTTTCTTTTTCGTCATCCTGTTCCTGATCCTGTCACGCGTGCGCCCTTCGCGTTACGCGCGCCACCGTAACGGCTGGGGCCGCTCCGCTCCGGGAGTCATCCTTGGCGGGGGAATGGGGAGCGGCGGCTTTGGGGGATTCGGCGGTGGCTTTGGCGGCGGCTCCGGCGGAGGCTTTTCGGGCGGCGGCGGCAGTGCCGACGGCGGCGGCGCATCAGGGAACTGGTAATGAAAACGCTATCCCGTCTTTTCAGGCACCTGAGTACAACCGCAGCCGGTGCGCGGCGGGCATTCGCGCCGACTACACTGAAGGCTATCGAAACCGCGATTGCGGAAGGCGAAACACGCCATCGCGCCGAGGTACGCGTCGTGATCGAGCCGGCGCTCGATCTGCAATCCGTTCTGAGCGGCGTGTCACCGCGCGAGCGCGCCCGTGAATTGTTTGCGCAATACGGTGTTTGGGATACCGAAGAAAACTGCGGCGTGCTGGTCTACATCGACCTTGCCGACCACCAGGTGGAAATCGTTGCCGACCGCGGCGTCGGCCGCCTCGTTGCCGCCAGCGAATGGCAGGCAGTCTGCCGCACGATGACGCAAGGTTTCTCCCGCGGCGCTTACCAGGACAGCGTGCTTGCCGCACTCGAACAATTGAATGCACTGCTGCAGCGCCATTACCCCGATGACGGCTCCAGCCGGAACCAGCTCTCCAACAAGCCGGTCATGCTCTAGCCCGGATATTTCACCAGACCGGCCTTCAACTTGGACGGAAGGCGCATGTTGACACGGTTTGCGGCTTGCAACGGCCAGATCCACTTTTGTACCGCCGGCCTACGCGGGCGCTGGCGTGCGATTTGCGGCCGGTTTGCGTCTTCGCTTCGCGCCAATAGGCCAGCTATTGGCTTGGCGCGAAAACGCAAACCGGCTCACAACTCGCGCGCCATCACTCCGCGTTCTGGCGAAATATCCGGGCTAGCCCCGCTCGTAGACCCATTGCAGCAAGGCATCCAGCGCCTCCCGCCCCTGCGCTGCATTGACGTGATTGATCATGGATACCACGACATAGCGCTTGCCGGAGGCCGCCAGTACATATCCCGCTATCGCACGCACCTCGTCCAGCGACCCGGTCTTGATGTGCGCCCTGCCGGCCACCGTGTTGTTCGTCAGCCGTTTGCGCATGGTGCCGTCGAGACCGACCAGCGGCAATGATGCGATGAATTCGGGCATGGTCGGCGACTGAAATGCGGCGCCGAGGATGCGTCCCATCGTCAGTGCGGAGATGCGTTCGGTGCGCGACAGGCCGGAGCCGTTTTCGATGCTCAGTTCAAGTGCGTCGATACCCTTGTCGTTCAGCCACTTGCGCACGATGGCTGCACCGCGATCGGCTGTTGCCGGCAGGTTCATCACGCCATTGACAAGCGTCAGCAGGAGCTGGCGCGCCATGACGTTGTTGCTGTACTTGTTGATGTCCCGGATGACCTCCGCCAATGGCGGCGATTCCCATTCGGCCACCTGAATCGCCGTCGATGGGACCTGTCCGGTTCGCATCTGGCCTTTCAGCGTGCCGCCGAGGTCCGCCCACAAGCGACGGAAGGCCAGATGGAAATACTGCGTGTGCGTCATCAGATACGGATGGATGTACCAGATCCGTTCGCCGCACGACGCCGGATAGCTGCCGCCAAACTTTGCCGCATCGGCATTGATCGCAGGCGCAAGCTTGTCGTGCCACTCATCACACGAACCATTCGACAGCGCCGGCGGATACACCGGATATGCGGCAAGCGGCGGATCGATCGTCACTTTGACGGAAGCTGTCGCCGGTTCCGGCGCAAAACGGAAGCCGAGCGCCTTAAAGTTGAACAGCAAGGCATCCGGCCCGACGTTGTACGGCTGCATCGGATCGCCGTCGAACTGCGCCGGATCGTATTCGGCCGCAGCGAAGGCCGAGCGGTCCAGGATCAGGTCGCCTCGTATCTCGCGGATTCCGCGTTCGCGTATGCGGCGCAGGAACATCCAGAGACTTTCAAGAACCAGCTTGGGATCGCCGCTGCCCTTGATGATCAGGTCGCCGTCGAGGACATCGCCGATCTGCCTGCCGTCCACATAGGCTTGTGTTTTCCAGGTAAAGGTCGGCCCCAGCAATTCCAGCGCAGCATCGCTGGTGACAAGTTTCATTGTCGACGCAGGATTGAATGGCGCAGTTTCGTTCATTGCCAGCAGAACCGGTCCGTTGTTGACCTCGCGGACATAGATGGCACTCGCGTCCCTCGGAATCCCCGCCTGCTGCAGCGCAAACGCCACAGTCGGCGGCAGTTGCGTCAGCTGTTGACCATGAGCGCTGCCGGCAAGCACAAACAACATACACGCCGCTTGGAGTCTTTTCAGAATTCGCATACGATGAAGATTAATATGTCGCGCGCAATTGATCTGCGCAAACGATTATCCCATGCAAACACCATCCACCATGTCCAAATCCGATCCGTCACACACCACACAGACTTTCGACCCGCTGGCATTGGACAATCAGTTCTGCTTCGCGCTTTACTCGGCGTCGCTGGCGATGACGAAGACCTACAAGCCCTTCCTCGACAAACTCGGCCTTACCTATCCGCAGTACCTGGTGATGCTGGTGTTGTGGCAGCAGGACGACGTCCTGGTCAAGAGCATCGGCGAACGGCTGTTCCTCGACTCGGGCACGCTGACGCCGCTGCTCAAGCGCCTGGAAGCCTCGTCTCTCATTGCCCGCACCCGCGACGACGCGGATGAGCGTCAGGTCAGGATCACCTTGACCAGGGAAGGACGAGCGCTCAAGAAGAAGGCGCAGTGCATTCCGCAACAAGTGCTTTGCGCCAGCGGTCAACCGTCAGCGGTGCTGGCCGGTCTGCGCGATCAACTGTCAGCTATCCGTAACGATCTGGCAAAAGCACACTCCTGAACCATTCGCATTTTCGGCACTTCCTCAAAAACAGCAATTAAATTGCACACAATTTAATTGCGTGATATATTTAATGCCATCAACCAGTTACCCCACCCAGCCACCAAGGAGAATCACATGCAGATCCTGTACAAAGCACAAGTCACCGCAACCGGAGGCCGCGACGGCCGTGCCGTTACCAACGACAACAAGCTCGATGCCAAGCTCAGCACACCGAAAGAACTTGGCGGCCCGGGCGGGGAAGGCACGAATCCCGAGCAACTGTTCGCTGCCGGCTATTCGGCCTGCTTCCTGTCGGCATTGAAGTTCGTCGCCATGCATACCAAGGTCGCCCTGCCCGCCGACGCGGCCGTGACTGCCGAGGTCGGCATCGGCCCCAACGGCCAAGGCGGTTTCGGCCTGGCCGCCGACCTGCGCGTCGCGCTGCCCGGACTGGAACAGTCGACTGCGCAGGCGCTGGTCAACAAGGCGCATGAGGTATGCCCGTACTCCAACGCAACGCGCGGCAACATCGAAGTCAACGTCGCATTGGTGTAAGCACCTGCTTGCGTCAAAGTGTCAGTCCCCCGGCCATCCGGGGGATTTTTCATTCCCGCCAAAAAAAACGCAGATCCGTTCCGCATCGCACATCCCGGCCAGGAATGCTGTTCTAGACGCAGATCAAAGGCATGCCGATCCGGCGCTCCACCTCGATGCTTCCCCTTAGAATGGGCAGGATCAGTTGTTCACCAGTCAATCCGCCGGCACCGGCCATTACAATTGCGTATCCCCTTCTTGAAAAAACAAATCCTCGCCCATATACTTAGCACTCGTCAGGAGAGAGTGCTAACAACCTTCCCTGGCCTCCCAACTTTCCGGCGCGGTAAAGCTGCACGGTAAAGCCGCCTTGCAGCAAATTTGCCGCAAAAATTACTATAACTTATTGTATTTAAAGGAGTTTGTATGAACCTTCGTCCATTGCACGATCGCGTCATCGTCAAGCGCCTCGACCAGGAAACCAAAACTGCGTCCGGCATCGTTCTCCCGGATGCGGCTGCGGAAAAGCCGGATCAGGGCAAGGTCCTCGCGACCGGTAACGGCAAGATCCTGGAAGATGGCAAAGTCCGCGCGCTGGACGTCAAAGTCGGCGACATCGTTCTGTTTGGCAAATACTCCGGCCAGACCGTCAAGGTCGAAGGCGAAGAACTGCTCGTGATGCGCGAAGAAGACATCATGGCCGTCGTCCAGAAGTAATTCAGACACCGATCAATAAATAAGGAGTAACGAACATGGCAGCTAAAGAAGTAGTATTCGGCGACGCCGCCCGTGCCAAGATGGTTGAAGGCGTCAACATCCTCGCCAACGCAGTCAAAGTCACCCTCGGCCCGAAAGGCCGCAATGTTGTGCTGGAGCGCTCCTTCGGCGCCCCGACCGTCACCAAGGACGGCGTTTCGGTCGCCAAAGAGATCGAACTGAAAGACAAGCTCATGAACATGGGCGCGCAGATGGTGAAGGAAGTCGCTTCCAAGACCTCCGACAACGCCGGCGACGGCACCACCACTGCAACCGTGCTGGCCCAGGCCATCGTCCGCGAAGGCATGAAGTACGTTGCCGCCGGCATGAACCCGATGGATCTGAAGCGTGGCATCGACAAGGCTGTTGCCGCCACCGTCGAAGAGCTGAAGAAGATCGCCAAGCCCTGCACCACTTCCAAGGAAATCGCCCAGGTCGGCGCCATTTCCGCCAACTCCGACCAGTCGATCGGCGAGCGTATCGCCGAAGCGATGGAAAAAGTCGGCAAGGAAGGCGTGATCACCGTCGAAGACGGCAAGTCGCTGAACGACGAACTCGACATCGTCGAAGGCATGCAGTTCGACCGCGGCTACCTGTCCCCGTACTTCATCAACAATCCGGAAAAGCAAGTCGCCATTCTGGAGAACCCGTTCGTCCTGCTGTTCGACAAGAAGATCTCGAACATCCGTGACCTGCTGCCGGTACTGGAACAAGTCGCCAAGGCTGGCCGTCCGCTGCTGATCATCGCTGAAGACATCGAAGGCGAAGCGCTGGCAACCCTGGTGGTCAACAACATCCGCGGCATCCTGAAGACCTGCGCCGTCAAGGCTCCGGGCTTCGGCGACCGTCGCAAGGCCATGCTGGAAGACATCGCCATCCTGACCGGCGGCCAGGTGATCGCTGAAGAAGTCGGCCTGACCCTGGAAAAGGCAACCCTGCAGGATCTCGGCCAAGCCAAGCGTGTTGAAATCGGCAAGGAAAACACCACGCTGATCGACGGCGCCGGCGAAGCATCCGCTATCGAAGCACGCGTCAAGCAGATCCGCGTCCAGATCGAAGAAGCGACTTCCGATTACGACCGCGAGAAGCTGCAAGAGCGCGTTGCCAAGCTGGCAGGCGGCGTTGCAGTGATCAAGGTTGGCGCAGCCACCGAAGTCGAAATGAAAGAGAAGAAGGCCCGTGTCGAAGACGCGCTGCACGCAACCCGTGCCGCCGTTGAAGAAGGCATCGTTCCCGGCGGCGGCGTGGCACTGCTGCGCGCTCGCGCCAACCTGAGCATCAAGGGCGACAACCCGGATCAGGAAGCCGGCATCAAGATCGTGCTGCGTGCGATGGAAGAGCCGCTGCGCATGATCGTCCAGAACGCCGGTGACGAAGCTTCTGTCGTCGTCAACAAGGTCATGGAAGGCAAGGGTAACTACGGTTACAACGCCTCCAACGGCACCTACGGCGACATGGTCGAAATGGGCGTGCTGGATCCGGCCAAGGTGACCCGCTCTGCTCTGCAGAACGCAGCGTCGATCGCCGGCCTGATGCTGACCACCGATTGCACCGTTGCCGAGCTGGTCGAAGACAAGCCGGCTGCTGCAGGCGGTATGGGCGGTATGGGTGGCATGGGCGGTATGGGTGGCATGGACGGCATGATGTAATTTGCCGGCCGGCGGAAGGCTTCACCGCCTTTCGCATCCCCGACTGCAAAAAAGCCCGCTTCGGCGGGCTTTTTGTTGTTTGGAGGATTTTTCAGTACAGCTCGATGTCGGGAAGATTCTCGAACACCTGCCGTACCGTCGCGTGTTCGGCCAAGGCAGCGACGACTACCGGCAAAGGCTCCGGCCAGATTTCCGGCAAGTCTCGCTCCTCCTTGCGCAGGATGGGAAAAGCCAGCCGTTCCAGCGGCGGGGTAAACTGCGCGTCGACGCTAGGCTTGTTGCCGCGAGGGTCGATTCGATACCAGCCGTGATTCTTCAGATACACGGCATTCAAGCCATGCAGGCAGAACGGCGGCCCGTCGGTGCCGACCGTCAGGCGCTGGTAGCATAATCCGGCGGGAATGCCGTTTGCACGCAACAATGCCGCCAGCAGATGGCTCTTCGCATAACAGTAGCCGGTGCCGTACTTGAGCACGTCGGAGGCGATGCAGGTGACGGGATCAAGCTTGTAATCCCAGCTGTGCTTGATCGTGTCGCGCACGAATTCGAAACTGCGTTTGACCAGATCTTCTTCCGAATGCGCAGCCGCTGCCAGTTCAGCGGCCTTGCCCTTGATGGAGGGATGTTCCCTGTCGATATAGGTGCTTGATGCGAGATAGGCGTGCATGTGTTTTTGGCAAATTGATGTTCGCGCCGATTTTACCTTGCCAGCCGTTGCATTGACCTGCTATTTTGCCCAGCCGGGCTTGCGCTTCTCGATGAATGCCTGCACCCCTTCGAGCGCCGATTCGTCCATCATGTTGCAGGCCATGGTCTGGCCGGCGAGCTGGTATGCGGCGGCAACACCCATTTCCAGTTGCTTGTAGAAGAGCTGCTTTCCCATCGCCACCGCAACTGCCGGCTTGGCAAGGATGCTGGCGCACAGCGCGTCGATTTCGGCATCGAGCCGTTCGGCTGGCACCACACGATTGACAAGTCCCCGCTCCCTGGCGGTTTGGGCATCGATGAATTCGCCGGTCAGCAGCATTTCCATCGCCTGCTTGCGCGGGACGTTGCGCGATAACCCGACCGAGGGCGTGGAGCAAAACAATCCATAGTTCACGCCCGACACTGCGAACTTCGCTTCTTCGGACGCAACCGCAAGATCGCACATGGACACCAACTGGCAACCGGCTGCGGTCGCAATGCCCTGCACACGCGCGATCACCGGCTGCGGCATCTGCTGTATCGCGAGCATCATCTTGCTGCATTGATTGAACAATTTGGTGTAGCAGTCGGCTGACGGCGATGCACGCATCTGCTTCAGGTCGTGGCCTGCGCAAAAGGCCTTGCCGGCAGCCGCCAGGACGACCACGCGCACGGCGTCGTCGCGGCCAGTGGCATCGAGCGCCTCCTGCAATGCCGCGAGCATTTCCTCCGAAAGCGGATTGAACTTGTCGCCACGGTTGAGCGTCAGCGTCAGCACTCCGCCCTCCTGCAGCCGCAGCACGAAGGGATGGTCAGCGCTCGTCATCGGTTTCCTCCTCCACGTCCTGCGGTTCGCCGAGCGACGGCGGCGGCTGGTAGGTCGCCAGCAATACTGTGCGGCTTTCCGGCGTCTCCAGGCTGATGCGTCCCAGCGCGCCGCTGCGGTAGTCCTGCAGCAAGGTATGCGCGGCTTTTTCCAGATCGAAATCGCCGCCCTTCAGCCGATAGGCGCGGCGCTTGGCGACGCCTTCGATCACGCTGACGCCGTCGATGCCTTCCGTGGCAAAGCCATAGCGTGCACTGATCAATTGCGGGTAATGCTGAAGGAGCTGGTCGGCGAGGAAAGTCGCTACCTCTTCCTCGATCACCGCATTGACGCCGACTGCGTGGCTGGCGGCGAGCATCAATCCATCGCTGGGATGCTCGATCTTCGGCCACAGCATGCCGGGCGTGTCGATCAGCACCATGTTATTGCCGAGGTACAGGCGTTGCTGCGCCTTGGTCACCGCCGGCTCGTCGCCCACCGCGGCAACGCGCTTCTTGAGCAGCGCATTCATCAGCGTCGACTTGCCGACATTTGGGATGCCCATGATCATCATGCGCAACGGCTTGAGTGCGGTTCCGCGATGCGGCGCCAGCTTCAGCGCCAGTCCCGGCACCTTCGCGACATCGGCCGGTTTTTTGCAGCTCAACGCGACGGCATGCACATCCTTTTGCGCGTTGTAGCGGGCGAGCCAAGCCTTGGTGGCAAGCGGGTCGGCGAGATCGCTCTTGTTGAGGATCTTGAGGCAGGGACGCTGCCGATGTTTGCGCAACTGCTCGATCATCGGATTGCTGCTCGCCTGGGGCAAGCGGGCATCGACCACCTCGATGACCAGATCGGTCTTTTCCATGGATTCCGCCGCCTTCTTGCGGGCGGCGTTCATGTGACCGGGGAACCATTGTATGGACATGCTTGGGCTATCTAGAGTGGCAAGCCGCTATTTTACCTGCTGGCCGCCCCGTTTCCCTCTTCGCATGTGTCGGAGGGAAACGGGCTAATCGATGGACGCCAGCGCTTTCACATGCGCCACCACGCTGCGGCCAAGGGCGGAAAGGTTGTAACCGCCTTCCAGGCAGCTGACGATACGCCCCTGTGCATGTTCCGCCGCGACCACCATGATCTGCCGGGTGATCCACGCATAATCGTCCTCGACCAGCCCCATTTGCCCCATGTCGTCTTCGCGATGAGCATCGAAACCCGCAGAGATGAAAATCATCTCGGGCTTGTGGGTGTGCAATGCCGGCAACCACTTCTCTTGCACGACCTGGCGCACAGCATCGCCCTTGGTATAGGCGGGCACCGGCACATTGACCATGTTCGGCACACCGTCCATCACCGCGGTATATGGATAGAACGGATGCTGAAAAAAGCTGACCATCAAGACCCGCTGGTCATCGACAAAGGCTTCCTCAGTCCCGTTGCCGTGATGCACATCGAAATCGACAATCGCCACCCTCTGCAGTCCGTGCACCTCCAGTGCATGCCTTGCAGCGATTGCAACGTTGCCGAACAGGCAGAATCCCATCGCCTCGGAAGGACGTGCATGATGCCCCGGCGGCCGGATCGAACAGAATGCGTTGCTCAATTCTCCGGCGAGCACCGCATCGGTGGCGGCGATTGCAGCGCCCGCCGCGCGCAATGCCGCGCTCCAGCTATGTTCGTTCAGCATGGTATCGGCATCCAGCGGATAGTAGGCGGAGCCGGAGGTCTTCAGCGCAGAGACGTTGTCGCGTACCCGAGCAACCGCATTTTCCGTATGCACGCGCCGGATGGCGGCGACATCGGCTTGCGGTGCCTCGCGGTATTCCAGCAGGGTATTGATTCGGCTGGCAACCAGTTGATCTTCGATCGCTTGCAGGCGAGCCGGGCATTCCGGATGCCATTGCCCCATTTCATGGCGCATGCAATCGGGATGGGAGTAAATGGCTGTGGTCATTTCGGTGAGGTGGCGTACGCCGGAACGTTCTCGAATAAAATCTGTGACGGATTACGTGCAATATCAATAGCAGTACAGTGTAACCAAGAAAAGCCGATGTATCACTGGCATTGCAGCGCCAGTGCGTACAATCGCGAATCGTATTACCTCGAATAACGATAACGAGAGTCCCGGAAAACACATGTTCGCCAAAGTACACGCCGTTGCCAGACAAGTCAGCCAGATTGTCGTCGGCAAAGACCTGCAGATCCGCCAATCCCTCGTCTGCCTGCTCGCCGGCGGCCATTTGCTGATCGAAGACGTCCCCGGCGTCGGCAAGACCACGCTGGCGCATGCGCTGGCTATCTCGCTCGGGCTGAAGTTCAACCGATTGCAATTCACCAGCGATCTGCTGCCGGCGGATGTGGTCGGCATTTCCATCTTCGACCGCGAAAAGAACAGCTTCGTTTTTCATCCCGGACCAGTCTTCACACAGGTGCTGCTGGCCGACGAAATCAACCGCGCGACGCCAAAGACGCAGTCGGCGCTGCTGGAGGCGATGGAAGAAAAGCAAGTGACCGCCGACGGCGTCACACGTGATCTGCCGCAGCCGTACTTCGTGATCGCCACGCAAAACCCGACGCACCAGATCGGCACCTTCCAGTTGCCGGAATCGCAGCTCGACCGCTTCCTGATGTGCCTGTCGCTCGGTTATCCAGATGCGGCGGCGGAGCGCGCATTGTTGATGGGTGAAGACCGGCGGACGATGCTGAAATCGCTGCCGACTGCAATGCAGCCGGAAGAGTTGACCGCAGCACAGGCGGCACTAAGGAACATGCATGTATCGCCGTCGCTGATAGACTATGTGCAGGCGCTGGCGCAGGCATCTCGTCAGAGCGGCCTATTCGCCGAAGGCATGAGCCCGCGCGCGACCATCGCATTGCTGCACGCGGCACGCGCCTGGGCCGCGATGGAAGGCCGCAACCATGTCATTCCGGAAGATGTACAGGCAGTACTGGTGCCGGTCGTTGCGCATCGATTGCGCCCATTGAAATCGACCGGAAGTTCCGCGCTGGGCAGCCGCGATCTGGTGCTGCAACTGATGAAGTCCGTACCGGTGTGACCAAGCGGCTTTCTCTTTACAGCCGGCTGGAGCACGCCATTCGACGACGTGCCGGCAAGTGGCTGTTCCGCCTGCGCGATGCGGAACCTGGCGAAGTCTTCCTGCACCAGCGGCGCGTATTCATTGTGCCGACCCATCCCGGCCTGCTGTACTGCGCAATGCTGCTGACGCTGTTCGTCGGATCGATCAACTACAACCTGAGCCTCGGTTTCGGTTTCACCTTCCTGCTCGCCGGGTGCGCACTGATCGACATGCATCTGACCTTTCGCAATCTTGCGCATCTCCACCTGGCCGCCGGTCGGGCAATGCCGGTCTTTGCCGGAGAAGAGGCGCAGTTCGAACTGCATCTGATCAACCGTCGAAAAAACGACCGCTATGCGATCTGGCTCGATTTCCTGGCCGACGAGCGGCCGGATCTCGCGCAGGCGGCCGACATCGCGGCAAATGCAAACTGCCGTATCGTCCTTTCAACGACCGCAAGCCGGCGAGGCTGGCTGCCGATTCCGCGTGTACGCCTGCAAACCCGCTTCCCGCTCGGCCTGTTCCGCGCATGGAGCTATTGGCAACCCGATGTGCGCGCACTGGTGTATCCCCGTCCCGAGGATGACGCACCGCCACTGCCGATGGCGGTCCTCGAAAACGAAGACGGTACAGGCCCCGCTGGACACGACGATTTTGCCGGTATCCGGGCCTATCAAGCGGGAGATTCGCTGAAACGCCTGGCGTGGCGGCAAATTGCGCGCGTCAACGGCGATTCCGGCGGAACCCTGATCACCAAGCATTTCGAAGGCGGCGCGGCAACCGAGATTGCCATCGATTTCGCGCAACTGCCATACAACATGGATCTCGAACTGAAACTCTCGCGTATGACGCGCTGGGTGATCGAAGCGGAAGCTCGCGGCATCGCCTATGCGTTCCGGCTCGGCGACACCAGCCTCCCGTCCGCGATTGGACCAGTCCACCGCGATACCTGCCTGCGCGCGCTCGCCTTGTATCAGACCATATGAAGATGCTGCGCTCCTTCTCGTTCGCACGCCTCGGCGGCAGCCGCCTGATGTCGCGCGACAAGGTCGATACCTTGTTGCTGCTTGGCGCCTGTGCGCTGATCCTGCTGCCGCATTTCGGCCACCTGCCGCTCTGGGTTTCGCCCGCCTGCATTTTCCTTCTGCTGTGGCGCGGATGGATAACATTCCGCGGCAATCGCATGCCGCAACGCTGGCTGCTGCTGCCAATTGCCGTGCTTGCGATGGCCGGCGTCCTTGCCACATTCAAAACCTTCTTCGGCCGCGATGCAGGCGTGGCGATGCTGGCACTGCTGCTGGCGCTGAAAACGCTGGAGATGCATGCGAAGCGCGACCTGTTCGTCGTCCTGTTTCTTGGATTTTTCCTCATCCTCTCAAGCTTCTTTTACTCGCAATCGATCGGCACTGCTATCCTGACCATCGCCGCCGTCGTCACGATGCTGACCACGCAAGTGTCGTTTCAATATACCGGCGTGGTACCGCCGCTGCGCCAACGCTTGCGTCTCGGCGCTACCATCCTGGCGCTTGCTGCGCCATTGACGCTAGTGCTATTCCTGCTTTTCCCCCGCATACAGGGACCGTTGTGGGGCCTGCCGAGCGATGCGCATTCCGGTCGGACCGGCCTGTCCGACACCATGGCTCCGGGAAATATTTCCAGGCTCGCGCAATCGGACGACATCGCATTCCGGGTCAAGTTTTACAATAATGTGCCGAGCCAGTCGGCGCTGTACTGGCGCGCCGTCGTCCTTGGCGACTACGACGGCCGCACCTGGAGACCGCTGCATTTGCGCGGGCCTACCAGCCGGCAAATTATCGTCAACTTCCGTGGTGACCCGGTTCGGTACCAGGTGACGCTGGAGCCGCACAGCCAGCGCTGGCTGTTCGCGCTCGATATTCCCGATGCAGTGCCCGTCATCCCAGCCAATCCGGCAAGCGTTTCCTACGACCTGCAGTTGCTGGCACACGAGCCGGTCTACAGCCGGCTCCGCTACGAAGCGACATCGCGTTTCGACTTCGATCTGCAACCGAATGAAGCGGCGCCTGTCTTACAACAATGGCTGAAGTTGCCGGTCGGATTCAATCCACGCACGCTCGAATACGCGGCGCGCCTGCGCAAGCAAACCGGCAATCCCGTAGAACTTGTCAACGCGGTACTGCGCCATTTTCGTGAAGAGAACTTTCGCTACACCCTGGAACCGCCACCGCTCGGAACCCATGTCGTCGATGAATTCCTGTTTGATACGCGCGCAGGATTCTGCGAACACTACTCGGGGGCTTTCGTGGTGTTGATGCGTGCGCTCGGCATACCTGCGCGGGTGGTAACCGGTTACCAGGGCGGAGAAATCAATTCCGCCGACGGCTTCATGAGCGTGCGCCAGTCGGACGCGCACGCCTGGGCTGAGGTATGGCTGGACAAACGCGGCTGGGTGCGTGTCGACCCGACCGCAGCCGTTGCGCCGAGCCGGGTCGAACGCAACCTAGCCAGCGCCATTCCGAATCGCGCGTTCGGCGGTCTGATCAATCTTGATCCCACGAATAACGTGTTCGCTGCGCAATGGCGAAGATTGCGCCAGGGCCTGGATGCCGTGAACAACGCCTGGAATCAATGGGTACTGAACTACACGCCGGAAAAGCAGCGGGATTTTTTCAGGTCGCTCGGATTCGACAATGTCGATTGGCGTACGATGACGACGCTCATGTTCGTGTTTGGCATTGCTGCCGTTGCAGCTGTCATCCTGCCTTTGATGTTGAATGGGAAGAAGCGTGCTCCACACGATGCTCTCTATGAAACCTTCTGCCGGATCATGGCGCGGCGCGGCCTGCCGCGCGCTATTCACGAAGGGCCGCGTGCCTACGGCGAACGCCTCATCGCTGCGGATTCGCTGTTACCGGCACAGAAGGCAGCCTTGGCACGTTTTCTGGAACTTTACGAAGCGATGAGGTATGGTATTGCTGCAAGCAAGAAATTGCCTTCCTCCGAAATATCCAAACTCAAATCCCTGTTAGCTGAATGTCGATGATTTTTTCCCGGCGCGCTGCCCGTTCCATGTTGGCGGGCACGCTGATGCTCGCCCTTTTCACTCCTGTCCATCTCCAGGCAAAACAAGTTGCAAAGGTGCGCAAGGTCGCCGCCAATCCCGACGAAGCGGGTGAATTTGCCAACTTCACGCAATGGCAAGAGGTTGCGGACTTCATTGACCGGATGGTGTCCGCGCATGGCTTCGAACGTGCCGCGCTGGAATCGATTTTCAAGCGGGTACGCTACATAGACACGACCATCCAGTTGATCAAACCCGCGCCGCCGGGCAAGCCGAAGAACTGGCAAGCCTATCGCGCACGCTTCATCGATCCGATACGTATCGACGCCGGCGTGGCATTCTGGAACACGTACGCGGATGCGTTGGCGCGCGCCGAAGAGCGCTATGGCGTGCCGGCCGAAATCATCGTCGGCATCCTCGGCGTCGAAACGGTGTACGGCCGAAATACCGGCAACTTCCGTGTGCTCGACGCCCTGACAACACTCGCCTTCGATTATCCGCAAACGCCGAACCGCGAGTCGCGCATGGACTTCTTCCGGCGGGAACTGGAAAACACCTTGCTGTTTGCGCGCGAATCCGGCATCGATCCCTTCTCGCTGTTCGGCTCCTACGCCGGTGCCGTCGGCTGGCCGCAGTTCATGCCGGGAAGCATACGCAAATATGCGGTCGACTTCGACGGCGACGGGCGGATAGACTTGCGCAACTCGCCCGTCGACGCAATAGGCAGCGTCGCCAATTTCCTGGTTGAACATGGATGGAAGCCTGGTGAACCGATCGCATTCCCGGCCAGGATATCGCAATCGGAAAGTGTACGCGGCTGGGAAGCGTTCGTCGGCCAAGGGTTGGAAGCCAAATTCAGTCTTGAGGAACTGAAGGCGTCGGGCGTGATCACCGAGGTGGAACTGCCGGCCGATATGTTGTACGGCCTGGTCGACTTGCAGAACGGCGAAGAACCGACCGAATATTGGCTCGGCGCGGCAAACTTCTTCGCTATCACGCGCTATAACCGCAGTTTTTTTTACGCAATGTCGGTGGTTGATTTAGGCCGGGCGGTGCGCCTGGCGCGAGGCGGATAAATCTACTTCAGCACGCGAAGTTCGATCTGCACCGTCTGATCCGCTCCACTGAACCAGATCTGCCCATCCTGCACCGTGCACTGCAACTGCATCGAACGTTGCGCAAGCCGCGCCAGTTCCGGACCGGCCGACGGCGGCAGGCTGAATACGCGAAGATTTTTCGCACGTTCCAGTTTGCCGGCGATCTGGTTCCACCAGATATTAGTGGTACCACCGTAACTGTAGACCACCACCTGTTCCGAACGACCGCAGGCCTTGAGGATACTTTTTTCGTCCGGCTGGCCGACGTCGATCCAGAGTTCGATCGCGCCGGTCAAATCCTTTTGCCACAGATCCGGCTCATCCTCGGTGCTCAGTCCCCGGCCGAACGCCAGCGCCTCGTGTCCATGGAGCGAAAACGCCAGCAAGCGCACCATCATCCGCTCATCGGTTTCGGAGGGATGGCGAGCGATCGTAAGCGCATGATCCGCATAGTAATGCCGATCCATGTCGGCAATCTGCATGTCGGCTTTGAAGATGGTTGCTTTTAGAGCCATGATCGGTCGCGGCCATCGTTTCTGTCGGTTGGAAGAGCGGCAAATGTACAGCAAAGCCAAGCCCATTGACAGGCCCCGGTGCGCGATAATCGGGTTTTCCGTCATCAAATCACATCCGCAATGAGTATTCTGACCGACGACTCAACCCAGCCGGCCAACCGCAGTCCTTCCATAGACCAAGTTATCAAAGCAACGGCGTTTTGGCTTGAAAAAGCTGTGATCGGCCTGAACCTTTGCCCCTTTGCCAAGGCCGTCCACGTCAAGCGACAAATCCGCTACGTAGTAAGTACTGCCGAAACAGAGGAAGAACTGCGGCGGGATCTTGTGACCGAACTTGAAACCTTGCGGGATACGTCGCCCGACGAAATCGACACGACATTGCTGATCCATCCTTGGGTGTTGTCCGATTTTTTCGAATACAACGATTTTCTCGACATTGCCGATGCCACCCTCGAAGATCTGAATCTCGATGGCCAGATCCAGATCGCGAGTTTCCATCCTGACTATCAGTTTGCCGATGCACAAGCGGACGACATCGGAAATTACACCAATCGTTCACCCTATCCGATCCTGCATCTGCTGCGTGAAACCAGCATAGACCGCGCAGTCGCGGCCTTCCCCGACGCTGGTGAGATTTTCAGCCGCAACATCGAAACCATGAAAAAGCTCGGGCAACAGGGATGGAATGCTCTTGGCCTCTCCGCCCGGCCTCCGCAGGCCGGAAAAACGCCAGCGGCTGACGAGAACTAAAGGGCTGAAGCCGGTTCCAAGTTTGTCAAAAATGCTCTTGAGGAATTGCTTTCAAGCCATACCTGCTGCCTGAAGTCCAAGTCCGCGCAATTGTGCAGCGTCAAAATGCCACAATGCCGGTTCGTTAGAATGCATTGAATAATTGCAATTCACCGCCGGGAGTGATTGGGAGCCTTCCGGTGCAAGGTCTTTCCCGTTTCATCCTCGCGCTCTGCACCGAAGACGGAATCAGTTTAATATATTGCTCTTTTGAAATTTTTTTACTATATTGCATACATGCAATTCATGCTACAGATGCATGGTTTCAAGATGCCTGTCCTTGCAGGTCACCCTGTAGCATAGTGTTTCAAAACTGGAACATCTTGCAGCGATAACATGTATTTTCCTGTACAATAATCTTGCAATGTGGAATTATTGGGACTATGACTACTCAATTAGGCAACGCCATGAACAGTACACGACTCGCTGATCAGGTTAATTACGATCCCAACAATCTTCTCGACGCGCTGATCGAAAAACTCAATCTCAAGAACGATGCGGCCTTGTCGCGGGCACTTGAAGTTGCACCGCCCGTCATCAGCAAGATCCGGCACCGCCGCCTGCCGGTCGGCGCCTCGCTGCTGATCCGGATGCATGAGGTCAGCGATCTCAGCATCAAGGATTTGCGCATTCTGATGGGAGACCGGCGCGACAAATTCCGGATCAGTGACAAGCAATTCAAGCCCAAGGATGCGCCGTCGACGGGCGACATCACCGGCGAGCAGCACGAGTAAGCATTGCGTTTTCCCTGCTTCTCCCCTGCTTAAGCGGGGAAAACGCCCGTCGATAGATAGCGGTCGCCACGGTCGCAAACAATGAACACGATAGTGGCGTTTTCGACCGTCTGTGCGATACGCACCGCTACCTCGCACGCCCCCGCTGCGGATATACCGCAGAATATCCCCTCTTCCATCGCCATGCGGCGCGCCATCTGTTCCGCCGCAGCCTGGCTCACGTATTCGAGTTGGTCGACGGCCGACTTGTCATAAATCTTCGGCAGATAAGCTTCCGGCCACTTCCTGATTCCGGGGATCTGCGAGCCTTCCTCAGGCTGCGCACCGATGATTCGGATCTCGGGATTCTGTTCATGCAGATAACGAGACACGCCGACAATGGTGCCGGTGGTACCCATGGCACTCACGAAATGCGTCACCCGCCCTTGCGTGTCGCGCCAGATTTCCGGACCAGTGCCTTCGTAGTGCGCGCGCGGGTTGTCGGGATTGGCGAATTGGTCAAGGATGATACCCTTGCCTTCTTTCTGCATCTGCGTTGCCAAGTCGCGCGCGTATTCCATGCCGCCGGTTTTCGGTGTCAGCACGATCTTTGCACCGTAGGCGGCCATGCTCTGGCGTCGCTCTTCACTCAGATTTTCGGGCAGCAGCAACACCATTTTGTAGCCTCGCATCGACGCCGCCATCGCGAGAGCGATGCCCGTGTTGCCGCTGGTGGCCTCGATCAGGGTATCGCCCGGCTTGATGTCGCCACGCTCTTCGGCATGCTTGATCATGGACAGCGCTGGTCGGTCTTTCACCGAACCGGCCGGATTATTGCCCTCAAGTTTGCCAAGGATGACATTGTTGCGCCGGAGCGCTTCGTCTCCCGGAATACGTTTCAACTGTACCAAGGGGGTATTGCCGATCGTGTCTTCGATAGTCAGATAAGGCATGTCAGGTTTAGGCTGATTCTAAAAGCCCCATTCTAAACGGAGATACCCGAAGACGTGCTGCAAACAGCACATTACATCCCCGACACAAAAAAGCCCCGTCGAGAAATCGACGGAGCTTTCGGTGGACGGGGATGGCTTTACTTTGCCGCCTGGTCTTTTTTAACCTCCTTCTTGCCGGCTTTGGCTTTCTTCGACGGAGCTGCTCCTGCCGTCGACACAGGACGAACCTGGCCATTCACGGTAAGACCGGCATCCGACAGCCTGAGGGCACTCTTCTCGCCCACACCTTTCACACGGCTCTCGAAATCGTCCCAATCCTTGAAGTCTCCTCCCTTTTTACGCGCATCAAGAATGGTCTTCGACATTTTTGGGCCAATGCCCTTGATGCCATCGAGCGCGACCTGGTCGGCCTTGTTGACATCCACCTGTGCAAACGCGATTCCCACCGTTGCGATCAGGGTTGCCACTGCCAGCAATAATTTTTTCAGCATATGATTCTCTTTCGGAACAAGTTGAAGTGGTTGGGTGCTTCGCACGCAAAGTTAATGTTTTGATAATCAAAACATTGCAAAAATAACACTTAGCTTATTCAAAAAGCAATAACCATTAACTGAAAAGTTCTTCCCTGGTGACAGTGGCAGTACCCAGCTTGCCGACAACAATTCCACCCGCACGGTTGGCGATCGATACTGCCTCCGTTATTGGCATATCGCTTCCCATCATGACGGCCAGTGTTGCAATGACGGTATCTCCGGCACCGGACACGTCGAATACCTCGCGTGCCATTGCAGGAATGTGGACGACCTGCTCCGCGGTATACAGCGTCATGCCTTCCTCGGAGCGCGTCAGCAGCAACGCCTCCAGTTCAAGTTCATGGCGCAAGGACTGCGCCCTCGAAGTCAGGTCTTCTTCATTTTTCCATGACCCGACCACATGTCGCAGTTCCGCCTTGTTTGGCGTAAGAACAGTGGCCCCCTTGTAACGGGTGAAATCCTCTCCCTTGGGATCAACCAGGACGCGTTTACCCTGACATTTGGCCGCGGCAATCATCTCAGCCACGTTCACCAGGCTGCCTTTGGCATAGTCGGACAGGACAACAACGTCAAAATCCGGAAGCAGCGCGTTGTACTGCGTCAGCTTGTCGCGTAACACGATATCGTTGGGAGGCGCTTCGAAGTCGATACGCAGCAATTGCTGCTGACGCCCAATCACCCGCAACTTGATAATGGTCGAAATCGAGAGATCACGGTTCAGGTAGCTGGCAACGTTCAGGTCGGTAAGCAGCTTCTGCACCACGTCGCCGGCTTCATCCTGGCCGACCACTCCCAGCAGGCCGGTCTGCGCGCCGAGCGCTACCGCATTCCGCGCGACGTTCGCTGCGCCGCCGAGGCGCTCCTCCCGACGTTCGACGCGTACGACCGGCACCGGCGCTTCTGGGGATATACGGCTTACCTCACCGAACCAGTAGCGGTCCAACATGACGTCGCCAACGACGAGCAAGCGTGGAGGATTCATGGGTAAACCTGCTTTCATGATTGTGTATGCGTCTCGCGCCCGATACCGTGATACTCGATTCCCTCGTCAGCCATGATGCTCGGCTCGAACAGATTGCGTCCGTCGAAAATGACAGGATTCTTGAGAAGCACCTTCACCTGGTTGAAATCCGGACTGCGGAAGGCTTTCCACTCCGTCACGATGGCCAATGCGTCGGCTTCACGCAACGCATCCATCGGACTCTCCGCAAAACGTATGCGTGCCAGCCATTCCGGATCATCTTCGAAATCAAGTGCAAGCACGCGCCGTGCTTCCTTCATCGCGACCGGATCGTAGACCGCGATGGTCGCACCTCGCCGTATCAGTTGCCGCAGTAACACACGTGACGGCGCTTCGCGCATATCGTCGGTATTCGGCTTGAACGCCAAACCCCATACCGCAAAATGCCGACCCGCCAGGTTTTCGCCAAAACGTCTGCTGATTTTCCTGCCCAGTATTTCCTTTTGGCGCCGGTTGACCTTTTCCACTGCATTGAGAATCAACAACTCCTGGCCATGTTCGTTCGCGGTACGCTCCAGCGCCTGCACGTCCTTGGGGAAACAGGAACCGCCATAGCCGCAACCTGCATAGAGAAAACTGTATCCGATGCGAGGATCGGAACCGATACCGTGCCTGACCGACTCGATGTCGACACCGACCATATCGGCGAGATCGGCAAGCTCGTTCATGAACGAGATACGCGTGGCCAGCATTGCGTTGGCGGCATACTTGGTAAATTCTGCCGAACGCACGTCCATCCAGAACGTACGCTCGTGATTGCGATTGAAGGGCATGTACAGCATCTTCATCATCGCGCGCGCTCTCTCTCCTTCAAGACTGCCGTCACAGCCGATCACGATACGATCAGGGCGCATGAAATCCTCTACGGCGGCCCCTTCCTTCAAGAACTCCGGATTCGACACCACGGAAAAAGCGGCTGGACATTGGCGCGCGTTCAGTTGCTCCTGGATAGCTGCATGAACGCGCTCTGCGGTTCCCACCGGCACAGTTGACTTGTCGACCACCACCTTGAAGCCATCCATATGCCGGCCGATCTCGCTGGCAGCGGCCAGCACGTATTGCAGGTCGGCGGACCCATCTTCATCCGGCGGTGTGCCAACCGCGATAAAAAGAACATCGCCATGGCCAACCGCGGTTGCAGCATCCGTCGTGAAGTCCAGCCGGCCAGCCGAACGATTGCGCGCTACGATATCGCCCAGGCCGGGTTCGTGAATCGGAATGCCTCCATCGTTGAGAAATTCGATTTTCTGCCGGTCCACATCCAGGCAGACTACCTCGTTCCCGAGTTCGGCCAGACAGGCTCCCGTCACCAGTCCGACGTATCCGGTGCCGATAATCGTTATTTTCATGTGCATCCAGAAAAGTGAGTCAAGCTCGTCAATTCATGACGTTGAGTTCTTCGGTTCGCCGGGGCGGATAAGACTCCCACTGGCTGCAACCGGGACATTGCCAATAGAACTGGCGCGCCTTGAATCCGCAGTGGCTGCATTGGTAGCGCGCGAGTTTTTGCGTATAGCCGTGCACCAGGTTCTTGACAAGAGAAAGCTCCGGGCGCACTTCGGGCCGCGCTTCCATCAGGCGTGCTTCCAGCAGCTTGTCGAGCCCGAGCAGCGTGGGCGTCCGCCGCAATTCGTCGCTGACCAGCTGGTTAGCGGCATCGACGCCATCGAGCTCAAGCACGGCCTTGAATACAACCTCAAGCAAATCGATTGAAGGCGCTTCCGCCAGATAGTTCTTCAGCAGGTTGACGCCTTCCTGCGCACGCCCTACCGCACGATAGCCATCCATCAGACGCTGTGCGACCAGGGCGACATGGGGCACGCTTTGCTGCTCCACCTTGCGCCACGCCATCAATGCCGCTTCGGTGTCGCCACGCGCCAGGTAAACGTCACCGATCAGAATGGTGGCTCTCACGTTGCTCCGGTCCGCCGCAAGCGCCTTGTCCAGCATCGCGAGCGCAGCGTCGGGATGGGTGTGCACCAATTCATCCTGCGCGAGTTCGCAGTAAAACTGCGCTATTTCCTTTTGGCGCGCACCGGCACCCGACTCCTGCAGGGCGCGCGCAGCATCGATCGCACGCATCCACTCCTTTTCGCGCTGGTAAATCTCGAGCAATGCACGGCGCGCCTGCGCACCATAGTGCGTGTCGACCAGTTGGTTGAAGGTCTCTTCAGCACGGTCCAGCAAGCCTGCCTTCAGATAATCCTGCCCAAGCTCGTATTGCGACTGCAGTTGGTACTCTTGCGGCAAGTCCGGCCGCGCAAGCAGGTTCTGGTGAACGCGAATCGCCCGCTCGATTTCACCGCGACGGCGAAACAGATTGCCTAGCGCAAAATGCAATTCAATCGTTTCCGGGTCCAGGGTGACGATTTCGATGAACGCATCGATTGCCTTGTCCGGCTGCTCGTTCAGGAGGAAATTCAAGCCCTTGAAGTAGCCGCGCGGCAAGCTCCGCGACTCCGAAACAAGCTGATTGATATCGACACGAGCGGCGATCCAGCCAAGGCCGAAAAAAAAGGGGATGCCCAGCAGCCACCAGGTTTCGAATTCCATGTGTTTTTTATTGTTGTACTACTGGTTGACGACACTGTCCGGCTGAGGCGGTTGTGCCCGCGCGCGCTGCTGTGCCATTTGCTCGTTCTCCATCGTTGCAATGGCCTTTTTTTGTCTGGAAAGTTCGCGGCGATGGCGAAACAAGGTTGGCAGCATGGCAAGGATGCCAAGCACAGCACCGGTACAAAAGAAAGCAAGCAGTAGCAAGACCAGCGGACCGCGCATTTCGTAGTCGAAGAAAAAGCGCAGCGCTGCTTCCTGCGTATTCTTGAGTGCGAATCCGAAAAAGACGATGAAAAGAATGGCCGCCACGATTCTGAAAACAATCTTCATGACGCGACCTCCTTGGAGAATGATGTGATCGTGTAGTAAGTCGGCAAGGCAAACTCATTCCGGAATGGAAGGACAAGTCGAAATTGTACGTGAATCAAAGTTTCAGTGAAGGCTAACTTGTGCAGCAGTCCGATTGCGGCACAAGCGTCAAACATGATCCAAAAAAAACGGCATCCGTGGATGCCGTTTTAATTTCCTGCAAATAACTCAGTCTTCCTTGATCGGCTGACCGACCATCGCATCTACCCGTTCGCGCAACTCCTTGCCGGGCTTGAAGTGCGGCACCCTCTTCTCGGGGACCATCACCTTATCGCCAGACTTCGGGTTGCGGCCGATGCGCGGCGGCCGGCTGTTCAGCGCAAAGCTGCCGAAACCACGGATCTCGATACGCTGGCCGTTCGACAGCGCATCGGCCATCGCATCGAGAATGGTTTTGACCGCGTAATCCGCATCTTTTGCTACCAGTTGCGGATAACGTTCGGCCAAGCGGGCAATCAGCTCCGACTTAGTCATCAGCCTGCGACCTTATTGCTTGTTGTCGAGTTTGGCCTTCAGCAATGCGCCAAGGCTGGTAGTGCCGGATGCTGCATTGGAGTCGGTCGACATCTTCTGCATCGCTTCCTGCGTGTCGGCATTGTCCTTTGCCTTGATCGACAACTGGATGCTGCGTGCCTTGCGGTCGATGTTGATGATCATTGCTTCGACCTTGTCGCCGACCTTCAGGTGCGTACCGGCATCTTCCACGCGATCGCGGGAGATTTCGGAAGCACGCAGATAACCTTCGACTTCATCGGACAGCTGAATCACGGCGCCCTTCGGCTCGACCGACTTGACGGTACCGGAAACGATCGCACCCTTGTCGTTCATGGCTGCGAAGTTGTTGAACGGATCGCCTTCGAGCTGCTTGACGCCCAGCGAAACACGCTCGCGCTCGACATCGATTGCCAGCACGACGGCTTCCAGCTCGTCGCCCTTCTTGAACTTGCGCACGGCTTCTTCACCCGGCTCGGTCCAGGACAGGTCGGACAGGTGAACCAGGCCATCGATGTTGCCCGGCAGGCCGATGAACACGCCAAAGTCGGTGATCGACTTGATTGCGCCCTTGACCTTGTCGCCCTTCTTGTGGGACATCGCGAAGTCATCCCACGGATTCGGCTTGCACTGCTTCATGCCGAGGGAGATGCGGCGGCGGTCTTCGTCGATTTCCAGAACCATGACTTCGACTTCGTCGCCCAGCTGGACAACCTTGTTCGGAGCAACGTTCTTGTTGGTCCAGTCCATTTCGGACACGTGCACCAGACCTTCGATGCCCTGCTCGACTTCCACGAACGCACCGTAGTCGGTCAGGTTGGTGACCTTGCCGAACAGGCGGGTGCCTTGCGGGTAACGACGGGACAGACCGGTCCACGGATCGTCGCCGAGCTGCTTGACGCCGAGGGACACGCGGTTCTTCTCTTGATCGTACTTGAGGACCTTGGCGGTGATTTCCTGGCCGACGGACAGCACTTCCGACGGGTGACGCACACGACGCCATGCGAGGTCGGTGATGTGCAGCAGGCCATCGATGCCGCCGAGGTCAACGAATGCACCGTAGTCGGTGATGTTCTTGACGATACCGTTGACGATGGTGCCTTCCTTCAGGGTTTCCATCAGCTTGGCGCGCTCTTCACCCATCGATGCCTCGATGACGGCGCGGCGCGACAACACCACGTTGTTGCGCTTGCGGTCGAGCTTGATGACCTTGAATTCCAGGGTCTTGCCTTCGTACGGCGTGGTGTCCTTGACCGGACGGGTGTCGACCAGCGAACCCGGGAGGAATGCACGGATGCCGTTGGTCAGAACGGTCAGGCCGCCCTTGACCTTGCCGTTGACGGTGCCGGTCACGATCTCGCCGGACTCCATCGCTTTTTCCAGCGAGAGCCAGGACGCGAGACGCTTGGCCTTGTCGCGCGACAGGATGGTGTCGCCGAAACCGTTTTCGAGCGATTCGATCGCAACGCTGATGAAGTCGCCAACCTGGACTTCGAGTTCACCGTTGTCGTTCTTGAATTCTTCGATCGGAATGAATGCTTCGGATTTCAGGCCGGCGTTGACGATCACGAAGTTGTGGTCGAGACGAACGACTTCAGCCGAAATCACTTCGCCGGAACGCATGTCCTGACGGGACAGGGATTCCTCAAAGAGGGCGGCAAAGCTTTCCATACCGGTAGATTGTTCTTGCACAGTAGACATAAATTTGAAAAGGGTTTGGCCAGTAATAATCGGAATCTTTGTCGATCACATACTGGGTTAGGTTCATCAACACCCGGCAAGGCCTTGCGCCAGACCGGGCACCAATCACACTACAAGGCAGCGCTTGTCACGCATGCTTTTTTGTTGCCGCGTACCATTTCAGTACCTGATCCACCGCCTGATCGGCAGTCATGTCGGAGGTATCCAGAATGTGCGCCCCTTCCGCCGGCTTCAAAGGTGCAATGGCACGGCTGGAATCGCGCGCGTCACGCTCTCTCAAATCTTTAAGAAGGTCTTCCATGCTAGCAGAAAAACCTTTTTCAATCAATTGCTTATATCGTCTTTCAGCACGCGCTTCGGCGCTTGCCGTCAGAAAGACCTTGAGCACCGCATGCGGGAAGACAACGGTTCCCATGTCCCTGCCGTCGGCGACCAAGCCGGGGGTAACCCGAAAGCCCAGTTGCAGGCCGGCCAATGCATGGCGGACCGCCGGCAGTGCGGCTATTTTCGATGCCATATTGCCCACCTCCTCTGCCCGGATGGCCGACGTGACGTTTTCATTGGCCAGCAGGATCTGATCACCGACGAACTTGCAGGGAAGTTTTTCAGCCGCTTTTGCAAGCGCATGCTCGTCAGTCAACGGAATCTGCTGGCGCATGGCCGACAGCGCGGTCAAGCGATACAAAGCGCCTGAGTCCAGGTAATGGAAGCCAAGTTTCGCGGCGACACGATGTGCCACCGTCCCCTTTCCGGACGCCGTAGGGCCGTCGATCGTAATCACTGGAATGGCGTGTGTGTGCATTATTGGTATAAACAGGAAAGGTTTCGGCGGCTTGCCGGCGGACTTGCCAAAGACGCAAATCGCTCAGAAAAGATCATTCCCCGCAACTTTCGCGAATGCATCGAAATATTCCGGAAATGTCTTTGCGACACATTTTGGATCGTTGATTCGTATCGCCGCGCCCCGCCGCGCGGCGCCGTCGAGAGTGGCAAGCGAAAAGGACATCGCCATACGATGATCGTCGTAGGTATCGATCGCGGCCGACTGGATTTGTTCGGGCGGCGTCACGCGCAGGTAGTCGGCGCCTTCCTCGACTTGCGCGCCAAGCTTGCGCAGCTCGGTCGCCATCGCCGCGATCCTGTCGGTTTCCTTCACGCGCCAGCTGCCGATGTTGCGCAGCATGCTGGTACCGTCCGCATACAGGGCAGCCACGGCAATCGTCATGGCGGCGTCGGGAATATGGTTGAAGTCGGCATCGATTGCCTTCAAGACGCCGTTCGACTGTGCTTCGATCCAGTTGTCGCCCATCGTGATGGTGGCGCCCATCTGCTCCAGCGCGTCAACAAAACGGACGTCGCCTTGAATGCTGTCGCGCCCCACGCCTTCCACCCGCACCGGACCGCGTGCAATGGCGCCGGCGGCCAGGAAATACGATGCGGAGGATGCATCGCCCTCGACATGGATCGTTCCCGGACTGACGTAGCGCTGTCCCGCCTCGACGGTAAACGACTGCCAGCCCTGGCGCTCGACCGTGACGCCAAAGCGGCGCATCAGGTTCAGCGTGATCTCGATGTACGGTTTTGAAATCAGATCGCCGATGACGTCGATGGTAATCGCATGTGCACGGGCCATCAGCGGCGCCGCCATCAGTAGCGCCGTCAGGAACTGGCTCGATACATTGCCCCTGACTTGCATGCGCTGCGCATGCAGGCGGCCGCGCCTGATGTGCAGCGGAGGATAACCCGGCACGTCCGTATAGGCGATATCGGTCCCAACCGCATTCAATGCATCAACCAGGTCGCCGATCGGGCGTTCATGCATACGTGACACGCCATGAAGCGTATAGTCTCCGCCCAAAACGGCGAGCGCCGCAGTCAATGGCCGGATTGCGGTGCCGGCATTGCCCATGAACAGGTCTGCCTGATGCACCGGCAGGACTCCGTCCACGCCATGCACGGTGTACTGCTGCGTTTCGCCCACCTGCTCCCAGCGGACGCCAAGTTTTTGCAGCGCCATCAGCATCACGTGCGTATCGTCGGAGGCAAGCAGGTCGAAAATCTGCGTCGTGCCCCGCGCCAGCGCGGCAAGCAACAACGTACGGTTGGAAATGCTCTTGGAACCCGGCAAACGAACCGTGCCTTGAGCACGCAGCACCGGCTGCAAATCGAGATAGTGAGGATAGTGTTTCATGGACGCTAATCGCCGCCTTGTTTACTCTGTTGTTCTGCCGCCTCGATGGTGCGGACCCAATTCATGCGTGCATGCTGGGCATTGGCATAGACTGTTTCAAGCGCGGCACCGTTGCGTTGCGCCAGCAACTCGCGAAGTTCCGCCAACTGCCCCATGTAAGCGTCAAGTTCCGCCAGCAACGCCGCCTGGTTGGCGAGGGAAATATCGCGCCACATTTCCGGAGACGACCCCGCAATCCGGGTGAAATCGCGAAAACCGCTGGCCGCATACTGGAACAGCAGATCGGCGTGCGGCTTCCCGGCAATCTCGTCGACCAGTGCATACGCCAGCAAATGCGGCAAATGGCTGACTGCAGCGAATACGCGGTCGTGTTCTTGCGGCGCAAGCCGGTGGATGATCGCTCCGCACTGCCGCCACGCCGCTGCGACGCGCGCGACATCCTCTTCCGCATTCTCGGGTAGAGGTGTCAACACCGCTTTTTTTCCAACGTACAAATCGACAATGGCAGCGTCCGGACCATTCTGCTCGCGACCGGCGATCGGATGGCCCGGAACAAACTGGTTGATCTTTTCGCCCAATGCCTTGCGCGCCGCTTCGACCACATCCGACTTGGTACTGCCCGCATCGGTCACCACTGTTCCCGGCTGGAGATGCGCTTTGATGGATGCCAGTATCGACTCGGTCTGCGCAACCGGCGCGGCGATCAGAATCAAGTCCGCATCGGCAACCGCTGATTTCACCGACGTGCTCGCCACGTCGATGATCCCCAACTCCTTCGCTCGCTGCAAGGAAGTCGCCGTGCGGCCGACACCGGTCACCCGCACCGCAGCGTTCTCTTTCTTGAGCGCCAGGGCAAACGAGCCACCGATCAGGCCGACACCGAAAATGGTAATTTTGTTCAACACGGATAGCCGTTCGTCAGGAAGCGATCTCAGGAAAGCACTTTCTTCAGTGCGGTGACAAATGCTGCATTCTCCTCCGGCAATCCGATCGAAATCCGCAGCCAATGCGGCAATCCATAGTTGCCCACAGGCCGCACAATGATGCCTTGCTTCAGCAAGGCCAGATTGACACGCGCGCCGGCGCCATCATCATTACCCACCTTCACGAGCACAAAGTTACCGTAGGACGGTACGTACTCCAGGCCCATCTCCTCGAAGGTTTGCGTGAGCTGGCGATAGCCTTCCGTGTTCACTTGTGCGCTCTTCCGCAGGAATGCGCTGTCGTTCAATGCAGCCACAGCGGCCGCCTGCGCCATGGAGTTGACGTTGAACGGCTGGCGGATGCGATTGAGCAAGTCGGTGATCGAAGGCTGCGCAATGCCGAAACCGATGCGCAAACCTGCCAGCCCATAGGCCTTGGACAAGGTTCGCGACACCAGCAGGTTGGGATACTGCCTGACCCAGGCGATCGAGTCGTACTGGAGTTCCGGCGCAAGATACTCGTTGTACGCCTCGTCGAGCACGACGACGACATTCTGCGGCACTTGCCTCAGGAACGCTTCGATCTCCGCGGCGGAAATGAAAGTGCCTGTCGGGTTATTCGGATTGGCGATGAAAACGAGTTTGGTATCGGCGCCGATTGCCTTGGCCATCGCTGCAAGATCATGTCCGTAATCCAGCGCAGGCACAACGATTGCCCGCCCGCCGACAGCCTGCGTGGCGAGCGCATAGACTGCGAACGAATACTGCGAATACACGACCGACTGCCCCGGCTCGACGAATGCATGTGCCGCCAGTTCAAGAATATCGTTGCTGCCATTGCCGAGCGTGATCCAGTCTTGCGGTACGCCATACTTGGCGGAGATCGTCTGCTTGAGGTCGAATCCGTTCGAGTCCGGATAGCGGCCGATGTCGGCGACGGCTGCAAGCATCGCCCGACGGGCCGATTCAGGCATTCCCAGCGGGTTCTCATTCGACGCCAGCTTGACGATCTTTGCTTCGTCGAGGCCGAATTCGCGCGCAACTTCTGAAATGGGCCTGCCGCCCTGATAAGGCGCAATCGCGCGCACATAATCGGGACCGAATTGAAAGGACATAATAAGTTCCGTACTAAATGTCATTCGCCCCAAACGGCGAACGACAGGACAAACTACAAACTGAAAGGATACGAGCCCAGCACCTTGAAGAATGCAGCGTTCTGTTTCAATTCCGCCAGCGCATTTTTCACTTTTTCTTCCTGTGCGTGTCCTTCGATATCAACATAGAAGTAGTACTCCCAGGTGCCGATGCGCGCCGGGCGCGATTCGAATCGCGTCATCGACACTCCATGCCTGGCGAGCGGCGCCAGCAGGTTGTACACGGCGCCGGCCTTGTTCGGCACTGCCAGCACCAGCGACGTCTGGTCCTTGCCGCTCGGGCCGGGCTGGAGGCGGCCGATAATCGCGAAGCGCGTGCGGTTATGCGGGTCGTCCTGCACATGCGCCTTGACGACGCCGAGGTTGTAGCGTTGGCCGGCGATTTCACCCGCAATGGCGGCTGCCGTGGGATCTTCGCTTGCGATGCGGGCGGCCTCGCCATTCGATGCGACAGCCTGACGTTCGATGTTTGGATAGTTTTGATTCAGCCACGTCTGGCACTGTGCGAGCGCCTGCGAATGGGAACAAATCCGTGTCACGCCGTCCATCGTGCCGCTTTTCGTCATCAGGCTATGGTGAACAGGAATCGAAATTTCTCCGCTGATCGTCAGCGTGGTTTGCAGCAACAGATCAAGCGTGCGATTGACCGCACCTTCGGACGAATTTTCTACCGGGACCACACCAAAATCCGCTGTGCCCGCCTCTGTCGCGCGGAATATTTCGTCAATCGAAGTACATGAGATGCCTTCGATGGCATGTCCGAATTGCTGGTACACCGCCTGCTCGGTAAACGTGCCCGGCGGGCCGAGATAGGCGACCGCGACACGCCGCTCCAGTGCCCGGCAGGACGACATGATCTCGCGGAAGATCGTCTGGATGTCTCCGCTGTCCAAGGGTCCGGGATTGCGGCTTGCCACGCTGCGCAGCACTTGCGCTTCGCGTTCCGGGCGGAACACCGGCGCATTGGTTTCGGCTTTGACATGGCCGACTTCTTGCGCTACACGGGCGCGGCGATTCAACAGATCGAGAATTTGCGTGTCTATCGCGTCGATCTGTTCACGCAATGGTTTGAGTTTGTCGTCCGTCATACTTGTATTCACACAGTCATTCCGCTCGCCCCTTCTTGCTCAAGGGGGAAGACAGGGATAGGAGAGCATGCAGCCGATCGAATCTTCCGCATCCGGGCGTCCATGCGGAGCAAGAACGCTTAACCGTTCTTTCTCTCGAAATCCTTCAGGTAATCAACCAACGCTTGCACGCCTTCGATTGGCATCGCATTGTAGATAGACGCGCGCATGCCGCCCACGGACTTGTGGCCCTTGAGCTGCAACAGCCCGCGTTCCTTCGCTCCGGCGAGAAACGCATCGTTCAACGTCTCATCCTTGATGAAGAACGGTACATTCATGCGCGAACGGCAGTCTTTTGCAATTTTGTTGCTGTAAAAGTCGGCCGAATCCAGGTAGTCGTACAACAACGACGCTTTTGCGATATTCCGCTGCTCCATTGCGGCCACTCCGCCTTGCCGCTTCAGCCACTGGAAAACCAGGCCGGCGATGTAGATCGCGTAGGTAGGCGGCGTGTTGTACATCGAATGGTTGTCAGCGATCGTCTTCCAGTCAAAAGCCGACGGGCAGATCGGCAGCGCATGCCCGATCAGATCGTCTCGAACGATCACGAACGTCAGACCGGCAGGCCCGATGTTCTTCTGGGCACCGCCAAAAATCACGCCATATTTCGATACGTCGATCACGCGCGACAGAATATGTGAGGACATATCCGCCACCAGCGGCGCATTGTTGGTGTCATCCGCCACATCCGGCGTGAACTGGAACTCGACGCCGTCGATCGTTTCATTGGTGCAGATGTGCACGTAGGCAGCGTCCTTCGACAGCCGCCACGTGTCGCGCGGAGGAATGGCAGTGAATTTCTGGCTCTCCGACGATGCGGCAACGTTTACCGTGCAATACTTTTTCGCTTCCTTGATTGACTTGGTCGTCCAGGAGCCGGTATGGATGAAATCCACAACAGCAGGCTGAGGTTTTCTACCGACCAGATTCATCGGAATAATCGCGTTTTCGGCGATCGCACCGCCTTGCAGGAAAAGAACTTTGTAATTCGCCGGCACGTCGAGCAGTTCACACAGGTCGCGTTCTGCAGCTTCGTAAATCGAAATGAATTCCTTGCCGCGGTGACTCATCTCCATCACGGACATGCCGCTGCCGCGCCAGTCGAGCATTTCGTCGGCAGCCTGCTGCAATACTTCCTGCGGCAGTACCGCCGGGCCGGGAGCGAAGTTATAGGGACGCATCATTCTTCCTCCGTGCCGCCGTTTTCCTCTTCCACGTCGGATTCCATGATGCGCTGCAGACCGCTCAGCTTGGTGCCGTCCTCGACGGCAATCAAGGTCACGCCTTGCGTGGCGCGGCCCATTTCACGAATCTCGGCAACGCGTGTACGGATCAGCACACCGCCGGTGGTAATCATCATGATCTCATCGTTCGGCTCGACCAGCGTGGCGGCCACGACCTTGCCGTTGCGCTCGCTGGTCTGGATTGCGATCATGCCCTTGGTGCCGCGGCCATGGCGCGTGTACTCCGTAATCGGAGTGCGCTTGCCGTAACCGTTTTCGGTCGCCGTGAGGACCGATTGCTGCTCGTTCTCGGCCACCAGCAAGGCGATCACCTGCTGTCCTTCCTCCAGGTTCATGCCGCGCACGCCGCGTGCCAGACGGCCCATTGGCCGAACGTCGTTTTCGTCGAAGCGCACGGCCTTGCCGGAATCGGAAAACAACATCACGTCATGTTTTCCATCCGTGAGCGCTGCACCGATCAGGAAGTCACCTTCGTCGAGATCGACGGCGATGATGCCGGCCTTGCGTGGATTGCTGAATTCCGGAAGCGGCGTCTTCTTCACCGTGCCGAGACTGGTCGACATGAACACATAACGGTCTTCCGGGAACGTGCGGTTTTCACCGGACAACGGCAGCACAACAGTGATTTTCTCGCCATCCTGCAACGGGAACATATTCACGATCGGCTTGCCACGCGAGTTGCGCGAGCCCTGCGGCACTTCCCACACCTTCAGCCAGTACAGGCGTCCACGATTGGAGAAGCACAAAATGTAGTCATGTGTATTGGCGATGAACAACTGGTCGATCCAGTCGTCTTCCTTGGTCGCCATTGCCTGCTTGCCGCGACCGCCACGCTTTTGCGCGCGGTACTCGGAAACCGGCTGCGATTTCATGTAGCCGGAATGCGAAAGCGTCACCACCATGTCTTGCGGCGCAATCAGATCTTCCGTTTCCAGATCGGTGGCGTTCAGTTCGATCTGCGAACGGCGCCCGTCCTTCGCACTGTCGCCGTATTCGTTCTTGGCAACGGTCAACTCATCGACGATGATCGCAGTCACGCGCTCCGGCTTGGCGAGAATGTCGAGCAGATCAGCGATCTGCGCCATCACTTCCTTGTATTCGTTGACGATCTTGTCCTGCTCCAGGCCGGTCAGGCGCTGCAGGCGCATCTGCAGGATTTCCTGTGCCTGGTCGTCCGACAGCTTGTACAGGCCATCCGGCTGAATGCCATAATGCTTCGGCAGACTCTCCGGCCGGAAGGCATCGATGCCGCCGGCATTTTCCGCGCCGGTACGCGCCAGCATTTCACGTACCAGGGACGAATCCCATGCACGTGCCATCAATTCGGATTTCGCGATCGGCGGCGTCGGCGCCGCCTTGATGATGGCGATGAAGTCGTCGATGTTCGCCAGCGCGACGGCCAGGCCTTCCAGCACATGACCACGTTCACGCGCCTTGCGCAGTTCGAACACGGTCCGACGCGTCACCACTTCACGGCGGTGCGACAGGAAGCATTCCAGCATCTGCTTCAGGTTCAGCAGCTTCGGCTGACCGTCGACCAGCGCCACCATGTTCATGCCGAAGGTATCCTGCAACTGAGTCTGCTTGTACAGGTTGTTGAGCACCACCTCAGGCACTTCGCCGCGCTTCAGTTCGATCACGACGCGCATGCCGGACTTGTCCGACTCGTCGCGGATGTCGGAAATGCCTTCGAGCTTCTTGTCGCGCACCAGCTCGGCGATGCGCTCCAGCAACGATTTCTTGTTTACCTGGTACGGCAGTTCGTCGACGATGATTGCCGTACGGTTGTCCTTGCCGAATTCCTCGAAATGGGTTTTCGCACGCATCACGACGCGACCACGGCCGGTACGATAACCGTCGCGCACGCCGGACACGCCGTAAATGATGCCGGCGGTCGGAAAATCCGGTGCAGGGATGATGCCGATCAGTTCATCGATAGTGCATTCGGGACTCCGCAGCACATGCAGAGCGCCATCGATCACTTCGGAGATATTGTGCGGCGGAATATTCGTCGCCATGCCGACCGCAATCCCGGACGAGCCGTTGATCAGCAGATTCGGAATTCGCGTCGGCAGAACGGAGGGTTCTTTTTCCTTGCCGTCGTAGTTCGGGACAAAATCAACCGTTTCCTTTTCGATGTCGGCCAGGATCTCGCTGGAGATCCTGTCGAGCCGGCACTCGGTGTAACGCATCGCCGCGGCGTTGTCGCCATCAACGGAACCGAAGTTGCCCTGACCGTCGACCAGCGTATAGCGCAGCGAAAAATCCTGTGCCATCCGTACCAGCGTATCGTAAATCGCCTGGTCACCGTGCGGGTGGTACTTACCCATCACTTCGCCAACCACGCGTGCACACTTGACGTAAGGACGATTCCAGACGTTGTTCGTTTCGTGCATTGCGTAGAGCACCCGACGATGTACCGGCTTCAGGCCGTCGCGCACATCCGGCAGCGCCCGCCCCACGATCACGCTCATCGCGTAGTCGAGGTAGCTCTTGCGCATCTCTTCTTCAAGGGAAATCGGGATTGTCTCTTTGGCGAATTGATCCATTGGCGGGTCGACTTGTCTTTGCTGTCGTTGAACGGTTAACGTAGAGTGGCATCATGCAGGACTGCGTGATGCCAAACCTTGGATTTTAGCATGGCGGCATCCCCTTTCCGGCCATGTACCACCTGCAACCACTTGCCCTCGGCAAGACACTCTTGCAAAAAATATGTTTTAATGAAATGTTTCATATAGTTAATTAATTTTCAGAAAAACATCTGCCCAGTAGAGACCATGCCCAAAAACTTCGCGTCTGCCATCGTCGCCATCGCCTTCAGCGCAGGCGCCACGTCCGCCCTTTCGCAAACAGCATCCGATATCAAGGCCCCGACCTCCAGTGCTTATGCGCAGGACAGCCGCGGAGTGATTGTGCGTTCTCCATATGGCTTGTGCTGGCGCTCCGGATACTGGACGCCGGCAGACGCAGTACCAGGTTGCGACGGCGAACTGGTTCCGCCGGTCGCGAAACCAACCGCACCGCCATTTGTGGCGGCAATACCCGCGCCAGCACCGAAACCCGCACCGGTTGTACCGAAGCGTTGTGACTTTGCAGTGACGCTGAGCAATGACCAGACATTCGGTTTCAATCGCGCGGCATTGAACAGCGCCGCAAAGAAACGCATCGATGATGAGGTAATGACGAAACTTGCAAACTGCGCGAAGGTCGACATTATTCTGGTCACGGGCCATGCTGACCGCCTGGGATCGCAACAGTACAACCAAAAGTTATCGGAGAAGCGGGCGGATGCTGTTGCCGCCTATCTCAAGAGCAAAGGCATATCAGCGGAAGTCGAAACCCTCGGCGCCGGCAAGACCCAGTCCATCAAGTCCTGCGACGACAAGCTGCCGCATGCGAAACTTGTCGAATGCCTGGCTCCTAACCGCAGGGTAGTCATCGAAGTGCGCGGGCTTGCCGGGTAAGTCACCCCACCGAAACCCCAGCCAATCTGGATCTTGATTTTTTGGAATTTTCCAGCTTTTTTTGATTTCCCGTTGTATTGATGCAACAGGCAATCAAAATCGCCCGATCCTTGATATAGCAATAATCGACGCATATCAGGGGTATGGCAAAATGTAGTTAACTAAAGAGCATTGCAAGTGAACAACCTTGCGAAAAAATGATCTAATAGCATATTGCAGCATCTGATTTGAACCGTCGTTATCTGTTGCGCAGTCAATCTGCGGATATCTCAACCAAGAGGAAAAATATGAATAATTTGGCAAAACTCGTCTTTGCTGCGTCCGCAGTCGTTTCATTTTCTGCATCGGCACAGCAGGATATCAAGCCCAGCCGCCCGGTTAGCGGCTATGTAGAGTCGGGTGCAACCGGCACAGTTGTCCGCAGCCCGTTCGGCCTTTGCTGGCACACCGGTTATTGGACGCCGGCAGACGCAGTTCCAGGTTGCGACGGCGCGATCGCAAAACCTGTGATGGCACCTGCACCGGCGGCCGCTCCCGCACCGGCGCCCGCACCGGCACCTGTACCCGCTCCCGCCCCTGCACCGGTTTCCGAAAAGGTAACTTTTGCTGCCGACACGTTCTTCGACTTCGACAAGGCTGTTCTGAAAGCCGACGGCAAGGCCAAGCTGGATGATCTCACCTCCAAGCTGCAAGGCATGAACCTGGAAGTCATTATCGCAGTAGGCCACACCGACTCGATCGGTGCCGATTCTTACAACCAGAAGCTGTCGGTGCGTCGTGCCGAAGCCGTGAAGGCCTATCTGGTTTCGAAGGGTGTCGAAGCCAACCGCGTCTACACCGAAGGCAAGGGCGAGAAGCAGCCAGTCGCCAGCAACAAAACCTCCGCTGGCCGCGCCAAGAACCGCCGCGTGGAAATCGAAGTCGTCGGTACTCGTACCCGATAATCGGTCTCCCCGAGAAAAACCCCGCTTCGGCGGGGTTTTTTATTGCCGGTCTACACCCCTCTGAATGCAGCGAAGTGTACATAATCCAGCTATCATTCACGCTATGAATGCCGATCCTTTAGAGCTGCAAAAATTCAGCGATCTCGCCCACCGGTGGTGGGATCCAACTTCCGAATTCCGCCCCTTGCACGAGATCAATCCCCTGCGCCTGGAATGGATCAATGCACGTGCGCCGCTGGCAGGAAAAACCGTCATCGACATCGGCTGCGGCGGCGGCATCCTGGCGGAATCGATGGCCAGAAAAGGCGCCAAGGTCACCGGCATCGATCTGTCGGAAAAGGCACTGAAGGTAGCTGACCTGCATAGCCTGGAGTCCGGCGTGCAGGTACGCTACGAATTGATTTCCGCCGAAGAGATTGCCGCACGCGAACCTGCAAGGTACGACATTGTCACCTGCATGGAAATGCTCGAGCATGTTCCCGATCCTTCTGCTGTGGTAAAGGCATGCGCAAGCCTCGTCAAACCCGGCGGTCATGTCTTCTTTTCCACCATCAATCGCAACCCCAAAGCCTATCTCTTTGCAGTGATCGGGGCGGAATATATCCTCCGTATGTTGCCGAGAGGTACGCACGACTATGCGAAGTTCATTACCCCAGCCGAACTGGCTCAGTTTGCCCGCAACGCCGGACTGACGCTCAACAGTCTGAAGGGCATGGGCTACAATCCGCTGACGAAAATCTATTCGCTGAATCAGGATACCAGTGTCAATTATCTGGTCGCCTGTACACGAGCTGAATAACACGGAATCGTACGACGCCCGCAGATGCGGCCGTCGTACGCATCCAACCACTGAAACAAAATACGCATGCCCCTGCCCCCTCCCCGCGCCGTTCTGTTCGACCTCGACGGAACGCTCGCCGATACCGCCCCCGATCTGGCTGCTGCACTGAACAGGATTCGCGTGATGCGCGGATTGGCTCCTGCACCATACGAACTGCTGCGCCCTGTCGCCTCCGCCGGAGCAAGAGGACTGATCGGTGCAGCGTTCGGATTGAAGCCCGATGACGAAGGTTATGAGGAACTCCGCATCGCCTTTCTCGACAACTACGAGTCCACCATCGCAGCTGAGAGCTGCCTGTTCGACGGAATTGCCCCCCTGCTCGATGGATTGGAGGAGCAAGGGATAGCGTGGGGCATCGTCACCAACAAGGCTGCGCGCTTCACCGATCTGCTGGTGCCGCAAATCGGTTTGGGATATGCCGGATGTGTCATTTCGGGAGACACGACGTCACATTCGAAACCACACCCCGCTCCACTGCTCGAAGCAGCGCGCCGGCTGTCGCTGGTACCAACGGAGTGCTGGTATATCGGCGACGACTTGCGAGACGTTCAAGCCGGCCGTGCCGCGGGCATGACGACCGTTGCCGCCGCCTGGGGTTATTGCGGCAACGTCGAACCCTCGGGATGGGGTGCGGATGCGCTTATTGCATCGCCCCTCGAAATACTGGAATTAATTCACGAAGCGGACTTGAATCGTGCCAGCCCAGCCCCATCTGCTGGAGTACAATAGACCGACTGTTTTGGGGACGACCTGGTTTCGACAGGGGTTGCAAAGCAGCGCAGGGCATACCGAGGACTGGCTACCTCGTTAATCCAACCGGAAATGCTTAAATGCAAACGATGAAACTTACGCTCTCGCAGCGTAAACCACTAGGAACTTAATAACTTTCTAGCTCCACACCGTCTCTTCCCTGGGACGAGCTGGCAACAGCAGTGGAGTCATTCACAGGGAATCGCGTTACGTCGGGTTACTTGGCGTAGTGTTAAAAATAGGTGACTCGCCTTGGCGAAGCGCGTGCGTCCGCGTCGACTGGGTTAAAACCAAGTAGGCTGCACTAAGTATGTAGAACTGTCTGTAGAGTGCTTCTGGACGCGGGTTCGATTCCCGCCGTCTCCACCAATACTAATGCTCAACTGTGTATGCAGTTGGGTATTTTTCTTTTATCCCTGCGTATCTACGCGGGTTCGTGCTGGTTCCTGCGGACTTCGACCGTTCGCCAGGACACGAAAAAACGCCTATTTTCACTCTCTCTTGGCCATTTTTCTCTCCGGCCTCGCTCTTTTCATGTGGTCCGAAGTCCGCAAGAGTCGCGATCCACTTCCTTTTGAATCAATGGGTTACGCGCGGACGAATCAAGCATTTTATTTTTGGCATCGGTAGGCGGAGGAAACGACCCGATTCGGAGAGTGGAGAAATGCCGTGGATGCCTCGAGAATCGCCGAGTAATTCGGCCAATCCAGTAGGCTGGTTTCGGCCAAATAGCGGCCTTTTTCAACGTTCCGTCAAAATGTCAGCAAGCTGCCGTTGCGAGATATTGCTCAATCGACATGCGTTTTGATGCACGCCAGATGAACTAAATAAAGAACAAAAAGCTACGTGTATCAGCGGAAGCATGTTTTACCGCAAATCCTCTCGTCGACATTGCAGGAAAAATCGTGGCGATGAGCAAACGATGCATGCCTCGGCAATAAGGGGATCAGCGATGGCCGTGACGGGAAAAATCAGAGGGCTCGCTACTTACTACTCCAATGGCGTGGAGCGGATGGAGATCCATGTCGTTAAAGGGAAGAGCCAGGGGCTGCCGACCATAGAGGGTCAGCGAGTGCCGATCACATTAGTCGTCGGCGAACGGCATTATCAGGCTGGCCTGCGTTCAACGATGGATTGCAACTACGTCTGGATTAGTCCTGATCTCACCGATGCCGACGGAAATGAAATACAGCTGGCTTACGTTCTCCACGAGGCAGGGTTCGTGAAAAACCAGCAGGTCAAGTTAGGGGTGTCAGACCGGGTGGTGACGCTCGGCACAGCGGGAACATATTAAAACACGTCGAGCCAGGCGCTGCAGCAGACGGCGGCCGTGATCCTGGTTTCTCCTAAAAACAAGGCTGTCAGCGCGGCCATCGCTGCCGAACATGTCGGTAGCCGAATAGAAAAGGACGCAGGACGATGAAAGTCGTGATGCAATGTGCCGCTTCGAAGGATGACAAGGCCGGCAGGTTGAGAACGAAATCCGGCGAAGAAGTACTCTTTGTAGCGGATCCTGCGCTGTGCACATCAATTCCCGGCCACTACGCTACGCCCGATGATCTCGGCGGAGAAGAAGGTTTGACATGGCGTAATGCTTTGAAGCGATACAACGAGCAATCCGAAAATCCGTGCAAGCTTTTACGAGCCGCGGATCTATACGCTCCCAAGGAAAATGATTTTCGGATGTTGTACCGAGATTTGGCCAACGCATTCGGCTGGGATAATTTCTTCATCCTTTCTGCCGGCTGGGGTTTGATTCGAGCAAATTTCTGGACGCCTGACTACAACGTAACTTTTTCAACGCAAGTAAAAAAGAAAAAGCCTTGGGCATGGCGGAACACCAAAGACAAGCGTCATACTTGGTCGGATTTCAATCATCTACAAGACGTAAATATTGGAGGGGAGGAGCCGATCCACTTTTTCGGAGGAAAGGACTATCTGCCGATATTCTACTCCCTGGTTGAAACTTGTCCTGGACGGAAAATTGTCCACTACAAGGGCAATTTAGAACAACCGCCTGCCGGGTTTGATTACCTTGAATACAAGGGGCCGGAGAAAGACCGCACTTGGCATTATCGAGCGGCGAAAGATTTCCTCGAAAGCGGAAATAGGTAGTGAGACAAGTGGCGCAGTAGCTGAATCAGTAACGAGTGACACAACCTGCGAAGGGTGATTGCCCCGTACAAGCTGAATCTAAGGCAAACAAGGACGACCACAATGGCTACTAGCCGATTCGATGAGTTTGTTGAATTACTTACTCAGGTTCCCCCAGCGGCATGGAACGCAACAGTGACGGAAGAGCCGGAATGGAAATGGATGCGCCCGTTACAGGAAGCGTGGGCGTTCGGCCATTTCGCTGCGCTATTTGTCATTCTTGGCCTCAATGACTATCAGACCAAAGGCAAAGCAGATATTGGTTATTGGCCAAAGGTGGTGCCCCTAATTCCACAAGATTCTGACCCAGAGGATCCACGGCAACTGATCCAACTCCTTGAACCATTCTTCATGCGAGAACGATTGGCGCAGCCTAAGGTTCAACGGCTCAAGCGGTTTGCGTCGAGCGAGCTATGTCACGAGATTTGGAAAAGCGATGCGTGTTCACTTGCGGCTAATTTTGAAAAAATTTGGCGATTGCTTGGGCGTAGCATGAATCAAGAGCCGACAAAAAAAACGATCGCTTTTGCAATGAAATGTTTAGCGCTTGCTCTTCTGATGGTTAATGAGACTCGATTTGACTTTGGCGCTGTTCCTGTCCCCGTCGATTCCCGCATCCGCAGTATCTCGGCTCGTCTTGGTCTCACTGCAGCCGGCGAAGCTATTGAACGCGAGAGATGGCACAAGGCACTTCGGCGAATTCGTGAGTCGAATGGCGCAATTACGATGGTTCAACTGGACAGTCTTCTTTGGCAAATCGGTACCTTATCGCAGCAAGAGATGCAGTGTCACCTCGGGGCGCTCGGTGTTGGTCAGCTTGCTGGACGTATCGCCGCCTTGTTCGATACGAATGTCGGGCTTCCGGCGGCGGAGCGGACTGCCGCGTGTAGTGGCGATTTCACGAGCCCAAAGGGTCGCTTGCGTGTCGCCTAATGATCGGGTTGAGAAGGGTGCGGGGGACCGCGCCTCGCACCCTTGGACTGACGGTTAAGACGATCATTGGCCTGATTGCATACGTCAGCGGACAAACTGCTGCTGAACGCTGGGATACGCATCAGTTAGCTGACCTCGACTACCTTGCCTCTACCCCCTAGACCCATCTTGAGAAAACCTTCGTGGGCATGCGCGGCGTGATGCTCGTCAAAATTGCGCCGGTCGCAGGGGTGCGCGAGTGGTAGATATGGGATGGCCGATTTCCCGCAGTGCAATTCGAGAGGACGGCCAAAGTACTCAGGCATACGGGCGCGGACACACACACCAAGCGAGTTATTTTTCTCCATCACCTGCTTGCTGAGTAGTCGCCACACATCTGCGCCCCAGCTAATGACTTGCACCTTGAATTCGCGGCTGACCGCTTCGACAAGCGCGTTAAAACCCTCCGAACAGCGGTTATAAGGTTCAAAAGGACCTTTCACTGGTGTATTGGGCGGACGGAAGTCGGGTTTAAAGTTCAAAAATAACAACAATTCCGACCCATCCATAATGGCCGCCGGCACAGCGCCTACGTTTATATACTTCACGAGGCCGCGCAATCCTGCATAGCGCGATAGTGGGACGTCTACAGGATGCGGATTCTTCGCACGCTGAGGCACAATGGGATACCAGTCATGGCCCAGGACGATGGTCAATCGTCTCTTGTGCTTGTTTTGTTCAAAGGTCTGAAATAGCCCATGATCCGTCCATGGAGATACACCGAGACTGAGTCCAACACCTGTTTTTCTGGTAACGTTACGGAGCGCAAGACCACGCTCCACCGGGTCATGAATGGAACGTTCGATTTGAATGGCTAGCTTACTGGCCTCTTCGAATTGCTCGAAGGTGGCGTTTTGGAAATCGGTGGTCAGACAACCCCAATCCCGCTTTCTATCGAAGTCCCAATATTCACGAAGTTCGGTTTCAATGGGACCGAAGATGTGCCGGTATGCGTTGGTTATCTGCTCGACCTGATGGCGCGTATAGTAAGTTCGTGTATCAATTTTCATTCAGTACCAATGTTTGCTCAAACAAGTTTGTGCGATAAGTCCATCTTTGTCCGAAAGAGAAAGCAAAATCTATCAGCCGCGGCGCAAAACGGACACATTCTACTGAAATAAATCAGGCCATGACTTTCGCAATCCTCAATTGATGTTGTGGATCAGTGCAGCATACTTTTTGTTCATTCACCATCCTGTACTCAGCAAAGAAGGTCCGGAGTTGCAAAGGAAAAGGATGGGAGGCGCTGGCTGAGCGACTGGTTTGGAGGAACCGGAAGGTCGGCTGTGGGTCCGAGAGCAGATTCGTGCCCTCAAGTTTTCTCAAAAACACGCATTTTCCGCATCCTTCCGAACGAACCCTCATTTCCCCTTTCGTCACCAATAACGAAAACCCAACCGTTCTCGGTTGGATTTTTTTCTTGCCCGATGGCGCCGGTTCCCGCGTGTTGTTGGGGTTCCTGCGGAAAGTTGCGGACCGCGCCGGCCAGCCGCTCGCCACATTCCGGATCACATTCCACTCTCTCCTGGCCATTTCCTCGCTCCGACCTCGCTTCCCCGAAACTGGCCCGAAGTCCGTAAAGGCCGCAACGCGACCATATACAGATCAACGAGTTACGCGCGGACGAATCAAGCGGTTGGATTGCAGCATTGGCCGGGCGGAGGGGACAACCCGTCCCTGGCCCCACCGCCCAATTACAAGGCCAGCAGCCCTACCGCGCCCTCCCTTCAATCTGTTCAAACAGTTTCTGCGCGGCCAGCCTGGCAGTGGCATCCTGCTCTGCACTGAGCGGTTCGAGATCTATCCCGTCGCAACCTGCGACATAGGCTGGGCCCCCGACGTCATCGTCGTATTCCGAACCGTCCTCGTTGATCGCGTAGTGCGCGTCCCGTGTTAGATCCGTTCCGACCAACTGCGAGAGATACACCCACATCCAGCATCGGAGCAGGTCACCTTGATCGTGTTCCTCGATGAGCTGGAGCATGGCATCCGTGTCCCCGCTCTCGGCAGCAACGGTCAGCCAATGCCTGGCATCAGCAGTACGGCCCATGCGTTCTGCGATAGCGGCGACCGCCGCTGGGTCAGCATCGACATCGTTGCGCGGCTGCTCGAAGAAAGACGGATCGTCAAATCGCTCCGCCAGGTCGAGAAGTGCATGCTGATTGCCCAGTCGACCGGCCTCCCTCATATGGCGCGTGTACTTTTCGGCTTGAGCGAGACGAGCCTCGTGGGCTTCGGCCCACTCCTTTTCCACTCCTGTCAGGACGCGACCTCGTTGCCCCTGGGAGTACCAATAGGAGCTTCCAGCATCCAGGTCATCTTCATCGCCGGGCGCGTAGATCAGCGCCAGGGCGTAATGAGCTAGGGCATTGCCCTTGCTGGCTGCAGCATCCAGACCGTCCAACAGAATCGGGCCGAGCCCACCCTCCTCGGTAGGATCGAATAGCTCGTCCTGGTCGTCTTCAAGGTCGTCGTCCTGGTTGGGCGATTCCCATCTCAGCCGGCTGATTAGTGACGAGATGCTGGCGACACCAATCTGGCGCTCTGCCAGGAAGGATTTCAGCGTCGACGAAGCTAGAGTCGCGGTGTCAGGCTGATACCCAAGCTCGATGCAACGTCGCTTGATGAACGCGCTTTGCAGGGCTACCCGCCTGTCGTTCGTGCGAAGCTCCGTGAGTACGGTGTCAACGCCAAACGCGGCGTAAGAGTTGAAGCCGAAGGAAGCTGCCAACAACTCGTAGATGTGGGCTCTCTTGAACGAGCCACCAGTGCTAGCCTGAAGGTGCTGCTGCGCGGAGTACGCGAGTTCTTTGATTGTCATGACAAACCTTTCCTCAATGCCACGCCGATTTCGGGTCAGGCGCACACGTTTAAGTCCCCGACGACGAGGCTCAAAGAGAGGTTTTCAGTGACAGTGAAGCAACGCCTTTTTTTTACTCGTGTGCAAGTAAGGTGGGCACCTGGCGCAATTTTATACCTGTGCCCCCGCTCGGTCTACACGAGCCTGGCCCGCTGCTCATCCCACAGCGCCGGCGGGTCGACCGCCAAATCGAATAGCGTGATGTGGTTCGGCAGTGCGTCGTCCAGGATGGCGGCCACGATGTCCGGTGCCAGCGTGGTCAGATTGACCATGCGGCTCACGTAGCTGTTGTCGATCCCCTCCCGCGCAGCGATCTCCTTCAAGGACTTCGCTTCCCCTGATTCGAGCATGGCGAGCCAGCGGTGGCCCCTGGCCAGAGCCAGTTGGATGGAGGTCGGCGCCACGTCCCACGGTCTGACCGGTGCAGTCTCACCGTTCGGGAGGGTGACCAGCTTGCGGCCGCTGCGGCGCTTGATCTGGATCGGGACGGACAGGGTCAGCCTGCCATCACTCGTCTGGAGGATGTCCGGCTCGCCGGTCTTCTGGATGCGGATGTCGCTCACGCCAGCGCCTCCTCTTTCTGGTCGACAGGCTCGGGACGCAGTTCCAGCACCAGGCGCTCGATGCCGTTGGCGCGCAGCCGCACTTCGAGGTCATTGGGCGACACGATGACTTTCTCGACCAGCAACTTGACGATCCGGGTCTGCTCGGCCGGAAATAGTTGATCCCAAATCGCGTCGAGTCTGGTCATGGCCACCGTGATCTTGGCTTCGTCTAGGGTCGGGTCGAGTTTGATCGCCTGCGGTAGCATCTCACCCAGGAGATTCGGAGCGCGCAGGATCGCACGCAACTGGTCGAGCACGGCCGACTCGAGTTCTGCGGCGGGCAGTCTTGGCAGACCCGATGCGCCCGCGTGTTCCTTTGCGTCGCGCTGTGGCACATAGTATCGGTACCGGCGCCCATTCTTCTTCGTGGTGTGCCATGGCGACAGCGCTCGGCCATCGTTGCCGAACACGATGCCCTTGAGCAGATACGCCACGGTCGCCCGCGTCGCGTTGCCGCGTACCCGGCCATTGGTGGCCAGGATCGCGTGGACGTTGTCCCACAGTCCGCGGTCGATGATGGGCGGATGCTCGGCCTGATACCACTGCTCTTTGTGGCGCAGTTCCCCGAGATAGGTCCGGTTGTTGAGCAGCTTGTAGATCAGCCCCTTGTCGATCGGCTTGCCGTCGCGAGTCTTGCCGTCTTGCGTGGTCCACGCCTTCGATGTAACGCCGTCCAGCTTCAGCTCCTTGACCAGCGCAGTGCTGGAGCCGAGTTCGACGAATCGTTGGAAGATGTGCCGGATCAGTTTTGCCTCGCGCTCATTGGGCACCAGCCGCCGGTTCTCGACGTCGTAACCGAGCGGTGGCACGCCGCCCATCCACATGCCCTTGCGCTTGCTGGCCGCGATCTTGTCGCGGATGCGCTCACCGGTCACCTCCCGTTCGAACTGCGCGAAGGACAGGAGGATGTTTAGCATCAGCCGGCCCATGGATGTGGTCGTGTTGAACTGCTGGGTGACCGACACGAAGGACACGCCATAGCGCTCAAACACCTCGACCATCTTGGAGAAGTCCACCAGGCTGCGCGTCAGGCGGTCGATCTTGTAGATCACAACCACATCAATCTTGCCGGCCTCAATGTCGGCCATCATCCGCTTGAGTGCCGGGCGATCCATGTTGCCGCCAGAGAAGGCAGGATCGTCGTAGTCGTCGACCACCGGTATCCAGCCCTCGGCACGCTGACTGGCGATGTAGGCATGCCCGGCGTCGCGCTGCGCGTCGATGGAGTTGTACTCCTGGTCCAAGCCCTCGTCGGTGGATTTGCGCGTGTAGACCGCACAGCGCATGCGGCGCTTCAAGACCTCACTCATCGTCCACCTCTCTTCTTGATAGACGGCTTGGTCTTGGCGTTGGCGGGCGGCCTGAGACCAAAGAACAACGGTCCCGACCAGCGCATGCCAGTGATCTCGCGGGCGATCATCGAGAGGCTCGGGAACATGCGACCCTGGAAGTCATACTGGCCATCGGCGGTCGCGACCACACGGTACTCGACACCTTTGTATTCCCGGATCAGCACCGTGCCGGCGGCAGGACGGTAATCGCGGTCGCGCTTCTTGACCTTGCCCGTATCGACCAAAGAGTCGATGCGGCGCTTGTTCCGATCCAGCAGGTTGGCGTCGACCTTGCGGAATTCCGCCTCCTGCAACTTGTATGCGATTCGGCGTTCCAGGAACTGGCGGTTGTGGGTCGGCGTGTCACCACCGACCAATTTCTGCCACAGCGCCCGGATCTCTGCCATCGGCAGTTCGGGCAACCTGGCGATCTGGGCCGCCACCGATGGCGGCGTTGCGAGTGATGGTGTTGGCGTGCTCATCATGACTCCGTTTTGGTCTTGTTGACGGGGTCTGTATGAACGCGCTGGTTGCCAGAGAAGCCAAGCTCAAACTCGCTCTCTTCGGCAATGTTTGCGGACTGCTCGGTGCAGCTGGTACGCAGACGCACCAGGCCATTGGCCAGCAAAGATGCGATCTCGTGGCGACGCTGCTCCGGCGTCATCCGCTCGGGGGGTAGGTGGTTGATTTGATGCATCGGTAGCGGTCCTCTCCGTTAAACTCACATGCAGTGAAATTGTCCGGATGGACTGCCGCCTACACCATGAGGGAGTTTCGGATGCGTGCGGACTGGTGCGGGCTATTGCGGAAAGCGGTTCCCGTTCAGCTCGACAAATGACGGGCCAGGATCGTTCTCATGAGAGAGTTTCCAGGTTGCGCACCGGCGGTCATCTCCCGGATCTGCTCGTTAACACGCTGGACAGGAACACCCGCGCCGACGGCCGCCTGAGTCACCGCCGAGTAAGCATCGAGCACATCACCCCCGGTGATCTCATAACCATGACCGTGCGAGATCCAATGCAACGCAGCCAGCCCAGCCGCCAGCGCGAAGTCAGGCTGCTTCTCGGCATAGTCGCGGGCGGCGCGGGTCAGCGTGCGCGGATCGGTGGGGCTGTGCGTGGCCAACTCGATCGCCACATCGAACAGGCCCGCATCCTTGACGGCAGCAAACCACTTACCTTCGGCGCCGGACGTACTGATCACCAGGTCGCGCAGAATCTCGTCCGGCCGCTTGTTGGGATACTTCTTGGCAATGGCGCGAAACGTGGCCAGGTTCGTTGTGCCCTGATTCGCCTCCACGGCATAGCGGCGGTAGGCCTCGTCGAGCAAGCCGGACGACAACAGGATGGCCTCGCAGGCTTGAGCGATCTGCCAACCCGGATCATTGAGACCGCGGGATTCCTCGGCGTAGCGGATCGCCTCCGCCTTCTTGCCCATCGCTGCCAATGCCTTCACGCCCCAGCGTCGGTCGTGCCACCACTTGAAGGGCGCCTTGTCGAGCAGTGCCAGCAATTGCTGGTAGCAACCCGCCGCGTACAGGGATGCCAGACAGGCACTCGTGCCCTTGAAGAATCCGTGGCCAGAAACCTTCGGTCTCCATACGCTCTCAACGACAGGCAGAAACTCATCCGCCCAGTGTGATGCCAGCTCTGGCGTCACGCACAGCTCGCCCCAGTAGTCGCCCAACAATTCGATGTAGGGCATTTCGTCGTCCTGCAAGGCCTGCCACAGCCGCTCCAGCCAGCGTTGCCGCAGCTTTGGCTCGACGTCGGCCTTGACGATGAGGGGCACCAGTGTCTCGATGGCTTTGTTTACGGCGGAGCCCAGGGCGCCCGATGAGCTGTCGACTTGCTCCAGGGCTGGCGAGAGTTTTTCCAGCAGGGTGATGGCTCCCTCAGCCGCGAGCACAGGCTCCTTGCGCGCGACCTGCTTGATCTCCGAGATGGCCTCTTTGATTCGCTGCACCGGCGTGTCGGATCTCCAGCCGAATGCATGACGGCGGAAACGAGAGGCGAATTGCCACTTGTGGGCGCTCATGATCGATCCACCATGAGCTACCGCACCGGATACTGGCCGTTGCGGATGAACCGGTCGTAGGTGTCTTCCTCCGGTTCCTCATCGTCGTGGCGTGCGCCCTGCCACTCGGCCTCAGGCAGCACTAGCAAGGTCAGTGTGTAGTCGTACTGGCCCGCGACCCGTGTCATTTCCGTGATCGGCATGCTGGCAGGTTCACGGGCAAACCAGGACTGGGCGCGGCCCGTCCTGGTGTCAACCATGTCAAAAGCGTTGTAACTGTGCGCGAGCGCATCGTGCGGCAGCTCGATGGTGTTCTTGCGCGTCGCAAAGTAGGCGCCGGACCTGAGCGCTGCCTTGTTCGATTTGGCCCAAAGCATGTGATCGTCACGGCTGGCCACCAGTACGGCGCGCTTGGGTGCGATCTCGGTCCAGCGCAGGGCGGCTGCCGTGAGCGATACCCCATAGCGGTCGGCGCAGTGTCCCAGCAGATCGAAGCTGATCGGCTGACCATCCACCTGGCGCCGGAAGTCGTCGAGCGGCATCAGCAAGGTCGAGGCGAACAAATCCGCCTCAGCCTCGATGTCGCGCTCGTTGTTGTCTCCCGTTTCGATGTCGTCGTCGCCGCACTCGAAAAGAGCCTGCTGGTGGCGGTGCAGGATGTAGTGACCGAACTCATGCGCGATCGTGAAGCGCTTGCGGCCTTCTGACGGGGTGGCGCTGTTGTAAAGGAGCAGCCACTTCGACCGCGTCTTGTTGGCTTTCAGCAGGCCATCGAAACCATCCAGATCCTCGCCCTGGACTCTATCGATCGGCGAATCTGCAAAGCACTGGCGAGAATACTCCAGCGCCAGCTCATCCACCTTGACCGGAAACCGCTCCGCACCGAGAACGGTGTTGAGCATCTTCGAGAGGCGGTTGGCCTCGGCCATGGGCTTTTTCGTCTCTGTCATTCGTCTTCCCAGGCATCGAGGATCTTGCGGATCTTCTTCTTGTCCGGCTCGGACATGTTCTTGTACTTGCGGAAGAAGGCCTCATCAAGCACTTCCTCGTCTGGGGTAGTCGCAGACTCAGTCAGCAGGAACTCCGAGGTGACCTCGAGGACGGCGGCAATCTTCCCGATCTTCTCGGCCGACGGTTTCGGGTCGTCCTTGTTTTCCAGCTCCCAGATGTAGCTCTTGCTGGAATTGGTTAGCTCAGCAAGCTGTTCAAGACTGAGTTTCTTCTGCTTGCGTAGGGCGCGAATTTTATCGCCCAGTGGGGATGGCACAGGTGACTCCTAAACGGGCTGCATTATTCCGAAAATAATACCACTACACCGAACGGTTTTGTACCCGCTTGACAAACACATTACTTTTCCGAAATAATTCCAACCGTTCGGTACACCGAACATATGCGGCCGGCCCGCATGAATAGGAAGTCTCCCGATCACAACCCGGCACTCTGCACAATCGAAACGACCTGACTGCACGATGGCCATCGAACAAGGAGAAAAACAGAAATATGGTTGCCTTCAATTACCGTGCACTCATTCGCCAGGTACCACCGCGCACCTGGCAGTTCTACTTTCAGACGCGCCGGATCGACTTACCGGCCGATTACTGCTGGGACATGCCTACCGAACGGCTAACGCCCGCCATTACCGCCGCCATCGACGCTCTCGAACCGGATGCTGCCAAGGCAATCTATGGCGAACTGCGCCGAGTCCATCACTTATCCAATCCGCGCGGCGCGGATGCCCTGCGCAACATTGCCAAGCCAGACGCTGCGCTGCATGACGACTTTTCACAGCTGTCAAGTGATGCCGAACGCGCCCTGTGGGTAATGGCCAACTGGCCGGAACTTTTTGACGCCGCCGAGACGATCCTCGCCGTCGATCAGCGAATCGGCAAGCGTGGCTGGAAACGCCTTCAGATCACCCCTGGAGAGACCCTATTCCGTGGTGCCGACGACATTCGCGCGCTCGAAACCGCGCTCGCCGCCGCATTCACGCCACGTAAAGGTCGGCCGCGCGCCTGCCAGATCGATTCCTTGGATCGTCACCTCGACGGTGGGCTGCAATTGGGCATCCTGATTGAGGACAATGCGCAGCGTCGGCTCGAGTTCGGCGATGACAACCGCGCGTTCTGGCGCGACGTGAGGCCACCCTTGAGCATGGACGTGGTCATCTATTCCGAGAGCGGTGTAGTCGATATTCTGGCTCCAGGTGGTGCGAAAACGCGGCAGAAGGTGCTCGAACACATCGGCCAGCACATCTTCAAAAAGGCACTTCACACGCAGACCACCAAGCAACCGAGCTTCTTCCTCAACCGGCTGCGCGATGGATTCGAGCTGTTCGACGACAGCCAAGTCGATCTTGCAGCACACCGGGTCGAGCGCATTCGCCTGTCGCAGGTCAAGGTACGTGCCAATGTGCCGCCGAACTGCAATTACATCATCAAGCCGCCGGGCGAAAAGGATGCGCCTGATGCGCTTGCCTGTATCAAGTCCGATCGTCTCGATCAGCTTTTGAGTCATGGCTTCAACATCGTGGATGCGGTCGTCACCCTGTATTTCCTGCCCCCTGAACCCGGAAAAGCGAGCCGCGTACTGCACATCGATCTGAAACAGGCCGGGATCAGCAATCTGCGCGATCTGGATCAGGCCGACGCACGGCTCGCGGAGGCGCTACTGCAAGCATGGGGCGTGTTAAAACCGGTTGAATCCGAGCGTGCCGCCGAGAATGTCACCGTAACGGAAGTTCTGCCGTGAGCGTAGGGGCGGCTGCATCATTGCTTGACACGACGGCGCTGGGCGATCGCGCACTGGGTGAGCTGTGCCGGCTGCTCGAACAGAAGGAACCGAGACTGGCGCCGGATGCAATCTGGTTGAGTGGCAACGCGATGGTGTTCGAGCATCTGCGCGATATCGAAGCGTTGTCGCTCGTCAATGAGCTCGCCGGCGATATCGTTTGCCACGAATGCGGCGTCGAGACGTTCCGTCCGCGGGCGGGTACCGACACCGAGCGTACCGCACCTTACCGAGGATATTGCCCCGAGTGCGGCTGGGTCTGCCTAACACCAGAGCAGGCGCGGCCCTGGCAGGCACAACCGATCAAGATTGCGCGTTGGCTCGGCACCGCACTACGGCTGACGCCGAGGTATGTCGCCGAGCCGGTCATCGACGGCGTGCTGTGGAGGCTCGGTGAAGCCGAATATCGACGCAAGCGCCGCACTCTATTCTTTGGGAGGCGGCTGGCTGAGTCGGCCGATGCCGTCGGCAAGAAATTCGACGAATTGGCGGCACCGGGCGCGGAAGTCGTGTTCACCACCAGCGATGTCACGGCCCTGCGGAATTCGTCACTCGAGGATCGCCTGCTGGTGCCGCTACGCGCGGCGACGCATCTGAGGAAGGCGGGCTTGGTCGTCGAAAATCTCGACGCGTATCTCGTTGGCCCCGGACGGGTCGCAACCTCCGACGAAACCTCCCTCCGACTGATGCATACCAGCCGCGTCGCCCTGATCAACGGACAGGAACACAAGCTGTCGCCACAGGTGTACGCATTCCTGAAAACCCTCGAAGATGCCGACGGCGACGAAGTCAACAAGCGCTATCTGGCCGAGGCACTCGGACTTGATGAGTCCTTTCGCAAAGCCGACGTCTTCAAGCGCCATAAATTGGTCTTCGACACCTTCGCTGAAGCGGACAGCAAGGGCAATTACTGGCTGAAACCCGATTTCGTGATTCTGGACAGGAGGTGACGACGAGAAAAACGCAGCACCAGAACATTTCCCGAACAACCAATAAGGAATCGAAGATGAGTGGAAAAAACCAACACGTGGTACGCCGTGCAGACGGCTGGGCCGTCCGCGGCGAAGGCAATCAGCGCGACACCTCGCGTCACCGCACCCAGGCGGAAGCCGAACGCGCGGCCCGCGAAATCGCGATCAACCAGAGGAGCGAAGTCCTCATCCATGGCGAAGACGGTCGTATCCGTGAGCGTAACACCTACGGCAACGACCCTTTCCCACCGAAGGGATGAGGCGCTCCGCGTAGGCGGTCCTGGTTCCTGAACAGCCCGGCACACAAGTGACCGGGCTTTTTTTCGCCCAAATCCAAGACTCGGTGGGCAATTGCCGATTCTGCCCACCGATTCCCTCCACCTTGCCCACCGGTTTGCCCACCTCCTGAATCCGAAACTGTCCTCACGTTTTCGCAATCACCTGAAAGGAGAAAAACGTGAGTATCAGACACCTCAACCAACGCCAATTGGCCGACCGTTGGGACGTCAGCGAAGCCACCCTGGAACGCTGGCGGTCCGAAGGAATCGGTCCGGTCTTTCTAAAACTGCAAGGTCGTGTCCTGTACCGACTTGAGGACGTCGAAGCCTTCGAGTCCGAGAGCCTGCGCAAGAGCACCTCCGAACGCGCCAATGCGGGAGGTGTGCTGTGATCCGCATTTCTCCCGAAGAAGTCCTGGCCACCCCGGCTGGCGAACTTGCCACGCTGACCAGCGAATCGCTGTTCCAGCTCAAGAACGACACCGCTGATCTACTGGCTGCTGCCAAGGCGATCGTCGAGCACGTCGATCGTGCACTGGATCTCAAGTACGCCGACCGCGCGCACCAGCTGCGCCTGGCTGCGGGCAAGGACACCGGCATTGTCCATTTCGACGACGGGCACGTCCGCATCACCGCCGATCTGCCCAAAAAAGTCGATTGGGACCAGAAGCGTCTCGCCGAGATCACCCAGCGCATTGCTGCCAATGGTGACGACCCGTCCGAGTACGTGGAAATCAGCTACCGGATCTCGGAAACCAAGTTCAACGCATGGCCCGAGTCGCTCAAGAGCGCCTTCGCCCCGGCACGCACCCTCAAGACCGGCAAGCCGGGCTTCCGTCTCGCTCTACTTCAGGAGTAATCACCATGAAAACCAAACCTACCCTGCTCGAACTGCTGCGCAAACAGCCGGAGATGTACCTCCGTGATCTGCCGGAAACCATCCGCATCCCGGCACTGGACGGTAACCGGCCCGACGAAGTGGTACGTCGTCTCGAGGACGCCACCATCGATGACCTAGCATTCGCGATCCAGGGCCTGGAGTCCGAAACCCGCGTTATCCATCGGCGCCTGAGTGGTCTGCGCGACCTGTACGAAATGGCCCGCAAGCGTGGCGCACTCGGCATGACCACCGTTGCTGACGCGTTCGCCAACATCAGCACCGAGGAGGCCGGCAAATGAGTCTCCCCATCATTACTGCAGACCAGCGCCTGGCCGAGCGGCGTGGCGTGAAAGGCGTGCTCGTCGGCAAGAGCGGCATCGGCAAAACCTCGCAACTCTGGGCGCTGAAACCCACGGCCACGCTGTTCTTCGACCTTGAAGCTGGAGATCTCGCTGTCGAGGGCTGGGCGGGTGACACGATCCGTCCGCGCACCTGGCAGGAGTGCCGTGACTTCGCGGTGTACATCGGCGGGCCGAACCCGGCGCTGCGCGACGACCAGCCGTTCAGCCAGTCCCACTTCGACGCCGTGTGTGCGCGCTTCGGTGATCCGTCGATCCTGGACAAGTACGAAACGGTGTTCGTCGATTCCATCACCGTCGCTGGTCGCTTGTGCCTGCAATGGTGCAAGGGCCAACCCCAGTCCTACTCGGAGAAGACCGGCAAACCCGACAGCCGGGGTGCGTATGGGCTGATGGGCCAGGAAATGATCGCCTGGTTGACCCACTTGCAGCACACGCGCGGCAAGAACGTGTGGTTCGTCGGCATCCTCGACGAGCGGCTCGATGACTTCAATCGCCGCGTGTTCTCGCTGCAGATCGACGGCTCCAAGACTGGCCTTGAGCTACCGGGCATCGTCGACGAGGTCGTCACCCTGGCCGAACTGAAGGCTGATGACGGCACCAGCTACCGCGCCTTTGTCTGCCACACGCTGAACGCATGGGGCTACCCCGCCAAGGACCGCTCCGGACGGCTCGATCCGATCGAGGAACCGCACCTCGGCCGCCTGATGGAAAAGATCGCCGGCCCAGTGAAGCCCGTCGCCGAGCGGCTCGATTTCGCGCGTCCCGCACCCACTGTCACCCCCGAATCCACTTCGACTCAGGAGTCCTGATCATGACTTATTTCGATTTCAATTCTGCTTCCGAACAGACCTCTTTCGACCTGATCCCCAAGGGCACGCTGGTGCGTGTCCGTATGACGATCCGCCCGGGCGGCTTCGATGATTCGTCGCAGGGATGGACCGGCGGCTACGCCACCCGCAACGACAACACCGGCTCGGTGTACCTGAACTGCGAGTTCGTCGTGATGGAGGGAGAGTTCGCCCGTCGCAAGATGTGGTCGCTGATCGGCCTGCACAGTCCCAAGGGCCCCGAGTGGGCCAACATGGGCCGCACTTTCGTCAAGGCGATCCTCAACTCGGCGCGCGGCGTTCATCCTGGCGACAACAGTCCTGCCGCGCAGAACGCGCGCCGCATCAGCGGGTTTGCCGACCTCGATGGGATCGAGTTCCTCGGCAAGGTTGATTGGGAGAAAGACCAGAACGGCCAGGACAAGAGCGTGATCAAGTCTGCGATCACGCCCGACCACAAGGACTACGCCGCCCTCATGGGCGGGGCCGCGAAGGCTATGGCGCCAGCGGCAGCCAACGGGTCGAACGCGTATGCCCAAGCGACGGGCCGTGCCTCCGTGCCGGGTCGTCCGAGCTGGGCACAGTAACGGGAGACGCCGCCATGATGCTTCGCCCCCGCCAAGCCCTGTTGGTCGAGCGCTCCCTGGCGGCTCTCGCCCAACACGGCAACACGCTGTCTGTTGGCCCCACCGGGTCAGGCAAGACCATCATGCTGTCGGCGGTCGCCGGCAGTCTGTTGGCCGAACCGGATGCCAAAGCCTGCATCCTTGCCCACCGCGATGAACTGACCGGCCAGAACCTGACCAAGTTTGCAAGGGTGAATCCGGGCGTCAGCACCTCCGTGTTCGATGCCAAGGACAAATCCTGGTCCGGGCGCGCCACGTTCGCGATGGTGCAAACGCTGTCACGCGACAACCATCTCGCTGCTATCCCGATCCTCGATCTGCTGGTGATCGATGAAGCTCATCACGCAGCCTCGGCGTCGTACCGCCGCGTGATCGACCGGGTGCTGGACAAGAATCCGCGCGCCCAGATATTCGGGGTGACGGCGACGCCTGCCCGCAGTGATGGCAAGGGACTGCGGGAAGTGTTCAGCAACGTCGCGGATCAAATCACGCTGGGCGAGCTGATCGCCTCCGGCCACCTCGTACCGCCGCGCACCTTTGTCATCGACGTCGGCGCACAGGAACAGTTGACACGGATCCGGCGCACGGCCACTGACTTCGACATGACGGAAGTCGAGGCGATTCTCAACAAGACGCCCATCACCGATGCCGTCATCCGTCATTGGCGCGAGAAGGCCGGCGACCGCAAGACGATCGTGTTCTGTTCGACCGTCGCCCATGCGGAGTGCGTGCACCACGCATTTCAGGATGCCGGAGTATCCGCCGTCATCGTGCACGGCGAGCTCTCAGACGCAGAGCGAAAGGCACGACTGGCCGAGTACGAATCCGGCCACGCGCAAGTCGTGGTCAATGTGGCCGTACTGACCGAAGGCTACGACTTCACGCCCACCTCCTGCGTGGTCCTGCTGAGGCCCAGCTCCCACAAGTCGACGCTGACCCAGATGATCGGGCGGGGTCTGCGCACGATCGATCCCACCGAGCATCCCGGCGTGATCAAGACTGACTGCGTGGTCCTGGACTTCGGCACCGCGACACTGATGCACGGCTCATTGGAGCAGGACGTCAATCTCGATGGCCACCAGCGGCCCGGTGAAGCGCCGACCAAGGACTGTCCGTCCTGTGAAGCCACCGTCCCGCTCGGCTGCCGCGAATGCCCGCTGTGCGGCTTCGTCTGGGAGATCGAGAACACAGACGACACCGACGCACTGGCTGATTTCGTGATGACCGAGATCGATCTGCTCAGGCGCTCCAACTTCCGCTGGTGCGATCTGTTCGGCTGCGACGACGCACTGATGGCGACCGGCTTCAACGCCTGGGGTGGCGTGTTCTTCCTGAATGGGCGCTGGCATGCCGTGGGCGGAGGCAAGGATCTGCAGCCGCGTTTGCTTGCCGTCGGCGACCGCCCCGTATGCATGGCCAAAGCGGATGACTGGCTGAACGACCGAGAGTCGGCGGACTCCGCGCACAAGACCCGGCGCTGGCTGAACGAACCGCCGACGCAGAAGCAACTGCAGTATCTGCCGCAGGCGCTGCGCGCCGACTTTGGCATGACGCGCTATCAGGCCTCGGCACTGCTGTCGTTCCAGTTCAACAAGTCATCGATTCAGCGCCTTGTTGTAGCTGCCAACGATGCCCACCGGGAGGCCGCGTGAAATGTGCAGTCTGCTCCAGAAAGGCCAAGGGCTTCGGCTACTTCAGTCCACGCCTGCCGCGCAGCGATCCACGACGTTACTCGGACCGGTGGGTATTCTGCTCCATGCGCTGTCAGGACGCTTTTTCGCGGCTCATGGAAAAGACGGGAGGCTACATGATCGATCCCAGTGATATGGAGCTCGCTGCTATGGCGTCCTGCCTGGCGCCGCTCGGCGAGTATGTGGGCTCCATCGGCATGCAGCGACCGCTGGCGGACTACAGCAAAAACGAAGTGCTGATGCTGATCGACGTGGTGGTGACCGCGTACCAGGAACACATGCTCATCGAGCACGAGCGCATGGCGGAAAAGGACCGCGCCTATCTTGAGGAGCGGCTCGCCCGCCAAGGCAAGCAGGCTTCGACAGGAGTGCCGTTCTGATGCTGGATTTCAATCACCGCCCCAAGATCCATGAGCAGATCGGCGCGCTTGTCGACGCTGCACTGAGCGCCGATCGCGACAACCAACCCCGCCGCAACTATCTCGGTGCGTCTCGGTTGGGCGTCGCCTGCGAGCGCGCACTGCAATACGAGTATCTGCAAACACCAGTCGATCCTGGCCGAGACATCCCAGGACGGGTGCTGCGCATCTTCGAGGTGGGACACGCCCTTGAAGAGCTAGCCATCCGTTGGCTACACATGGCCGGATTCGATCTGTACACCCAAAAGGCCAGCGGCGGTCAGTTCGGCTTTTCCGTCGCGGGCGGCCGCATCCAAGGGCACGTGGATGGCGTGCTGAATGGCGGCCCCGCAGCGCTTGGCATGGCCTATCCCGCCTTGTGGGAGTGCAAGACCATGAACGACAAGTCCTGGCGGGACACGGTCAAGCACGGCGTCAGCAAAGCCAAGCCGGTCTATGCCGCGCAGATGGCCGTCTACCAGGCCTACATGGAGGCCAGCATCCCGGGCATCTCTACCAACCCGGCGTTGTTCACCGCCATCAACAAGGACTCCGAGGAGATCTGGTTCGAGCTGGTGCCGTTCGACGGCGGCTTGGCACAACGGATGTCCGATCGTGCGGTTCGAGTCATCACGGCGACGGACAGCCAGGAACTGTTGCCGCGCCATGCCACCACCCCAACGCATGTCGAGTGCAAGTTCTGCCCCTGGCAGGACCGCTGCTGGGGTTCGACATGATGGCTGACAACATCATCTGGCTCGATTTCAATGACGCCCCAGAGCAGTGCGACGAACTGGTTTCCGACACCGATGCGCTGCGTGCAGGGCTCCTGGACCGGATCGAGGCCGTCCTCCACTACCTGTTTCCGAATGGACGCATCCGGGGAGGCAAGTTCTACGTCGGTGATGTCGACGGCAACCCCGGCAAAAGCCTGGTGGTTGAACTCGACGGACCACGGCGCGGCCTGTGGAAGGACTTCTCCACCGACGAGGGTGGCGATGTCATCGATCTGTGGGCGCGATCGCAGGGTCGCTCCGCCCGAAGCGACTTCCCACGTATCGCGGGCGAAATTCGGCAGTGGCTCGGCATTGCTGCCCCGAGCAGCACGCCGATGCGCCGCGATGTTCGCGGCATACCGATGGACGACCTCGGCGCCTACACCACCAAGTGGGACTATCTGTCACCCGAGGGCGAACTGATCGCCTGCGTCTACAGGTACGACCCACCAACGGGCAAGGAATACCGCCCCTGGGATGTTCGCGCCCGCATGTGGCGCGCACCTGACCCCAGGCCGCTCTACAACCAACCGGCCATCGAGAAAGCGCGAGAGGTTGTCCTGGTCGAAGGCGAGAAGTGTGCGGCTGCCCTGATCGCCTGCGGCATCGCAGCCACCACCGCGATGAACGGCGCCAAGGCACCTGTCGACAAGACTGACTGGCATCCGTTGGCCGGGAAATCCGTGGTCATCTGGCCGGACCGGGATGCACCCGGCTGGGACTACGCCGAGAGCGCCGCGCGAGCTTGCGTGGCTGCGGGCTGTACGTCCGTGGCCATTTTGGTGCCACCGACCGACAAGCCGGCCAAGTGGGACGCCGCAGATGCCGTGGACGAGGGGTTCGACTGCGCGACATTCATCGCCCAGGGCGAACGCCGCATGGTCAAGACAGCGGCTCCCTCTCTGCCCACCTTCACGCTCGGCGAACTGCTCGACGACAACTCACCGCTGCCACCAGATCTGATCTCTCCGCGCGTGCTGACGCCGGCTGGCATGTTGGTGTTCGGCGGTGCGCCCAAGGTCGGTAAGAGTGACTTCCTGTTGTCGTGGCTGGCTCACATGGCTGCTGGCGCCGCATTTCTGGGCATGCACCCACCCCGTCCGCTACGGGTGTTCTACCTGCAGGCCGAGGTCCAGTACCACTACCTGCGCGAGCGCGTGAAGGATGTCCGTCTGCCGTCCCACCGGCTGCTGGATGCCCGCGCCAACTTCGTGGCCACGCCACAGTTACGGCTGGTCCTCGATGACGCTGGTCTGGCGCAAGTGATCCCAGCGATCGCGAACGCCTTCGGCGGCGAGCCTCCCGACATCATCGCCATCGATCCGATCCGCAATGTGTTCGACGGCGGCGACGCTGGTGGCGAGAACGACAACGGTGCCATGCTGTTCTTCCTGTCGCAACGGGTGGAGCGGATTCGCCAGGCGGTCAATCCAGACGCAGGGGTGATCCTCGCCCACCACACCAAGAAGCTCGGCAAGAAGCAGTTCGAGGAAGACCCGTTCCAGGCCTTGGCCGGGGCTGGAAGCCTGCGTGGCTACTACTCGACCGGGATGTTGCTGTTCCGGCCCGACGAAACGCGCACAACTCGCCAGCTCATCTTCGAGCTACGCAATGGCGCGGGCATCCCGCAAAGGCATGTCGACAAGATCAACGGCGAGTGGCGTGAGGTCGATGCCAACGAACGGTTGGTGATGAAGGACTACGGCGAGCGCTTGGATGCCGAGCGTCGCCGCAAGCGCGACGCAATCCTCCAGATCTTGTTCGAGGAGGCCGGCAACGGGCGCTGCTACACCGCCAACCAGTTCGCTGAGTCCTTCGAGGGCAAAGCCGGTCTGGGCGGCGAGCGCACCATCCGCGAACGCGTCTCCGCGCTCTCGACGCAGGGCTACATCAAGTATTTTCGCAATGCAGCGGACTACGGCCTGCCTTCCAGCGGACGCACCAAGTTCGGCTATCTCTGCGTCGAAGGGATGGTGCTGCGCATGCCTGCGGGCGATGTCGACACGGCCACCGGCGGATTGCCGATGCGCGAGTACACCGTGCTCCCCACCCATTACAAGTGCCCGCATTCCGGTGCCTCGATGCCCGTCGAGAACCCTGACGTGTGGGTCTATCACGACGAACTGAACGATCCGGAGGCCCCATGAACCATGCCCAATCGGCAGTTGGCAGTACCGTTGCCAACTGCACCCATTTCCATGCCAACTGCCCGCAGTTGGCAAATCCTTGCCGACTGGAATCCCTGGTAAATCAGGGCACTGCCGGGAATGCCCTGCACTTGGCAGTTGGCAACGCTGCCAACTTGCCAACTGGCGTAAACCCGCATGGTTGCTGGACTTTCTCCGGTTTTCCAGTTGGCGAAAACTCCCCCTCCTACTACGTAGGAGAGGGACCAGAGGGTCCCTCTACCCTACGTCGGGGGCTTGCCGGCCACCTGGGATCAGATCATCGGCGGCCATCCGTGCCCTCGATCCTGGCACTGGACCTTGGCACCCAGACCGGTTGGGCTATACGCGACCGCGATGGCACCGTGACCAGCGGATCGGAATCCTTCAAACCGCGGCGCTTTGAGGGTGGCGGCATGCGCTACCTGCGCTTCAAGCGCTGGCTCACCGAGATCAAGCAATCCTGCGATGGCATCGACGCCGTGTACTTCGAGGAAGTCCGCCGCCATGCCGGCGTCGATGCGGCACATGCCTACGGCGGGTTCATGGCCCACCTCACCGCATGGTGTGAGCACCACCAGATTCCCTACCAAGGCGTTCCGGTGGGCACGATCAAAAAGCACGCCACCGGCAAAGGCAACGCGAGCAAGGACCAAATGATCCACTCCGCTCAGTTGCGCGGCCACACGCCCGCAGACGACAACGAAGCCGATGCCATTGCGCTCCTGCGCTGGGCCATCGAGACGCAGGAGGTGTGACATGAAGGTTCCGACTCCCGCCTACCGGTGTGCCCTGGCTCGACTGCAGCCCGATCCGCGCCCTGATCCGGAGCAGATCAAGCGCGAAGGGTGGCGCGACCAACAGATCCTGGTGATCTCGCCCGACGACACGCGGCTCGACTGGGTCGAACGTGAGCTGCTTCGCCGGATCGGCGATCGCCTGTACGGGCCGAAGGAGCGTCAACATGGCTGAGTGGACGATCGAGATCGTGGCGGACCGGTTCATCGAGGCGGCTCGGGTCGCCAGCCGCCTACCTCCGGTGCGTGTGCAGGGCTACTTCAACTGCTGGCCAGCGATCAAGCGCATGCCTTGGGAAAACCTCGGTGCCGAACCGCCGGTTTACCGCTTTCCTCCCGACCCTGCTGCCATCGAGCGAATGCGGGAAGCCATGCGCTGGGTACAGTGGCTGGAGGAGGAACAGCGGCACCTCGTCTGGATGCGGGCGCAGCGCTACCCGTGGAAGGAGATCTGTTGCCGCTTTGCCTGCGACCGGACAACTGCTTGGCGCCATTGGCAAAAGGCATTGGAGATTGTCGTGGAGCAACTGCGAACAGAGAAGAAGCATGGGGCAGCCATCAACTACCGCTGATGTTGCGTGAAGTTGGGAACAGTTGCAAAGCCGATCGGAACCCTGCGTAACGGTGCGGGTTTGGGCCACTTTTTGGCGTGCAACATCCTGAGGTTTTTTCGCTAGTATTACGGCTAATCTTGCGAGCATTGGGTGCGTGAAGGCCACGGAGCGATCTGTGGCCTTCGTCGTTTCCGGCCCGCGATGGCCACGACCTGGAGCAACGGGTCCTTCCTGGCCAAAAAGCAATGCGGGGGGCACGAGCGCGGCGCTTTTTTAGCGTCAGACTGCAAACCTAGGTTTGCAGGGTTTGCAGTTTGCACCCGCCCATCCAGCACAGATTACGAACCCGCCCACGGTTTTTCGTCGGCGGGTTTTCTTTTTCGAGGAATCGATTCTGAACACGCTCAACGTCGAGTACCGCAAGGTCGAGGCGCTGATTCCCTACGCCCGCAATCCGCGCACGCACACCGACGAGCAGGTGGCCAAGATTGCCGCCAGCATCGTCGAGTACGGCTGGACGAACCCGATCCTGGTGGATGGTGACAACGGCATCATCGCTGGCCACGGTCGCATGGCCGCCGCGCGCAAGCTGGGACTCGATGAAGTTCCGGTGATCGAACTCGCTCACCTATCGCCATCACAGAAGCGCGCCTATGTCATCTCCGACAACCGACTGGCACTCGATGCGGGCTGGAACGAGGAACTGCTGGCGCTGGAATTGGCCGAGCTGTCCGAGGCCGGGTACGACCTTGCGTTGACCGGCTTCGAAGATGCCGAGATCGAGGCACTGCTCGCTGACGAAGTAGTCGTCGATGACGCCGACCAGGAGCAGGATGCCGATGCACCGGACGCCGCCGACGACGTGCTGGAGACTCAGGTAGTGCCGGTGTCCCGCCCCGGCGATGTCTGGGCCATCGGCCCGCACCGCCTGATCTGTGGCGACGCCACCGACCGAGCCGTAGTCGCTGCGCTGATGCAAGGCGATACCGCTCGCCTGTGCTTCACCTCGCCGCCCTACGGCAATCAGCGCGACTACACCTTGGGCGGGATCGCCGATTGGGATGGCCTGATGCGTGGCGTGTTCGGCCATCTGCCAATGACGGACGACGGCCAGGTGCTGGTCAACCTCGGTCTGATCCATCGCGACAACGAAGTCATCCCGTATTGGGATGCGTGGCTTGGCTGGATGCGATCCCAGGACTGGCGGCGCTTTGCGTGGTACGTCTGGGATCAGGGGCCGGGGATGCCCGGCGACTGGGCGGGCCGCTTCGCGCCGAGCTTCGAATTCGTCTTCCACTTCAACCGGCAGAGCCGCAAGCCCAACAAGATCGTGCCTTGCAAGCACGCGGGCCAGGAGTCCCACTTGCGTGCCGATGGCTCGTCCACGGCGATGCGCGGCAAGGATGGCGACGTCGGCGGCTGGACGCACAAGGGACAGCCGACCCAGGACACACGGATTCCCGACTCGGTGATCCGCGTGATGCGCCACAAGGGCAAGATCGGCCAAGACATCGACCACCCGGCCGTCTTCCCGGTGGCGCTGCCGGAGTTCGTGATCCAGGCCTACACCGATGCGGGGGAAATCGTGTTCGAACCCTTCGGCGGCAGCGGCACGACGATGCTGGCGGCCGAGCGCACTGGTCGGATCTGCCGCACGGTCGAGATCGCGCCGGAGTACGTCGACGTCGCCATCAAGCGCTTCCAGCAGAACCACCCTGGCGTGCCCGTCACGCTGCTTGCTACGGGCCAGTCCTTCGATGATGTCGCCAACGAGCGTCTGACCAGCGTGGGGAGTGAGCAATGAACGCATCCTGGTTGGCCGACAAAATCGAGCAATGGCCAACAGCCAAGCTGATACCTTACGCTCGCAACGCGCGCACCCACTCGGATGACCAGGTGGCACAGATCGCCGCGTCGATTGCCGAGTTTGGATTTACCAATCCGATCCTGGCAGGCAGCGATGGCCTGATCGTCGCCGGGCACGGGCGACTCGCCGCTGCCCAGAAACTCGGATTGGCAGTGGTGCCAGTGGTCGTTCTCGATCACCTGTCGCCTACCCAGCGGAGGGCCCTGGTGATCGCGGACAACCGTATCGCCGAGAACGCGGGGTGGGACGATGCGATGCTGCGCATCGAGATCGCGGCCCTGCAGGACGATGACTTTGACCTGTCGCTCACCGGCTTCGATGCCGACGCGCTGGCCGAGTTGATGGCGGGCGACGAGCCGGATGCTGAGGGCGAAACCGATGACGATGCGGTGCCGGAGATGTCCGAGACGCCGATCTCGCGTCCGGCTGATGTCTGGCTGCTGGGTGGCCACCGCCTGCTTTGCGGGGACTCTACCGTGGCCGAGAGCTACGACCGCGTTCTAGGCGGCGAGCCGGTGGACATGGTCTTCACCGACCCTCCCTACAACGTGAACTACGCCAACAGCGCCAAGGACAAGATGCGCGGCAAGGATCGCGCGATCCTCAACGACAACTTGGGCGATGGCTTCTACGACTTCCTGCTGGCGGCGCTAACGCCCACCGTGGCGCATTGCCGGGGCGGTATCTACGTGGCGATGTCGTCGAGTGAGCTCGATGTGCTGCAGGCGGCCTTCCGCGCCGCAGGTGGCAAGTGGTCGACGTTCATCATCTGGGCGAAGAACACCTTCACACTGGGTCGGGCAGATTACCAGCGCCAGTACGAGCCGATCCTTTACGGATGGCCCGAGGGCGCGCAGCGCCACTGGTGCGGCGACCGGGATCAAGGTGACGTCTGGAACATAAAGAAGCCGCAGAAGAACGACCTGCACCCGACTATGAAGCCAGTGGAGCTGGTCGAGCGCGCGATCCGTAATTCGAGCCGCCCTGGCGACGTAGTGCTCGATCCGTTCGGTGGCTCCGGCACGACGCTGATCGCCGCTGAGAAATCGGGGCGGCTGGCGCGTCTGATCGAACTCGATCCGAAGTACGTCGATGTGATCGTGCGTCGTTGGCAGGAGTGGACGGGCAAACAGGCCACCCGCGAGGCGGATGGCGTGGCGTTCGATCAGGCGGCAAGCGACTCGTCGATGATTTCGCAGTGAATCACAAAGCCCGTCAGGTAAGGCAGGCCGCGCGGGATGCCGTATTGCTTGCTGGTCTGGCGGCCAATCGTCCAGCCCATCCATTGCTGGGTGGCGGCGTTGATCGCGTCCGCCAGGGTCTGGCCCCGGTACAGCCCGTTCTGCACATCGTCCGCGAAGTGGCGGCCGTGGCGGCTGTCAAGGAAGATCCGCGCCGATTCGAGAGGCTGGTGGGTAGCGTCCGAAATGGCGTTCATCGCCAAGGGCCATGCGGCGCTGGCGTGTTCGTTCATCGTGCCCCAAAAACCCCAGGCGTCGTTCTGGGTGGCGGGGATCTGCTGCTTGCTGGCCATCGTGGGCTCCTTCGGGTTGATCGTTGCGACACCCGTAGTAACGCGCTGTTCGATTGAGAAGCCAAGCGGAGCTTGGCCTCTTTCTCGATCTTTCTGATCAGGCGATCCGGTACACCCGCTCGCCGCCCTGAGCCTTGTCAGAGACGATGGTCAGGCCGAGTTTCTTCTTGAAGGCTCCGGCGAAGGTGCCTCGCACCGTGTGCGCCTGCCAGCCGGTGGCGTCGCAGATCTGGCGCACCGTCGCGCCCTCCGCGCGCTGCAGCATCCGGATGACTTCGGCCTGCTTGCTGTTTTCGCGGGTGCGCGGCTTGGCCTGCGCCGTGGCCTTGTCCTGGGCCCACTCGGCCTCGGCGGCCGTCACGGCGGCTTCGATCTCCGGGTCGGCGTCCAGGGGCGCGGCGGCGGACTCGGGCGCGGGACGGGCGCGACCCATTGCGTCGTAGCCCTCGGCGGCGACGAACCAGTCGGAGCCGTCGGTGGTGATCAGGGCGCGGTTGAACAGACCGTCGAGCACCTTCTTGCGTGCGCCGCCTTTGATGTTGTCAGGGAACCAGTCGATCTTGCCGCCGGTGTATTCAAGGGCGTAGGCCAGGATCGAGTGCTGGACCGGGGTCAATTGGGTGGTGCTCATTTGCTGCTCCTTCGGGGTGGTTGATCGAGTGATTTGATGAACGCGCTCTTCGCCAGTGAAGCCAAGCGCTTTCTGCTTGGCTTCAAAGGTTCTCGATCAGTTGTTGGCCTTGTCCGACTTCTTGGCCTTGCGGGCCTGCTCGACGCCTGCGTTGAAGGCGGCTTCAAGGGCGTCGTGCAGACACCAGACCGCGACGTCGCGGAAGTCCAGGTTGTCCGACCGGCGCGTCTCCAGGGTTCCGATGTGGAGGTGCTTCTGGGCGATCTGCGTCAGGAGTTGCTCGAGCTGGTTCATTTCCGTGTCCTTCGATGTGGTTGATGACGAACGTATGAACGCGCTCTTCCAGAGGGAAGCCAAGCTGATTCCAGGGGAATGACGAACAAATGATCGAAGGGGTCGCGGGTTCTCAAAATGGGCATCTCGATACGCGCTTACGCCCGCCACCGGGGCGTGACCGACACCGCTGTTCACAAGGCCATTCGGGCTGGGCGCATCACGCCGGAAGCTGACGGCACCATCGATGCCGACCGAGCGGATCGCGAGTGGGCACGCAACTCGGAGACTCCCAAGCCGGGAACGCGCGCCAAGGCCACGAAGGTCGCCGTGCCGGAAGGCGGTGGCGACGGGCCTGCCGCCCTGCCTGTTGGCGGTGCGTCGCTGCTTCAGGCGCGCACGGTCAACGAGGTAGTCAAGGCGCAGACGAACAAGGTGCGGCTGGCCCGCCTCAAGGGCGAACTGGTAGATCGGCCGCAGGCCATTGCCCACGTCTTCAAGCTGGCACGCTCCGAGCGCGATGCGTGGCTGAACTGGCCCGCGCGCATCTCGGCGCAGATGGCGGCCAAGCTCGGTGTCGATCCGCACACGATGCACATCGCCCTGGAGGCGGCGGTGCGTGAGCACCTGCAGGAACTGGGCGAGATGCGCCCTCGGGTGGACTGAAAATGGACATGGATTACGAAGGCGCGGCCGAGATCGAGCGCGCGTGGCGCGAAGGGCTGACGCCCGATCCGCTGCTCACGGTGTCCGAATGGTCGGATCGCCACCGGATGCTCTCCAGCAAGGCGTCCGCCGAGCCGGGGCGCTGGCGTACCAGCCGCACGCCGTACCTGAAGGCAATCATGGACTGCTTGTCGCCGACTTCGCCGGTCGAGCGCGTGGTGCTTATGAAAGCCGCCCAGCTCGGCGCGACCGAGATGGGGTCGAACTGGATCGGCTACGTGATCCACCACGCTCCGGGTCCGATGATGGCGGTCTGGCCGACAGTGGAGATGGCCAAGCGCAACTCCAAGCAGCGGATCGACCCGTTGATCGAGGAGTCGGCGGCCCTGGCGGAACTGATCGCACCGGCCAGGAGCCGGGACTCGGGCAACACCATCCTGGCCAAGGAGTTCCGCGGCGGGGTTCTGGTGATGACCGGGGCCAACAGCGCCGTGGGCTTGCGCTCGATGCCGGTGCGGTATCTGTTCCTCGACGAGGTGGATGGCTATCCGGTGGACGTCGAGGGCGAAGGCGACGCGATCTCGCTGGCCGAGGCGCGCACGCGCACGTTCGCGCGCCGCAAGATCTTCATCGTCTCGACGCCGACGATCTCCGGGGCCAGTGCCATCGAGCGCGAGTACGAAGCCAGCGACCAGGGCAGGTATTTCGTGCCGTGCCCGCATTGCTCGCACCGGCAGTGGCTGCGCTTCGAGCAGCTTCGCTGGGACAAGGGACAACCGGACACGGCGGCTTACGTCTGCGAGTCCTGCGACGAACCAATTGCCGAGCATCACAAGACGTGGATGCTGGAGCACGGCGAGTGGCGCGCAATGATCAGCGACGGCACCGGAAAGACGGCGGGCTTCCACCTGTCGTCGCTGTACAGCCCGGTCGGCTGGCGCAGTTGGCGAGACATCGCCGCAGCGTGGGAGAGCGCCGTCAACAAGGTATCGGGATCGGCGGCGGCGATCAAGACCTTCAAGAACACGGAACTGGGTGAGACTTGGGTCGAGGAAGGCGAAGCACCCGACTGGCAACGGCTGGTCGAGCGCCGAGAGGAGTACCGCATCGGCACGGTGCCGCAAGGCGGCCTGCTCCTGGTCGGCGCGGCCGACGTCCAGAAGGATCGCATCGAGGCGTCGGTTTGGGCCTTCGGGCGCGGCAAAGAGTCGTGGCTGGTCGAGCACCGCGTGCTGATGGGTGACACCGCCCGCGACGCGGTGTGGAAGCGCCTCGCCGAGTTGATTGCCGAGAATTGGACGCACGCCTCGGGCGCGGCGATGCCGCTGGCGCGCTTCGCGCTCGACACCGGCTTTGCAACGCAGGAGGCCTACGCCTTCGTGCGAGCCTGCCGCGATCCCCGCGTGATGGCGGTCAAGGGCGTACCGCGTGGCGCGGCCCTGATCGGCACGCCGACGGCCATCGATGTCTCTCAGGGCGGCAAGAAGCTGCGCCGGGGGATCAAGGTGTTCACCGTGGCGGTCGGCATCGCCAAGCTGGAGTTCTACAACAACCTACGCAAGAGCGCGGATGTCAGCGAGGACCGCGTGACCACGGTCTACCCGACCGGGTTCGTGCACCTGCCCAAGATCGACGCCGAGTTCATCCAGCAGCTCTGTGCCGAGCAACTGATCACCCGCCGCGACCGCAACGGCTTCCCGGTGCGCGAGTGGCAAAAGATGCGCGAGCGCAATGAAGCGCTCGACTGCTACGTGTACGCCCGGGCGGCAGCATCGGCGGCGGGCCTGGATCGCTTCGAGGAACGCCACTGGCGCGAACTGGAGCGCCAACTTGGGATGGAACGGCCACCGGATGAGCCCCCCCTGATTCAAGCATTCGACCCCGACGAGGCCACCCACAGCGGTGGCCTCGCTGTTTCTGGACCCCGCAATACCGGGCGGCGTGTGATCAAGAGCCGCTGGCTCAGCTGACAGACAAGCCGATGAGGACCCGATGACCTACACCACCACTCAGCTCGACGCGCTAAAGCGAGCGCTTGCGACCGGCGAACGTCGCGTGAGCTTCGGCGAGAAGACGGTCGAGTACCGCTCGGTCGAGGAACTGCAGGCCGCGATCCGCACTGTCGAGGCAGAGATGGCTCGCGACGCAGGAAAAATCCACATACGCCAGATCCGCGCCATGACTAGGAAGGCCACCTGATGAGCTGGTTCTCCAAACTTCGACGTGGGCTGTTTGGCGGCCTGTCGCCGACCTACGACGGTATCGGCGGTGGTCGACGGGCGATCGCTTGGCAGGTCAGCAACCCTGGCGCGGTCGCCGCTCTGGCCTTCACCCAGAACGAGCTCCGAGCTAAAAGCCGGGATCTGGTCCGACGCAACGCTTGGGCTGCTGCCGGCGTGGAAGCCTTCGTCGCCAACGCGATCGGCACGGGTATCAAGCCGCAGTCGATGCTCGCGGACAAGGCACTGCGGGAAGCCATTCACGCTCTCTGGTGGGACTGGTGCAGCGATGCGGACGCAGCCGGCTTGACCGACTTCTACGGCCTGCAAGCGCTCGCCTGCCGGGCGATGCTGGAAGGCGGAGAAGCCCTTGTGCGGCTGCGCTACCGTCGCCCCGAAGATGGTCTGGCCGTCAATCTCCAGCTCCAGTTGCTGGAACCCGAACACCTGCCCACGACGATGAACCTGGAGCTGCCTTCCGGCAACGTGGTACGGGCCGGCATCGAGTTCGATCGTCTCGGGCGCCGCGTCGCCTACCACCTGTATCGCTCGCATCCAGGCGATGGAGCACTGGCGCCGATGTCCGGCACGGGCGGCATGGACACCGTGCGTGTGCCGGCCTCCGAGATCATCCATCTGTTCCGTCCGCTTCGCCCTGGCCAGATCCGGGGCGAGCCTTGGTTGGCGCGGGCCCTGGTCAAGCTCAACGAGTTGGATCAGTACGATGACGCTGAACTGGTGCGCAAGAAGACGGCGGCGATGTTCGCGGGCTTCATTACCCGCCTGGCGCCCGAGGACAACCTCATAGGCGAAGGACTTGCGGATGCCAACGGCGTGTCCCTGGCAGGACTGGAACCCGGGACCTTGCAGCTGCTGGAGCCTGGCGAGGACGTCAAGTTCAGCCAACCGGCAGACGTCGGGGCGAGTTACGCCGAATTCCTGCGCATGCAGTTCCGGGCGGTTGCGGCCGCGATGGGTATCACCTACGAGATGCTCACGGGCGATCTGACGCAAGTGAACTACTCGTCGATCCGTGCCGGCTTGCTGGAGTTTCGCCGTCGCTGTGAGGCGATCCAGCATGGCGTGATCGTCCACCAGCTCTGCCGCCCCATCTGGCGGGCATGGATGGAGCAGGCTGCGCTCGAAGGCGCACTCGATCTCCCCGGCTTTGGCGGCCGCAAGCGGGACTACCTGGCCGCGAAATGGATTCCGCAGGGCTGGCAGTGGGTCGATCCGAAGAAGGAATTCGACGCGATGCTCACCGCGATTCGCGCCGGACTACTTTCACGTTCCGAAGCCATTTCGGCTTTCGGGTACGACGCGGAAGACATCGACCGCGAGATCGCGGCAGATAACCAACGGGCCGACCAGCTCGGTCTGGTTTTCGACTCCGACCCGCGCCACGACAAAGCGCCCGTCAACGCAGCTGCGACGGCCAATCCGGTTTCGCCGCAAGAACCTCAGGACAACTGACATGCAGTTCGTACATCTGGCGTCCCGTCTCTACGGGACGCCGCTTCTCATTGCGCGTTCGAAACTGGACGTGATCCTGTCCGTTCTCGGCCCACGCATTGGACTGCCCGAGATCGATGCCGCCGCCCCACTTCCCGCCCCAAAGGCTGGAAATTCGGTCGGGCAGCCCGGCATCGCGATCATTCCCGTGCACGGCACGCTGGTGCGACGGGCGATGGGGCTGGAGGTGGCGTCTGGCCTGACCTCTTATGGCGAGATCGCCGCACGGATCGACGCCGCGCTGGCTGACCCACAGGTCAACGGCATCCTGCTTGATATCGATTCGCCCGGTGGCGAAGCGGGTGGCGTATTTGAGCTGGCCGAGCGGATTCGCGCTGCCAACGACATCAAGCCGGTGTGGGCACACGCCAACGACTCGGCGTACTCGGCGGCTTACGCCATCGCAGCCGCCGCATCGCGCCTGACCCTGTCCCAAACCGCCGGCGTCGGTTCCATCGGCGTGATCGCGTTGCACGTAGACCAGTCCGTCAAGGATGCCAAGGACGGACTCGCCTTCACGGCGATCTACGCCGGCCACCACAAGAACGACTTTTCTCCCCACGCGCCACTGTCACCACAGGCTTCCACCGCCTTGCAGTCGGAGGTGGATCGGCTCTACCGAATCTTCGTCAGCCAAGTCGCACAGATGCGCGGCATGGACGAACGCGCCGTGCATGCAACCGAAGCCGGCCTGGTCTTCGGGGAGGCTGCCGTGACGGCAGGACTGGCCGACGCGGTAATCAGCCTCGATCAGGTTCTGGTCGAGTTTTCCAACGCACTCGGTGCCCAACGCCGGCTGGCGACACCCAGGACGCCTGCAGCAAAGTGCGGCCCATTGGCTCGTGCCTCGCCCACGTCGCCGAAAGCCAGCCCACCGATATCCAGCCATCACCACTCTCATTTGGAGCCTCCCATGACCGATCACGAAGACCCCATTCCCCAGGAAGAACCCGAGCCGGAGACCACCCCCGAGCCGGAGACCACCCCCGATCCGGCGGATGTCCCGGAGCCAGATCCCGCCGCACCGCCCATGGCCGCATCGATCGCTGGCGCGCCCACCAACGGGCGTATCGAGGCACAAGCGATCGCCGAGATTTGCCTGATCGCTGGCACACCGCAGCGCATAGCGGAATTCATCGCCGCTGGCTATACCGAGGCCCAAGTCCGCCGCGCACTGCTCGAGGCTCGTGCCGAACAGCCTGAGATCGCGTCGCGCATCACTGCCGATGCGGGAACCACCATGCGACCGGAGAGCAGCCCCGTCGTTGCCGCCGTCAAGAAACTCGCCACGAAGGAGTAAGCCATGCCTGCCATTCAGGAAACCAACAACCTCGCTGATCTCCTCAAGTACGAGGCGCCGAATCAGTATTCACGCGACCTGGCCACGGTCGCTGCCGGGCAGAACCTGTCGCTCGGCTCCATCGTTGGCCGCGACAGCACGACCGGCAAGCTGAAGGTGCTCGATCCGGCCGCCGCCGATGGGACCGAGAACGCCGTTGGCGTGCTCGCCGCCGACGTGGACGCGACCCTGATCGATCGTGAGGACGCGCTGCTGATCACCCGCCACGCCATCGTCGCCAGCCACGCGCTGGTGTGGCCCGTCGCCATCACCCCCACCGAGAAGGACTCAGCGATCGCTCAGCTCGAAGCGCGTGGCGTCCTCGTCCGAACCGCCGCCTGATCCAGGAGACAGACCATGCAGAACCCCTTTACTAATCCCGCGTTCTCGATGGCGGCGCTCACGGCGGCCATCAACATTCTCCCCAACCGCTATGGCCGCATCGAGGATCTCGGCCTGATGCCGGCCAAGCCGGTGCGCCAGCGCCAAGTCATCGTCGAGGAGATGAACGGCGTACTGAACCTGCTGCCCACACTGCCGCCGGGAGCCCCGGGCACGGTTGGTGTGCGCGGCAAACGCACCCTGCGTTCTTTCGTGATCTCGCACATCCCGCACGACGATGTCGTCCTGCCCGAGGAGGTCCAGGGTATCCGTGCCTTTGGTTCGGAGACGGAAACGGAAGCGATCGCCGGTGTCATCGCACGCCACCTGGAGACCATGCGGAACAAGCATGCGATCACGCTGGAGCACCTGCGTATGGGTGCGCTGAAGGGCGTCATCCTGGATGCCGATGGCTCAGTGCTGTACGACCTGTTCGACGAGTTCGACATCACGCCGCAGACGATCGCCTTCGACCTCGGCAATGCTGGCACCAATGTGAAGGCGAAGTGCATCGCGACCCTGGCTGCCATCGAGGACAACCTCAAGGGTGAGTTCATGAGTGGTGTGCACTGCCTGTGTTCACCCGAGTTCTTCACTGCACTGACCGGCCACGCCAAGGTCGAGAAAGCGTTCGAGAACTGGCAGCAGGGCGCCATCCTGATCAACGACGTGCGCCGAGGCTTTACCTACGCGGGCATCACCTTCGAGGAGTATCGCGGGCAGGCAACCGATCCGTCTGGGACCACCCGCCGCTTTATCGCGGCTGGCGAGGCCCACGCCTTCCCGCTGGGCACGGTCGACACCTTCGGTACCTACTTCGCGCCGGCCGACTTTAACGAGACGGTCAACACCATCGGGCAGACACTCTATGCCAAGCAGGAGCCGCGCAAGTTCGACCGGGGCACCGACCTGCATACCCAGTCCAACCCGCTGCCCATGTGCCATCGCCCCGGTGTGCTGGTGAAGCTGACGGTGTGATGGTGCGCATCGAGGACTTTTATGATGCCGCTGAGCGGTCTGGCTTGCTGGTGGATGCGGAAATCGATGGCCACACCATAGCCGTCGACTTCCGCTCCCCGGACGAGTCCGTGCTTGACGGGCTGGCCCTATCTGCCGACTACACGATCCGCTTTTCAGCCTCTGCACTACCGAACCTGGCGGCAGGAGCCACCATGTCCATCGGTGGCAACACGTACCGCGTTCGCGATATCCGCAGCATCGGTGATGGCAGCGAGCGGCGCGCCGATCTCACGCGACTCTGAGGGCATTGGCATGAATTCGCTCCGCGAGCAGATCTTGCGGGCGGTCGCCGCACGCCTGAGCAACGCTGTCGCGCCCGTGCCGGTGTTGCGCCACCCAACGACACCGGTCACGCGCGATACCGGCCCCGCGCTCTTGCTGTTCGCCGAAGGCGACGCCATCACCGCGCACGCCAACAACCGCGTCGACCGAACGCTGACGATCCGCCTCGTTGTGGTGGCGCGCGGCGAGGAGTCCTTCGACGTCGCGGACCGGCTGATCGTGGCCGCACACGCGGCATTGATGACTGATGCCAACGTCACCGACCTCGCGTTGGCGATCCGGGAGATCGATGGCGAGTGGGATGCCGAGGACGCCGATGCCGGCGCCGTCGCGCTGCCTGCCCGCTACGAGATCCGTTACCGCACCCTCGCCCAGGACCTCACCCAAACAGGATGACTTTCCATGACTCTTGAACTGATCAAACCCCACACCCACGCCGGCGTGCTGTACGCAGCCGGCAGCCGACTCGACGTCAACGAGGCCACCGCACGCTGGCTGATCGAACGCCGCGTCGCCAAGCCTACCGAAGCGCCCGATGAGCCGGGCGTCAAACCGCAACCCACCGCACGCAAGGGAGACTGACCATGCCGTATTTCTCTGGACAAGGCCGTGTCTACATCGGCGCCCGCGACTCAGCCGGCAACCCGCAAGGGCTGAATTTCGTCGGCAACGTGCCCGAACTCAAGGTCTCGCTTTCGGTGGAAACGCTGGAGCATCAGGAGTCGACCAGCGGCCAGCGCCTGACCGACCTGCAACTCATCAAGACCAAGAAGGGCGAATTAGCCTGCACGCTGGAGGAACTGATCGCGGTGAACCTGTCGCTCGCGCTCTACGGCACGACTGTCGAGCAGACCAGCGGCACGGTTACCGGTGAGGCTTTGCCCAACCCGGCCGCTGCAGGAAGTCTCTACCTGCTGGCCAAGCAGAACGTCTCGTCGGTGGTGATCAAAGACTCCTCGGCCACGCCCAAGACGCTGCCAGCCGGGCAGTACAGCCTCAACGCCAAGCACGGCTCGATGTCGATCACCGACAAGACCACCGGCGGGCCCTTTGTGGAGCCGTTCAAGATCGACTACGCCTACGGTGCGGCCCAGTCGACGGCGCTGTTCACCCAGCCGCTGCCCGAGCGCTGGGTGCGTTTCGAGGGCCTGAACACCGCTGACAGCAACCGCGAAGTGGTGATTGACCTGTACCGCGTGGCCATCAACCCGGCCAAGGAGCTGTCGATCATCACCGAGGAACTGCTCAAGTTCGAGCTCTCCGGGCAGGTACTGGCCGACACGCTCAAGCCCGCCAACGGCGACCTCGGTCAGTTCGGCCGCATCGTGCTGCTGTAAGGAGGCGTGATGACAAGCTCTGATCTCGATGTGCTCGTGCCGCAGGCTCAAGTGCTGGAACTGGCAGGGCAGCGCCTGACGATCAGCCCGCTGGTCGTCGGCGAACTGCCGGCGATGCTCAAGGCGGTGCGCCCTTTTGCCGAGCAACTGACCGGCGAACCGGACTGGATGGCCTTGCTCTGCGATCACGGCGATGCCTTGCTCACCGCATTGGCACTGGCCAGTCGCCAGCCGCGCGACCGGGTGGACGCCTTGGCGCTAGACGACGCGATCACCCTGGCCGCAGCCGTGTTCGAGGTAAATGCCGATTTTTTCGTGCGCCGGGTCGCGCCGAAGGTCGGCGATCTGGCGCAGAGCCTGAACGGCCGACTGGCTGGATCAACGCCGTCGCCCGCCTGATCCGCAACGGCCACCGCTACGCGGACATCCTGGGTTACACGCTGGGTCAGGTGAACGCCTTCCTGGCGGCCGACCGCCACCTCGAATACGAGCGCCTTTCCACCCAGTTGGCGGTCATGACCACCGCCGCCCAAGGCAGCCGCGACGGTATCCGCCAGCTGCAGGCGGAACTCCAGCAAGGGATGCGCGATGAAGATCGATCTGGTCGCTGAGGGCCTGCTAGACCGGCGGCGCTTCAACGCCTGGCAAACCGATACCCACAAAACGATCCATTCCGCAGTCGCCCGCGCGATGCGGGATTCCGGCAAAGAGATGGCCGAGCGGGTGCAGGGCGAAATGCGATCCAGCTTCAACGCCGTGAAACCCAAGTTCCTCCGGTCGATGCACGCCAAGGTGTTCGACCGTAAAGCCACGGAATTTCCGGCGCTCTACATCGGCTCGAAGGTGCCCTGGCTGGGCCTGCACGAACAGGGAGGAACGATACGGGGACGAATGCTGATCCCGCTGCTGCCGCAACACCGGCGTATCGGACGCAAGGCGTTTGCCCGGGTAATCGATGCGCTGATGCGATCCGGCAATGCCTGGTTCGTCGAAAAGAACGGCCAGCAGATCCTAATGGCCGAGAACATCGGCGAGAACGCCCGGCCGCTGACGCGCTTCCGCAGCGCCGAGCGGGAGCGCACCGGCGCCAAGCGCATCAAGCGCGGCCAGGAGATTCCTGTCGCCGTGCTGGTGCGGAGCGTGACCCTCAAGAAACGTTTCGACCTTACCCGTTCGGTGCGGGTCGATCTTCCCCGCCTGACGGCGGCCATCCGCAAGGCAATGTCGAAGGTTTGAGCAATGGCGAATAATCGCGCGCAGATCCTCATCACCGCCGTCGATGAGACGCGACGCGCCTTCCAGTCCGTCCAGGGCAGCCTCTCGCGCCTGCGCAGCGAAGCAGGCCAGGTGGGAGAAGTCCTGTCCCGCATCGGCGGTGCCATCGGTGTGGGACTGGGTGTGCGCGAACTGGTCGAGGTCGCCGACCAGTACAAGAACCTGCAGGCGCGCCTGCGGCTCGCGGTCACCTCCCAGGAGGAGTTCAACCGCGCCGACGCGGCGTTGTTCGAGATCGCGCAGCGCAACCGCGCGCCGCTCGCCGAAACCGTCACGCTCTACGCGCGGCTGGCGCCCTCGGTGCAGGCGCTGGGGCGTTCGCAGGCGGACGTGCTGGCGGCGACCGATGCCATCGGACAGGCCGTATCGCTCTCCGGCGCCTCCAGCGAGGCCGCGGCCGGGGCGCTGTTGCAGTTGGGCCAGGCCTTCGCCTCGGGACAACTGCGCGGCGAGGAATTCAACTCGGTCATCGAGCAGACGCCGCGTCTGGCGCAGGCCATCGCCGACGGGATGGGCGTGCCGCTCGGCTCGCTGCGGGCCCTGGCGCAGGAAGGAAAGATCACGTCCAAGGCCGTGCTCGACGCCTTGCTCAAGCAGCGTGGCCGGCTCGCCGAGGAGTACGGCAGCCTGCCCGATACGGTGTCGGGTGCGCTCACCCGTCTCAAGAACGCCTTTCTGCGCGCCTTCGGCGAGCGCGACACGAGCTCCGGCCTGACGGCAGGTCTGGCGCAGGCGATCCAACTCGTCGCCCAGCATCTCGAACTGCTGATCGATCTGGCCGGTGTCGTGCTGGTCGCCGCCTTCGGCCGGATGGCGAGTGCCTTTGCGACCAGCATCGCCGCCGCCCGAGCGGAAGCGGCGGCGCGGCTTGCCAACCTGCGCACGCTGGAAGCCGAGGCGCTGGCACGGGTTCGCCTCGCCGATGCGGCCTTGGCCCAGGCGCGGGCGCAAGGCCTCGCCACCAGCGCACTGGTCGTCGATGCGGCAAAGGCTCGGCTGCAAGCCACCGCCGCCACCGGTGCCGTGACTCAGGCGGTGGCATTCACGTCGCTGCTCGGTCGCGCGGCGGGTTTGTTGCGCGGGGTGCTGGCACTCCTGGGCGGCCCCATCGGCGTGATCGTGACAACGGTAGCGCTATTGGCAGGAGCGCTCTATTCGGCGCGGAACGCCCTGGTCGAGTTCGGCGGCAAGACCGCTTCGATCAAACAGATCATCGCAGCCGCGTGGGACTTGGTCGTCGAGAAGGTCAGCACCGTTGTCAGTGCATTGGGGCGGCTGGTCGGCACCAACGATCTCACCTGGGCCCGCGTGCGCGAGGTGATGGCCGGCGCACTCAAGACCGTCGGCACGGCCATCCGCATGATGGTCAACATCGTCATCGGCGCGTTCAACGCAGTCGGCAGCGTCGTCGGCATCACGGCGGGCTTTCTGGTCGAACGCTTTCGCAATGCCTTCTCCGACATCGGGGAACTGGCGAAGGCTTTGGGCCAAGATGTGGCAGCGGCCTTCAGCGGGGACTTCTCGATGCAGGCGCTACGCGCCGCGCTCGGCCGCCAGCTCGGCGAGGTGCGAGATTTCGGGCAGGAACTGGCGAGGACCGTGCGCGATGCCGTTACGCGCGACTACGTCGGGGAGGTCGCACAGGCCATCGCTGGCCGCATCCGCTCCGATAAGAACCAGCCTGGCGTATTCGGCCGTCCACAACCACCCGCCAAGCCGACACCCGCCAAGGGGGTCGAGGCGGCCAAGCTCGAACTCGTGCAGGCGCAGGCCGAGGCCGAATTCAAGATCCTCAAGGATGCGCTGGATCGCCAGGCGCGCGAACTGGACGCGGCGCTCGAAGACCGGCTGATTTCGCTGAAAGACTACTACGCGGCCAAGACCCGGATCGAGCAGCAGGAGATCGATGCCGAAATCCGGCGCGTGCAGGTTTCGCTCGCAGAGCAGCAGCGCTTGGAAAAGACCGGCAAGGACGAATTGGCACGCCTGAAGGCAAAAGCTGAGGTCGCCAAGCTCGAAGCCGAGCTCACCGTCCTCAATAACAAGCGTGCGGACGTCGAGGTCGCCAATGCCCGCAAGGCGGCCCAAGCCGAGCGCGAGTTGCGCGAGGAGCTTACCAAGGTGCGCGACGAGATGCTGGATCTCACTGGCGCTGCAACCAGCCAGGATCGACGCGCGGCCATCGAGCGGCAATACCAGGCCCTGATCGGCCGGCTGCGCGCCGAGGGCGACAACGAGGGCATTGCCACGGTCGGCCGGCTGATCGACGTGAAGGCCGCACAAGCCAACCTGGTCGCGTTGGAAGCCGAGTGGCGGCTGGTGACCGAGCGATTGCGCAATGCGCAAGAAGCCATTCAGACCCAGCAGCAGGCGGGATTGCTGACTGAAGCACAGGCACGCAAAGAGATCGTTGCCCTGCAGCAGCAATCGGCCGCCGAGATGGAACGGCTACTACCGACCATGCAGCAGGCGGCGCAGGCCATTGGTCCCGATGCCGTCGTCCGGGTGCAGGCGTGGCGCAACGAGCTGGAACGCACGAAGCTGGTCGTCGATGAACTGGCCCCCTTGTGGAACCGCATTGGCGAGAGTTTTGGCAGTGCCCTTAACGGCATGCTGACCGGCGCTCAAAGCTGGCGCAGCGCCTTGGCCAGTATCTTCCAGCAAGTGGCCGACGCCTTTTTGGAGCAAATCGTCATTCAACCCTTCCAGCAGTGGATCGCCATGCAGGCGCGCATGCTGGCAGTCAAACTCGGCTTCGTGCAGCAGGAACAGGCCGTGGATGCAGCGGCTAGCGCCGCTGTCGTGGCGCAGAAATCGGCAGAAACCACCGCCATGGTATCGATGGATGCCGCCAAGGCCGGTGCCGGTGCGGCGGCTTCGCAAGCGTCGATTCCCTATGTGGGACCAGCGCTCGCGGTAGCATCGATGGTGGCCATGGTCGCGGCGGTGATGGGCTTACTCGGCAACATCAAGAAATTCGCCTCGGGTGGTTTGGTGACCGGCCCCGGCACCTCAACCTCGGATTCGGTCCCGGCGCGCTTGTCGGCGGGCGAGTTCGTCCTGAACGCCGCTGCGGTCAAGCGGGTCGGCGTGGATTTTCTACGATCCATCAACGGCTTGTCGTCCGGGCCGCGCGTCCCGGGACAAAGCTTGGCGTTTGCCGCTGGCGGGCTGGTACCGGAAGCACCGCCCCAACAGGCACCAGGGCAAGCGGTGCGCATCGTCAACGTCGTCGACCCAGCGATGGCTGCCGATTACCTCAACTCGTCCTCGGGCGAAAAAACCATCCTCAACATCCTGCAGCGCAACGCCGGCGCGGTGCGGCAGGTGCTGAGCTGACCGAAACAACGCATCCAGTAAGGATCACACGCATGACTGCCTATGTCGGCTTCGTCGACAACTCGACGGTGCTCGCCCACCACAAGCTACTCGAAACGATTCGGGACGTCTGCCTGGCCGAGGGCTGGACCATTCTCCGGTACGACTCCTCCATCACGAACCGTGAGCTGCTGATGATGGCGCCTGGGCTATCCGGCGCCGAGCAGATCTTCTGCGGCGTCTACTGCTACCAGGACAGCAACGCGGACTATTACAACCTGGCGGTGGCGACCATGAAAGGCTATGTCGCCGCCAACTCGTTCCTGACCCAGCCGGGCATCTCGCCGGTTCTCGGTGTGCCCGCCCACAACCAACGCATCGACTACTGGCTATCGGTGAATGGTCAGCGGCTGAATGTGGCGATGAAGGTCGGCACGCCGGTCTACGAATCGTTCGGGATCGGCAAGTTCTTCCCTTACGCATCGCCTGGCCAATATCCCCAGCCATTGTTCGCGGCCGGAATGTTGACAAGCGCCTCCGGCACACGCTATTCCGAGACGACCCACACGATGCCGTGGAAAGGCAACCGCAACAACCTGCGCATGCACTTCAACGACGGGACGTGGAAAGCCCCACTCGCCACACCCTGGGGCCAATCGACGATGGCCAGCGCCTGCCGGCCGGCTGAGACCACCTACGCGCTCTACCCGGTGATGCTCTACGACTCCGCGAACATCTACGGCGCGCTGGACGGGATCTATCACATCACCGGCTTCGACAACGTCGTCGAGAACACGCTCGTCATCGACGGCAAGGACTACGTCGTCATCCAGGACGTCGGGCGCACGTCGTTTGGCGACTACATCGCGCTGGAGCTTTCCTGATGCCCTATGTCACCGGGCTGGCCAACAGCGCCAGCGATTTGCTCAACGCCGTAGTCACCGCCGGGACGGATCACGGTTGGTCCTGGGACGCCGGCAACAGCATGCTCTACAAGGGCGACATCTACGGTCGTCTCACGGTCAGCGGCTTGAACCTCTTGGTACAAGCGGCTCTTGGCTACTCCGGTGCCACCCTGGTCACCCCAGCGACTAAGCTGGTTGGCATCACTAACCGGCTCGGTCAAGCGGGCAATACGCTGCTGAGTTACCCGGTGACCTACCACATCTTCGTGCATACGGCCCCAGACGACATCATCGTGGCGGTGAATTACCAGGTGATGTGGTGGCAGTGGCTGTCACTCGGCCAGGCGCGTGGCTTCGGCGTGCTGGGCAATGCCGTGTGGCACTGGGGCACCGCGACTTCAGACATCAGCACCGGGGCGGGTGTGGCGATCAACTCGACTGGCGGCACCGGCAGCGGTGGTGGAAACACCTCGGGTGCTCCGTTCTGGCAGTCCAACGACACCACCGGCGTCCAGAACAGTTCGATCTACCTGAACTTTAACGGCCACGGCTGGTGGAACAACCCGGTGGGCGTTTCGACGGCGAACCCGAATAACGCTCGCGCCACCATTGCAGTCCCCACGCTGCTGCTGACCCAGCCCAACACCTGGAACGGGGAAGCGACCCTGACGCGCATCCACATCATGGCAGCCCAGCCCTCCGGCTTCTGGTCGCACGTCGCAGAACTTCCGCATCTGCGGATGACGCGCAACGACAACATTGACGACGGCCAGATATTGACGCTCGGGTCCGAGCGCTGGTTCATCGCGCCGGTGTACCGCAAGAACACCGCGAGCCGCGCCGCATCGCCGTACAACGGCGCGACTCACTCCGGGACGATTGCTATGGCAGTTCGGTACGACGGCCCCTGATCTGCGCGCTTCAGCTTAAACGAGAACTTCGACATGCCGATCCTGACTGGCGCGGTACTCGATCGGGCCCAGGCCGGGTCCCTGAATCCTCTCCTGAGCATCGACGGGAATCTGGTCGCCCCTATCTATCCCTATACGGCCAGCGATACGCCACGCGCCGAGAAAGGAGCGAGGAGCAACGCCGCCGACATCACGGTTCCCGCCCAGCGGGCGCTGACCGGCGTGCAGGTGCCCAGCTACTTCGAGGACTACTACTTTCGCGTGCACCTGCTGCCCGGCCGCATCAGCCTTGGCAGTCTGGCCTCGGAACAGAGCCGAACGATCGAGGTCTGGAACGCACGACTGACACCGAACACCCTGGCGTCGTTGACCGCCACCGGCGCGGAGGGCATGATGCTGATCGGGCCGGCGCCAGCACCGACGGTATTTTCCGCGAACGAATCCCGGCTCTATACGCTCGCGGTCACGCCAAACGGTCCACCGACCGTGAATGCGACGTTTCTCTTCGCATTCGCCTTTGACGATGCCATTTTGCTGGCGACCGGACGCCGTATCATCGGCTGGATCTTTGCGCCGAACTGGGTGCAACCGGTCATTGAGCGGCTTGAATGGCTCACGGATGTGATGGAGTCCCATGCCGGCTTCGAGCAGCGCGTGCGCCTGCGCGCAGGTGCAAGGCGCAGCTTCGAGTACAGCGCACTGGTCGGCTCCGATACCGAACGCGTGAAGATGGAAAACCTGCTCCTGTCCTGGCAGGCACGGGTATTCGGTCTGCCGCTCTGGACCGATGTCGCACCCGCGACAAGCCCGATCCCAGCCGGGGAGACGTCCATTGCCGTGGCGACCGCGAATCGGGACTTTGCCGTCGGCGGCCTGGTCGGACTGGTGCTCGGCATGGAGTCCGAGTTCGCCGAGATCACAGCCGTCCTTTCCACATCGCTGACGATCAAGAGCCCGCTGGACGCCACTTGGCCGATCGGTACCAAGATCCTGCCGGTTCGGCCGGCCCGGTTACAGAACGAACTCGGGCTGTCCTATCCGAGCGACGCCATCGGCCAGGCCACGCTGCGCTTCCAGCTCGAAGACGAGTGGCTGCTTCCGGCCGCCACGGAGACGCTGGACTACCGGGGCTACCCCGTCCTGCTCACCGCCACCAATTGGACCGAGGATGTCGATACCGACTACACGCGCAAGGTCAACGAGTTGGACTTTCTGACGGGGCGCCGCGTCATCGATGATCTCTCAGGCATCGGCACGGTCCGCCGGACCCATCGGTGGCTGATCAGCGGACGGGCAGCGATCGCTGCGTTCCGGTCCTGGCTGGCCGCCCGGGCCGGTAGGCTAACGGCATTCTGGATGCCCAGCTTCCAATCCGACCTGAAGGTGGTGAGCCCGATCGGCGCCTTCGACTCGGCGATCACCGTGGAGAACCGTGCCTACGCCGCCAACGTGCCGGCCGCAGTCGGGCGGCGCGACATCATGATCGCCACGACGTTCGGCAGCCGCTACTACCGGCGCATCACGGGCGCCACCGCGCTGTCGCCCGGCACCGAAAGCCTCGCCATCGACAGCGTGATGGGCGCCGCCCTGCTGCCCGAGCAGATCCGCCAGGTGTCGTTCATGAAGCTGGTGCGCCTGGACAGCGATGCCATCGAGATCGCCCATCACACCGACGACACGGCGGAGGTATCGATCGCCGTCAAAAGCATTCGGGATGACACATGACCTACGCCAGCAGAGAAATTTCCACGGACGCCGGCAGTCCGGTCGAGTTGTATGAGTTTCGCCGAGGCGGCGAAGCCTGGCGTTACACCAGCGCCGCGCAGGATGCGACGTATGCGACCTACACCTACAGTGCCGTACCGATGAAACGGGGCAGCATCGAGCAAACCGCCGAAATCGGCAAAACCGGCCTGCGCATCGCCTTCGCCCGCGACGTCGACGTCGCACAGCCCTTCATCTCGACACCACCTTCCGAAGTCACCCTTCTCACGCTGTACCGGCAACATCGCGGCGATGGTGAAACCGTCGTGGTGTGGATGGGGCGCGTGCTCAATGCGGAATGGCGCGGCTCGGAAGTGGAGCTCAACTGCGAACCGGCTTACACCAGCCTGCAGCGCATTGGCCTGCGGCGACTGTATCAGCGCAATTGCCCACATGTGCTCTACGGCACGGCCTGCGGGGCAAGCGCCGTCGTGTCTCGGGTCCCCGGAACGGTCGTCGCGATCGATGGCACATCGCTGAGCGTCCCAATCGCCGCAGGGTTTGCGGTCGGGCATTTCGCCGGCGGCTATGCGACCTGGGCCGCCAACGGCATCACCGAGAAGCGCATGATCGTCGGCCACAGCGCCGATGCCATCGAGCTGTCGGGCATCCCTCCGGGGCTGGCGATCGGCGATGCCATCCTTCTGTACCCCGGCTGCGACCGCACCCTCGGCACCTGCCACGCAAAGTTCGGCAACAGCGCCAACTTCGGCGGATTCCCGTTCATTCCGGCCAAGAATCCCTTTGGTGGTAGCCCGATTTACTGAGACCACTTTGCCGAGGAATTCCCATGTGGGCAGCCATTGCCGTTCTGATCGTCAGCGTGCTGATCCAGTACGCGCTGCAACCCAAGACACCGCAACCCCAAGCCGCTGAACTCAAGGACTTCGATGCGCCGACCGCCGACGAGGGCCGTCCCGTGCCGGTCGTGTTCGGCACCGTGCTGGTGAAGAGCGCCAACGTGGTGTGGTACGGCGATCTGCGCACCACGCCGATCAAATCCAAAGGTGGAAAAAAATGACTGACATCCTGGTGACCCACGGCGACATGCGCAGCCTGGGCTACTGCAACCGTGGCGCGCGGGAGTGGTTCGCGCGTCACCAGCTCGACTGGAGCCGATTCATCGACCAGGGACTGCCCGCGAACCTGCTGCTGGCAACCGGGGACAGCATGGCCGAAGACGTGGTTGCCGTCGCCCGGCAACGCATCGGCGCCGAGGTGAACGATGGGCGGTAGCAGCAAGTCGCAAACGGTCGGCTACCGCTACTACCTGGGGATGCACCTCGCGATCTGCCACGGACCGGTCGACGCCATCACCGAGATCCAGGTCGGCGAGCGCCAGGCCTGGAGCGGCAACCTTACAGCCAGCGGCCGGATCACGGTCGACGTGCCTGAGCTGTTCGGTGGCGAGAAGCGCGAGGGCGGTGTTTCCGGCGCCGTCGATGCCGCGTTTGGCCAAGCATCGCAGACGCCGAACGACTACCTCCTCTCGAAGATCGGCTCCCCCCAGCCCGCCTATCGCGGCGTGCTGAGCCTGATCCTGCGCCAGCTCTACATCGCCGCCAACAATCCCTACATCAAACCGTGGGCCGTGCGCGTCAAGCGCTGCTTCCGCGACTGGTATTCCGCGAAGGCGGAAATCAACGGCGCCGCCAACCCGGCGCACATCGTCTATGAGTGCCTGACGAACGCCGCCTGGGGAATGGGGTATCCGACGGCCAGCATCGACGACGCCTCGTTTCGGGCAGCGGCCGATGTGCTCTCCAACGAGGGCTTCGGCCTCAACATGATCTGGCTGCAGCAGAGCAGGATCGAGCAGTTCGTCAAAGAGGTGATGGACCATATCGGCGGCGTGCTCACGACCTCGCCGTCGACCGGGCGCTTCGTCCTGAAGCTGGTGCGTGCGGACTACACCGTGGCGACGCTCCCCGTTTTGAGCCCGGACAACGTCATCGAGCTGGAGAGTTTTCAGCGTGCCGCATGGGGTGAGACGACCAACGAAATCGTGCTCATCTACACCAAGCCCGACACCTTCAAGGAGACCAGCATCGCGGTCCAGGACCTGGCCAATATCCAGGCTCAGGGCGCCGTGGTGTCGCAGACGCGGCGCTACCCCGGCATCACCTCGGACGATCTCGCCGCCCGGGTCGCGATGCGCGATCTGGCCGTCGTATCCACGCCGCTTGCCAAGGTCCGCCTGAAGGTGAACCGCAAAGCCTGGAATCTGTACCCCGGCGATGTGTTCAAGCTGGCGTGGCCAGCGCTCGGAATCTCCGGTCTGGTGATGCGGATCGCCGGCGTCGATGGCGGCTCACTCACCAACGGCGCCATCATCATCGACGCGGTCGAGGATGTGTTTGGGCTGCCCTCAGCGGTCTACACCGCCTCACAGCCCACGGGATGGACCGACCCAGTCCCTGCGCCCACGGTGACGACTCCCCGGCGTCTGGTCGAAGCCCCGTACTGGGACGTCGCCCGCGCACTGTCCGCATCGGAGCTGGCTTACCTCGATGCCACCGACTGCTTCCTGCAGACCCTCGGCGTACGCCCGGTACCGGGTGCCATGAACTACGACCTGTACAGCAAGGCGAGTTCGGCATCGACCTACAACCAGCGTGGCCAAGGCGAGTTCTGCCCCACTGCGGTTCTGGCTTCCAGCCTCGCGCAAGAGGTGACGAGCACGACCACCTACAGTGGAGAACTCGACATCGATCTGGTCGCCACCGGGACCTATGCCTACATCGATGACGAGGTCGTCCAGGTCACCGCCATCAACACGACCACCCAAAGCCTGATGCTGACCCGAGGGGTCATGGATACGGTGCCGGTCAGCCACGCCGCCGGCAGCCGGATCTGGTTCGCCGATGGCGCGCAAGGCATCGACCCGACCGAGTACGCCGCAGGCGAAACGGTAAACGCTCGGCTGCTCACCGTGACTGGAAAAGGCACGCTAGCGCTGGCATCGGCTCCGACTGATTCCTTGGCCATGAATCGCCGGCAAAACCGGCCGTATCCACCCGGCAACGTGAAGATCAACAACGTGGCCTACCTGGCGGTCGCCAAGGGTGACCTGGTCATCTCCTGGGCACACCGGGACCGGCTGAGCCAGACGGTGAGCTTGGTGGCCCAGACCAACGGCAACATTGGTCCGGAGGCCGGCGTCACCTACACTCTACGGATATACGGGGAAGCGGGCAGCCTGCGCCGCACCTACAGCGGCCTGACGGGCACCAGCCAGACCTACACCTTGGCCGATGACACCGCCGATTCCGGCCTTGGCCGACCCAATGCCGCGCTGCGCATCGAGCTCGAATCCAACCGCTCGGGCGTGATCAGCCTGCAGAAACACTCGATCGCCTTCGAGCGCGCCGGTTACGGACTTCACTATGACAAGTACTACGGAGGCATCTGATGCCCGCAATCACTGACCCGAACCTCGGACTCAACTACGGCTGGACACTCGGCGAAAGCGGCTGGGGCGCCGGCATGGACGCCAACCTGAAGCGGCTGGGCGCCGTCGTCAGTCTGTCGGTCAAAGACCGTGATCTGGCGACACCTCCGGCCAGCCCGGTGAATGGCGATCGCTACCTCATTCCAGCTGGTGCCACCGGCGTCTGGTCCGGCAAAGCCGACCAGATCGCGACGCGCATCGCGGGCGTATGGGAATACCACACACCCAAAGTCGGCTGGCTGTGTTTCATCGAGGACGAGGCAGTGCTCTCGGCCTACAAGGCAACCGGCTGGAGTCCCGGCATCGCCATCTGATCCATTTCCCCGTCCCCCCAGAAACCCACCCTCGAGGCGGGTTTCGCATTTCTGGAGAAAGCCTATGACCGAACCCGAACAACAACCCGCGCTCGTCGAGAACATGCTGCTCTTGCGCCGCGAGGACTTCGACGAACTGCTCGACCGCGCAGCCGAACGTGGTGCCGAGCGTTGCCTCGCCCATCTCGGGCTGGAAAACGGCCACGCCGCCCGCGACATCCGGGAACTGCGCGACCTGCTGGATGCATGGCGCGACGCTCGTCGTACTGCATGGCAAACGACCATCAAGGTCCTCACAACCGGAATCCTGGCCGTTCTGTTGGTGGGAACCGCCATCAAGCTCAAATTGATGGGGGCTAGCCAATGATCGAGACACTTCTGGGTGGTCTCCTCGGTGGCGCATTTCGCCTAGCGCCCGAGATCCTCAAATGGCTCGACCGCAAGGGCGAACGCGGCCACGAGCTTGCGATGCAGGACAAGGCCCTCGAATTCGAGAAACTGCGCGGTGCGCAGCGCATGGACGAAATAGGTGCCGGTGCCGATGCAGCATGGTACGTGGGCGCGATCGAGACGCTGCGCGAAGCCGTCCGCACCCAGGGTGAGAAAACCGGCGTCCGCTGGGCTGATGCTTTGTCGAGCAGCGTCCGACCGGTCATCACCTACTGGTTCATGGCGCTGTACTGCACCGCCAAGACGGCCGCCTTCGTGGCTGCCATCGAAGGCGGCGCCGCCTGGGGCGTCGCGATCCTCCATGCCTGGACCGAAGCCGACCAGGCACTATGGGCAGGCGTGCTCAACTTCTGGTTCATCGGGCGCGTGTTCGACCGGGTGAGGCCATGAGTCAGATTCCCCAGGCTGCCATCGCCCTGGCGAAACGCTTTGAAGGATTCCACAGGGTCCCCAAATCAGATCCACTGCGCCGCGCCCATCCCTATATCTGTCCGGCCGGCTACTGGACGATCGGCTACGGGCGTTTGTGCAAGCCAGACCATCCACCGATCAACGAGGAAGAGAGCGAGGACTACTTGCGTCAGGACCTGCGCACGGCACTCGCCGCCACGTTGCGCTATTGCCCGGTGTTGGCCACCGAGCCCGAGGGGCGGCTCGCGGCCATCGTGGACTTCACGTTCAACCTCGGCGCGGGTCGGCTGCAAACCTCGACGCTGCGCCGGCGAGTCAATCAGCGCGACTGGCATTCAGCGGGGCAGGAACTGCTGCGCTGGGTCTATAGCGGTGGTCGAGTCTTGCCTGGGCTTGAAGCTCGTAGAAATGCGGAACGCTTGTTATTGGAAGTGAACGGTCGATCATGACTTCGAGACGTTCCCTACACGCACATAGCCGTGTAAAATGCCTCCCATACCAAAAATCGACGCCAAGCACAAGTACTAAGAACGTGACCCTTGCTTACATTAAAGAAAACGCGCTGAATGCAATCTGTCCTTACTTTACGATGTTCCCACTTGAGTACCCAAACAGGGTCCTCAAAAAGCATTTAAAGGAAAAGCCAGTTGTGCTCGATCCATTTTGTGGTCGAGGCACCACCTTGTATTCGGCTCGAAGGTTTGGATTTTCCGCTTGGGGCATTGATTCATCGCCTGTTGCTGTTGCCATAGCAAAGGCCAAGCTCGCGAGCTGTGACATTGAAGCCCCTCTTGAGCTTGCTGCAAAGTTGATCTCAGATGTCGACCCGGCTGATTTACCCGATACTCCATTTTTCCGTTCGGCATATCACAAAGCCACGCTCCTGGATATTTGTGCTTTGCGTGAAGGATTACTTGGGCTGAATGAAGAGACAGATGCATCGTCTATTTTGCGTGCTGCGGCACTTGGATGTTTACACGGCCCACTGCCGAAACACGTAGAGAATGCGGGCTACTTCTCAAACCAAATGCCCAGGACTTACGCATCGAAGCCTGACTACGCTGTACGATTCTGGAAAGAGCGCGATCTTAAAGCACCAAAGATTGATGTGCTTCGGGTACTGCGTCGCAAAATCGAGCGCTTGGTAGGACTAGAACAGACATCCCCATGCCCGATCTCTCATGTCTTGCATGGTGATGCCCAATCTGAAGATCTATTTCGATCGATCAGCACAGCACCATCGATTGTGATCACGTCTCCGCCTTATTACGGAATGCGTACGTACGTGCAGGATCAATGGTTGAGAAACTGGTTCCTAGGCGGACCTGACTCTATCGACTATTCAGCAGGCCCCCAACTCGACCATGGTGGTCAGCACGCCTTCGCAGCCTCGCTCGGCAAGGTCTGGCGCAATATAGCTAACAGCGCTTCGTCGTCCAAATCACTCCACATGTACGTCCGATTCGGAATAATTCCGTCCGCGTTAGTGGACGCCAAGACACTTTTCAGAAGCTCGCTAGAAGAATCCGGAGCCGCGTGGCGCTTGGTATCTACCCGCTCGGCAAAATCAGCAGATGTCGGTAAGCGGCAAGCAGACCAGATGAAAGCCGAATCTGCCGCCGCCGTCGAGTTCGATTTTCACGTCGAAAGAGTTTGACTACAGTAGCGCTATTGGTGGTAGCGCAACTTCGCTTGCCTCGAGGTTGATCCAAACGAGATCTGATCGATTATTTCCTGATTACAGAATTCGTCGACGTAGTCTTTGATCGCATGTGCCGTCTCGAGCGCCTTCTTGTCGTGAGGGACGTGCCCTGCGAGGGTCATTGGCATGACCACCAGACACTTGGCCATCGCGCGGGAGATGGCGACGTTTGTCCGCTCTAGTTGCATGAGGAACGCTTCCTCACCCATGATCACATCGGCGTCCCCGACTCCGAAAGTCACGATGATTGTGTGACGTTGCCCACCTTGGAATTTTTCCACGGTATCAACTGCGGAATCGATCAAATCCGGCGGATCAGATGGAAATATCGATCTCAGTTCGCGGATCACTAATGCGCGCTGCGCCCGGTGCGGCGTAACAATTCCAATACACCGCCCCCAGAACTGATCTGGTTGTGGCACTGCATGCGTAACCGGGCCGCGCCCATCGAGCTCTGCGCTCGCTATTTGCCTGAGACACCAAGTCAAGGCGGCGACGATCTTTGCCTCAAAGGAATTGCTTTGCGATGAGAGGTCATCGTCATGGAGCAAAGTCAGCACCTTATTCTGGGGAGCAAGAATGTGCGGCCACAGAGGAGACCAAGGCATGCCCCCTGAGAATCCGGACGCAGGGGTTGGCGTAGCTCCCAATAGATGAAGCGCAGTGGAAGCATTTGCGGCCTGCAACGTTGATCGGTAGCCGATGGTCCGAGCGTAGGCAACGATGTCCTCAGCCGAGCGGTAATTCTCTTCTAATGGACATGGAGTGATCTGGCTTCCAAATGGTCGTTCGAGCAGGTATTTCTGGATGCTGCCCACCAAGTATTCGGCACCCTTAGGCGGTTCCAGAGCCATGATGGGGGGCATCTGAAGATGGTCGCCTGCAATGATCAGTCGCGCATCCTCTTTTAGTGTCGCTAGTGGCGAAATCGCCGTGGTGACCTGCACCTGCGAGCTTTCATCAACGATCACGACATCGAAAACAGGGCCGACACAGCTACCAAATCCCCACTCTGCCAGCTTGTATGCCTGCATTGTAGACGTGGCGACAATCGTGACGGTATCGGTTTTCGCCAAACTAGCCAGGCAGTCCTGTGTTTCCTGGTTAGCTTGGTTGAGATTGAATGATTCAACACGCAAATGAGGGCTGGCTACAGCGAAAGACTTAGGAATCTGCGACGAGGAATATCCAACGAAAACCTCTGCCGGGCATGTTGGATCGGCATCTAGCGCCTCAACTACGCGACCGATTATCTCTTCAACTGCTTTGTAGGTCGGCCCGGCAACCAGCACCTTCAATGGCTGGCTTCTCCGCACCGCGTCATGGACGAGACCATGAATACATCCGGCAAGCGTCTGGGTTTTACCGGTTCCAGGCGGCCCCCAAATGATAGTCAGACCTTTTTCTGTGGCTTGAGCAACAGCATCAGTCTGGCTTGTATTCAGGTTGTGCTTGGCTTTGGCGTAGGCCGCCACCGATGCAGCCTGAGGCGATGCAACCACCGATGTCGTGTGAACGGTGTCAGCTTCCCACAGAATACGAGCAAGAGGAGTGATGGGATCGGAACCTGGCCTTGCTGCCCTAGCGCCCATTGCTGTAGCCGCATTGCTATCGGCAACCGCAATTGATGGATTACCGACAGCGGTCAAGATTTTTTTAACCGTGTCATACCACTTGAATGAGCCCTGTCCTTTGGTTATGAAAATATCGTTCAGCAGGTCGACAGTTGAATTGGCCAGCAGATACGGTGCGAATGCCGTCTCGCGCCAGTTAGTCAACTTCAGAACTGCTTTGCGCGTGCCTCGATCGAACGACACCAGTGTCACGGAGAGTGCCGACCACAATGGAGTAAGCAGAGTGTCACCCTGCCCTGAATAAGGGGGGGCTGTGACGCGGATCAGATCCCTGCCACGGTGTAGTGGCAGTCCTGGGTATCCCTCTTTGCCCAGGGCAAGATAGCCTTCATTGTCGTCAAGTTTAGCTTCGGTTGACCCTGGAAGGACATCGAAGATGTACTCGTTCGGCGATCCCGTAGGTTGGCCATTAGTAAGGCGTACGGCCTCGTAACTCGCCTCCAATGCTTCGGCATCAAGCGCTAGGCGCTGATGAGACTCCAGTTTTCTGGTCTGAAATTGCAGTTCTTCCCACCAGATCCACAGCTTGCTATCGAAGGCGACGTCGCGACTGCCTTGGGGAATTGATAGCGTCAGTTTTGGGGCGTTAGCCTTCAGCTGCCCTTTGAAATCCGTGCGCAACCGTTCGACGACACTATTCAATGCACGGCATTGCTTTTCCAGAGCATTGCCGAACTCCTGAATCACCGTATTTCGAGGGACGGTAACTGAGCCCCGCTTGATGGTAGTGACGTTGCTCCAGATCTCATAAATGCGCTCTCTCGGGATGCCGTTGGTGAGAAACTCCCGATAGTAAGCATCCCCCAGGCGAACAGGTCCCGGCCCGGAGTAGTAAGTTTCGGCAGTATCGAATAACGTAATGACGTGAGGTGTTGGAGCAAAGACCACTCGCCGGACAATTTCGTCGATGAAAACAATACATGGACTGACTGCGCCATCCGGCTTCTCAATCAGCTCATCGGCCGGAAAAAGCCAGGCTAATGCTTTGGTCTTCCGATTCGTTAGGCTTAGCACCCTTGGCAAATGCCGCCCCATCGCCGCACATAGCTCTTCAAACTGTCGCTGTTCCCAAAAGGCAATCTGCGCGGTCAGCGGAGTTTTCCCTGCAGCACGAACGAATGCTTCTGCCTGATCGACCATATCCGACAAGGTTGACAGCAGCCCCTCCAGGGCAACCCATTCGTCTGCCAAATTCTTCTGGTCGACGACAAAGCACTTCGGCACAAACTGACGAGGGGACTGTCCGCTTACATAAGCCGTTGCGCGACCAAGTATCGACAAGCCCGTAAGTAGCCCGGCACTGGGGTCGAAATTCACCGTGATAGCCACATGGAGCTGTGGTGCAGGTGCCAAGCTCGCGAGCACCGCAGAATTGTCCACCGTTGTCATCGAGGAGATGAGCGCATTAGCTCGCGCTGGAATGCGGCTGCGTTCCTTCTTGAGATGGCTGTGTTGCTGAAAAGCGGGATGTGCTGAAGGCGCAACGGCCGCACCCGCAGTGTCCTGAATTGCATTGATCTGGAGCGTTTTCCTAGCTCCCCGCGTCATGCCTGCAATTTGACTCAGGTGTCCAGTGAGCTTCGCTGCTGGGTAGCAGTAATGGGCTGGCTGTGCCGCAATTCGTGCCTTATCCTTCGAATTCGCCCATTTCTCATGCCCCAGCCAGTCGCATGCACTACAGCGCCCATCCACGTGCCACTCAAGGCTCTCCCAGCCTGTAGGCGAAGCATCACCAACGGCGATGACTCGGATCAAGTCCTCCCGGAAGAAATGCAGCACAGTCGGCAGGTAAAAGCGGAGATTGGCATCTTCGCTATCGGCAATCAAGGCGTCCAGATATTGGTTCGGTGTTGCCGCAGAAGTGCCTGACATCAAACCGTCGAAGGCAGACTGCCCTTGCTTGAATCGTGTCCACAAGTAACTATGAGTCGTTACGAAGTAACTATTCTGCAGTCCCTGATCAGCGATCCAGTTAGCAAGAAAAAGCGCATAAAGTGCTACCTCGGCTGAGTAACTTGGATTCGCCTCACTAGTGTGCTTCACATCAATGATGCTCAAGGCGCATCGCGTCTCAGACACCGGATCGATTGGTTTCCTAGATCCTGCCGGACAGACCTCTTCGTCATCGGCTTTTGCTTGGCGTATAACGATGATGTCAGGTATGAGTCCTGCGATTGGAGGAACCTGAGCAATCTGCGCTGGCTGCAGTCCGATGTTTGCCATTACGCTGTTCTGGAAAGATGACGGTTCGAACTTCCCTTGCAGGATGATCGAAGGTAATGCGGATACCTTTCCGAGTAGCGATGCCAGCGGCGCTTTGACAGGTTTGTTTGCCCCCGTTTTGTCTGGCTGGTAGATAACCAGACCGCCGAATGCCTGGATCAGCTGCTCGTTTCGTTCATCCTCAAAATCTCTGCCTGCAGTTTGCAGCACACCAATCCCAGGCCGCGCTTGTAGTGGTACGGGCATTCCATGTGCATCAAGCTCTGAATCTTCGTGCAGGGACAAATAGAGCTCCCGGTCGCACTTCGTGCGGAGGAACATTGAGAGCGTGCTTTTCGATATTCTCTTTTTGGTCATTTGGTTTTCCCTGCACCTGCGATTACGAAATCAACAGCGATTGATAGTTAAAGCAACACTCGGAAATGCCTCTTGTCAGCGTCAGATGACTTGAGAATGCGGTACTCCATCCCGCTGGCCACCGCGATCTGCTGGGCGAAGTCCTTCTTGGCCTGTACCACGGCATCCTCGATCTGGTTGTCGGCCTTCACCTCAACGATGACATACTTCAGACTGCCATCCGGCTCCTCGCGCTGAAAGATGAAGTCAGGGTAGTAGCTCCGCACCGTGCGCGAATCCGGGTCGATGTACTGGATAAAGAAGTCGGACTGACCGTGGGTCAGCATCCCGGTGAAGTAGATCTTCTTCACCCGCTGCTCGCGCAGCAGATCCCAGAACAGCCAGTTCTCCGAGCCCGAATCGAAGCAGTAGGTGTCGAGGTGGAAGCTCTTGGCGCGCTCCTCGTCCCTGATCTGCGCGTCGTTCATCCGGACGATCTTGTCCTTCGCCGCCGATACCTCGTAGTAGCCGTTCGAGGGCATTTTGATCAGATCAACCTCGTGCTCCTCGGTTTGCTGCGACTCGTCAAGGTCGTAGAGCTGGCGAAACAGGCGCGGGATGATCTCGTCGTACAGCAGCTCGTTGAACTCGTTGGTGATAGCCACCAGTTCTTCGGTGCCTTCCTTCGTCGCGTCGAGCAGTTCCTCGATCTCTAAGGGGCTTCGGTTCAGATAGCGGGACACCTCGGCCACCAGCGACAGCCGTGAAAAAGCACGCTTTGTCCGGCGCGAGGTTAGGTCGAAGGTGCGACTACCGGAGGCACGCGCCGCGTCAACAGCCGTCAGGCCGTCCTGCTGCGTTTCTATCAACCGGTACTTCTCGACCAACGTATTCCAGCTTTCCTTATCGGCGCGGTCGAGGCCCAGCGTCTGGCCCGGCACAAGCGCCTTCTCGCGCATCTGGTACTGCTTGCGCACGCGCACCAGCTTGATCTTGACCGGCGGCTCCACCACGCGGATTTGCACCGATTCCTTGTCCTTGCCGGTCTTTTGCAGCTCGTCGGCGCTGATGCGGAAGTTCTGCTGCAGCTCGTCGTTCAGCGTGTTGAGGTTGTCGTCCGAGAGGAAGACGTGGCCGGTGTGCTGCGCCTCGCCGATGGCGCGCAGGCAACGCATCGTGGCTTGGAGCACGAACACCTTGGACTTGGGCTCGCGGAACAGTCCTACACCGAACAGCGAGCGGCAATTCCAGCCTTCACGGCCCTTGTTTACTAGCAGGACGAACTGCTTTTCCGAGCCTTCAGTGTCGAGCCGGTTGAACTCGCGGATGTCGTCGTTGGTGGTGAGCTTCTCGTCACCCACGTTGACCAAGATGCGCGAGGTCGGGATACCGTGCTTGAGCAGCGCACGCTCCACCGCAGGTCGCAGTTCGCCGGTCAGCTCATCGATGGTGGCCGCAAAGAAGGCTAACTTGGGCAGCAACCCTTCCGGGCGCAACTCGCCTGATTCCTTCAAGAAATTCTCGATGGCGATATCGACAAACTCGTCAGTGCGGGTGTTGGCATAGCCGTGCAGCGTCACCTTCTTGAGGAAGCCCTTGTCGATGGCCTCCTTCAGGCCGTAGGCGTAGACCACTTCTGGCAACACCTCGCGTCCGACGTAGGGCGTGCCGGTGTAGTTGTAGCACGCCACGACGCGCGTACCTGCGACACTCAGGCTAGCAGCCAGAATGTCGATGGTGGTGCGCAAGCTGGTATCAGTTTCCTTGGCACCCACTCCCATGTCTTTGGCCAGCGCTTTGCCGAAGGCGTGGTGGGCCTCGTCCACGTAGATCCCCAACTGCTCCAGGCGGCGCAGCTTCTCGAAGCGCTGGTTAGTGGTCAGCTCGCCTTCCTCTTCCGGCTGATCGAAGTTGTAGAGGTCGGCGGCATCGGCATAGACGCCGGTGGCAGCCAGGGTTTCGCCGCTCGCGCCGAACAGCTTGTCGACGGAGGTTTTCTCCTTGTGCTGGCGCTTAAGGATGATCTTCTGCGTATTGGAGACGATGATGTTGAATCGCGAGCGATCAAGCGTGTCAAGTGAGGTGCCTGCCTCTTCGAGGTAGTGGAAGCGCAGGTGCGTGGTCAGGAAGTTGACGTACTCCGGCGGCACCACACGGGTGAGGTCGAAGGCCTCGATCTCCTTGAGCGATTGCAGCACCGTCTTGTCCGGTGCGAACACCAGCGCGTTGTGGCAGTAGCGTGTGTCCTTCTCGAATTTGTTACCAAGCAGGAATTCGTAGAAGATGCACGTGGCCATAAGGATGGTTTTCCCGGTGCCCATTGTCAATGCGAAGATGTAGTTCGGGTAGGCGCGCGAATTCTTGCGCATCTTCTCGAACAACAGCTTGTACGAGCTCAATTCCAGCTCGTCGGTCTCGCCGAAGGAAAACATCTCCTGGCCGGCAGTGCCGAGGAAGGAGCCAAACTTGCGTCCTTCGAACTTGCCGTTTCGCCCGTACCACGCTTTGAAGATCTCCTCGACCTTGGCATTGCCGAGGAACTCTTTGAGGAAGATGTAGGTTTCCAGCGCCTCGAACTGCGGTTGGCGCAGGAAGGTCTTGGGGTTTCTCTCCGGGTTGTTGAAGTCGAGGAACTTGCGAGTCAGCTCTTTGTAGCTCTGCCGGATTGCCCCTCGGTTGTCCTTATAGAATTGCCAAAGAAAACGGAAGAAGGCGAAATCCAGCGACGCGCCGGACGTGCTGGCTGCCTTGCCGCTAGCCTTTGCGGCCGCACGCTTAGTTGCCATTGCTGATGCTCCCTTCCCACGACTCCGAGAGCAGGTCCGTGATCTTTACGCGGATGGTGCCCGCATCCTCGGGCACCTTGTACGCTCCCTTGACAATCTCATTCTTGCATGGGATATCGACCACTGCCGGTTGCAGCACCGCGCCGTCGTAGTTCCAGTCAATCAACACCGACTCGACCAGCTCTTTCCAGTCCTCGACCGACTCTTTCTGCAGTGAGAGCTTTTGCAGCAGGTTCATTGGATAGAACTTCTCGATGACCAGCTCGCCGTTCTTGACGGCGACCTTGGCCTGCGAATCGCGCTTGAACTCCAGGTCGGCCTTGTCACGCAGGATGTCCACCACTTCCACGTCGATCTTGAAGGGCTTGGCAGCCAGCTCCAATTGGGCGTGCAGGTCAGGCTCGTGGCCCATGCAAACGAGAGTGATGTTCTCGACCGGGCGGTTCGGGCTTTCGTTCTGCTTGCGCTCCCAGGACTTGTAGTCGAAACCCGCGATCAGCTCGTTCAGATCGGCGCGCGTGGCGATGCGGTTAACGGGCATGATCTTGACCATGCGGCCGTCCTTCTCGCCGTCGAACACGGTGCTAAACTCCAGCTTCTGCACCTCCAGCGCCTCGATCAGCAGTTCCTTAGCTTGAACCGGATTGCGGAACACGTCGTAGTGATTAACGTTGTAAAGTTCGAATCCAGTAAAGATTTTTGTTTCCCCATCTAGGTGTTGCTGACGCAATTCGTCAGCAACACCTAGAAGGCGCTTGGTAGATGTCTGAATAGCACCCAGATTGATGTCAGCCCCGATAAAGCGACGCCCGAGCTTCATCGCTACCGCTTGGGCAGTTCCTGACCCCATAAAGCAGTCAAAAACAATGTCTCCCGGCTTTGAGCTGGCGAGGAGAATGCGTTCCAAGAGCTCCTCTGGTTTCTGTGTGGGATAGCCAGTACGCTCTTTTGCTGCCTGATTCACGGGGTTGATGTTCCACCAGTCCAATGGAAGGCTGCCATCCTTGAGGTAATGCCTAAAGACAAGTTCAGGATTGGTTTTTTCCCATTCGGGGCTTACATCTCGATGCCACTGGATCGGGCTTCCAGCCACGTTTTTGCCAAAGAGCCGATAACGACCATTCTCATCTTCATATCGGTACTTCTTAATGTTCTCCTCGGTATGCGGGCGCAACACCGCTTCATAGTTGAACGTCCACTCTTCCGATTTCTTGAAGAACAAGATGGTGTCGTGCTTGGTATTCCAATATTTCTTGCTATTCGCAGCATCTGAATAGCACCAAATCACGTCGTTCAAGAAGTGCTCCTGACCGAAAACCTCTTCCATAATGCAGCGAAGATGATGTGATTTGTGGGAATCGCAGTGAACGTAGATGCTCCCAGTTTTGGAAAGCAACTCACGCATCAGAACAAGCCGCTCGAACATGAATTGCAAATACTCGTCGTTCGACCATAAGTCCGTGTACTGCTTCTCTTCAAAGACGGGCTGATCCGTGGTGGTTGCCTTCCCTCCAAGTTGCACCTTCTTTTTGTAGTCAGCACCTGAGTCAAACGGTGGGTCGATGTAGATCAGGTCGACCTTACCCCGGAACTCCTTAAGCAGGTGGCTCATCACCTGAAGGTTGTCGCCCCAGAAAATCTTGTTGCGCCAGCCATCCACCTCTTCGCCGTGAACCTCTTTCAACTGGGCGGGGTAATACTGCGTCGAAGTGAACGGGCGTTTGCCGCGCCAGTTGAGCATCGGGTAGCCCTTGATCGGCTCGAACTCATACTTCTCAACGTTGGTGGTGCCGCCATCGGGCGTGGCCAGTTGCAGGCTTTCCTGCGTGGGGGTGTTCTTGCTCATTAGTCGTTTTTCCTAAATTTCCAATTCTTGTTGTCGCAGTAAGAGCGCATGTCGCAGCTCAGGCACAGCTTGGCCGGGCGTGATGCGATCTGGTAGTCCTGCCGCTCGATGCGCGCCACGATGTCGTCGAAGCGCGCGATGGTCTTGCCGATGGCGCGGTCGTCCTTGGTGAACGACACGTAAGGGTTACCGCCGTCCTCGCCGGTGTAGTACAGATGCATCCGGCTGACCTTCTGGCCGGTGCGCTCTTCCACCAAATGGGCGTAGACCTCCAGCTGGTGTTGGTACTGGCGCAGGCGATCCCGATCCTTCTCCATGTCGGGCTTTTTCTCCGACTTGAAGTCAATGATCTCGACCGTGTCATGCTCGCCCCGGATCAGGTCGACGCTGCCTTTGAGAATGTATTGATCCTTGATGAGCGAGATCTCGACCTCGGCCTCTTTGATCCGATCCCAGTGGCCGTTCTCGCGCTCGTAGTAGCGCAGCACGTGTAGCAGCGCCGCCTGCTGCGAGGAGGGTGCGAGGTAGACGCGCTCCTTCTTCGAGAGCATGGCGTAGTTGGCCGAAAACCAACCCTTGATGGTGTCGAAGGAGATGGAGCCTTCTTCGCCGCGCAGCACTGTCTTATGGATGTCCTCGATGGTTTGGTGCACCAACGTACCGAACAGCATCGGGCTTTCACGAATGGGCGCGAACTCCAGCTCCTTGAAGAAGCGGTACTGCTCGGCGCAGTTCTCGAACACGGTGATGTGCGAGGTGAAGGAGTATTCGCGTTTAAGGTTGATCTGTTTAACAGCCTCGAAAGTCAGAGCCGATAGATCAACGTCGCGCCAGCTGGGCAGTTCGTAGAACAGACGCTCGAAGTATTTGGATGGCGACTTGCCACGCCCCTGTTTCTCCTGCGCCGCCAGCACCAGCAGGTTCTGGGCGCGCGAAAAAGCGGTGTAGAACAGACGCCAGAAGTCGAAGTTCTTGATGTGGTCGAGCGGCTCGAATCGTTCCTTGGAAAGGTAGCCGCCATCCTCCAGCAACACGTCGAGCGCGCTGTACTGCTTGCGTGGCACCGCTTCCAGCGAGCCACACACCACCACCGGAAATTCGAGCCCCTTGGACTGGTGGATGGTGAGGAAGGACACGCAGCCCTTGGGCGCGTACTCTGCCTCATCCTCGTACTCGCCGATGCCCCCGTCGATGAGGAAGCGCAGGAACTGGTTGAACAGATCGCGCAGGTTCTTTTCCAGAAACTCGGGGTTGAGCACGCTGACGTAATGCAGGTACTCGAACTTCGTCAGCAGCTTGGAGAAGGTGCCAAGGTTGCGTGCCGCGCGGCCCTTGTCCACCCCTTGTACGGCGTCTTCAGTAAGGAAGCGCGAGAACAGCGGGAACTGCAGCAGCTGATAGAACAGACCGGAGAAGGAGTAGTCAGTGTTCTGCGCCAACACAACGTGGCGTTTGGCCAGCGGACGTGCCCAGTCCAGCAGCGGCTTGTTCTCCGGCTTGCGCAGCTCAGTGGCGAAAGCGGCGAAGCACTGGTGGTCGTAGTAGTCCCAGATGGGTAGCATGACGCCTTCGGCCCATGCCCGCACCTTGGGGAACTGCGGGAACAGGAAGATCAGCGCGCCGATCATCAGGCGGATTTCCTCGCGCTCGAAGAACATGTTCGAGCGGGGCGAAAACACCGGGACGCCCTGGGCTTCGAGGAAGCGCGCCAGTGCCACGACCTTGTCGTTCTTGACCGAGCGGAACAGGAAGGCCACCTGATTCCAGTCGGAAAGCTGCCCCGAGGACTTCAGGCCATTGAGGAAGGCCAGCACCTCAGCGTGCCAGTTCGTGGTGTCGTCCTTTTCATCGCTCGCAGCCAGTCGCACCGCTGTCGGCAGATCGGGAAACTCGTCCTCGCGGGGTACGATCTGCTTGGCGAAACGAAACACGCGGGTGCCGTCGTCCCAGACTTGTTCCTTCATCCACTCGTTATAGAAGCGGATGATGTCCGGGTGCGAACGGTAGTTGACGGTGAGCTTGACCTGCTTGCACTGGCCATCGTCGAACAGCGCCGGGAACTCCAGGATGTTGCGGATGGTGGCCCCGCGAAAGCGGTACAAGCCCTGGTCGTCGTCGCCCACCACGCAGAGATTACGGCGTTCGCCCGCCAGCAGAAGGAGGATGCGCTCCTGGATGGTGTTGGTGTCCTGATACTCGTCCACCATCAGGTGAGTGAGCTTGTCTCGCAGCTGCGCCAGCACTTCGGGCCGCTTTTCCAACAGTTGCAGGGCCTCGTACTGGATGCCTGAGAAGTCCAGTGAGTTGTGCCCGTGGAGTAGCTCCTGGTACTTGGCAAAGCAGGTGGCCAGCGCACGGACTTCTGGCTCGGGAGCCGCTGCGAGCGTGGCTGCGTCTAGCGCTTCCTCGCTGACCTTGTTGAGCCACTTGAGCAGGTTCTCCGACTGCGCCCAGCGGCCCGTCTGGTCATCGCCCATGACAAGCTCGGCGTGTGGTAACTCGCGGAAGTCCTTGATGTGCTGGTAGAGGAAGTACTGCTGGTCGAACTGGTCGAACAGCGTGAAGCTGCGCTTGAGCCGGGTGAACTCGCGGTAATCCTCCAGCAGCCGAAGGCAGATGGAGTGAAAGGTGCCGAGGTGCATCTCGTTCAGGTTGAACTGGATGCCCAGCTCGGCCAGCCGGTTGGAGATACGGGTGGTCAGCTCGCGCGCAGCTTTGTCGGTGAAGGTGACAACCAGCAGCGACTCGGGTGCTACGCCCTTCTCGGTGATGAGATAGACGATGCGCTCGACTAGGGTGAAGGTCTTGCCTGAACCCGGTCCGGCAATGATGAGCACCGGGCCGTCGGTTGCCAGGATGGCTTCGAGCTGCTGTGGGTTGGCCTTGGACTGGAGGGTAATGACGTTGGAATTCATTCCGCCTCCTCGTCGTCATCCACCATTGCCTTGCCGATGCGGCTGGCGATCCACTGATCCAGATCGCCCCGCCTAAAGCGCCACGTGCCGCCAAGCTTGAATGCCGGGAGTTTGCCGCTGGCGGCCAGCCGATAGACCGTGCGCTTGCCTGCCTTCAGGTAGGCGGCAACCTCGTCAATCGTGAGGATCTCGTCCGGCTGGTCGCTCATAGGCTTTCCCTTGTCATTTGGGCGGTGCTTGGTTTACTGCAACATTTTGTCATACTATTGCCTAGTTGGGCAGACTTGAGCAAAGTTGGCATCGAAAGAGATGCCTAATTGAAAGGGAGCGGCGGTGGCATCAAACTACGAGGAAATCTGCAAGGAAAATCGAGAGAGCTATGGCACCAAAGGCGCTCAAAAGTCCGGGAAGTTGGCAGCTGGGCTGTACGACGACCGCACGCACTTTATCTTCGAACTGCTGCAAAATGCCGAGGATGCTCTCGGTCGGCGCGGCGACCGGAACGGTCCGTGCAAGGTGGTATTCGCGCTGACCTCGACTCGCCTGACACTATCTCACTATGGTAAGCCGTTCGACGAAGCCGATGTCCGCAGTGTGTGCGACATCGCCGAGAGCACCAAGAACGAATCCTCGATTGGTCGTTTTGGTCTCGGCTTCAAGTCGGTCTACACCGTCACCGATCTGCCGGAGATTCACTCTGGTGATGAAGACTTCGCCATTGAGGGATACGTCTTCCCAAAACGGGCGGATCGCACGGCACGTGCGGCGGACGAAACGCAAATCATCCTACCCCTGAAGCCAGAGGACACGACCGCACCACAGGACATCACAGCAGGATTCCGACATCTGGGCCCCGGCGCGCTCCTGTTTCTGCGCCACATCGACGAAATCAACTGGAGCGTCGAGGGCGGCGCGTCTGGGTTCTATCTGCGCAACATCCCGGAAACACTCGGCCCGAATGCCCAGCGCATCACCGTGATCGGTCAGGAAAGTGGCCAGGCCGAAGTCGATCAAAACTGGCTGGTGTTCCACCGCGATGTGTTCTCTGCCGAACAGCAGAAGGTGGGGCGAGTGGAAATCGCCTTCTCGTTGGTCCCGGTGAAGGACGCCCCTGGTCGTTGGGCTGTGCATCCGCTGGCCAAGTCACCACTTGTGGTGTTCTTCCCGACCGTGGTGGAGAGCCATCTTGGCTTTCTTGTGCAGGGGCCGTATCGCACGACGCCCAGCCGGGACAACATCCCGCCCGGGGAGCCGTGGAACCAGCATCTGGTCAAGGAAACGGCCTGTCTGCTGGTGGAGGCGATGCGTTGGTTGCGGGACAAGGCGATGCTGGATGTTTCGGCACTACGCTGCCTTCCGCTTGATCGCGAGAAGTTTCCGCAAGGCTCGCGGTTCGCGCCGATGTTCGATGCTGTCCGGCAGACTTTTCAGGATGAGGCACTGCTACCGACCTTCGACGGCGGTCACGTCACCGCCCATCAGGCAAAGCTGGCGCGAACGCAAGAGCTGCGCGAATTGTTCAGTCCGGAACAGGTCGCGGCACTTTTTGGCTCGGAGGTCGCCGCTTGGCTCTCTGGCGACATCACCCAGGACAAAGCACCAGAGATCCGCCACTACCTGATGCGCGAACTCGATATCGACGAGATCACGCCGACAAAGTTGGTACCGAGCCTGACCAAGTCATTCCTCGAGGCGCAATCCGACGAGTGGGTGATGCGATTGTACGAATTCCTGAGCGGTCAGGAAGCAGCCCTGCGCCGCCGCCTCGACACGATTCCCTTGATTCGTTTAGAAGATGGCACGCACGTTGTCGCCCACGAGAACGGCGAGGCGAAGGCCTTCCTACCCAGCACCATCGCAACCGGATTCCCGACAGTACGCCGAGCAGTGTGCACAACATCAGAGGCACGCGCCTTCCTAAGTTCGCTGAGAATTACCGAACCTGATCCGGTGGATGACGTCATCCGGAATATCTTGCCGAAGTACCGGCAAGAAAAAGTGAACGTGAATAACGATGCTTACGCAGCCGACATCGAACGCATCCGTGCCGCGTTCAATACAGATTCGGCAAGCCAGAAAGAAAAACTTCGAACAGCATTACGAGAAGCATCTTTCGTAGTGGTGGTCGATGCTGGCGGCGGCAAACGCTACGTCGCCAAACCCGGTGATATCTACATTGCCACCGACCGCTTGAAGCAGCTCTTTGCTGGCGTGAACGGTATCCTCATAGTCGATGACGCCTACGATTGCCTGCGCGGCGAGAACATGCGCGAGCTACTGGAGTCCTGCGGCGCGTTGCGCTATCCACGCCCACTCGAAGCTCCGAACGTCCTGACGCGGGATGAGAAGTTGGAGTTGCGCCGACAAACTGGCTACGAGGCCACGTCAGGGGCCAACGACCGGATCACCGACTGGTTGCTTCAAGGGTTCGACGATCTCATCGACCTGCTGCCGAAACTCACAGCAGAGCAACGTGCCGAACGCGCCCGCCTGCTCTGGGAGAGCCTGGGCGACCTCGAAGAACGTCGTGGGCGTGGCATCTTTGATGGTTCCTACACCTGGTCGCACTACGGCGAACGTAAGACGCCACCCTTCCCTGCGGCCTTCCTGCGCCGCCTCAATAAAGCAGCTTGGGTGCCCGATGCCAACGGCGAACTCGTGCCGCCGGGCCTCGTGGTATTCGACGCCATTGGCTGGAAGCCTAACCCCTTCCTGCTGACCAAGATCGCCTTCAAGCCGCCGATCATCGACCAGCTGGCCAAAGAAGCTGGTATCGATCCGGCGGCGCTCGATCTCCTGCGCAAGCTCGGCATCACCAACGTGGCCGATCTCACGACCCGACTGGGTATCACCAATGCATCACCTGAACCCGAACCACCGATAGACGCCGAGCCCGAGGCCGACGCACCATCCGACAGTAATGTTTACAGCGATGCGAAAGATTTGTACGGAGACGACATGCCGGACATCCCACCCGGCACCCCAGATCCGGAAGGCGGCGACGGCGTGGGCAGTGGCGCGGGAGGTGGCGGCCAAGGCCGCGCTGGCACTAGTACCGGCACACAACGCAGCAGCGGCCAAGGCAACGGAGGCGCACACGGTGGCTCGGGTGGCCACGGCGCATCTGGCAGCAAAGGAAGTGGAAATGGCGGCGGTCATGGTAAGAGGACACCCGGCCAAACCGGGGCGCGTCCCTTCATCTCCTACGTCGGCGCACATTCGGATGATGATGGCCCAGACCCCGATGGCCTCGATCAAGCGGCGCGAATGCAGATTGAAGGGCACGCCATCGACGTGATCATTGGCCTTGAGCCGACGTTGTGCCGCACGCCGGACGGCAACCCCGGTTTTGATCTCTACGAGGCCGACGGCAGCGGCAAGCAGATTCGGTGGGTCGAAGTAAAGTCGATGACCGGCAGCCTGCAAGATCGGCCCGTGGGGTTGTCACACACGCAATTCGACTGCGCCCGTAAAAAAGGCGATGCGTACTGGTTGTATGTCGTCGAGCACGCGACTGACCCAACGCAAGCTCGTGTACTCAGAATTCAGAATCCCGCTGGCCTCGCGCGAACATTTACGTTCGACCGCGGGTGGAGCCAAATCGCCGTTACGGAGCCGCTCCTTTTAAGGGCCTCCGCCAAATGATTCAACTTATAAAATAACCTCAATGTCAGAAATTGCTACCCTAAATAGACTTAGGGCTATGATATGTGAGAATTTATGCAGGACTTAACTATCGGTGCCCAAAGAGGGCTGGCATCGCGTGTGCGAACAGAAAGGCACGGAGAGAATGATTGACCCAGCAAGCCAAACCCAATTGAAGGAGGCAATAGCGGACTGCATCGGCACAGATCACGGGGTGCTGGATGCTCTGCGAGAAGAGATTCGCCCTCTGAAGAGTGCCACGCGCCGAATCCAGCCGCGCGCCACGACGTCGATCTCACTGGTCGGAACCGATGGGGGTAATAACCAGCTTCAGTTCGACCCTTTCTTGATCCAGCTGGTCCGGGTGGTAGATAGCAGCAACAACGAGTACTGCCTGGAGGCGGTTTCGCCCACGACACCTGTGCAGAAGCTCAACCAGCGCCAGTTCGCTGCGAACGGTGAACCCAAAACGGCAATGGGTGAAATGATGGCTTTCCTAGGGGTGGATAGCCTGCAGGCGCTCTCCCACATGATCCGGCCGACGGATAAAGGGAAACCGGTTTCGCCCAGCTGGGTGCAGGTCTACAGAGAGCTAGTCGAATGGGCCATCTTATTCGCCATCCTGAAGAAGGACTTTGGCACGGACACCTTGATCGTCTGTGATGGACTTTTGCGAAGCAAGGTGTTCGCCAAAGACCTGTTCCAGCGACTACTTCAAGGGATGAAAAGCCGTATTGATGAACAATGGAGTAAGAGTCGGCGCCGAGTGTATCTCGCTGGTGTGGCCAAGCACAGCAAGGTGCTTTCTCGGTATCGCTTGGCAATGGCTCTGGAAGGTGTCCTTCAGACCGACTACCCAGCCTATGTAGAGGTACCTCGTGAAGTAGAGGAAAAGGCTTACGTTTGGTCGGAGTTTGCACGAGGCGATGACCGAACCGGCGAGGGCGGCGAGATCAACAAATTCGTCGGTGGCAAGATGTTTTTGGTGAAGTTTGGCTCACACCGCCGCGATCCCGTTTGGCCAATCGACATCTTCGTTCCGCAAGTTGGGGAATCTCAGGCAATTCTCGGGTCAATGCTCGCCGACGCGATCAACGGCTTTCCGGTACCCCATTACCCGCGTTGCCTGCAGAAGGCGCATGAAAATGCGGCGCTGGTCGATTTCGACTTCGATATTTTGCAGGACTTCATCTACGAAGGTGTGCGTTCGAGTCTCGGCGGTGACGCAGGCACATTGGATGCGTTTCAGCTGCAGGACGCCGATCCCGCGCAGCGTCGGTACGGATAAGGGAGAACAACATGGCAGAAATCCAACTCTTTCCGAGAGAACATGTCGTCGGAATCTTTCGTGGCTTCCAGCAGGGAGGTATGGAATTCCACGCCGACCTTGTTTTGCCGTACCGAAACGAATTCCAGAACATCCCGATGCACGGGCAATTCCTCCTCGTCCAACTAGAGACACCCGATGAGGCGGTGTTGGGTCGCGTTGCATCCTTTTCCTCCGAGGGCAAGTTGTCTTTTGGCTCCGGTGAAGAGTTCAACATCCGTGCAGTCCGCGAAGAAAGACCTATCCCAGAAGACCTGCGTGAGCAATATCTTAAGTATCGGATCAACATCCGCGTGCTGGGTGTTCTACGCAAGAATGGTAACGGGCTGACATTCGTTCCCTCCCATCGTCGACTTCCCCATGTTGGTAGCAAGGTGGCCTTTCCAAGTGACGAGGTGTTGCGTGAAATCGCTGGGCACAACATTGATGGCGCACCCATAGGCCATCTGGCGTTCGGAGAGTACATCTACGCGGCAGGCAACAAGTCATTCCAATCGCAGGAATGGATGCAGGTGGTCACACCGGAGGTGCTGGTTCGATTCCCGATAGAGTCGTTGGTGTCCAGACGGAGCTTCATTTTTGCCAGAGCGGGCTTCGGTAAATCCAATCTCAACAAACTACTGTTCTCGAAGCTCTACGAGACAACACCCGTTGTCACCAAACGCGCCGGCAAGCAGGTCCCTGTGGGGACGATCATATTCGACCCGGATGGGGAGTATTTCTGGCCAGATGACAAAGGCCGTCCCGGTCTATGCGACGTCCCAACGCTGGAAGACAAGGTCGTCGTTTTCACCGACCGAAAAAATCCAAGTCCTTTCTACCAGTCGTTCGTTGCTGGCGGCATCAAGCTTGATATCCGCCGCTTACGCCCGGGGGATGTGATTTCGATTGCGCTCGGACCAGAGCGTCAGGAACAGCAGAACGTGCGGAAGCTGCGAGGGCTGCCACAAGATCGCTGGGAGTCGCTGGTCAATCTGATAGACACCAACGGCAACACCACGCCGCTCGACGACGTCTGTGGACTGCTCGATCTCGACCCTCAGCGACAGGAGGCCGAGGCACTGGCGGCCCGGGGGAACATGACAGCGATCGTGAAGATGCTGCATGACAAGAGCAGTCAACTAATGGACATGCTGGTTCATGCGCTTTCCGAGGGAAAGTTGTGTGTTATTGACGTTTCCCAAATGCGCGGGGGCCAGTCCTTAGTGCTCTCAGGCCTGATCTTGCGCCGGATCTTCGACCGGAACCAGCAAGAGTTCACAGCTGCCGACCCTAAGACTATCCCTACGATCGCCGTCGTCGAAGAAGCGCAGTCAGTGTTGAACGAGAACGCACCTGCCGCCGAACCTTACATTGCCTGGGTGAAGGAAGGCCGTAAGTACGACTTGGGAGCGCTGTTGATCACGCAGCAACCTGGCAGCATTCCAGTCGAGATCCTCAGTCAGGGCGACAACTGGTTCATCTTCCATCTGTTGTCTGCAGCTGATCTCGCTTCCTTGAAACGAGCCAACGCCCATTTCAGTGACGACCTATTGAGTTCGCTACTCAACGAGCCAATCCCCGGCCAGGGCGTGTTCTGGAGTTCAGTGGGAGGCAAACCTTATCCAGTCAGCCTCCGCGCACTGTCGTTCGAAAAGATGTATTCAATGCGGGACCATGACTACAACCAGCCTGCAGGGAATACATATGCTCAAACGCTGCGCAGCACTTTCTCGGGGATGAAGCAGAACGCGACGGCTGCCCAAATCCCAGAAGCAAATGCTTCAGGCACGCTCTTTCCCGCTGAGACCGGTTTCGAAGATTCCGAGCCAGTGGACGTAATGGCAACTTTAGAGCAGCGAGCAATCGATGCCTTGCGAGGAGATGTTGACATCCGCCAGAAACTCGAATCTCCGAATGGTATGCCTTGGTTTGGAGTTCAACAGTTCCTGATTGACCACCTGCCGGAACACTTGGAAGACCGCCGTCAATTTGCCTACAACCTTGTTTCAAAGGCGATGAATTCAGTTTTCGGCTCACAACCCGCAGCATGGGAAACGTTCAAGAATCCGGCCACGGGAAAAACGTGGATAAAGGCTCACAAGTGACCGCCGGCGCCGGCGCTTCTTGTTCGAGGAGGGGCAGCGGTTCAATTCCTCAAATGGCGATCGAACTGGCGCTCTTTCTGATGCACTCGGCTGGTGATTCGAAGATAACCTAGAACGTGCCTGTGCCGCCTGTCGACGCGCACTGCGAAAACATTCGTTGAATTTTCCCAGGATACGATGTGATAACCAGGGACGAACTCTATCAATTGGTTTGGTCAAAGCCGATGATCAAGGTAGCGGAACAGTTCGGCGTCTCCGGCAGTTACATGGCCAGGGTTTGCACCATTCTTCGCGTGCCGCGACCGGAGCGAGGCTATTGGGCCAAATTGGAAGTGGGGAAGGCGCCCGCTCCGCGGCCCCTTCCGGAGGCGCAGCCAGGAGATCCGCTCTCGTGGTCGAAAGATGGCGAACTGCCTGCCCCACCACGTCCAAAACCGGCCGTTCCTCTCAAACGCAGCATGCCGCGCCTTGCACGACAGGTCACGGGCATACACCCTCTCATTAACGGCGCCAAAGCGCATTTCGAGTCTGGCCGGCCGATCAAAGATGGGGAATACCTCAAGCCTTATAAAAAAATACTGGTCGATGTCACCGCGTCGAAAACTGGGCTAGACAAGGCACTTGCTTTCGCAAACGACCTGTTCAATGCGCTTGAGTCTGCCGGGCATCGGGTTACGTTTTCGCCCCAAAGTGAGCGGTGGCATCGTGAAAAAATCGATCAGCACGAGCAACCTATCAAAGGGCACGATTTCACTTCGCTGTGGGCGCCGCATCGCCACACTGTCGTCTACATCGGCACGGTCGCCATTGGCCTCGCCGTCGTGGAGATGTCGGAAGAGGTCGTGATGCGTTACGTCAACGGGAAATATGTCCGAGACGCCGATTATGTCCCTCCCAAGACATCACGCCGTTATATTGACCATACCTGGACGACAAATCAACAACTGCCCTGTGGACGCCTCCGGCTGATTGCATATTCGCCCTACCCGCGCGTAACTTGGTCAATTCGTTGGCAAGAGACGAAACAGGCCCCGCTTACACAAATATTGTCCGCAATCGTCAAGGCTATTGAGAAATCAGCCGCTGACTTGGTCGAGAAGATAAATGAAGCGGATCGGCAGGCGGAAATAGCCCGTCAGGCGTGGCTCGCCGAACAAGAGAAATGCCGGCAAGAAGAAGACCGCCGCAAGGTACAGCAATCGGTCAAGGAAAGCCGAGTACAACTTGCGGAAATCATCCAAGCTTGGTCGGACGTGATGAATATTGAAAGATTTTTTCAAAGCATACATAACCGCGTCATAGAATTACCGGACGCGGAACGCAATGCCCTGCTCGAAAGACTGAAACTCGCCCGTGAGTTCGTGGGCACTCAAGATCCCTTAGATTTTTTCATCCTGTGGAAGACTCCATTGGAGCGCCATCGCCCTCTTTCGATGCGCAGATCGCCAGAAGCTGACAACAATATTAAGGGCGGTGAAAGCGACGCAAAAGAATATGACGGCGATGGAACCTATCGTTAGAAAGACCAGATGGCGAACGTCGGTTCGATTTCGAATCTGGGAATTGAACTGGCATCAGATCGCAGACGAGTTTGATGCCTATTCCCGGTGACCAGCCTGGCCAGAAAACCTGTTTGAAGGTCTACAATCCGACACGCTTTTCGATCGAGTTCGCGCGGGTTCGCAGCAGCCTGCAGCGCTTCTATTCTGTACTTTCAATAGTCGTTTGGTGCGGGGTGCTGCCCCACCCAGACCCCACAGGGGTTCGAATCTTTCCGCACGAACCCGCAGGAACCCTCACCAGCCCGCATGGCCTGATACCAGGCCATTGATTTTCAACAAACTGCTCGATCGGTCCGCGCTTGCGGACTGCGGACTTTCCAAGGGACCGGAAATCTGCCCTGCTCGCGCGGTCGAGTTGCGTTTCTCTGGCACTTGTTGATATCTACCGACTAAACGCAACATCCTCAGTTGACACCGACCTGAGCCCCGACGGTCTTGGTCGAGGTTGCCAGGCAAGATTCCTCGTAGGCCTCGATGTCGACCTGTCGGTAAAGCACCCGGCCGCAGAGCTTCAGGAATTTGGGCCCGATCCCCTCGCTGCGCCAGCGCTCTAAGGTGGCCTCGCTGAGATGCCAGCGCGCGGCCAGTTGCTTTTGATTAAGGTGAACGACGTCCATCTTGGTCTCCTTCCGAATGAGTTGGCAGGAGTCCATGAAGGCGCTGTTCCGCCCGCGAGCCAAGGCATAGCGCGGCCTGGCGCGCGATTGGGTGTAGTTGGGTGTCCTTTTGGGTGTAGGCGTGCCAGACCACTCCGGGAGCGCATCCGTTTCGGATATTGCGATTATTCGTTTATTTCGGTTATACTTCCTCCCATGACGCTGTTTGAAGCTTCCAGGAGGCTGCCATGACTACACTCTCTCCCACCCATTCGTTGCCGACGGCCGAAGAAGTTGCCATCGCTCGCGAGAGCGGCCGGGCACTGTCCGCCTACCTGCAGACTCGTGCGGAAACCCAGCAGATCGAGATCTTCGACGACAAGGGCGCGTCCCACCCGGTCCGCGTCCCGGTGTCGGCGCTGCGACTGCTCGTGGACGTCCTGACCGAAATCGGTGAGGGCAACGCGGTCAGCATCATCCCGATCCACGCCGAACTGACGACCCAGGACGCAGCGGACGTGCTCAACGTTTCGCGGCCGTTCCTCGTGCAGTTGCTGGAGCGCGGCGAGATCCCGTTCCATAAGATCGGAACGCACCGTCGCGTTCGCTACCAGGACGTGATCGCGTACAAGGAGCGGATCGACGCTGAGCGCAGCAAGGCCCTCGATGCACTGGCCGAGCAAGCCCAGGCGCTCAAGATGGGGTACGAATGAATGAGTTCGAACTTCACCGTCATCTACGACGCGTGCGTGCTCTACCCGGCACCGTTACGCGACCTGCTGATGCGCCTGGCACTGACCGATCTGTACCGGGCGCGTTGGACAGACATGATCCACGACGAGTGGACGCGTAACGTCCTGAAGCAGCGGCCAGACCTGAAGGCCGAAGACCTGGAGCGGACGCGGTCGCTGATGAACGCCCACGTCCGCGACAGCCTTGTCACCGGCTTTGAGCATCTGATCCCGTCCGTCGAGCTGCCGGACGCCGATGACCGGCATGTGGTTGCCGCCGCCATTCACGGCGGCGCCAGCCTGATCGTGACCTTCAACCTGAAGGATTTCCCGCCGGACCAACTCAAACGATACAACTTGGCCGCCCAGCACCCGGACGACTTCATCTTCGATCTACTGGATCTGCACGCGGCCCGAGTGTGCGAGGCGGCGGCCAACCATCGACGGTCACTGAAGAACCCGCCCAAGACGGCCGACGAGTACCTGGACACGCTGCTCAAGCAGGGGCTGACGCAGACCGTTGGCCAGTTGCGGGAGTGGAAGGTAGCGATCTGACGGACGCGGGTTCGATTCCCGTTTCAGAATTGAACTGGCCTCGGAAAGCAGACGAGGTTGAACAACCTTTCCGGTCACCAATCAGGGCGAAAAACCTGCTTGATCGTCCGTTAGCGATGGTCGTTCCCGCAGGCTATTGGATTGAGTTCGCACTGGTTCGCAGCAACCCCCAGCGCTTCGATTCCGTACTTTCAATAGTCGTTTGATGCCGGGTATCATCCCACCACCAATTCCTTATCCGGAGCGTTCCAAACGCCTCGGCATCATAGTCCAAGCCGCCTATTCCCAAGATAGGCGACTTTGCTTTTTGCAGTGCAATCAGTTGATCGATGCTTTACGCTGCTCTTCTCTCACCGAATGCAAAGTCGCCAGCGCGGCCTCTGTCCACGGACCACCAAGGGCAACAGCGCGTTCCGCTGCCGTGCGCGCCTGTTCCAAGGCCCCCAGTTCAAGCAGGACAGATGCCAGGTTGTTGAACGCAGCCCCGCTTTCGGGATGATCCCTGGTCGCTTCACGAAACGCGTTGGCCGCCGCCCGGTAATCGCCGGCGGCATATGCCGCGTTCCCTCGCCCTAACTGCAAGGTAAGGTTATGCGGCCAACGTTGCAATGCCGATTCATAGGCGTTCCTGGCGCGATAGGGGGAATTTGCTTTTTCAAATGCAACCAGCGCATTCACAGACTGGTTCTCCTCAGCCGTCACAGGCAACCGCCCTGCATACAGGGCAACCATTCCCCAGCGTCCGCTGCGCGCCCAGGTATGCTCGAAGGTACTCATCGGCATCACCAGGCGTTTGGTGGTTCCTGAACGCATGAGTATTTCTCGCTGGTCCAAGTCATAACCGATTACCAGTGCATAGTGCCAGAGCGGGAACCAGGGCAGGCTGAGGTTTTGGAGCACGATTACCGGATTGCCGGCTGCGACTTCCTGCAGCAGCGCATCCAGCTGCGGCGGAATCGGTATGCTGAACGCGCCATTGCGCCGTCCTGCAGCCAGCATTTCCGGCTGCAGGCTGCCTTCGCGTTGCGGAACATAGACCTGGGACACCAGCGATTCCGGTGTAACCGTAATTCCGGCGGCTCCCAGAGCCATGGCAAGCGTGGCAGGGCCGCATTGATAGCGTTCCTGCGGAAAGAACGGCGTTTCGCTCAATTCGGCATGCCGTGGCAATCCTGCAGGCGGCGCCTGCAACAGCGACTGCGTTTGCGTTGCGCAACCGGACAAGAGCAGCATGAAGACGATCAACAGTCCCGACAGCACGCCAAACCGGGAGCTCTTGAAGCGCACCTCCACCTATCTTCTCGAACGAGTGAACGGGAAGACGCGCGTGAGGCCGAGAATGTCAGTGACCAGCAAGATCACAAAGACCAGGACAAGCGCACCGACAACGTCGCCGCCGGCGGGCAAGGTATCGATCTGGTTCGCGAGGGACGCTGCCTCGGCATCGGTGAGCGCGGCAACCCGCGACTCGGCATCGGCCTTGCTCACACCCATGTTTTCCAGTTGCGCAACGACTTCAGGCCGTTCGAGCGCTGCAGCTATGCGAGCCTTCGCACGTTCGCCGTTCTGTGCCGCCAACACTTGTTCCGTTCCGATCATTGCTGCTTGCACGCTTTGTGCGAATCCCGCATAGGTAAATACGCTAAGCAGAACATAGACAAAAATACGTTTGAATTCTTGTTTCATTGTTTTCTCCATGTAGTTGCGTAAGTTGCATGAATTGCGTGCTTCAAGTCACCTGCTTCATTCACGGCCACGGCATTGGATTCATGTCGCGATATTGCCCCGTATCCCCTTCATGCGTGCGTACCGGCGACGAACTGCAATCAGTGCTGTCGCCGAGCTTCGACCCCAGGATTTCCGCAAGCTCGCGACGTGACGCTTCGAAATCCGATTCGAGCAGCGGGAAATCTTTTTTCGGCCAGTTCGCGATCGCCCACTTGATCAGATCGTCGTAGCGTTGCGCCAACACGGCCGCATAGTTGTCGCAGTCTTCCTTTCCCGCCATGCAAAGCTCCTTTTCCCGCTTCCCTTGCTCCGCGTTAACACCCCCGCTACAGATCAGGATTTGTTGACGACGCGGGAAGTATCGTCCGTTACCGCCCTTCCCGGATCCTTGAGTTTGTCGTCCGTCACGTCCTGGCTGGGCGGTACGATTTCATTCAGAACCCGCTCAGCCTTGCTGTCGTTCTTTTCCTTCGCTTCCGCGGAATGCCGTGTCTGATTGCCGGTCTTCCTTTGTGCGTCATCCATAACAAGCCTCAAAATAGAAATTAGATGTGCCGATCCGGAGATGGTTCATGACGAGTTACCAAGATTCCAGCCAGGAAAAATCCGCGGTGAATCGAGTATTGCTTCTCTGCACCATTTCGTTGCCACCGAACTAAGCGGATGCGCACACATCATATTCTCTAGCGTGATATGACGAGCAAGGAGAACAGAATGACACGGGAAACCAGTCACTGGCTTAACGAGCCAGATATAGGTAGCGGCGAGAAATCTTCGGGGCAGAAGGAAATCGAACGCGATGAACTTTCGTTGAGTGCTGCTGATTCCCGCTCGGGATTGCAACAGAAAACGGAGGAAAAGAAGGGAACCGGGAGCGGCAGCCGCGTATTGCGTAGCGGCACTCACCTGGCCCGCATAACGGCGGTGGAACAGGAAGATGACACGTGGGAGGCTCAGGTCCATGTTCGCTTGACGCGTGAGCCGGAGATAGCGGAAACCTATATTCCCGCCGGTATATTTCCGACGGAAGAAGAAGCGTGGGCAGCAGCAGAGGAACGAGCTCGCCGCGCATTCAGTGAACATGAATTCTGAGGTCGGCGAACACAAAGCATGCCCGTTATGCTGTGGCTTTAACGCGATGCGCCCCGCAAACGAAACATGGAGAACTGTTATCGTGAATCGCATTCGACACGCTGCCCGATCGGCGCCGGCCTGATTGATGGGAAAGCCGCTTGTGAAAGGACCGTACGATGAGTGATGCCGCGCAAGAATCCCTTCGCCTTTTCGTCGCACTGTGGCCGGATGATGCAGCTGCGACCGCATTGACGCAATTGCAGGCGCCGCTGCGCGGGAGAATAGTCCCTTACTCCAATCTACATCTGACACTCGCCTTCCTTGGTCAACAGGATAAGGATATTCTTCCGGCGCTAAAAGACATATTGCGTCATCTGCCGCGTACGGACATCGCGCTGAACGTGGATCGGGTCGGGTATTTTCCACGCAATCGGATCGCCTGGGCCGGAATGCATGCGATCCCGGATAGTCTGGCCGAATTGCGGATGAACCTGGTGCTTGCGATGAAGGCGCATGGCATCTCGTTCGACGACCAGCGTTCCTTCAAGCCTCACATCACTCTGGCGCGGGACGCTGTTGCGCCTTCCGATCGCGATTTTTTCCCTATCGTCTGGCATGTCAGGCAAATCGCAGTAGTGCAGTCGGTCAACGGTCGCGAGGGGTCGCGCTATCAATTGCTGACGACCCGTTCGCTCGATCAGGATGCGCTTGTCCTGGATGAATCCGGAAACGGCGGAATGGATATCGCCTGACGAAATAAAGCCGAACCTGCCCGGACCGGCTGGCCGGTGTTCGAGGAACAAATCGGCATTTGCACTTGAAGCCGGTTTGTGTAGCGCCAGGGCTTTATCGTCCGGCGCCGTCAGCGAATAGCGACGGACTATTCGGATGTCGCGGCCAGTAGCTGCAGGACACGAGCTGCCGCTACCAATCCGAATGTTGCGGTGACCACCATTGCGGAACCGAATCCGGCACAGTTCAGACCGGTGACGCCCGCCTTCGCGCCCTCATCGACCGAACACGCCTCATCGCCCTCCGGGAACTTCAGGGGCTCGGTTGAAAACACGGCATCGATTCCGAATTTGTTTTTCGTCCCGCGCGGAAATCCATGTTGCGCCCGCAAGCGCTTGCGCACCTTGGCAAGCAGCGGTTCCTGCTCGGTTCGTGACAGGTCACGGATCTCGATTTTCGTCGGATCCACCTGCCCGCCGGCACCGCCAATGGTGATCAGCCTGATCCCGTTTTCGCGGCAGTAAGCGATCAAGGCGGTCTTGGCCTTGACACTGTCAATGGCGTCGATGACATAGTCGTATGCGCCGGCGCCGATCATCTGGTCGAGATTGTCCGGTGTAATGAAATCCTCGATCTGGGTAACCTCGCAATACGGATTGATCTGTGCGATGCGTTCAGCGAGCGCGGTGACCTTGGCTTTCCCCAGTGTGTCGCTGAGTGCATGAATCTGGCGATTGACGTTCGATTCGGCGACGTTGTCGAGGTCGATCATCGTGATGCGACCGATTGCGCTACGGGCCAGGGCTTCCACCACCCACGACCCGACGCCGCCGACGCCGATCACGCAAACATGCGCGGACCGGAAACGTGCCAGTGCAGCATCGCCATAGAGGCGTGCGACGCCGCCAAAACGACGATCGAAGTCGATATCGTGTCCGGTCTCATTGCCGGCGGGTACGGAAACCTGAGGGAAGGAAACAATGGCGTTCATTCCGCCATTTTAACGCGTGGTAACGGCCTGCATTTTCCCAGCGCAAGGATATTTCATCGGACAAGGCATGTCGGTTAGCCGAAAAGCAAGATATGGCTCTTGCCTGAAAAAATTAATGCAGAGCAAGGAAAAAAGCCTGCGAGTGGATATCGTTGCCGTACTGCCCGATGTTTTGCGAATAAAATGCATTTCATGCATTGCCCGCCATGCAGTACTACGCGAGTAACGATGCAATTTGACTTACGGCAGACTACCAACACAAGAAAACAGGGAACATGATGTCGATAGCGGATTTACGCAAGGATTACAGTCGCGCCAGTTTGTCGGAGGAGGACGTTGATCCGAATCCTGTCGAGCAATTTTCAAAGTGGTTCGGCGAAGCGATTGCCGCCCAGGTACCGGAGGCCAACGCGATGAGCGTGTCCACCGTCAACGCCAGCGGACGCCCGTCGTCGCGCATTCTGCTGATCAAGGATTTCGACCAGCGCGGATTCACCTTTTTCACGAATTATGAAAGCCGCAAGGGTCAGGACTTGCTGGACAACCAGTATGCGGCCTTGCTGTTTTACTGGATCGAACTGGAGCGGCAGGTCCGCATCGAAGGCCGGGTCGAACGTATTTCCGCTGAGGAAAGCGACAGGTATTTCCAGAGCAGGCCGCTCAAGAGCCGCCTCTGCGCAATAGCGTCGGCGCAGAGTCGCCCGGTTGAAAGCCGTGCAGCGCTTGAAGCGCGACTTGCGGAAATCGAACAGCTGTACGGCGAACAGCCGGAACGCCCGGCACACTGGGGCGGCTACCGGCTGGTGCCGGACTATCTGGAATTCTGGCAGGGCCGTCCGTCGCGTTTTCATGACCGCATCGCGTACAGGCTGAATGCGGACGGCAGTTGGCAAAGGCAGAGGCTGCAGCCGTAGACGTGTTGATTTCCGCAGCCACCTTGCTCGATCAATCCACATGAGGGGAGACATCGTGTTTTGGGAACGGAAACTGGGGAACTGGGTTGACAGCTTGCGCAGCAGCGCGGCATTGCCGCTGCGCCTGGAACTATGGAACGGGCAGCGACTGGACTTCGGACAACACGCGCCACAGGTGACGATCAAGGTACCGCGCGCGTCGTCACTGAGTTATCTTCTAACACCTTCGCTGTTCAATCTCGGCAAGGCCTATGTCGAGGGCAAGATCGAAGTCGAAGGCCGCGTCAACGAAATCATCTCGGTCGGCAGTGCGCTCGCCCGGCACACGCTGCGTCCGGAAGGCAAGTTTGCGCGTGTTGTCCGTTCCTTCCGTCACACCCGGAAGAAGGACGCGGAAGCGATCCGCTATCACTACGACGTCTCCAATGATTTTTACAGCGCCTGGCTGGACGAGAACATGGTCTATTCATGCGCGTATTTTGAAAACGGCGTCGAAGACCTGACGACGGCCCAGCTCAAGAAGATCGACCATATCCTGACCAAGATCCAGGTGCGCCCCGGGCAAAACCTGCTCGACATCGGCTGCGGCTGGGGAGCGCTGGCGATCCGCGCCGCCGAGAAATTCGGCGCGCGTTGCGTCGGCGTCACCCTGTCGCAGAATCAGTATGAACTCGCGCGCGAACGCGTTGCGCGTGCGGGCCTGTCCAGCCGTGTCGAGATCCGGCTGGAAGACTATCGCGATATACGGGGGAGTTTCGACCGCATCACCAGTGTCGGCATGTTCGAGCATGTCGGTGCGCGGCACCTGCCCGAGTATTTCGCAAAGATCCGCGCATTGCTCGTCGATGGCGGCATCGTGATGAACCACGGGATCACGACTACTGATCCGGACAATGGCGAATCGGCCTATGGCGGCGGCGAATTCATCGAACAGTACGTATTCCCGCATGGGGAACTTCAGCACATCGGTAACGTCCTGAAAACGATGCAGGGGGGCGGCCTGGAAGTGTATGACGTTGAAAACCTGCGGCGTCACTATGCCCGGACCTGCGGCATTTGGGCCGACAACTTTGAAGACAATGCAGACCGCATCCGGACTCTGGTGGATGCGAAGCGCTTTCGCATCTGGCGCGTGTATCTTGCAGGTTGCGCCTATGCCTTTGCCAACGACTGGGTGTCGCTCTACCAGGTCGTGTGCATGAAGGCCAATGGTGATGTGTCCACCCTGCCGTGGTCACGCCGCTACATGTACGTGCAATAGCACGCTGCCGGCGTCAGTCGAGGCGGATGCGCTCCGCGTACTCGCGCAACTTCTCGATTCCCGGCTCCTTGCGCGGCCACGTCAAGTCGACACCATCGTTCTCGTAGCGCGGCAGTACGTGCAGGTGCAGATGCGGCACCGTCTGCCAGCCGGCAGGCCGGTTCGCCTGCAGTACGGTGATGCCGTCCGGGCGAAATGCCTGCTGCACCGCCTTTGCTATCTTTGCCGCAGCCCGCATCATCGCGGCAGCCGACTCTTCGTCCGCATCCATCAAGGTCTCGTATGGGATCTTCGTCGCAATCAGCACATGTCCCGGATTGACCTGCCCGGCATCCATGAACGCATAGACGAACTGGTCTTCATACACCTTCGCGCTCGGCAGTTCGCCGTGAATGATCCTTGAAAACACCGTGCTCATGTCGATTTTGTCCTGTGTCACGCTGGCTCGTTGAGCTTGTCGGTGAACGTCTTCCTGAACTTCGCCACTTTCGGTGCGACGACAAATGCACAATATCCCTGCAGCGGATGCTGCCGGAAGTAATTCTGATGGTAGTCCTCGGCCTTGTAGTACGTCTGTGCCGGACTCAGCTCCGTCACGATCGGCGCGTCCCATACGCTTGCCATGCAGGCGATCACCTGCTTGGCGGTTTCCTGCTGTTCCGGAGAGTGGTAAAAAATGACGGAGCGGTACTGCGTGCCGACGTCATTGCCTTGCCGGTTCGGTGTGGTTGGATCGTGGATCGTAAAAAAAATCTCGAGGATTTCGCGATAACTGACGACCGCCGGGTCGAATTCGAGACGCACGACTTCCGCATGGCCGGTGGTGCCATCGCAAACCTGCTCATAGGTCGGATCGACCACATGGCCGCCGCTGTAACCCGATTCCACATGTTGTACACCCTTGAGTTCCTGGTAGACAGCCTCCAGGCACCAGAAGCATCCTCCACCCAGCGTCGCTGTTTCGGTCACCATGATTCACTCCGTTACGTAGTCATATGACTTTAGCGCAAACAAAGCGCAATGCCTACGCTTCCATTAGGCAAAAAGAACTGTTGAGTGCTATCAATTCTGCAAGGCAGAACCGGGCATATCGAGATGATCCTAGCCTGCGCCGCCATGACAACATCTTTTTCGGCATAATTGACAATATTTCGGTGATTTTCGATGTCTAAACAATCTTCCAGCGCGGGCCCTCCCGAGTTCGACACGCGTCATTTTCGCAACGCGTTATCGCAGTTCGCCACCGGCGTGACCGTCATTACGACTCGTCTTGCGGACGGCAGTTTCCTGGGCCTGACCGCCAGTTCGTTCAACTCGGTCTCGCTCGATCCGCCGCTGGTGCTGTGGAGTCTGTCGCAAGGTGCAAGCAGCCTGCCGGTGTTCACCGGCAATTCGCACTACGTGATCAACATCCTCTCCGGTGAGCAGGCAGCACTGGCCGAACGCTTTGCCATGCGCATCGACAACCGTTTCGAGGGGGTCGCGTTTGATCTGTCGCATACCGGCTTGCCGATCCTGAAAGGCGTATCAGCCTGGTTCGAATGCCATAACCGCAGTCGATATCCGGAGGGCGACCACGTCATTTTCGTCGGTGAAGTCGAACGCTGCGAAGTGACGCCGCAACCTGCGCTTGTTTTTCACGGCGGAAAATTCGTTTCAACCAGGCCACGGTAACCGAAGCGGTGAGCACCTACGAGGGTACGCATGACATTCACGCATTGATCCTGGGACGGACGCGGACCGGAATCCAAGTTTCCAGTAATTGAAGCACAAAACAACAAAACCCCGCTTGCTGCATATGCAGTCAAGCGGGGTTTGTTTTATTGTGCCGATCAGAAGAAGCGATAGCCGATCGAAAAATTCACCGAAACCGGGTCAAGACGGGTGTCGATGCTCTGGCCCGTGGACAGGTGTGCCGTGGTTTTGATGTAGGTTTTTTGAACGCTGAAATCAGCAAACCATTTTTCATTGAATGCATAGGTTGCACCGAGTTGTGCCGTCACTCCCCAGGCATCATCCACGCGCAGGGTGGTGGCGCCGCCGGGGTTCGTCAATGCGGTGAGTGCCGCACTGCCGGTTTCCTTTTGGAACTTTGCATAGGTAGCTCCGAGACCGATGTAGGGACGGAATCCCGATTTCGCTTCGAGGAAACGGTATTGCAGCATGAGCGTCGGCGGCAATTGCTCGACCGTCCCGATCTTGCCTACGCCTTTGATGGATCCGTCACCGACCAGATCATGTTTGTACGGCAGGCCAAGAAACAGTTCAGTCGACACATTGTCGGTGATCATGTATGCCCCCGTCAAAATCAAGGAATCGGCGCTGTCGACATCCACCTTGGTACCGGGAAGGCTCGGCGCGCTCAGGTCGCCGCTCGTGACTTTCGGCGTAATCCTGTTATAGCCGGCCTTGACCAGCCAGGTACCCGCTGTTTGTGCTGAAGCCTGGTTGGCGGCAAGCAGCGCAACTGCCAGGGCAAGCACCTTGGCCGCAGCAAGAACGCAGGTATTTGCGTAAGATTTCGTATTGTTCTCGTTCATCTCATCTCCCAATCTCTTTAAGCATCTGATAATGGTTCTCTCTGTCTTGCGTCATGCCGATGATTTCATCGGCGCACTCGCTGCCATACTGACCACCGCCTCATTCATTCCGCAGGTATGGCTGACCTGGAAAACGCGCCGGGTAGAAGGCATTTCTCTCGGTATGTACGGCATTTTCACGACCGGCGTGATGCTCTGGCTTGTCTACGGCATGATCATCGGCGCATGGCCCGTCATCATCGCGAATGCGCTAACGCTGGCACTGGCGCTGTCCATCCTCGCCATGAAATTGCGGTTCGGATGAAAAAAGCGCCGTGACGCCGTCAACTTACAGCCAGCCCTTCTTGGCCATCTCGGAAGACACGAGTTGCGCCAGAAGCTGATAGCCGTACGGTGTCATGTGGCCAGTGGTATCGGCAAACAGGTAATGGTCCACGGTACCGGCGACCAAGGTGTTGGTAGTGCATCCCAATGCCGTGCCGAACGGATTCTTTAGCGGTGAAAGATCGCAAGCAGGCGAGCTCACATTGGTCAATCCGTATTGCGCCGGATTGGCGACTTCGTCGCGGCCCACTGTATAGGCATCGACATAAGTTACATACGGGCTGCTGCCCAGACCGGCCGACAACTGTGCATTGAAAGTGCTGACCATGGTATTGATCAAGGCTCTGGTCGAGGCATCCTGCAGTTGCGCGGATGGCGAAGTGCTGGCGTCAGGAAGGTTGACGACAACGACGTATTTCGCCCCTTTTCCAACAATCAGATTGGTAACGTAACCCGCCAGTTCGGCGCCGGCCACGCCCATTGCCTGCACGGCAGCGGGCGCATTCGTCTGCACATAAGCCGCCGCCGCGGCTTGTGCCGCTGCCTGGATGCTTTGCGGGGTTGCCGATGGATTGACAGCTTCAGCCGCGCCTGCAGCCGTTGCAGCCGCCTCCGCTCCGGTTTGTAAAGTGGCGAGGTTTATGAAAACATCGTTACCCCCAGCCAACACAAACACCACCTCGTTGCCGTTGAATGCACCTCCATGCGCAGCAAGGTGGTTCTGTATCTGCGTGACGACCGGGACCGTCAATTGGCCAAGGGTCGCGTTGGCGCCACCAAGCAGCTTGTTTCCCGGCCCGACCGGATTCGTCACGCGGGCTCCGCCCTGTGCATAGCCGGTGCAGTTCGGGAAGTTCGTCACCGGAACGCTGAGTCCCTGGCTGGCGTCGCCATCAAGGCCGGTTTGCGCCGGACACGGTGCCGGCAAGCCGAGCTGGGCCGCGATCAGTTCCGTCCAGTTTTTCGCGCTGGGCGAATTGATGATGTACTTCCCTCCGCCCAGGGCGCTTACGGTACCGACGGCATAAGTACCGACATCACTCAAACTGTCACCAAACGTCACCTGCGAGCTGAACTGAACCCTGGAAGTTTGATCACCGGCGCCACCACCGCCACAGCCCGCGAGAACAGCGGCCGCAAGCAACGCCGCCACGAAGTTGGATTGACGCATCTTGTCTCCTTTTATAAACATCGAAATAAACGAACGATCGTGCATTTATTGGCCAATCAGTATGTCATTGATGAGCGGACATGCCTAGTCGCTCACATGCACTGAAGTTAGAGTTTTTCTTCTAAGACCTATCCCGGTAGACCGGGGCAGCTATGGCGGAGGTGATTTCCGAGATGCACAATCAGATCGTTCTACCTCGGCGGCTGTTTGACCGGATTGCCGCTCAACGAAAGTCAACCTACAGCTTGTCATTGTGCGTTTCCCAGCATGTGATGCCGGACGGTAGTTCGGTTACCGACGGTTCACGAAAGGAGGCTGACTTGGTGGACAAGTCTTACTGCCCGCCGCCGTCCGCGATGCGCGACTCCTCGCATCGGACGATTCGCCATCGGCAGAACGGCCGACAAGAAACAACGCCAGCTTTTCCTGTACGCTGTAGTAAGGGTTATTCACCATTTATTTGGCGAGCAGGTGCGATAGTGCACCACGGGAATCGTGGGCGGCGCGACGCAGGCGGTCGTTGATGCCTTGCCAGCCATGATCGGTCGGCGGCGTCTCAACGACAATGATGGCGGCATGCTTTGCGTCCATTGCGCGCAACGCGGCATACAGGCCATGCGCGTAACCGTCGGGGGCCATGGGCAAACGGAACTGTGCCGCGACGTCCTGCGACACTTCAGATGCTTGCGAAATCACCGCAACGACGTGCCCCGCCGCATGCAAACGCTGCACGGTGGATGGAAGTTGCGCGGCATCGACAAGGGCGACCGGGGTACGCGGCGCATAGTGCGCTTCCAGCGTACCGGACGCCCGCGGTGCCGCCGCATCCGGCACACGCGGTTCCGCCCCGATCACACGAGCAATGGCGGCGGCGTCGATATGGCCGGGGCGCAGCAACACCGGACCGTGCGTCTCGATACGTGAGAGATCCAGAATGGTCGATTCGATACCGACCTCGCTCTGGCCGCCGTCGAGGATGCATGCAAGCGGGCTTTCACGGCCTTCGCCGAACTCATCGCGCACATGTTGTGCCGTGGTTGGACTGACATGCCCGAACTTGTTGGCAGACGGAGCAGCAACGCCGCCCTTGCCTTCTTTAAACGCGAGCAAGAGCGCTTGCGCGACCGGATGCGAAGGGCAGCGCAAGCCGATCGAATCCTGACCGCCGGATACGGTGTCGGGAATAGGGGCTGCACGCTTGAGAATCAGCGTCAACGGTCCCGGCCAGAACGCATCGATCAGCTTGTGTGCTTCCGGCGGAACCGATGTCGCCCAGTAGCCGATATCAGCGCCTGGCGCGAGATGGACGATGACCGGGTGATTCGACGGCCTGCCCTTGGCTGCATAGATTTTCGCAACTGCCTGCGGATTTTCCGCATCCGCACCAAGACCGTATACGGTTTCGGTCGGAAAGGCGACCAGCGCACCCTGTTCCAGCAAACGTGCGGCAGCCTGGATGGAAGACGAGTCGAGATCAGCCATGCCGCAGTTCCGGTAATCCGTTCAGACGGGGGATGCCGAGGATGCTGCACGCGGCATGCAGGCTGGCCTGCGCCTGCTCCAGGGTCGACGCAACGAAGGTCACATGTCCCATCTTGCGTCCACGCCGTGCATCGTCCTTGCCATACAAATGCAGGTTGGCGCCCGGCAGCGCCAGCACCTTGTCCCAGGCCGGTTCGCGCGCTTGCTCGCTGTCGCCGTCAAACCAGACATCTCCGAGGATGTTGAGCATCACTGCCGGCGAATGCTGACGCACATCGCCCAGCGGCAGGCATGCCATTGCGCGCACCTGTTGTGCAAACTGGCTGGTGACGCAGGCGTCGATGGTGTAGTGGCCGCTATTGTGAGGGCGCGGCGCCATCTCGTTCACCACCAGGGAGCCGTCCTGCAGTACAAAGAACTCGATGCACAACACACCGACGTAACCAAGCTGGGCGATGATGGCAAGAGCCGCAGCCTGCGCCTTGCGCGCCGATTCCTCGCAAACATTCGGTCCGGGCACCGTCGTGGTGAAGAGAATGCCGTTGCGATGTACGTTCTCTGCAATCGGGTAAACGACCGATTGACCGTTTGCGCCGCGCGCCGCGAGTACCGAAATCTCGTAGGCGAGCGGCAGCATCTTTTCCAATACGCACTCAACGCCATTCATGGCGGCGAACGCCGTGCGTACGTCATCGCGATTCCTGACGCGTACCTGACCCTTGCCGTCATAGCCCATGCGAACGGTCTTGAGGATACCGGGGAACAGGTCGTCTGGGATGGCGTCGATATCCTGCTCCGCCGCTACCAGCTTGTGCGGTGCCGGCATGACTCCGGAGGAGGCGGCGCATTCGGTAAAAAAGCGCTTCTCCTCCATGCGGTCCTGCGCGATCGATACGCATGCGGCTGCAGGTGCGACAAAGGTACGTGCCGAGAGGAATGCCAGGCTCTGCGCCGGAACGTTTTCGAATTCGGTGGTGACGGCCGCGCATTGTTCGGCCAACTCGGCCAGCGCGCTTTCATCGGTGTAATCAGCGCTGAGCAGATGGTCGGCAGCGTGCCCGGCCGGGCAATCGCGCGCAGGCTCCAGCACTGCTACCTTGTAACCCATTTTTTGTGCGGCATGCGCGAACATGCGGCCGAGCTGGCCGCCGCCCATCACGCCCAGCCAGGTCGGTGGCGATGCGGATGGAACGAAGGGATGGAACTTGTCGCTCATGCGGGCAGTGTCATGGCAAGTGCGGCCTGCGTCTGCTTCGCGCGGAATTCCTGCAAACGCGCGGCCAGTTGATCATCGGTCGCCGCCAGCATCGCGATCGCGGTCAGGGCGGCGTTTGCAGCACCGGCTTCACCGATTGCAAAAGTGGAAACGGGAATGCCTTTGGGCATCTGCACGATCGACAGCAAGGAGTCTTCGCCGCGCAGATATTTGGACGGCACGGGAACGCCCAGTACCGGAACAATGGTTTTCGCCGCAATCATGCCGGGCAGATGCGCAGCGCCGCCGGCGCCGGCGATGATCGCGCGCAGACCGCGCTCGCGTGCCGACTCCGCATACGCGAACATCTGGTCCGGCATACGGTGCGCGGAAACAACTTTCGCTTCGTGCGGGATGCCGAAATCCTTCAGCATCGCGACTGCATGCTGCATTACCTCCCAGTCGGAGGAAGAACCCATCACCACGCCGACAAGGGGCGTAACTGCATGCGTGTCGGCCATATCAGTCCTTCAGCGTTTCACCGGTCAAGCGCTCCAGCGCTTCGCGGTACTTTGCTCCGGTCTTTTCAACCACGTCGGCGGACAGCGCCGGTGCGGGAGCGGTCTTGTTCCAGCCGGTCAGGGTTTCGAGGTAATCGCGCACGAACTGCTTGTCGAACGACGGCGGCGACATGCCGGGCGCATAGGAATCCGCCGGCCAGAAACGCGAGGAGTCGGCAGTCAGGACTTCATCCATCAGGTGCAGTGTGCCGTTTTCATCGAGGCCGAATTCGAACTTGGTGTCGGCGATGATGATGCCGCGCGTCGCTGCATAGTCGGCAGCGGTCTGGTACAGCTTGATGCTGACGTCACGCATCTTCGCGGCCAGCTCCTTGCCGATGCGCTTTTCCATTTCTTCAAAACTGATGTTTTCGTCATGCTCACCGATATCGGCCTTGGCGGCCGGCGTGAAGATTGGTGCCGCCAGCTTGTCTGCCTGACGCAGGCCTGGCGGCAGCGCGATGCCGCAAATGGCGCCGGTTGCCTGGTAATCCTTCCAGCCGGAACCGATGATGTAACCCCGCACCACAGCCTCTACCAGGATGGGCTTGAGGCGCTTGGCAACTACCGCGCGGCCGCGTACCTGATCGGCCTCGTCTTCCCGCACCACCGATTCCGGAGCGATGCCCGTCAAGTGGTTGGGAACGATGTCGCCCAGCTTGCCGAACCAGAAATCGGACATCTGGTTCAGCACCTTGCCCTTGCCGGGAATCGGTTCGCCCATCACCACGTCGAACGCGGACAGGCGGTCGGTCGTCACGATCAGGATCTTGTCTTCGCCGACGGCGTAGTTGTCGCGCACTTTGCCGCGGCCGAGTAGCGGCAGCGACTGGATGGTGGATTGGTAAAGACTGTTCATGAGGGTTTCCAAAAAGCTAAACCGGCGGGTGTGTAACACGCCCGCCGGTTGGTTTGTTTCCGAAGCCTGAATTTTACTGCACGATTTGGGCCAATTCGCCTTTTTTGTACTTCTCGGCCATCTTTTCCAGCGGAAGCGACTTGATCTTGGCGGCTTGGCCTTCGCAGCCGAAAGCGATGAAGCGTGATTTACAGATCAACTTTGCGGCTTCACGCGCTGGCTTCAGGTATTCGCGTGGATCGAATTTGGACGGGTTCTCGGCGAAGAAACGGCGGATGGCAGCGGTCATCGCGAGGCGGATGTCGGTGTCGATATTGATCTTGCGCACACCGTGCTTGATGCCTTCCTGGATTTCCTCGACCGGCACGCCGTAGGTTTCCTTCATGTCGCCGCCGAACTGGCGAATCTCGGCCAGCAGTTCCTGCGGCACGGACGAGGAGCCATGCATCACCAGGTGGGTGTTCGGGATGCGCGCATGGATTTCCTTGATGCGTTCGATGGCGAGGATGTCGCCAGTCGGCTTGCGCGAGAACTTGTAGGCGCCATGGGAGGTGCCGATTGCGATGGCAAGCGCGTCACACTGCGTCAGCTTGACGAAATCGGCGGCCTGGTTGACGTCGGTCAGCAACTGCTCGCGTGTCATCGTGCCTTCGGCGCCGTGGCCGTCTTCCTTGTCGCCCTTCATGGTTTCCAGCGAGCCAAGCACGCCGAGTTCGGCTTCGACGGTGACGCCGATCGCGTGCGAGAACTTGACGACTTCGCGCGACACTTCGACGTTGTATTCGTAGCTGGCGACGGACTTGCCATCTTCCATCAGCGAACCGTCCATCATGACTGAAGTAAAACCAGACCTGATCGCCGCCATGCAGACCGCCGGCGACTGGCCGTGGTCCTGGTGCATTACGACGGGAATGTGCGGATAGGCTTCAACCGCTGCTTCGATCAGATGGCGCAGGAAGGCTTCGCCGGCATATTTGCGGGCGCCGGCCGAGGCCTGCATGATGACCGGGGCGCCGACTTCATCGGCGGCTTGCATGATTGCGGTCACCTGTTCCAGATTGTTGACGTTGAACGCCGGCAGGCCGTAGCCGTTTTCGGCGGCGTGGTCGAGCAATTGACGCATGGATACGAGAGGCATGGTAAGTCTCCAAACAATAAAAACTAGTATTCGCCGATCTTCATGATCTTCAGGGCGTTCGTGCCGCCAACCTGGCCCATCGGTTCGCCCCAGGTAACAACAATCATGTCACCCTTGTGTACGACACCTTTGGCCAAAAGCAGATCCTGCGCTGCTTTCAACACGGCTTCACGATCAGTGGAATGCGCAAGCTCGAAAGGTGTCACATTGCGGTACAGCGCGGCCTTGCGCTGGGTGGCCAAAATCGGCGTAATGGCGAAAATCGGGATATCGATGTTGTGCCGGCTCATCCACAAGGCGGTCGAACCGGATTCCGTCAGCGCAACGATCGCCTTGACGCGCAAATGGTAGGCGGTAAACAGCGCTCCATAGGCGATCGACTGGTCGATGCGGGTGAAAGTGACATTCAGGAAATCGGCGTCCAGCTTGACGACATCCGACTTCTCGGCTTCGAGGCAGATCGCCGCCATCGCCTCCACGGTTTCCACCGGGTACTTGCCGGAAGCGGTTTCGGCGGAGGTCATGACCGCATCAGTCCCGTCCAGCACGGCATTCGCGACATCGGACACTTCCGCGCGCGTCGGGACAGCGTTGACGATCATCGATTCCATCATCTGCGTTGCAGTGATGGTCAACTTGTTGGAAGCGCGCGCCATCTTGATCATGCGCTTTTGCAGCGCCGGCACTGCCGCGTTACCGACTTCGACAGCCAGGTCGCCGCGGGCGACCATGATGCCGTCGGAGGCATCGAGAATGTCCTGCAACACAGGAATCGCTTCCGCCCGCTCGATCTTGGCGATCATCTGCGGCTTGTGTCCGGACTGCTCGCCGGCGATATTGGCAAGCTGGCGAGCCATGATCATGTCAGTAGCGTTCTTCGGAAACGATACCGCCACGTAATCCGCCTGGAAGCTCATCGCGGTCTTGATGTCTTCCATGTCCTTGGCTGTCAATGCGGGCGCCGACAAACCGCCGCCGAGCCGATTGATGCCTTTGTTGTTCGACAGCTCGCCGCCGATCTTGACCGTGGTGTGTATCGCGCTGCCTACCACCTTGTCGACCACCAGCACGATCAGGCCGTCGTTGAGCAACAGCACGTCGGCTGGCCGCAGATCACGCGGAAGTTCCTTGTAATCCAGACCGACTTGCGCCTGATTGCCCAGTTCGCACTTGGCATCGAGCACGAACTTACTGCCGTTCTCCAGGAAGATCTTGCCGTTCTCGAACTTGCCGATCCGGATCTTCGGCCCCTGCAGATCCGCCATGATCGCCACTTCGCGCCCGCATTCCGCCGCCGCGCGACGTACCAGATTGGCGCGGTCGATATGATCTTGCGCCTTGCCGTGGGAAAAATTGAGGCGGACGATGTTCACGCCGGCCTGAATCATACGGGTCAGGATTTCCGGATCGCTGGAGGCGGGACCGACGGTAGCGACGATTTTGGTAGCTCTGATCATGTGGAACCCTTGATGCGCAACTGCGGATATGGCCTAGCAATCCGGTAGAAATTACTTTGCCCGTTGCTGCAAAATATCGACCGCCGGCAAGGTCTTGCCTTCCAAGAACTCGAGGAAGGCGCCGCCGCCGGTGGAGATATAGCCGATCTTGTCGGCAATGTTGTACTTGCCGATCGCCGCCAGCGTATCGCCACCGCCTGCAATCGAAAACCCCTTGGAGCCGGCAATCGCCATGGCCAGCGTTTTCGTCCCTTCGCCGAACTGGTCGAACTCGAATACGCCGACCGGCCCGTTCCAGACAATCGTGCCCGACTGCGCGATCTGTTCCGCCAGCTGCGCCGCTGTCTTCGGACCGATATCGAGGATCATGTCATCGTCAGCAACATCCTTCACGTCTTTGACAGTAGCCGCCGCTGTCGCGGAAAACTCTTTCGCGCATACCACATCCACCGGGATCGGCACCGCTGCGCCACGCTTGGTCATCATATCCATGATGGCTTTCGCTTCGCTGACGAGATCCGCTTCAGCAAGCGACTTGCCGATCTTCAGACCGGCAGCCAGCATGAAGGTATTGGCGATGCCGCCGCCGACGATCAGGTTGTCGACCTTGTCGGCCAGCGATTTCAGGATGGTCAGCTTGGTCGATACTTTGGAACCGGCAACGATTGCCACCAGCGGGCGGGCCGGTTGGCCCAGCGCTTTTCCAAGCGCATCGAGCTCCGCTGCCAGCAAGGGGCCGGCACAGGCAACTGGTGCAAATTTGGCAATACCATGGGTCGTGGCTTCGGCGCGGTGGGCGGTGCCGAACGCATCGTTCACATACACGTCGCACAACCTGGCCATTTTTTGCGCGAGTTCGTCGCTGTTCTTTTTCTCGCCTTTGTTGACCCGGCAGTTTTCCAGCAGTACGACCTGGCCGGGTGCGATGTCAACGCCGTCGACCCAGTTTTGCTTCAACTCGACCGGTTTGCCGAGCAGTTCGGACAAGCGTTTCGCGATCGGTGCGAGCGAATCTTCCGGCTTGAACTCGCCTTCGGTCGGGCGACCGAGATGCGACGTCACCATCACAGCAGCGCCGGCTTGCAGCGCCTGCTGGATAGCGGGGACGGAAGCGCGGATACGGGTGTCTTCAGTGATATTGCCGGCGTCGTCTTGCGGCACGTTGAGATCGGCGCGGATGAATACCCGCTTGCCCTGGAGTTCGTTGCGTGCGATGAGGTCGCTCAGTCGGTTGAATTGCATGGCTACCAGACAATTATTGAAAGAATGGAAAAACCGCTATTTTACCGCACCGCACCTCCGCGAAAAACCGTTTTCCGCTTATAGAATGACACGCAGCAAAGTGTAAAGCCCCATGCCGACGATGATAGTTCCCAGCAGATGACGCTTGGTCAGGAAGAACGCTGCGGCACCCAAGCCGGCCATCAGTTTCGGATTCATCCAGCTCAGATGCAAGGCGCCGTCGGCGAGAACCAGATCGGGCGCGACGATCGCCGCCAATGCGGCGGCAGGTGCATAGCGCAAGGCGTGCTGCACCTTCGGCGGCAACTTTACCGCATGCCCGAGAAAGAAAAAGGAACTCCGCGTCAGGACTGTTGCAACGGTCAACAGAACGATCGTCAGCCAAGTATCAGCCGCACTCATGCTTTTTCCTTTTTCCGATCCAGGAAGACATCGACCACCATTGCCGCGATCATCCCGGTCAACACCGCAACCAGTAGTCCAAGACGATAAGGCAAACCGACTGTCGTAACCGCAACGACGCTGGCGACCACAACGCCCGCCAGCGCGGCAGCGTTGATGATGAGCGGGATGGTGATTGCCAACAAGGCAAGAGTGCCTGCAAATCCGATACCCCAGCTTTGCGGGATCTGGCTGGCGAGCAGGATGCCTGCGACGGAACCCGCCTGCCATGCACACCAGTTCGGGTAGCCGATACCATTGAAGAAACCGACCTTGCCCTGCGGTCGCGGCGCCGTTTCCGCAGGAAAACGTTGCGGAAACAGGCCCATGGTGATGTCGGCATTGAAGTAGCCATGCCATACCCGTTTGTGCCAGGGAAGATGCGCAAAATGCGGTGCGATGGCCGCCGCAAAGATGACAAACCGCAGGTTCACCACGAGCGCGGTGACGAACACCACCCACACCGGAACGTTGGACGCCATCAGCGGCAGCGAAGCGAGTTGCGCCGAACCGGCAAAAACGAAGAAGGTCATGCCGAGCGCCTGGCCGATTGTCAGCCCGCTCTTGACCATCGCCATGCCGGTCACCATACCCCAGGCGAAGATGCCCGGCATGGTTGGCGCGCAGGCCTTGAAACCTTCGCGGAAGGCGCGTTTTTCGAGATCGATGGGGCCTGCCTGCACTGTGCTTGCTTGTGTATTGCTCATATTCTCAACGGTGCGAACAACGCCGCGCTTGTGACGCAACCATGTTCGATTGATAACAGTGCGATCCGCACTGCGGGAATGGAAGATTCCCTTGAAAATGCCAGCTTCACATTCTACCGATGAATTTTCTACCCCGTTTGAATCGGCTAAAATCGAGGTTTTGCATCAATTTTTGGAGACCCTAACATGTCCATGGCCGACCGCGACGGAAAAATCTGGAAAGACGGCGAACTGATCGATTGGCGTGACGCCACCGTCCACGTGCTGACCCATACACTGCATTACGGCATGGGCGTTTTTGAAGGCGTACGCGCCTACAAGACACCGCAAGGCACGGCGATCTTCCGACTGAAGGAACACACGCAGCGCCTGTTCAATTCGGCCAAGATCTTCCAGTTGAACATCCCGTTCGACATGGAGACCGTGATGGAAGCGCAACGCCAGGTGGTCCGTGAAAACAAGCTGGAGTCCTGCTACCTGCGTCCGCTGGTGTGGATCGGTTCCGAAAAACTCGGCATCTCGGCCAAGGGCAACACGATTCACGTCGCCGTCGCCGCATGGCCGTGGGGCGCTTACCTGGGCGAAGACGGACTGGCCAAGGGCATCCGCGTGAAAACCTCGTCCTTCACGCGCCATCACGTCAACGTCTCGCTGGTGCGCGCAAAAGCCTGCGGCTACTACATCAATTCGATCCTCGCCAATCAGGAAGCGCTGGCCGACGGCTACGATGAAGCGCTGTTGCTCGATACCGAAGGCTATGTGTCGGAAGGCTCCGGCGAAAACGTCTTCATCGTCAAGAACGGCAAGATCTATACCCCGGACCTCGCCTCCTGCCTCGACGGCATCACGCGTGATGCCGTACTGACCATGGCCCGCGATCTCGGTATCGAGGTCATTGAAAAGCGCATCACGCGCGATGAGATGTACTGCTGTGACGAAGCCTTCTTCACCGGTACCGCCGCCGAGATCACACCCATCCGCGAACTCGACAACCGCCAGATCGGCGCAGGCATGCGCGGCCCGATCACCGAGAAGCTGCAATCGCTGTTCTTCGACGTTGTCGCAGGCAAGGCGCCGCAATACCAGCATTGGCTCACACTGGTTTAATCACTCCCGGAAAATCCCATGACCCAAGCACAGCAACAGATGAGCTACATCGAACTGGACGGCAAGGACCTGCCGGCCTTCTGCCCCAATCCGTCGATGCCGGTCTGGTCGTCGCATCCGCGCGTCTTTCTCGACATGGGCGACCATGGTGAAGGCAAGTGCCCATACTGTGGCACCGTGTATCGACTGAAGCCGGGTACGGCTATCAAAGGCCACTAAGGCGCTTTACTCGCCCTGTCAACGGTTCGGCATCGGAAACCGATCCCGAACCGTTTTTCATTGAGCAATGCGTTTCGCCCGGCCGACCAATGCCGCAGGCTCGTTGCTCTATACTGTTCCAGTCCAATCCGGCCCGCCGTCAATCGGTACGCCAATGCTTGTTCCCCATGGAAAGGAGAACAGATACACCATGCCCACACTCAGCAAAATTCTGGAAACGCCTGAACAGACCGAAGCAGCGTTTTACGAGGCGATCAGCCGAGCGGACGTCGATGCCGTGATGGCACTATGGGCGGACGAGGAAGACATCGTCTGCATCCACCCCGGCGCACCTCGCCTGGTCGGCCATACGTCAATCCGTGCAGCCTGGGAGTCGATTTTTGAACAGGGCGGCGTGCATATCCGGCCGGTGCAACTGCATGTGACGCAGAACATGATGACTTCCGTCCACAACATCATTGAAGAAGTGCATCGCACATCGACCCGACAGCAGGACATCCACATTCTCGCGACCAACGTTTACGTAAAAACCGCAGCCGGCTGGCGTATCGTCACCCACCACGCTTCCGTGGTTCCGGGAGAAGCCCCAGCCGATACCTCCGTGACTGCATTACTGCATTAGGGCTTGATCGGACGACGAATCGAACACGCCATGATGTACACCGCTCCATCCTGGTTGCCCGGCGGCCACCTGCAAACCATCTATCCCGCCACTTGCATCGCCAAGCCGCAAGTTGATTATCGCCGCGAACGCTGGCTGGCTCCCGACGGCGATTTCATCGATATCGACTTCGTCGACGGCAAGCCGGGCAAACCTTTCATCGTCCTGTTTCACGGCCTCGAAGGTTCTTCCGACAGCCACTATGCACGCGCATTGATGGCACATGTCGCGACTCTGGGGTGGTCCGGAGCCGTACCGCATTTCCGCGGCTGTTCGGGCGAACTGAATAACGCGCCGCGTTTCTACCATTCTGGCGACGCCAGCGAAGTGGACTGGATCGTCCGGCGTCTGGTCGCGCAACGCAAACGCGAACCGGCAGGGAAGTTTTACGCGGCCGGGGTTTCACTCGGCGGCAATGCGCTGCTGCGCTGGCTTGGCGAGTCGCAACATGAAGCAGAAATCATCGATGCCGCTTGCGCAGTATCGGCGCCATTGGATCTGGCGGGCGGCGGAGCGGCATTGTCGCGCGGACTCAACATGATCTACACGCGCCTGTTCCTGCAAACGCTCAAGCCGAAATGCCTGCAGAAACTCAAGCAGTTTCCCGATCTGTTCGACCGCGACATGATGCTCGGCGCGCGCAACCTGTACGAATTCGACAATGTCGTCACCGCGCCGTTGCACGGCTATCGCGATACCAACGACTACTGGCATCGTGCGAGCGCGAAACATGTTCTCTCGGATATCACCGTACCGACACTGGTCTTGAATGCAAGGAACGATCCGTTCCTGCCGCCGCAACACTTGCCGAATACGGCAGCACCTTCAGTCACACTCGACTATCCTGAACATGGTGGGCATGTCGGCTTTGCAGCGGGCAGGATGCCGGGACGCCTCAACTGGCTGCCGCAAAAGATCGTGCGATTTCTGAGCGCCGGGGACAGCGCAAATGGATGACATTGTCAAACAGGCCATGGCGAAATGGCCTAACGTGCCGCACTGCTACGGCTGGCTGGCGCTGGACGCCCGTGGCGGCTGGCGCATGCGCGACGAACGGTCGCAGGCCTTGAAGCTGACCGGCGACCGGATCAACAATCCGTCGCTGCTCGCATTCATCAACCGCAACTACACGCATGACGAAAGAGGCCGCTGGTACTTTCAGAACGGACCACAACGGGTTTACGTGAACCTGGAAGCAACACCCTACATCGCACATACCGATCCCATCCTGGGATTTGTCCTGCAGACTGGCGAAGCACTGACGGCGATCGATGCGGCCTGGTTGACGGAAGATGGGAAAATGCTGCTGAAGGCGGACGAAAAGATCGCGATGGTCAACGACCGCGACATGTCCCAGTGCTTGGAAAAACTGCGCATGGAGGGCGCCCCCACGGAGGACGAGCGCCTGCTTCACTGGCTCGGCAGCTCCAGCAATTCGAGCGCACTAACCATGGTCCATAGTGGCGAGACAATTCCGGTCGGTCGCATTCCGAGAGACAGGATTGCCGACCATTTCGGCTTTGTCCGTAATCCCCAGCCGGATCCGAAGTAAACCATCACTACTGGCTGCGCTGGCTATCCTTCATCTCTTCCATCCAGCGCGCCTTGAACTCGCGCTCGCGCGCATCGATGACTGCCTGATCGTAGAACGACGCGTCGGATGAGCGGCGTGCAATCGCCAACTGATCAATCGCAGCAGGCATGCTCCCGGACAATGCATACGCTTCCGCCAGCGCCAAGTGCTGCAGCGCCTGCTTGCCTTGGGCGGCATACGCCTTCGCCAGCTGATCCTGCAGCTTCGGATCTTCCCGATAAAGCTGCGTCTGATCGCGCAGATAATTGACGGCATCATCGTAGCGCCCCACAGCAATCAGCGCATCTGCATATTGACGACCAATCCCGCGCGACAACGGAAATTTTGCCCGCGCCGCCTCCCCCGCCTTCAACGCCTCGACTGGCGCATTGGCTGCAAGCTTGATGTCAATCGCAAGGCTCGTCAGCACCGAACTTTGAACCGGCTCGGATGGTCCTTGTGTCGCCGCGTATGCGTCCTGCAGCAAGGCCTGTGCCTTGGATAACGCCCCCTGTCGCAAGGCCACATAGGCCTGCCCATACTTAGCCGCGACGATCTGCGGACGCGTGTTCTGTTGCATCTGTGCATCGAACGTCATCAGGGCATCGCGCAAGCCTTGCTCAGATGTATCTTGCAGAACGCGTACGCGCGCGCGGATCAACTGAAAATCGAGGCTATCCGCACGCTGCTTGTAATGCCATTCCCGCAGACGCGCCTGTATATCCGCAATACGTTCCGTCGTCAGCGGATGCGAACGCAGATATGCCGGTGCGGAGTCATTGTACGCGCGCGTCGCCACCTGCATCCGCGAAAAAAAGGCAACCATTCCGGAGGCGTCAAAACCGGCTTCACGCAGTATCTGCAGTCCGACCCGGTCAGCCTCGCGTTCCGCATCACGGCTGAAATTCAGTTGCCGCTGAAGCGCCATCCCTTGGCTACCCAGAAGCAGGGCCGCCGAAGTATCCGGACTGGAACGCGCTGCCAGTGCTGCCAACACCGCCCCAGCCAATGGAATCAGCGCATCCTGGCGCTGCTTGCCCAGCATGCGCGCAATATGCCGCTGGGCGACGTGGCCGATTTCATGCGCCATAACCGATGCCAACTCCGACTCATTCAGTGCCGCAAGAATCAGTGCTGAATGAACGCCAATAAATCCGCCCGGAAGCGCAAACGCGTTCAGCATGGGATCGCGAACGGCGAAGAAAAAGTAATCGTATCCGGCTTCCCCCCGGGCTTCGGGCGTCGAAGCAACCAGGCTCGCTCCGAAATTGTTCAGATACTCAAGCGTCGGCGCATCATCCAGGTAGTCTCGGTCGTGACGAATGTCGCGCATGATCTGCTCGCCGAGTTTGCGTTCCATGAGCGGCGATAAGCCCTCGCGCTCGGTGTCGCCGAGAATGGGAAGGTTTTGGGCAACGGCACTCTGAGAGGCCATCCCAGCAGACAATGCCAGTGCAAGGGAAAGAGCACCAGTGACAAGCAAGCGCATCATTGAGTTACCGGGCGAGGAAGAAATATCGGTTTCACGCTGCTATGATACGCTCACCTTCCGATTGTTCATGAACCTCATCACTGCGTTACCTATGGGAACAGAAAAAAATCTTGAAAATCCGATCGCTGCCAACAGCGGATTGACGCACTTTGATGCCGCGGGTCAAGCGCATATGGTCGACGTCGCAGTAAAGGACGAAACTCACCGTACCGCTGTTGCAACAGGCTGCATCCTGATGAAACCAGAGACGCTGGCGATTATTCAGGCTGGTACGGCGAAAAAAGGAGACGTATTGGGGATTGCCAAAATCGCTGCGATTATGGCGGCTAAACGTACAAGCGATCTGATCCCTTTATGCCACCCACTTGCGCTTACTCACGTCACCGTCGATTTCGAGATAGACGTTTCCCGATCAAGCGTTAGTTGTATTGCACGGGTAGAGACGCGCGGACGAACTGGCGTCGAAATGGAAGCCCTGACCGCTGTACAAATTGGGTTGCTGACTATCTATGATATGTGCAAGGCAGTAGATCGCGGGATGGTGATGGCCGAGATACGCGTCTTGAAGAAGCACGGTGGGAAGTCGGGTGACTGGGTTGCGTGAGGAGCATCATTTCCCATTACCCGCGCATTTGTGAAACTTGCCCTGGCGGGGTATTATTTCCAAGCAGTCGGCAGATACTTGGCAGCAATAGTACCCCCGGTCGTGGCTTGCGACGTCACAAAACCGCTAGTAGCATCCCATGTCATAATTACTGTCTTACCCGTCACATGCGGACTTGCCGATGCGTTCATCGTTGCCGTCACCGTACAGACACCCGCAGCAACTGCAACCGTCAACGTCGAATATTTTCCTGTAAATGCGGTAGCGGCATCAAAGCCACAATTCGCAGTGTTCGCATCATCAGTCATTGCAGGCGCAATAGTCGCCTTGGCTCCGTCCATCAAACCCACAGGTTCACTAACCTGCGCTTTCGCCGTGTAATCCTGATAAGCAGGAAGGGCGACAGCAGCCAAAACACCAATAATCGCGACAACGATCATCAATTCGATCAAGGTAAAACCTTGCTGGCTACACTTTTCGAATTGCTGGTTTTTCATAACGGCACCGTTTCAAGGGTTTCCGACATTTGTTCAGGTTCCCGCGATTGCGGGAACCTGAATCCAGGGGCTGCGAGCATGGAACCGCCCCTTGCTACCACACTTATGAAACTTATCCCGGCTGGATTTTATTTCCAGGCGGTAGGCAGATACTTGGCAGCGATAGTACCCCCGGTCGTGGTTTGCGACGTCACAAAACCGCTAGTAGCATCCCATGTCATAATTACTGTTTTACCTGTCACAAGCGGACTTGCCGATGCATTCATTGTTGCCGTCACCGTGCAAACACCAGCAGCAACTGCAACCGCTACTGTCGAATATTTTCCAGTGTACGGCGTAGCAGCTGCGAAGCCACAGTTAGCCGCAGTCGCGTCGTCACTCATTGCTGGTGCAATAGTCGCCTTTGCACCATCCAGCAAACCAACAGGCTCACTAACCTGCGCCTTCGCAGTGTAGTCCTGATAAGCCGGAAGGGCGACAGCCGCCAAAATACCGATGATCGCGACAACGATCATCAATTCGATCAAGGTAAAACCGCTCTGTGCACGTTGAATCATCTTGGTAGATTTCATTTCGTTTCTCCCTTTGGAAATTAGGCAGCACGCCTGCCATGCATGGTCTTTTGCAATCTGCGTGCCAGCCGGAAAATTCTCCGCTGAACCACCTATTCCCCTGCGCTAAACAAATTATTGTCACTCAACCATTCTGTTTGGGCATGAATGTGACAAAACAACTCACTTAAAAAGTGCCAATTTTTGTCACATTGAAAAAGAAATAATTCTTACAGCAAGAGAAAACGAAGCTTTGTATCGACCAACTCGATCACATCGCCGTGCTGTAGCCGATGCTGCATCGACACGACCATGCTCCCATTTACCGTCAGATGCGTTTTCCCAATGCAGAAAACGTGGTAATTATTACCGCGGCGTGCAATTGCCGCGACTTCGGCGCCGGGCCGCCCAATAGTAGTTAAGGTTTTGGTAAGCCGAATTTCGCGTCCGGCATTAATTCCGCTTACGATGAAAATCTTAGCAGGGCGTATTGAAGAAAGTGACGATGCCGGTACGGCGTCGTTTGTGAGGAGTTCCCCCTTCGCGTCTTCTGCCAGGTACCTGAGCCGGTATTGCGCAAACTCGATCACGTCCTGATCCTGCAAAAAGTGCTTCCTCACCGGCTGTCCATTTACTTGAGTACCGTTGGTACTGTTTAAGTCTTCAAGAAACGAATCGTTGTCCGATGTGACAATGACGGCATGTTCCCCGCTTATAGCAAGGTCGTCGATCCTGATATCGCAATGTAGACGACGCCCAATTACGAGCCGTTCTGTCGACAACGTCATTTCAGTCAAAGTTATGTTGCCTTTTGAAAGAACGATTCGTGCCATTACACGTTTCTCCGATTACATCTGATTAGGCCACTGCAGCGCGTTGTTGATGTCCCAACCAGGGGAAACCAGTTGCGGCTCTTCATCACGCCCGCTTTTTCAACAACAATCACGACATGTTGGCGCCAACCTTAACGGCGAACTCGCCTAATAAACCGCTGTTTATCGTCCGCCCCGCTAAAGCTTGTCGCCCCTTCCTAACCGCGAGTCAACCGACCATCACAAAATCAAGAACCCTGCAAATCACCGTCCGGCGTTATCTTTATCAGATTAAACTCCGGACGTCCATTTTTGTTGCATCGAGCGTCAAGGTCAGCGTCAGCCTATGTAGGCGTTCCCAAAATACATGAACCCCTCCTTGATTCAATTTCGGCAGGCCCACGAATTATTGCCCGAAACACAAAATCTAGTAGCCGTGATGAAAGTAGAATGTATTAATCTATACGTTCACGTGTATACATAAATGAAACGGGGGGCCTAAGCCCCCGTTTTTTACCTCTTAAAAGGCGGCAGTTACAGTACCGATTTCAACAACCGCCCCATTTCCGACGGATTCTTGGTGACCTTGATGCCGCAAGCTTCCATGATTTCCAGTTTGGCTTGCGCGGTATCTTCACCACCGGAGATCAGCGCGCCGGCATGCCCCATTCGCTTTCCCGGAGGCGCGGTGACGCCAGCGATAAAGCCGATCACCGGTTTCTTCATGTTGTCCTTAATCCAGCGCGCTGCATTTGCTTCGTCCGGACCTCCGATCTCGCCGATCATGATGACAGCGTCGGTCTCGGGATCGTCGTTGAACATGCGCATCACGTCGATGTGCTTCAGACCGTTGATCGGGTCGCCGCCGATGCCGACTGCGGACGACTGGCCGAGGCCCAGTGCGGTCAACTGACCGACGGCTTCATAAGTCAGGGTACCGGAACGGGATACGACGCCGATACGGCCCTTCTTGTGGATGTGGCCCGGCATGATGCCGATCTTGATTTCGTCCGGCGTGATCAGGCCCGGACAGTTCGGTCCGAGCAGCAAGGTCTTGCTGCCGGCCTTGGCCATGCGGTCCTTCAGCGCCAGCATGTCGCGGACCGGGATGCCTTCGGTGATGCAGATTGCCAGATCGAGATCGGCTTCGACTGCTTCCCAGATCGCGTCGGCGGCACCTGCCGGCGGCACGTAGATGACGGAGACGGTGGCGCCGGTCTGCTCCTTGGCTTCCTTCACGTTCGCGAAAATTGGAATGCCTTCGAAGTCCTCGCCTGCTTTTTTCGGATTCACGCCAGCGACGAAGCAGTTCTTGCCGTTGGCGTAGTCGCGGCAGCCGCGCGTGTGGAACTGGCCGGTTTTGCCGGTGATGCCTTGCGTGATGACTTTGGTGTCTTTATTGATCAGAATCGACATGTGTATTCCCTTAGCGATTATTTACCGTTGGCCGCAGCGACGACTTTCTGCGCCGCTTCTTCCATCGTGTCGGCCGAGATGATCGGCAGGCCGGATTCGGCCAGCATCTTCTTGCCGAGGTCTTCGTTGGTGCCCTTCATGCGCACGACCAGCGGCACTTGCAGGGAAACTGCCTTGGAGGCGGTGATCACGCCTTCGGCGATCACGTCGCAGCGCATGATGCCGCCGAAGATGTTGACCAGGATGGCTTTCAGGCCCGGGTTCTTCAGCATGAGCTTGAACGCTTCGGTCACTTTCTCGGTGGTGGCGCCGCCGCCAACGTCGAGGAAGTTGGCCGGTTCGCCGCCGAACAGCTTGATGGTGTCCATGGTGGCCATCGCCAGGCCGGCGCCGTTCACCAGGCAGCCGATGTTGCCGTCAAGGGAGATGTAGGCGAGATCGAACTTGGATGCTTCGACTTCAGCCGGGTCTTCCTCATCGAGGTCGCGCATGGCGACGATTTCGGGGTGACGGAACAGCGCGTTGGCGTCGAAGTTGAACTTGGCGTCGAGCGCGATGACCTTGCCGTCGCCGGTCAGGATCAGCGGATTGATTTCTGCCAGGGAGGAATCGGTTTCCCAGTATGCCTTGTACAGGCCTTGCAGTTGCTTGCGCGCATCGGCGATGGAGCCGGCCGGAACACCGATCTTGGCAGCGATTGCATCGGCATCGGTGTCGGTCAGTCCGGTTGCCGGATCGATGATCACTTTATGAATCAGGTCCGGATGCTTTTCCGCGACTTCTTCGATGTCCATGCCGCCTTCGCTGGAAGCCATCAGGACTACACGCTGGCTGACGCGGTCGGTCACCATACTGACGTACAGTTCCTTCTTGATGTCGGCGCCTTCCTCGATCAGCAGGCGGCGCACTTTCTGGCCTTCCGGGCCAGTCTGGTGCGTGACGAGCTGCATGCCCATGATGGCGTGCGCGTATTCCTTGACCTGGTCGAGCGACTTGGCGACTTTCACACCACCGCCCTTGCCGCGGCCACCGGCATGGATCTGAGCCTTGACGACCCAAACCGGGCCTCCAAGCGTCTCGGCCGCCTTGACCGCTTCTTCAACGGAAAAGCACGGGATACCGCGCGGAACCGTCACTCCGAATTTGCGGAGGATTTCTTTGCCCTGATACTCATGGATTTTCATGCGAGCTTCCCTTCAGACGCTTATTGAAAAAAACAAAAATGATGGATTTAACTGGATTCGGATACTGCCTGTGACTTAACCGCCCAGCGCGGATAATATCGGACAACCGCCTCGCCATCGGTGCGCAAGGCATGACAGCGGTCGAGTTGAAATGGTTTGTGGCTTTGCTGATCGGTGCTGGCGCCATCCCGGGTGTCGAACACATCTCCGGCAAATGCCTGGATTGCCGCGGTCGGCAGGACTTGCGCGAGTTCCGTTAGATGGGTGCAGCCATCGATGCCCGACAGGCGTTGCCTGAGCGCGTCACGGAATCCCTTCAGCAAATTGAGTCCGACGAGCTTTCTGTAGTCTGGTCCGATCGTGTCGCAATAGCCTGGATAGGGAACGGCATCGGACACCGCTTCCGCGTCCTTGATGGTGAGTTGCGTATCAACGGTGAGACGCAGCCATAGGCTGTGAATCGGAGAACCTGCTTCACGGACGCCCGAGGCCAGCCCGGAATCGCGTGTCTTGGTATCGGTAATGTGCGCGTCGATATCCCACAATCCATCGTCGCGAGCGAACGCTTCGATATGGATTGCGCGCGTGTGCTTTAGCGCTCGGCGGGATGACGGCGGAGATAAGGGCATAACGACCAATGCCTGTGAAGCGGCCAAAATAAATGCCGCATTTGCGTGTCGCTGTCGCAGTTTCTACGACAACAGCCGCTCATGCGGCGCTGCAAAAACCACGAAAGTGTAGCACAGGTCAAAGGACGATAGCCAACGTGACATTTTTACGACGGAAATCATCGCAAGGCGGAAACCATGACAAACAAGTCACAGCAGCTAACAAGGATGGAATGGCAAGGATGAATGGTTAATGCGAGATTTTATGTGCTGCACGAACCATCATTCACAACAGGAATGATGCACATTCGCGGTGCGAATGTCTTGTCGATCTATGGGGGAGGGGTAGAACAGCAATCAGAGACGCACGGCCTCTGACATCAATTCATTCATCCGTGTCAGGTGAGCCACGCATAGCGGCTTGGATGGCTCCATGTGAAAAGCCTCTCTGCTGCAAAAAGCGCATCTGTTTTGCGCGCTCTGCCGCGTCCGCAGGCATCTGACCGAAACGTCTTCGCCACACTTCCCGAGCACGGGCGACCTCGTCGCAAGCGAGACTGGACTTGATATCGTCGAGGGCGTCGCCGTCGATGCCATGCATCTGCAACTCCGAAAGAATACGGTTGTTGCCAAAACGCGCGGCACGTCGGTGAACCAGCGATTCTGAAAAACGGGATTGGGACAGTAATTTGGCCGCTTCAAGTGCATCCAGCAACGCTTCAATGTCGTCGCCTTCCTGCTCATAACGGGATAGCTTACGCGCCAACTCCATCCGGCTATGTTCACGCGCTGATAAATACTTCAGAGCCCGCGCCTTCAGACTCATTTGCAGCTTTGCCATAGTGCCTCTGTATAGATCTTTCTCCAGGCGCGGCTTCGATCCAGCTTGAAATCCGGCGCCTGTTGACGCTACGGCTCGCGACCCGCAACGTCAACGTCGTCAGCATACTCATAGGCAATACCAGAGCTTATGGCGCGGGCTCTCTCACGTGAAGTATTTAGTGATCGAGCGTTCGGCTGAAGTTTTATCCAGCCTCCGCAACTGCTGGCGGTAGTTCCGGCACGCCCAACGAGGCACGCACCTTGTTTTCGATCTCATGCGCAAGCGCCGGATGCTCTTTCAGATAATTGCGCGCGTTGTCCTTGCCTTGACCGATGCGTTCGCCGTTGTAGCTGTACCACGCACCCGACTTCTCGACGATCTTGGCTTCGGATCCAAGATCGAGAATTTCACCTTCACGCGATGTGCCTTCGCCGTACAGAATGTCGAAATGCGCTTCCCTGAACGGCGGCGCCACCTTGTTCTTGACGACCTTGACCTTGGTTTCGTTACCAATCACTTCATCGCCGGACTTGATTGATCCGGTACGCCGGATGTCGAGACGAACCGAAGCATAGAATTTCAATGCGTTGCCACCGGTCGTCGTCTCCGGATTGCCAAACATCACGCCGATCTTCATCCGGATCTGGTTAATGAAGATAACCAGTGTATTGGTACGATTGATGCTGCCGGTCAGCTTGCGCAATGCCTGCGACATCAGACGCGCTTGCAAGCCAGGCAGGGAATCGCCCATGTCGCCTTCGATTTCGGCACGTGGCGTCAGTGCGGCGACCGAGTCGACCACTACAAGGTCGACGCTTCCGGAGCGAACCAGTGCATCACAGATTTCCAATGCCTGTTCACCGGTATCCGGCTGCGAAATCAGCAATTCGGACAGGTTGACGCCCAGTTTTTGTGCATACACAACGTCCAGTGCGTGTTCCGCATCGATGAATGCACAGGTGCCGCCGAGCTTCTGCATTTCCGCAATGGCCTGCAAAGTCAGGGTGGTTTTACCCGACGATTCCGGGCCGTAGATCTCGACCACCCGTCCTCGCGGCAAACCACCGACGCCGAGTGCAATATCAAGCCCCAGGGAGCCGGTGGAAACAACCTGCACCTCTTCCGCAACGGCGCCATCGGCCATGCGCATCACGGAACCCTTGCCAAACTGCTTTTCAATTTGCGCCAACGCGGCAGCGAGTGCTTTGCTCTTTTCCGGGTTTTGCGCAGGTTTCTTGTCGTCCATAACGGTATTCTTTCGACGGTTAAGATTGAGTAGATCGGGAAGTATACGATCTGGGGACTGCTTTTGACGCCACAAGCGGTACTGTATAAAAAAACAGTGATGCACGCAAGCCGAATTTGCGCCATCTAAAAAATTTTTATTTATCCTTGGAAGATATAGTGATATTCGATATTGACCTGTTGCCTTGCTGGTATTACTGAAAAGCAATAGACTAAACCTCCCCGACCGCGTAAAGCCATCATGCGCATCCTGCTTGCAGAAGACGACAGTGTACTAGCCGACGGATTGACCCGCTCCCTGCGGCAGTCCGGATACGCAACCGATTGTGTAAAAAATGGCTTGGAAGCGGACTCGGCGCTTTCCACCCAGGATTTCGATCTCCTGATTCTGGATCTCGGCCTGCCGAAGATGCCGGGTCTTGAAGTCCTGCGACGGCTGCGTTCCCGCAATTCACGCTTGCCGGTGCTGATCCTGACCGCAGCAGATTCTATCGACCAACGCGTCAAGGGCCTCGATCTGGGCGCGGACGACTTCATGGCCAAACCGTTTGCATTGTCCGAACTTGAAGCCCGCGTGCGTGCGCTGACCCGCCGTGGCGCAGGCGGCGGACCAACCGTCATCAGGCACGGCCCGCTTTCCTACGATCAGGTTGGGCGTATTGCGTACATGAATGAGCAAATGCTGGATCTGTCGGCCCGCGAACTCGGATTGCTGGAAGTCCTGCTGCAACGTACCGGGCGTCTCGTATCGAAGGAACAACTGGTTGATCATCTGTGCGAATGGGGCGAGGAAGTCAGCAACAACGCCATCGAGGTCTACGTTCACCGTCTGCGTAAAAAGATCGAGGTCGGGGGCGTGCGCATTGCTACGGTGCGCGGCCTCGGCTACTGTCTGGAAAAAGTTGCGGAAACCGGTGCGCCTGGCAGCGTGCCATCGAGCTGACGGTATTCATGAGCGATACCCACCGACCGGACTCCCCTGCGTCCGGTGATCCGGATCTTTCTGCCCCGGACTTTTCTTCGGAAACCCTTGCCACCCAACCCGAAGAACGTATCCAGCGCTCGCTGTTCGGCGAGATTCTGGATTGGATGCTGGTTCCGCTGCTTCTGCTGTGGCCGATGAGCATCGCCATTACCTACCTTGTTGCCAAGTCCATTGCCAATCATCCTTTCGACCGCGCGCTCGATGACCATGTGGTCGTACTGGCGCAGCAGGTCAAGGAAGTCAACGGCAAAGTGGTCGGACAACTGTCCGGCGCTGCCCGGGACATTCTACGGGCTGACGACGTCGACAACGTGTATTTCCAGGTGCTGGGGCCGCACGGCGAACTGATTGAAGGTGATCGCGACATGCCGGTGCCGCCACAGGAGGAAGAACCATCGCCTGCCGGTGCCGTGCAGTTTCGTAACGGCATGATGCGCGGCAGCGAAGTGCGAATCGCCTACGTCTATGTTGACCTGCGGCGCAGCCGGAGCAGCCGGGGCCGCAAAGATGCATCGCAGGAGCCATATTCCGCGTTGATACAGGTAGCGGAAACGCTCGACAAGCGAGCCCAGTTGGCCAACGAAATCATCAAGGGCGTGATTCTGCCGCAGTTCATCATTCTTCCAATTGCGCTTGCGCTGGTCTGGTTCGCGTTGTCACGCGGCCTGTCGCCATTGGCGGAATTGCAGCAACATATACGCGCACGGCGACCGGATGACCTGAGCCCGATCGAGTCCGGCCAGGTACCCGAGGAAATCTCGCCCCTGGTCGGCTCGCTTAATGAGATGCTGGAGCGTCTGTCGCAAAGCATAGAAATGCAAAAGCGCTTCATTGCCGATGCCGCACACCAAATGAAGACCCCTCTTGCCGGCATGCGCATGCAGTCGGAACTTGCGTTGCGCGAAACCGACCGGAATGAAATTCATCGTTCGCTCGAACAGCTTTCGAAAAGCTCGGAAACGGCGACACGCCTGGTCAATCAGTTGCTGGCGCTGGCGCGGACGGAAAACCAGACGCCTGACGCGAAACCGTTTGTGCCGGTCGAGTTGTGCGAACTGGTGCGGGGCGCGGTCCATGACTGGGTACAGCAGTCATTCACACATAAAATCGACCTCGGCTTCGAGCAGCCCGGCCATCCGATCATGGTGACCGGCAACCCGGTAATGCTGCGGGAGTTGCTCAGCAACCTGATCGACAACGCACTGCGTTATACGCCGCCGGGCGGCAGCGTCACCGTGCGCGTGCGCGCCAACGCGGTCGATGAACAGGCAATCATGGAGGTGGAGGACACGGGCACCGGCATTCCGCCGTCGGAACGTTCGCATGTATTCGAGCGCTTCTATCGTATCCTGGGCAGCAACACGGAAGGCAGCGGTCTCGGCCTGTCGATCGTGCGCGAGATCGCGCTGCAGCACGATGCCACGGTCGATATTCTCAACAATCCGCACAGCCATGATCCAAAGTTTCCGGGCACCCTGTTCAGGGTTACCTTGAGGATGGAGCAGCATCCTGAATTTATCGAGGATATCGGTTAATGAATGCGGAACAGTTCTCGCAAAGGCGCGAGATGTACTGGCGACGGGTACGACGTCTGACGACAGCATTGATGCTGCTCTGGTTCATCGCGACCTTCAGCACGATTTTCTTTGCACGCGAGCTGTCGGGCATTGCCGTTCTCGGTTGGCCGTTTCCGTTCTATATGGCAGGGCAAGGACTGACCTTGCTCTATCTACTGATAGTCGCCGTGTACATGAAACGCATGGAGCATCTCGACAAGACCTTGAAGAAAGGGGAGGACAGTGGCGAATAACGCGTTCTTCCGCAAGCTTGTCCGCTATTACAGCTGGTACACGGTCGGCTTCATCGCATTTCTGATCGTGCTGGCGATCCTGGAAAAGGAAGGTTTTCCGCGCTCCTGGATCGGCTACATGTTCATGTTTTCGACCATCGTGCTGTATGCCGGTATCGGCGTCATCAGCCGCACGTCGGATGTGTCGGAGTACTACGTCGCCGGCCGGCGCGTGCCGGCGCTGTTCAATGGCGTGGCGACGGCTGCCGACTGGATGTCGGCAGCGAGCTTCATCAGCCTCGCTGGGGGTCTGTATGTGATGGGCTTCGACGGGCTGGCCTATATTCTGGGCTGGACCGGCGGCTATTGCCTGGTTGCGCTGCTGATCGCGCCCTTCCTCAACAAGTTCGGCCAGTACACCATTCCGGATTTCCTCGCCACGCGCTATGTCGGGCCGTACAGCCGCAATGTGGTGCGAGTACTGGCGGTGACGGCAACGGTGCTGGTGTCGTTCACCTACGTGGTCGCACAGATTTACGGTGTCGGGCTGATCACCTCGCGCTTCACGGGCGTCGATTTTTCGGTCGGCATCTTCCTCGGGCTTGCCAGCATCCTCGTTTGCTCGTTCATGGGCGGCATGCGCGCCATCACATGGACCCAGGTTGCGCAGTACATCATCATCATCATCGCCTACATGATTCCGGTGGTGTGGCTCTCGGTGAAGCACACCAACGTGCCGATCCCGCAGATCGCATACGGGTCCGCCTTGCAAAAACTGAGCGTGCGCGAGAAAGAACTCAACAACGACCCGATGGAACAACAGGTCCGCGCCATTTTCCGGCAACGCGCCGAGGAATACGAAACCAGGCTGGAGACGCTGCCGAAGTCCTGGGAAGAGGGCTTGATCGAAATGCAGCACCACGTTGAAGATCTCAAGAGGGGCAATGCCTCGCTCATCGAGATCAAGGCAGCCAGTCGCCAGCTTGCTTCTTATCCGAGAGACGTTGCGGAAGCGCAGCGCAAATGGACCGAGGCCAAGGCACAAAACCTGGCGCGCGCGGAAGCGGTGCTTGCGCATGAAACGCCCTTTCCCGGCGCGACCAAGGAAGCCTCGGACGCAAAGCGCAACAATTTCCTGGCGCTGGTGTTGTGCCTGATGATGGGCACAGCCGCTCTGCCGCACATACTGGTGCGCTTCTATACCACGTCCTCGGTGCCCGAAGCACGACGGTCTGTATTCTGGACACTGTTCTTCATCATGCTGTTGTACATCACCGTCCCTGCACTGGCAGTGCTGGTGAAATACGACCTCTATACGTCGCTGGTCGGCACCGAATTTTCAAAACTCCCGTCCTGGGTCTCGTATTGGGCGAACGTCGACAAGATCAATCCCCTGATCTCCATCTCCGACATGAACCGCGACGGTGTCGTGCAACTGGCGGAAATCGCGATGGACGGCGATATCGTGGTGCTTGCGACGCCGGAGATCGCCGGGCTGCCGTACGTGATTTCCGGCCTGATCGCTGCAGGCGGACTGGCGGCCGCATTGTCGACCGCGGACGGGCTGCTGCTCACGATCTCGAATGCGCTGTCGCACGACATCTACTACAAGACGGTAGATCCCAGCGCCTCCACGCAAAAGCGGGTAACGATTTCGAAGTTGCTGCTGCTGGTGGTGGCACTGGTGGCCGCCTACGCTGCATCGCTCAAGCCCGGTGACATCCTGTCCATGGTCGGCGCAGCCTTCTCGCTTGCGTCGTCGACCTTGTTCCCCGCACTCGTAATGGGCGTTTTCTGGAAGCGCGCGAACCAACAAGGTGCAATTGCGGGCATGCTGGCCGGTTTCTCGGTATGTGTGTACTACATGGTGCATACTTATCCGACGCTCGGCGGCTCCAGTGCCAACCAGTGGTTCAGTATTGCGCCGATTTCCGCAGGCGTCTTCGGCGTCCCTGCAGGATTCATCGCAATCGCACTGGTCAGTCTGCTGACGCGTGCGCCGGACCAGCGCACCGGTGCGCTGGTCGACCACATACGTACACCGTAATCCTCATCCAGGTTACAACTGGCATATTTCTTGATAATCTGCAAGGCAGCCAACGACTGGAAACGCGTCCCGCCCAGGTGCGTAACAGGATCCATAATGAATAGAAGAAGCGGCGCCATGCCCAATTTTTTCGACGAAATGTATACGGACGGATCGAGCGAAACACGGGCACACTACCGTGAGTTCGAAGCCTGGCTGTCGGAACAGCCGCTCGAAACCATCGCCCGCAAGCGCTCCGAAGCCGACTTCGTCTTCCGCCGCGTCGGCATTACCTTTGCCGTCTATGGCAATGATGCCGGCACCGAACGGCTGATCCCGTTCGATATCATCCCGCGCATCATCCCGGCAGCCGAATGGGCGCAACTGGAGGCCGGACTGGTTCAGCGCGTGAAAGCGCTGAACATGTTCATCCACGACATCTACCACGACCAGAATATCGTGAAGGCGGGCGTGATTCCGGCCGAGCAGATCTTCAGGAATGCGCAGTACCGGCCGGAGATGCAGGATATTTCGGTGGCGTCGGACATCTACGCGCACATCGCCGGCGTCGACATCGTCCGTGCCGGCGCCGGCGAATTCTACGTGCTGGAAGATAATCTGCGCGTGCCATCCGGGGTCTCCTACATGCTCGAAGACCGCAAGATGATGATGCGGCTTTTCCCGGATCTGTTCGCGCGAAACAAGATCGCGCCCGTAGCACACTATCCGGACATGTTGTTGGACAACCTGCGCTCGGTCGCTCCGGTTGGCGTGGTCGATCCTACCGTGGCGGTGCTGACGCCGGGGATGTATAACTCTGCCTACTTCGAACATGCGTTTCTGGCGCAGCAGATGGGCGTCGAACTGGTCGAGGGAAAGGACCTGTTCGTCAACGACAACGCAGTCTACATGCGCACCACGCGCGGCCCGAAGCGGGTGGACGTGATCTATCGCCGCCTCGATGACGACTATCTCGATCCGCTCGCCTTCCGTCCCGATTCCGCGCTGGGCGTTCCGGGACTGCTGTCGGTCTACCGGGCCGGCCGCGTCACGCTTGCGAACGCCATCGGCACCGGCGTCGCGGACGATAAGTCGATCTATCCCTATGTGCCGGACATGATCCGTTTTTACCTGTCCGAACAAGCCATCCTCAACAACGTACCTACCTATCAGTGCCGCAGGAAGGAAGACCTGGAATACACGCTGGCTAACCTGCCGTCGCTGGTGGTCAAGGAAGTGCACGGCGCCGGCGGCTATGGCATGCTGGTCGGCCCGGCGTCGACCAAGGCGGAAATCGAAGCCTTCAGGCAGAAACTGCTGGCAAAGCCCGATGGCTATATCGCCCAGCCGACACTGGCGCTGTCGGCCTGCCCAACTTACGTTGAATCGGGAATCGCTCCGCGCCATATCGATTTGCGGCCATTCGTTCTATCGGGAAAAACCATTTCGATGGTGAAAGGCGGCCTGACGCGGGTCGCGCTGAACGAAGGCTCGCTGGTGGTGAATTCGTCGCAGGGCGGCGGCACCAAAGACACCTGGATATTGGAGAAATGACATGTTGAGCCGCACCGCCGATCATCTGTTCTGGATGGCGCGCTATACGGAGCGCGCCGAAAACACTGCCCGCATGCTCGACGTCAACGTGCAAACCGCCCTGCTTCCACAGTCCGCCCATGCGGCCGAGCAGGGTTGGCGCGCGATGCTCGGTATTTCCGAGTTGCTGGATGCCTTCGACGACAAGTACGGCTTGATGACAGCGAGGGACGTGCTCGATTTCATGGTACGCGATCCGGACAATCCATCGTCCATCGTGTCCTGTCTGACGCAAGCGCGTGAGAATGCACGTGCGGTGCGCGGCACGCTGACTACCGAGGTCTGGGAAACCCAGAATGCCACCTGGCTCGACATGCAGGAAAAGCTGAAGAGCGGCGTGCTGGATCGCGACCCTAGCGATTTCTTCGAGTGGGTCAAGTACCGGTCGCACCTGTCGCGCGGCGTCACGATCGGCACCATGCTCAAGGACGAAGCGTTCTATTTCATCCGTCTCGGCACTTTCCTCGAACGCGCGGACAACACCGCGCGCATCCTTGACGTGAAGTTCCACGGAACCGACGAAAGCGCCTACGCCGATGCTCCCGCGAACGAAGCTCAGCCCGACTTCTACTACTGGGCGGCGATCCTGCGTTCGGTGTCCGCCTTCGAAATCTATCGGAAGGTATACCGGGATGTGATCACGCCGGAGCGTGTCGCGGAGTTGCTGATGCTGCGCGCCGACATGCCGCGTTCGCTGCTGGCCTGCCTCAACGAGGTGGTAGTCAATTTGCAACAGGTTCGCAACGATATTTCCGCCGACACCGAGCGCTACGCAGGGAAGCTGCATGCGGAGCTCAAGTTCAGCAAGATCGACGAAATCCTCACTTCCGGGCTGCATGATTACCTGACGCAATTCCTGGAACGCGTCTATGAACTCGGCAACCGCGTCAGCCGCGATTTTCTGGTACCGTTGGCGGCATAACGCACATAGACCCCATGCTACTTTCCATCCGCCATGAAACGGTATACCGCTACACCGCGCCGCTGACCTATACGATTCAGCAGTTGCGCCTGTCGCCGCGCGCCGAACCGCATCAGCGCACCCTGTCCTGGCAAATCAGCACGCCGGGCCAACGCCATGAATTCCAGGATGCCTTCGGCAACCTCAGCCAGATGCTCACCGTCATCGGCCTGCACGATGAAGTGCGCATTGTCGCCGGCGGCACGATTGCCGTTTCGCCGCTCGACCGCGGCCGGCTGGCCGACAGGGGCAGCCTTTCGCCATTGGTATTCACGGTGCCCACGCGACTGGCGACGCCGGACGATGCAATCGTCGAGTTTGCGTCCAGGTACCTGACTCCCGGCGCACGCAGCCGCGAACTGCTGTCGCTGGCCGAAGCCATTCAGGGCACCGTCGCCTATCGCAGCGGCGCCACCGTGGTCACCACTACTGCCTGCGATGCACTGGCCCTCGGCGAAGGCGTTTGCCAGGATCATGCCCATCTGTTCCTGGCCTGCTGCCATGTCCACGATATCCCGGCACGCTATGTCTCCGGCTACATCGATCCGGGCGGGACCGCGCATGCCGAGAGCCACGCCTGGATCGACGCCTGGGTGGATGAAGTTGATTTCTCCGGCTGGGTCAGCATCGATGTCACGCACGCACGCTTTGCCGACGATGCCCATTGCCGTATCGCTGTTGGCAGGGACTACGACTCGGCCGCCCCGGTGCGCGGCGTGCGGCAAGGCGGCGGCACCGAGTCGCTGAGCGTGCATGTGGACGTCACGCCAAAAGACTGATTCTGCGGGAACCTGCAACCGCATCCTGTAGAATTCCCATTTTGCATTCCGTCTTGCCATCATGACTTACTGCGTCGCCATGCGCCTCGATGCGGGGCTGGTTTTCCTGTCCGATTCACGCACCAATGCGGGGGTCGACCAGGTCGGCACTTTCCGCAAGATGACCGTCTTCGAAAACCCCGGCGACCGAATGATGGCGCTGATGACAGCCGGGAACCTGTCGATTTCGCAATCCATCCGCCAGATCATCGCCGAACACACGTCAGCCAGCGGCAAGAGCATCTGGACTGCAACCTCGATGTACGAAGCCGCCCAGATCGTCGGCGAAGCGATTCGCACGGTCTACGAACGGGATGCGAAGGCGCTGCGCGAGTTCGGCATCGATTTCAATGTCAGCATCATTTTCGGCGGCCAGATCAACGGCGAACGTTGCCGGTTGTTCCAGATCTACTCGGCCGGCAACTTCATTGAAGCGCACAACGAAAACACGTATTTCCAGATCGGCGAGGCGAAATACGGCAAACCGATCATCGACCGTGTGATCACGCCTGCCACACCGCTGGACGAAGCGGCAAAATGCGCGCTGATTTCGATGGATTCGACGCTGCGCTCGAATATTTCGGTCGGCCTGCCGCTCGACCTGCTGATCTATGAGACGAACCGGTTGGCCGTCACGCGTTTCGTGACGATCGATGAAAAGAACCAGTACTTCCAGATGATCAAAAACACCTGGGGCCAGCAGTTGAAGACAGTATTTGAAGGTATCGCCGATCCGGTATGGAATGCCGCGCCCGATGCTGGCACGAATGCGCTGTCGACAGCGAATACCCGCAGCCAGCCGGTGCGTATTGCGCCGCCGCACAGCCTTGCCAATACCGATGCCCACCCGGCGCCGATGCAGACCCTGGCGCAACAGAATTCAGGGAAGCAACAACATTGAAGTTAAAGCACCATTGAGTCGGAAATGAAAAACGGCTGCGGGCGAAGCTCGCAGCCGTTTTTCATGGAAGCGACGACGATCAGATCACGATCGTCTGTGCTTCGTCACCCTGACGTTCGCGAATCTCGCCGATGCGCGTCACTGTTTCTCCGGCAGCCTTCAACTGGGCGATTGCCGCATCCGCATCCTCTTTCGACACGATCACCGCCATGCCGATGCCGCAATTGAACACGCGGTGCATTTCCGCGTCCGCCACACCGCCGTGCTGCTGCAGCCAGGTGAACAGCGGCGGCATGCTCCAGGCGTCGCGATGCAGGATAGCCGTCAGGTTATCGCGCAGCACGCGCGGGACATTTTCGACCAGGCCGCCGCCCGTAATGTGCGCCATGCCTTTGACTTCCAGCTTTTCCATCAACGCGAGCAAAGGCTTCACATAGATGCGGGTCGGTTCCAGCAGCACATCCGCCAGCGGGCGGCCATGGAAATCTGCGCTCAGGTCCGGTTGCGCGACCGAGATGATCTTGCGTACCAGCGAATAGCCGTTGGAATGCGCGCCGGAAGAGGCAAGTCCAAGCACCACATCACCCGGCACGATCTTGCCGCCGTCGATGATTTTCGACTTTTCCACCGCGCCGACCGCGAAACCGGCAAGGTCGTACTCGCCATCCGGGTACATGCTCGGCATTTCCGCGGTTTCGCCGCCGATCAGGGCGCAACCAGCCTGTTCGCAACCCTTGGCGATACCCTTGACTACGTCGGTCGCGGACGGCACGTCCAGCTTGCCGCAAGCGAAATAGTCCAGGAAAAACAGTGGTTCGGCACCTTGCACCAGGATGTCGTTCACGCTCATCGCCACCAGGTCGATGCCCACGGTGTCATGCCGGTTCAGGTGAAAAGCCAGTTTCAGCTTGGTACCGACGCCGTCCGTGCCGGACACCAGCACCGGCTCCTTGTACTTCTTGCTGATTTCGAACAGGGCGCCGAAGCCACCGATCCCGCCCAGCACGCCCTCGCGCATGGTACGTTTGGCAAATGGCTTGATCGCTTCGACCAGGGCATCGCCGGCATCGATGTCAACACCGGCATCGCGGTAGGAAAGGGAGACGTTGGGAGTGGAACTCATGATAGAAATAGGTGCGGAGGCGGTAAAATAGGCGGTTGAGGTGAAAAACCCGTGACCAAACCGCTATTTTAACAAACCGATCCATCCGCACCCGCCGATACATGCCATTTTCTTTCAATTCGGAGCAAAAACAGACCCTGTTGTGGCTCGCCGTCGGGCTGGTGATCGTGGCCCTGCTGGTGCAGCTCGGGCCGGTTCTTGCGCCTTTTGTCGCCGCCGGCATCCTCGCCTATGCGCTGAATCCGGCCGTGGACTGGTTCTCTTCCCGGCGCTTGGGCAGCAAAAACATCCCGCGTGTTGTAGCCGTGATCGTGGTAATGATCCTCCTGCTGGCCGCGATTCTGGCGCTGATCCTGGTCGTGGTGCCGATCATGCAAAAGCAGATTCCCTTGCTGCAGGAGCAGATTCCGCGCTCGCTGGCGCAACTAAACGCGTTTGTGACACCGCGTCTGCAGGAACTCGGCGTCAACGTGCGGCTGGATGAAAGCGGCATCAAGGACCTGCTGACCGATTATTTCGCGACCGGCGGCGACGACATCTGGAAGGCGCTGCTGTCATCCGCCAAGGTCGGCGGCATCGCCGTGCTGGGCTGGCTGGCCACCCTGTCGCTGGTACCGATCGCGCTGTTTTACCTGCTGCTCGACTGGCACGCGGTACTTGCACGCCTCCAGAACATGGTTCCGCGCCGCTGGGTCGAGCGCGTCGTGCAGTTCGGCAACGAAGTTGACGGCTTGCTGGCGCAGTACCTGCGGGGTCAGCTCGCGGTGATGCTGGTCCTGTCGATCTACTATTCGATCGCGCTGGCCCTTGCCGGATTCAACGTGGCCGTTCCGATCGGTGTCATCACGGGCGTGCTGGTGTTCATTCCATATCTCGGCTTCGGACTCGGCCTGGTGCTGGCGCTGATCGCCGCGCTGCTTCAGTTCGACGGCCTTCAGGGCTTGCTGCTGGTAGCCGCGATCTACGGCGCCGGGCAAGTGCTCGAAAGTTTCTTCCTGACGCCGCGCCTGGTCGGCGAACGCATCGGCCTCCATCCGCTGACCGTCATCTTTGCATTGCTCGCCTTTGGCCACCTGTTCGGTTTCGTCGGTGTCCTGCTGGCGTTGCCGGCGTCGGCAATTGTCGCCGTCGCACTGGGGCATTTGCGAATTCATTACATCAATAGCAGCTTCTATCGTCAGTCATGAGGCAACTAGTGCTCGACCTGGGCGCGGAGAAACCGCAGACCCTGGAAAATTTCGTCATCGGCCAGAATCACGAGTTACTACAGTTGATGCAGGTTTTCTCGCGAGGGCCAGGCGCTGCACCGCACGAACGGTTCGTCTATCTATGGGGCGAAGCCGGCGCCGGCAAAAGCCATCTGCTGCACGCACTGGCTGCCGCCCCCGCGGTTCGCTATATTCTGGCAGGTGCGGCCGATACAGAATATCTGTTCACGCCCCAGGTCGGCCTGTACCTGATGGACGACTGCGACCAGTTGTCGCCGGATGCGCAAATCGCCGCTTTCGCGTTGTTCAACCAGGTACGGGAAAACGGCGGCCTGCTGGTGGCTGCCGGCAACAAGCCGCCGACGGACCTGTCCCTGCGGGAAGACTTGCGCACCCGACTGGGCTGGGGACTGATCTACCAGTTGCACAGCCTGACCGATGAAGAAAAGATCGCGGCATTGACGCAAGCCGCCGCGACACGCGGGATCACGCTGTCCCCCGGCGTGTTACCCTATCTGATCACGCATTTCCGCCGGGACATGCGTTCTCTGTCGGCCATGCTCGACGCACTCGACCAGTACTCGCTGGAAACCCAGCGACCGATTACACTGCCGCTGTTGCGCAGCCTGCTGCAGCTCGAAGGTAAACCCAAAACAGAATGAATCTAGCTCTATTCGATCTTGACCACACGCTGATACCCCTCGACTCCGATTATGAGTGGGGACAATTCCTGGTACGCATCGGGGCGGTCGATTCCGCCGCATTCGCGATGCGTAACGCCGCCTTTTATGCCCAGTACGAAGCCGGAACGCTTGATCCGGTCGAGTATCTGGAATTCGCGCTCGGCACGCTGGCGCAGTTCCCTCGCGAGCAGCTCGACGCGTGGCATGCGCAGTTCATGGATGAAGTCATTACCCCGTCAATCCGCCCGGCGGCACGCGACCTGCTCAAGCGCCACCAGGACGCCGACGACCTGCTCGTGATCATTACCGCCACCAACAGGTTCGTGACCGCGCCGATCGCCAAAGCGCTTGGCGTTGCCAATCTGATCGCAGCCGAACCGGAAGAAACGGCGGATGGCGAAATCACCGGCAAGCTGCGCGGCATCCCCACTTCCGGCCCCGGCAAGGTGATCCACACGCATGAATGGCTCGCCGCGCGCGGCAAGTCGCTCGACAGTTTCTCCAGCAGCTATTTCTACAGCGACTCCCAAAACGATATCCCCCTGCTCTCCACCGTCACCCACCCGGTTGCCACCAACCCGAATGCCCTGCTGAAAGCGCATGCCGAAGCACGCGGCTGGCCTATCCTGAAGCTGTTCGATGATTAAAAAGTTTATCAAGCGCATACTCGGCGTTAACAAGAAAACGACAAACCCTGGCCAGCCGGCCGTACTCGGACCGCAGGAGCATGGCATCGATCCGCAACTGCTGTCGCCGAATGCCGTTCGCGTCACGCAGACGCTGCAGGACGCCGGTTTCAAGGCCTTCGTCGTCGGCGGCGCCGTACGCGACCTGCTGCTTGGGGTGAAACCCAAGGATTTCGACGTCGCGACCAATGCGACGCCGGAGCAGGTGAAGCGCCTGTTCCGCCGTGCCTTCATCATCGGCAAGCGCTTCCAGATCGTGCATGTGATGTTCGGACAGGAACTCATCGAAGTCACGACGTTCCGTGGCGCCTCCGCCGACAGCGCGCCGAAGGACGAACACGGCCGTGTGCTGCGCGATAATACGTTCGGCGAACAGCATGAAGACGCCGTGCGGCGTGACTTCACCATCAATGCGATGTATTACGATCCGGCCAGCCAGACCGTGCTCGACTACCATCAGGGCATCGCCGACATCCGCAACAAGACGCTGCGCGTGATCGGCGTGCCGGAAGCGCGCTACCGAGAAGACCCGGTGCGCCTGCTGCGCGTTGTGCGTTTTGCCGCCAAGCTCGGCTTCGTGATCGACCCTGCCACGCGCGAGCCGATTCAGGTGATGGCGCCGCTGATCAACAATGTGCCGGCCGCTCGCGTGTTCGACGAGATGCTCAAGCTGCTGATGAGCGGCCATGCGCTCGCCTGCGTGCAGCAGTTGCGCAAGGAAGGCCTGCATCACGGCTTGCTGCCGCTGCTCGACGTGGTGCTGGAGCAGCCGCTCGGCGAAAAATTCGTCACCCTGGCGCTGGCCGGCACCGATCAGCGGATACGCGACGGCAAGCCCGTGTCGCCGGGCTTCCTGTTCGCTTCGCTGCTCTGGCACCAGGTGCTGGAAAAGTGGACCGCTTACCAGGCGGCCGGCGAGTATCCGATTCCGGCGCTGCATCTGGCGGCCGATGACGTGCTCAACACCCAGACCGAAAAGCTGGCCCTGCAGCGCAGGATCGCAACCGACATGCGCGACATCTGGGCAATGCAGCCGCGTTTTGAACGGCGTATCGGCAAATCGCCCTACAAACTGCTGGAGCATCCGCGCCTGCGCGCCGGATACGATTTCCTGCTGCTACGTTGCGCATCGGGCGAAATCGATCAGGAAATCGGCAACTGGTGGACCGCCTTCATGGCTGCCGATGGTGCGGGCCGCGAAGAATTGCTGACGCAAAAGCCCCGTGCCGAAGGCGAAGGACTGGCGCCGAAGAAGCGCCGCCGGCGCGGTGGGCGCAGCAAGCAAAAGAGTGCGCCGGCCGAAGGCACAGGAACATGAGCAAGGGTGAGACCGCCTGCTACATCGGCATCGGCGCCAATCTTGGCGAAGCGCGGCAGACGGTAGAGCTGGCAATCGAGTGCCTGCGACAGCTTCCGGAGTCGCGCCTCACCGGGCAATCGAGCCTGTTCCGAACCGCTCCGGTGGACGCCGGCGGCGATGACTATATCAATGCAGTGGTGCGTATCGATACCTCGCTTCCCGCGGAAAAGCTGCTGCTGTCGCTGCAAACCATCGAACAGGACTTCGGACGCGAGCGCCCCTACCGCAATGCGCCGCGCACGCTGGATCTCGATCTGCTCCTCTATGGGCAACAGACGCTGTCGAGCGCGACCCTGACCGTGCCGCATCCGCGCATGACGCAGCGTGCCTTCGTGCTGATTCCGCTGCTGCAACTCGATCCATTCATCACGATTCCCGGCTGCGGACCCGCGCACGGTTTTGTGCTCGGTGTTGCCGGACAGGCGATTCAAAAGGTGTAAGAAATGCAGATACCCGTCGTGGCCCAAACCGTCGGCTTGCTCACGCTGTCCAATGTTTTCATGACGGTCGCATGGTACGGCCACTTGAAGAATTTTGCGAGCAAACCCTGGTGGCTGGCTGCGCTCGTGAGCTGGTCGATCGCCTTGTTCGAATATCTGCTGCAGGTGCCCGCCAACCGGATCGGTTACACGGAGCTGAATCTGGCGCAGCTCAAGATCATGCAGGAAGCGATCACGCTGTCGGTGTTCGTCCCTTTCTCCATGCTGTACATGAACCAGCCATTCAAGCTTGACTATATCTGGGCCGCGCTGTGCCTGGTCGGTGCGGTCTATTTCATCTTCCGCACATGAGCCTCGATCGCTACAAATACGTGGTGGTTGAAGGACCGATCGGCGTCGGCAAGACCACGCTGACGCGCAAGCTCGCCGACAGCTTCAGGGCGCAGACGCTGCTGGAGCTGCCGCAGGAAAATCCCTTCCTGGAAAAGTTCTATCGCGACCCGGCGCGCCACGCGCTGCCGACGCAGATGTTTTTCCTGTTCCAGCGCATGAACCAGTTGCGCGATCTCGCGCAAACGGACATGTTCGATGCACGCATCCTGTCCGACTTCCTGCTCGACAAGGATCCGATCTTCGCGCGCCTGACACTGGACGACGACGAATTGAACCTGTATCAGCAGTTGTACGCTCATCTGCGCCCGCAGGCGCCGTTGCCGGACCTGGTGATCTATCTGCAGGCGCAACCCGAAACGCTGATCGAACGCGTGCGAAAGCGCGGCGTGCCGATGGAAGCAGGCCTGTCCGAAGTCTATCTGCACCGGCTCTGTGAAAGTTACAGCCGATTCTTTTATCATTACGACGCCGCGCCGCTGCTGATCGTGAATACGGAACACCTGAATCCGATCGAGCGCGACGAGGACTTCAACCTGCTGCTGAAGCGCATCGACGATATGCGCGGCAAGCGGGAATTTTTCAATCTCGGGGAATGACCATGTCCGGATACCTCCAAGCAGCCGAACCTGCAGCACGCAGCAAGGCCGTGACTGCGCCATCGCTGCTGGCCATGAAGAACACCGGCGAGAAGATCGCGGTGCTGACCTGCTATGACGCCAGTTTCGCCGCGCTGATGGACCGCTGCGGCGTCGATGTGCTGCTGGTTGGCGATTCGCTCGGCAACGTTTGCCAGGGCCATTCATCCACACTGCCTGTGTCGCTCGCCGATATCGCCTACCACACCGCCTGTGTGGCACGCGGCAACCATAATGCGTTGTTGATTGCCGACATGCCGTTCGGCACGTATGCAACGCCGGAATCGGCGTTCGATAACGCAGTAAAACTGATGCAGGCCGGCGCCCAGATGGTGAAGCTCGAAGGCGGCAACTGGCTGGTCGATACGGTGCGTTTCCTTACTGACCGGGCAATACCGGTATGCGCACACCTCGGCCTGACGCCGCAGTCGGTACATCAGTTGGGCGGATTCAAGGTTCAGGGCAAGACAGCCGAAGGCGCGGAGCGTCTGAAAGCGGATGCGCTGGCACTGCAGGCCGCCGGCGCGTCGCTTCTGGTGCTGGAAGCGATTCCCAGCGCGCTCGGCAAGGAAGTCACCGAATTGCTTGCGATGCCGACCATCGGCATCGGCGCCGGTCCCGATTGTTCCGGCCAGGTACTGGTCATGCACGACATGCTGGGTGTTTTTCCCGGCCGCAAGGCGCGCTTCGTGAAAAACTTCATGGAAGGCGAGACCAGCATCGATGCTGCCGTTCGCTCCTACATTGCGGCTGTGAAGGACAGATCGTTTCCGGCTGCCGAACATTGCTTCTGACGCAGTTCTTGAAACAAGATGGACGGACGCCGGCGAGACGGCCGTCCCGAAGTTCCGCTGCTATACAGCCTCTCCATAACGCGCAAAACAGGCCGGCAGCTTGGCTGCCAGGTCGTCCGGTCCGGTGACGGTCAATCCCAGATCGCGCAGCAAGCCGTCTTTCAAACCGTAAATCCAGCTGTGGACCGCAAGACTCTGACCGCGCTCCCACGCGTCCTGCACGATCGTTGTCTGACAGACATTCACCACTTGCTCAAGCACGTTGAGCTCGCACAGCCGATCCTGCCGCTCGCGTTGCGGCAGCGCCTCGCCAAGGTAACGCTCGTGCTTCTGGTGTACATCCTGCACATGACGCAACCAGTTGTCCGCCAGCCCGATGCGGCGGCGGGCGAGTGCAGTATGCACACCGGAACAACCGTAATGACCGCAGACGATCACATGCTTTACGCCGAGCACGGCAATGGCGAACTGCAGCACCGAAAGACAGTTCAGGTCGGAATGGACCACGACATTGGCGATATTGCGATGGACAAACAGTTCACCTGGCAGCAGGTCAACGATTTCGTTCGCAGGCACGCGGCTGTCGGCACAGCCTATCCACAGGTATTCCGGGGATTGCTGGCCTGCGAGCTTCTTGAAAAACTCGGGATCCCGGGCCACCATGGACGCGGCCCAGTCACGGTTCTTGCGGAAGAGTTCTGCCAGCATGAGATTGTCTTTCGTCTGCTCTGTCATCTTGATGTTGTCAAGTTGAGGGTTGATTGAATCTCCGGAAAGAATGCGCAGACAAACGTGAGCGCGGCGGAGATCGCGAAACGCAACGAGATAGATGCGTTTCGGGCAACGCGCATTATACAGATGAAAAACATGGAATCGTCCGCGACGACCGCGAACGACATCGACGAGGCGCAAACATCCGCCTCACAGAGAATAGGCGATGGACGGCGGGTGCGGTGCTATTCAGTAGGCGTTGCCGGAACGCGGCGCATCTTCCTGCTTCTGGCCGAGCAATGAAGTCTTCAAGCTACTGTCGACCGGCTTCTCGCCAAGCCATATCTTGAGCAGCGCGTTATAGAAGGCAATGTCCGGAAGCGGCTTCGATACCTTTTTGCCATTGACGTGAACAACCGTTCCGGTCCCCGGGATCCAGTCGGTGGTGAGCACATCCCCCTTCTTCAACTCCGGAATCGATGCAAAGACCTCGCCGAATTTCTGTAGTTGCCCGACCAGCCTGGCCTTTTCCGACCTGTCGCTGTTGAGATGAATGCCGCTGAGGAAGCCGCGCGCCATTTCCTCATTGCCCACGTCCCGCAGCATGACGATGGTCACGCGCCTGGCGCCCGGTGCAGCCAGCACATCAGGTACATTGGTCTTCTTTTCCGGCAGATACAAGCCCGCGACATATATCTTGAATATGAGCTTGTAGCGAATACCTGCACCGTTCAGCCGGAGATCCTGGTTGCCGACGCGTACTGCGTCATCCAGCTTGACACCACTCACTTCGACGGCACGCGTGGGCAATGCGAAAGTCAGCGCCGTAACGAGGCCGATGAAGAAGAGTGTGCGCGAAACGCGAATGCCAGAATTCATGTCAACCTCCGGGTGGCGGCGCACAGGCGCCCAGAAAATAGAACGAACGGGCGTTTTATTATCCGGACAAAACATAGAGCGGTAACTCTAAAACAGAGGAGTCGGATTGATAGTAAAAAAGCCGCGGATCCATTCGAATCAGCGGCTTTTCGATAAGCAATTAAACTCAGTACAAAGAGCCCTTACTCGAAAAACTCCTTGACCTTGTCCTTCCATGACTTGCTGTGCGGGCTGTGTTTGGCGCCGCCTGCAGTCATGAGTTGCTCGAACTCCTGCAACAATTCCTTCTGACGTTCGGTCAGCTTCACCGGAGTCTCCACCACGACATGGCAGAACAGATCACCGGCATAACCGGACCGTACGCCCTTGATCCCCTTGCCGCGAAGACGGAAAGTCTTGCCCGACTGGGTTCCTTCCGGGAGGGTGAAAGAGGCTTTCCCGTTCAAGGTCGGCACCTCGACTTCGCCGCCGAGCGCCGCCTTGGTAAAGGACACCGGAATCTCGCAGTGCAGGTCATCGCCGTCACGTTGGAACACCGGATGCTGCTTGATGCGGATCTCGACATACAAGTCGCCCGGAGGACCGCCGTTCATGCCGGGTTCGCCGTTGCCGGACGAACGAATACGCATGCCGTCGTCGATACCGGCCGGGATTTTCACTTCGAGTGTCTTGTTGCGCTTGATGCGTCCCGCACCGCTGCAGGTCGGACAGGGACTCGGAATGATCTTGCCCGTACCGTGGCACTTCGGGCAAGTCTGCTGGATGCTGAAGAAACCTTGCTGCATCCGGACCTGCCCCTGGCCGCCGCAGGTTGTGCAGGTGGTCGGCGATGTGCCCGGCTTGGCGCCGGAGCCGTGGCAGGTATCGCACTCATCCCAGGATGGTACGCGGATCGTCGTATCAAATCCGTGCGCAGCCTGCTCCAGCGAGATCTCCAGGTTGTAGCGCAGATCGGCGCCACGATACACCTGCGGACCTGCGCTGCGTCCACCACGGGCGCCTTGACCGAAAATGTCGCCGAAAATATCGCCGAATGCATCTCCGAAACCGCCGAATCCGCCCGCTCCCGCACCGCCGCCCATGTTCGGGTCCACCCCTGCATGTCCGTAGCGGTCATACGCCTCGCGCTTGCTGGAGTCGGACAGCATCTCGTAGGCCTCCTTGGCCTCCTTGAACTTATCTTCCGCCCCCTTGCTGTCCGGATTGCGGTCCGGATGGTACTTCATCGCGAGCTTGCGATACGCCTTCTTGATCTCGTCTTCCGAGGCGTTCTTCGCTACTCCCAACACCTCGTAATAATCACGCTTTGCCATCTTGTCGGCACCTTCTATTCAAGCGAAAACGCCGAACCGCGGATCGTTTGACGATCGCTGCGGCCCGGCGGTCATCGCATCGCGGCGCAAGCCGCGATGGAGACGGATTATTTATCTTTGACTTCCTTGAAGTCGGCGTCCACAACGTCTTCTTCCTTCGACCTGGATTCCGCCGATGCACCGTCGCCAGCTGCGCCCGCTGCACCGGCGGCGCCGGCCTGCTGTGCCTGGGCGTCGGCATACATCTTCTCGCCGAGCTTCTGCGCAGCCGTCGACAGCGCGGCGACCTTGGCGTCGATCGCATCCTTGTCGTTGCCCTTCAGGGTTTCTTCAAGATCCTTGATCGCTGCTTCGATCTTCTCTTTCTCGCCGCCGTCCAGCTTGTCGCCGTATTCGGTCAATGCCTTGCGGGTCGAGTGTACCAGTGCATCGCCCTGGTTGCGCGCGTCAGCCAGTTCCTTCAGCTTCTTGTCCTCGTCCGCGTACAACTCGGCGTCCTTCACCATCTTCTGGATTTCTTCCTCGGTCAGGCCGGAGTTGGCCTTGATGGTGATCTTGTTTTCCTTGCCGGAAGCCTTGTCCTTCGCGCCGACGTGCAAAATGCCGTTGGCATCGATGTCGAAGGTC
>CBIHRJ010000001.1:0-332747 GCA_966212445.1 uncultured Noviherbaspirillum sp. | reverse complement strand
GATTTGCCTGGCGCGCGTTCTCCGCGTTCTGCTTCACGGTCGAGGTCAGTTCTTCTATCGACGATGCGGTTTCTTCCAGCGAGCTGGCCTGCGTCTCGGTCCGCGCCGACAGGTCGGCATTGCCCGCCGCAATCTCACGTGACGCCACACCGATGGTTTCCGTTCCGACACGAACCCGGCCCACAGTATGCTGCAGGCTGTCCGTCATGAGTTTCAGGGCCGCCAGCAACTGGCCGGTTTCATCACGCGACTTGATTTCGATTTCCTGCGAGAGATCGCCTTCGGACACGCTTTTTGCGACCCGCACCGCTTCCCCAAGCGGTACCGAGATGGCCCGGATCAGCCACAATCCGATCAGTGCCGCCAGCCCCACGCCGAAGAGGGTTGCAGCAATCGATACGTTTCGTACGGTAATGTACAGACTCTGCGTCCTTTCGAACTCCTTCTTCGCGATCTCTTCCTGCATCTTGATCAGCGCGTCGATATTGCTCTGGAACGCCGCGTGCGTCTGACTCATCGGCCCCGCCATCAACTCCATTGCCAATTGCACGTTGGAGCCGCGCAGCGCATTCACGGCCGGTTTCAGTCCTTCCTCCACATACTTTTTCCGGCTCTGGAGAGACTTTTCGACGAGCGTCTTTTCTTCTTCCGTCAGGCCGGTCGCCATGAACTTGTTCCAGATCTTTTCGACCTCACCGGATTTCCTGTCGACATCGTCCATTCTCTTGACTACGACGGCCGGGTCGCCGTTGACCGATTCTGCAATCGCCATCCGATTCTCGGATACGACCCGCACGATCTGGTTCAACTGCCCCACCGGAACCATTCGATCATCGTACATCGTACGGAGCGACTGGTTAGCGGAACTCAGGCTTGAAATTCCCACTACACCACTGCCGATCAGCAGCAGCGACAGAAAGCCGATCACGAACACCAGCCTCGACTTGATTGTCAGATTGCTCAACATTGTCCCTATCCTCAGTGTGTGCGGGCCGGCCGGTACTTTGCCGGCAGGCCTCGTTTGTCTCGTCCAAAGTTCTATACCCGCCGTCTTCGCGGCGTTGTCCTGCTGTTTTTATGCGGCGATCTTGTCGATCAATCCCATTTCCGCGCTCGACATCAGCTTGTCGATGTCGACCAGGATCAGCATGCGCTGATCGATCGTGCCGAGACCGATCAGGTAGTCGGTATTCAGCGCAGTGCCCATTTCCGGCGCAGGCTTGATCTGTTCCGGCGAAAGAGTGATGACATCGGAGACGCTGTCCACTACCATGCCGACGACACGCCCGCCGATGTTGAGGATGATAACGACAGTAAATTGATCGTAGGTCGGTTCACCCAGATGAAACTTGATACGCATATCCACGATCGGCACGATAATGCCGCGCAGATTCACCACGCCTTTGATGAAGTCGGGTGCATTGGCGATCCGGGTCACGGTTTCGTAACCGCGGATTTCCTGTACTTTGAGAATATCGATTCCGTATTCTTCTTTGCCCAGTGTGAAAGCGAGAAATTCCTGGCCGGCGATATCCCGGTCTGTTTTCTCTCCGATCACCGGAGCGTTGATTTGAGCTGTTTGCGTCATGGCGGCTGTCCTTGTCAGGAAAAAATGGATTCGTCGTTAAGCTGGCGACTGGAACGCAGCAGCGCGGCGACGTCGATGATAAGCGATACGCCGCCATCGCCAAGGATGGTGGCGCCCGAGATACCCGCGACCTTGCGGTAATTCGATTCGAGATTCTTTACGACGACTTGCTGTTGCCCGACCAGATCATCAATGAACAATGCCGCCTTCTTGCCATCCGATTCCAGGATCACGACAATGCCTTGCGACGGATCGGTAAAGCGCGGCTCTATGCCGAACATCTGGTATAGCGGAATGAGCGGCAGGTATTCGCCACGCACCTTCACCACCCGCCCCTGGCCGGCGATCTCCTTCACGTCGATCGGCGCAGGCTGCAAGGACTCGACCACATAGCCGAGCGGCAGGATATAGATTTCCTCGCCCACCTTGATCGACATGCCGTCCAGGATCGCCAGCGTCAGCGGCAGGGAAATCGAGATCGTGGTGCCGAAGCCCTTTGCCGAGCGAATGTCGACCACGCCTCCCATGGCGGCGATATTGCGCTTGACCACGTCCATGCCGACGCCGCGGCCGGACACGTCCGTGATGATTTCGGCGGTTGAAAAACCCGGCGCAAAAATCAGTTGCCACACGTCGGAATCCGGCATCCCGTCGGCCACGGCCAGTCCCTGGGACTTCGCCTTCGCAAGGATTTTTTCGCGATTGAGGCCGCCACCGTCGTCCGTCACTTCGATGACGATGTTACCCCCTTGATGGCCGGCGGAAAGGGACAGCTTTCCGGTTTCGCTCTTGCCGGCAGCCCGGCGCACTTCCGGCATCTCGATTCCATGGTCGATACTGTTACGCACAAGATGCGTCAGCGGATCGACGATGCGCTCGATCAGGCCCTTGTCGAGTTCCGTGGCAGCGCCATGGGTAACAAATTCGATACGCTTGCCGAGTTTGCTTGCCAGGTCGCGCACCATGCGAGGAAAGCGCGAAAACACATAGTCCATCGGCATCATGCGAATCGACATCACTGCTTCCTGCAGATCCCGCGTGTTGCGTGTGAGCTGGCTGACGCTGTTGAGCAGGCGCTCGTGCACCATCGGATCAAGCGACCCGGTGCGTTGCTCGATCATTGCCTGGGTAATGACAAGCTCACCGACCAGATTGATCAACTGGTCGACCTTTTCGATTCCGACCCGAATCGACGACGTTTCCGAATTGTGATGAGCGGCCTTGTCGATATCGCGCTTGGACGGTGCCTTCTTTTCCCCGGAATTTCCGTTGTGGTTATCCTGAACCGGCGCCGGGGCCTGATCTGCCGGTGGCTGCGGCGCGCTGCCCGCTGCAGCCGTCTCCTTTGCCGCTTTAGCTTCTGCGGTTTCGAAGTTATCGAAAAAACCGTAACCCTGTCTCTTTTCCTGTTCCGCCTTTTCGGCTGCCGCCTGTTCCGGCGTCGGCTCCAGCGGTTCGAAAAAGCCGTAGCCCTGCGCCTCTTCCTGCGCGGCCTTTGCTTCCGCCGCGGTCATCTGGCGCGGCGGAGCTTCTTCCGTAATCTTGAGATCGGCCGGGTCGAGAATAAATGAACAGATCGCGACAATGTCGTCGGTGCTGCCATTGGCAAGCAGTGTGAATACAGCGCGCTTGTCAGGTAACGAAGTCTTGCTGATCTGCCCGAGCAATCCGAGTTCAGCCATCAAGGCATCCACGTCCTTCTCGGGAATCTGCGGCAATTCGATACGGAACTGTCGCGCCGTTCCATCCGCCACCACTGCCGGCGAAACATCCTCCGTCCGCAGGGCAACTTCCAGCGATGCTGCCGGCATTGCCGTCGGCACGTCGCCTTGCGACAGCGCCTGCAGCATCATGCGCGCATCAACCACCGCCTCCTGATCCACCGGCGTTTGCAACCGATGGCCATCCAGTTGCATTTTCAGGACGTCTTTCGCGACCAGGAATGCATCGACATGCTCGGCCGAAAGGGCCATTTCCCCCTTGCGGATCTTGTCGAGCAACGACTCAAGAACGTGCGTGACATCCGTCAGGTCGGTCAGGCCGAACGTGCCGGCGCCACCCTTGATGGAGTGCGCCGCACGAAAGATCGCGTTCAGGTCTTCGTCGTCGGGGGACGAAATATCGATCGCCAGGAGCAGCTTTTCCATTTCAGCGAGAAGTTCTTCGGTCTCATCAAAGAACACCTGGAAGAACTGGCTCATGTCAATGGTCATTATGGGACTCCGTCATCTACGCACTACACGATTCTGCGGCATCGGCCATCAGGCCTCAGCCAATGACCTTCTTAACCACTTCCGTCAGCCGCTGCGGGTCGAACGGTTTCACCAGCCAGCCGTTGGCCCCGGCCGCTCGGCCCTTGGATTTCATCTCGTCGCTGGACTCGGTGGTCAGCATCAGGATAGGCACCTTCTGGTAGGTAGGAAGCCCGCGCAGCGAGCGGATCAGGGTAAGGCCATCCATGCGCGGCATGTTCTGGTCGGTAAGGACCAGGTCGAAGACCTGCGCCTTTGCCTTGTCAAGCCCGTCCTGGCCATCAACCGCTTCCGTGACCTGGTAGCCGGCGGCCCTCAGGCTGAACACCACCATCTGCCGTAGTGAGCCCGAGTCGTCCACTGCCAATATCGTCTTTGCCATCTCTCAATACTCCTGCTCTTCTCGTTTCCGGGTCGTACCCGCTATTCCTGGTGTTCGTAGCTAGAACAATTCGATATCGCCGCTTTCCATGTGGGTCTGGCAAACCGCCTTCCACAGGGCGCTTTCAAGTTTCACGCTTTGCTCCTCCAGCACTTTGTTGATGCTGTTGAGCGTCGCAATAATTTCTTCTGCATTGTTTTCGGAAATGCCGGAACTGCCGGATCCGATGCCGCCGAGGACCTCGCGCAGGCCGGTGACCCGGCGCACGGTACGCCCGATCAACTGGCTGGTCATGTCCTGGAATTGCAGTCCGGTGACCGCGGAATTGACGTGCTGGCCTATTTCGCTCTGCCTGGCCCTGAGCTTTTCGGCGATCTCCGGGGTTGGCTTGACGCCTGAAAGCAGTAAATCGATTGCCTCCTGCTGGGCGGCAACCGCCTCATGAATCGCCATGAAACTCGCACCGAGTTTTTCGATCGCCTCGCCCAGCAGAAAACTCGTTTGCAGCAGGTCGGTCTCGACTTCCGTCAGATGCTGAGTCCCATGATCCGACAAGTTGGATAGCAAGTGCTTGACTTGCGAGCCCAACATTTTCTCTCTTGTCATGAAGTTATCCCGTCCCCTCATCGCCGGACAAGTCCTGCGATGCTTGCCTCTCACTTTGCGGCGGCGCCGGTCAGTTCCTGCTTGACCGGCCCCTGAGTCAAGACTTCGACCGTACCGCCATCCCTGGATGCGGATTCTTCCGTCTTCTTGTTCATTACGATGATACTGATACGTCTGTTGATCGGATTGAACGGGTCCTGCTTGTCAAACAGAACCGCCGACGACAAGCCTACCACGCGCAGCACCTTTGTTTCGTCCATTCCACCCGCAATCAGAGCGCGGCGAGATGCATTGGCGCGATCCGCGGACAATTCCCAGTTGCTGTACCCCTTTTCCCCGCTCGCATACGGCGTTGCGTCGGTATGTCCCGAAAGGCTGATCCGATTCGGCACGTCATTCAGGGCGCGACCAATTTCGAACAGTATTTCCTTCGTGTAGGGCTGCAGTTCCGCCTTCGACAACGCAAACATGGGTCGATTTTGCTCGTCGACAATCTGTATGCGCAAGCCCTCTGTTGTAATATCGATCAACAACTGCTTCTTGAACTGCCTCAGCAATGGCCGTGCATCGATTGCATCCTCGATACGCGCCTTCAGCATTCTGAGGCGCGCCAGTTCTGCGCGTTCAAGCGCCGCCTCCGCTTCGCGCAGGTGCGCCGCCTGCAAGTTGTAGGTCTTCTTGATCTGCGGATCATCGCCTTTCTTGACCTGCCCATCCTTGCGCGTCAGGTCCTTGCCGCCACCCTGCACCACGCTCGAGCTGTCGCCGGCACCCGAGCCGCCGGACATGGCGACCTTGAGGGGTGTCTTGAAGTACTCGGCAATGCCTTGCAAGTCGCCCTTTGCCGTCGAGCCCATCAGCCACATCAACAGGAAAAAGGCCATCATCGCCGTCACGAAGTCGGCATACGCAATCTTCCATGCGCCGCCGTGGTGGCCGGCGCCGCCCTTGTTGACCCTCTTTACGATAATGGGGCGTAGCCCTTCGTCAGCCATACCGCTGTCGCCTGCTTTCCGGGTTTACTTGGACTTCGATTGCTTGATGTGATCCTCAAGCTCGTTAAACGACGGCCGTTCGGTCGAGAACAGCACCTTGCGGCCGAACTCGACAGCCAGCGCCGGTGCGTAGCCGTTCAGGCTCGCCAGCAGCGTCACCTTTACACACTGGAACATCTTTGAGGACTCATGAAGTTTTTGCTCGAGCAGACCGGACAACGGCCCGACAAAACCGTAGGCAAGCAAAATGCCGAGGAAGGTACCAACCAGCGCATGCGCAATGAGAATACCCAGCTCCTGAGGCGGCAGACCGACCGATTCCATCGTGTGCACGACACCCATCACGGCCGCGACGATACCAAAGGCAGGCATGCCGTCGCCCAGCTTTGCCACACAATGAACGGGAATTTCACCTTCGGCGTGATGCGTCTCGATCTCATTGTCCATCAGGTTTTCGATCTGGAACGCATCCATGTTCCCTGAAACCATGAGCCGCAAATAGTCGGTCATGAACTCGACAATGTGATGGTCTGCCAGAATCGCCGGATATTTGCTGAAGATGGGGCTCTCTTCCGGCTTCTCGATATCGCCCTCGATCGACATCAGGCCCTCCTTGCGGACCTTGCTGAGCACCTCGAACAGGAGCGTCATCAATTCCATGTACAAGGCTTTTGTATACTTCGACCCCTTGAGGGTGGTCGGCAAGGCATGCAGCGTAGCCTTGATGGCCTTGCCGTTGTTACCGACAAAGAAGGCCCCCGCTGCAGCGCCGCCGATCATCAGCAATTCGATGGGCTGGAACAGCGCAGCCAAGTGGCCGCCTGCCATGGCAAAACCGCCGAAGACGGACGCACAAACAATGATGTATCCAGCGATGACTAGCAAAGGTGTAAGCTCCGGTCGATATTCGTGTTATTTCTTCAGGCCAACCATTTTGCCAATTCAACGGCAGGATCACAACCAGTATGTGCTGTGTCACGTCCATAAGCGGCGGAATGGCACATTTCAATTAAGTCAAGTTACGTCCCAAAAGCTAAAAACTTGAGCGCGTGGACCAATTGAAACATCGTGGCCGTGATCAAAGATGCCAGCCGTACAGGCAAGGACCGTCCTTGACCGGCTGAATGAGAATATCCGGCTCCATGCCGTGGATGGGGAATTCATAACTCAGCAACAGCGATCCCCGGCGCATCTCGCTGTGCGCCTTCCGCCCCAGCGCCGGCATCGCCGCCGGGGAAAGGTACGCGAAGACTACGTCATAAGCGACGAGATCAAGCCGCTCGTAATCGTCCCTCACGAAGTTTGCCGCGCGCCTCCCGACCCGGGCTCGAACCTGCGCAACGAACCAGGGCAACGGCGCCACCTCGATGCCGGAGAAGTCGCTTTCAGGCCGTTGCCGCGCCAGATGCAATACCAATCCGCCGAAACCGCTACCGATATCGACAAACCGAATCGGGCGGCCCGCCGGAAGCAGACGCGCCACAGCCTCCCAGGTTGTACGGTTGGATGGATAAAACGGGACCCGGGTACGGAAAGTCGTCCAGTAGAGCGCGAGCAGGACGATGAAACAGGAGAGGAATATCCAGGGAGGCAAATGAAATGCCTGGACGATGATCGCGGCTGGAGGAAACAGGAATTGAATAAGCAGCCACCAGCGCGCCATCCCCGCCCTGCGTGAAATTATCGCGGCAAGAGTACCTTGCAGCGCGGCGGCCGGAGCCACAGTCAATTGAATGCCGCGGAACGCCGCCAAGCCATAGGCAATGCCGAAAACCAGGGCAAAGGAAACACCCTGGATCAACAATGCCTGCAACCCAGGCATACGAGAGAGAAGTGAGCCTTCTGGTGCAACCGGAGGCACGCGACGTTCAGGCAGCATTACAGTCCCACCCGAAACAGCGCAGAGCGGTCAAGCCTGGATGGAACGCGCCGCGGACGCCGCATCTTCCTTCGACTTCTTGGTTTTCCCTGCACGAGAAGGCATGTGGCACAGGCCGCAGGTGTAATCCTTATGGAGATCGAGCCTGTGCACGACAAAATCGCCGCCGCACTTGCTGCAACTGGCGGTTTCCAGCATTTTGCTTTCGAAAAACCGCACCAGCGTCCAGGCACGAGTCAACGACAGCACCGGTTCGCCGCTCGCATCCGGTTCGACTTGTTCCAGATAAAGCTTATAGGCCTTCATTACAGCTTCGATTCCCGAAATCTGTGCATGTTCGACCAGGTATTTGTGAATGTTGATGAACAACGAGGAATGGATGTTCGGCTGCCAGGTAATGAACCAGTCCGTGGAAAACGGAAGCATGCCTTTGGGCGGAGAAACACCCTTGAGTTCCTTGTACAGCTTGAGAAGACGCTCACGGGACAGCGTGGTTTCGGACTCGAGCAACTGCAGGCGCGCGCCAAGATTGATGAGCTCGATCGCGAGCTGAATCTCTTGTGCTTCCGTTACTACGCTTTTCTTCGCCATGTTGTCCTCACCTTTTTTCATCCTCCCAACTGCCACCCCGCTTCCCCGCTCAGGAAAGCTCCTCGACTGCCTGCCCCGCCATCAGGATCGCTGCGTGCGAGTGCGCAAGTTCACGATCCTTGTTGTAGTTGGTCAGCATTCCGAGAATGGCGCCATCGTCGAAACGAAAGCGTGCCAGCATCATGTTGGTTCCGGCAAGCTTGAGTATCTGTGCATTATTCATGCCCTCCATCAGATCGGCGATTTCACTGCTGATCCCCAGGCGAAAAATCGCCGTTGCCTTGTCGGAACGAATCATCTGCTGTGCGAGCATCAGGTAGCTCAAATTAGCATCACGAATTTCAGCCATCATATCGTTCGTGGTCATCATCATCCCCCAGTCGTTGGCGTTGGAAACTGTTGCTTTTAGGCATCCAGTGAGATGAATTCTGATCTCGAAACTACTTGAGAAAAATAGGAGATTCGCCGTATTTTTTGTCGGACGCACAGCGACGCGCCCTGTAGGTGTTTGTCTTACAAACACCGCGCAGAGGCGATCCGCACTGCCTGAGAGTGCGGGAAACTGGCTTGGTGCCTGGCTTTCGAGCTATCCGAACAAGCTCAACCAAACTCCGTTGCCGGAAGGAATTTTTAAATAACTTGTTTTTCTTCTATGCGTTTTGGAATGTAATAAGTGGCTTTCGCCGGTTTATCTCACACTATCCGTCATACCGCTTTGTTGTATAACGGCCGCATTTCGCAAAACTTTAGGGTTCCGAACAAAAAATTTTGACTTTCTTTGCTTCGGTCCGTTCCCTTCTTAACGGAAACACCGAAGACAAACTTTAGGGGTCTGCTAAAAAAATTGAACTTCCCCGAATTCCGACCAATTGGGAGCATTGGTTGCAATGATGAAAACACCATCCATTAGTTCATAGCCTTTTTTGCCATGGACTCGATTCTGCTGACGGAAGTGATTTGGCGCCTTGTTCTACCGGCGATCGGCTATCTCAATTACACCCCGGATGGAGATCACGCCTTGAAAAAAAGACCAATTGGTCTCAAAATGAGACGTGAGCCAAAAACCCCTTTCCAAAAGCGAAATTACACGCGACGCCTTTCTGGATGTAGCGCTGCAAGAGGCCAGCCTGATCGGCCTTGCCCGCCTGACGCTAGCGCCGGTGGCAGCTGCCGCAGGCCGTTCCAAAGGAGGACTGTTGCGTTATTTCCCCAGCAAGGAGGATCTCCAGGTCGCAGTGCTCGACAGGGCATTCGAACGCTTTCGGGAGCTAGTACTTGAACCCGCCCGGCTTCACCCGGCAGGCTTGCCACGCCTGAGAGCAGTGCTTGAACATTGGTTGGCCTGGATGGACCGCGCGGGCTTGCGCGGCGGTTGCCCCTTGTTGAGTGCACAGCAAGAATTTGACGATGAGAAGAACCAAGTGCGCGAACACCTCCGCCGCGCCACCGTGCAGTGGAACGACTATCTGCTCCTCCAGGCGCACAAGGCAGCCAAAGCCGGGCAGTTACCGTCAGGCCTCTCACCGGAAACCCTGGTCCTGGCAATGAATGGACTAATCAGCGCCGCGCAGATGGAGCGCCGTCTGCTTGGCCGTAAGCAGGTCAATGTCCGCGCGATGCAGGCATTCGACCAACTAACCCACCCACAACCTTGACGAAATTTTCCATGAAAGCCATATCTCTTCAGATTGCCCTAAAAAAGACCATTCAGTCTTTTATATTTGTTTCATACCGGCTGAGATTTTCACTTGGGGCGTTATTTGCACCGGAAAGCACTGCCATCAAGGGAGCAAAGCTGTTTTGCACCCCGGTACGCCCAAATTCCGCAAAGCTTTTGGTATCTCCGGACCTGCCATTGCCACAAATGCATGAGGCACACCTCTCCAGCGGGACTGTAACCTTGTACCAGTGGGGGGACCCTTCCTCTCAGCCGACCGTACTGTTAGTGCATGGATGGAGTGGATGGGGCCTGCAATTCGCGCCCTTCCTGCCGGCATTGCTGAAGCAGGGCATGGCTGCGATTGCGATTGATCATGTCGGTCACGGTCGCAGCAAGGGCAAGCGCTCTTCCTTGCCGAACTTCATTCTGACTGTGAAGGACGTGCTCATGATGTATCCCGGCATTCGATACCTCATTGCCCATTCGCTTGGAGCGGCGGCCGCAGCATATGTACTGGCACAAGTCCGTATCGGCGACATTAGTGCAGTATTGATCGCACCGCCACGGCACCCGCGCCAGTTCCTTGAAAAGTTCGCTGCGATGCTCGGTATGCGGGGCAAGGCTGTCGACCGAATGCAGCATTGGATAGAGCAGCATTTTAGTCTTCCATTTGCCGCAGTCGATGCAGACCGTATCGGGCCGGACATCAGGGCGCGAACACTGGTGATTCACGACCCAAACGATGAAGTGGTGCCGTTCTCACACGGCGAACGTTACGCCCAATTGGTACAGGGTGCGACACTTGCTCCATTAGCAGGAAGCGGACACTACAAGATATTGCGCTCCCCTGAAGCGGTCAGGCTTACCGTTGAATTCCTGTCTCGCGGAATAGGCGTAAAAAAACCCGTTGAAAATCAACGGGTTTAGTATTTCTGGCGGAGACGGAGGGATTCGAACCCTCGATACAGGTTTAAGCCCATATGCTTCCTTAGCAGGGAAGTGCCTTCGACCACTCGGCCACGTCTCCACACACTCGGCAACATTTGCACGCTGCCCTAGTGAAGTCCCGCATGATAGCGGCTCATGGGAACTTGGTCAATGAAACTATGCAGTTACTTGGGGACAATCAAGCCTTTTCAAGGTCGAAAGCCTTGTGCAATGCGCGTACGGCGAGCTCCATGTACTTCTCGTCGATCAGCACGGAGATCTTGATTTCGGAGGTCGAGATCATCTGGATATTGATGCCCTCTTCCGACAAGGTACGGAACATCTGCGAAGCGATGCCGACATGGCTGCGCATGCCGACGCCGACCACCGACACCTTCGACACCTTGGTATCGCCGACGATGCTGGCGGCGTTGATATGCTCCTTCACGCTCTTGGTAAGCACGTCCATCGCCTTTGCGTATTCGCCGCGCGGAACGGTGAAGGTGAAATCGGTTTTGCCGTCGACCGACTGGTTCTGGATGATCATGTCGACTTCGATGTTGGCATCCGCAATCGGGCCGAGGATCTGATAGGCGATACCCGGCTTGTCGGGAACGCCCAGCACGGTGATCTTGGCTTCATCGCGGTTGAACGCGATTCCGGAAATGACGGCTTGTTCCATGTGTGTATCTTCCTCAAACGAAATCAGGGTGCCGGAATTGGCTTCTTCCTCCAGCGACATCAGCGGATCTGTCAGTGACGACAACACGCGGGTCGGCACCTTGTAGTTGCCGGCAAACTCCACCGAGCGGATCTGCAGCACTTTCGAACCGAGCGATGCCAGCTCAAGCATTTCCTCGAAGGTGACCGTCTTGAGACGGCGTGCTTCGGACACCACGCGCGGATCGGTGGTGTAGACGCCGTCGACATCGGTATAGATCAGGCATTCCTGCGCCTTCAGCGCGGCAGCCACCGCGACCGCCGAGGTATCGGAACCGCCGCGGCCCAATGTGGTGATATTGCCTGCGTCGTCCATGCCCTGGAAGCCGGTAATGATGACCACCTTGCCGGCATCGAGATCCCTGCGCACGCGCTCGTCATCGATCGATTGGATGCGCGCCTTGGTAAAAGCGGAATCCGTTTTGATCGGCACCTGCCATCCGGCATAGGACACGGCTTGTTTGCCTATGGCTTGCAACGCCATCGACAGCAGCGCTACCGATACCTGCTCGCCGGTCGATGCAAGCATGTCGAGCTCGCGAGGATCAGGTTGCGGCATGATCTCCTTGGCGAGACCGATCAGGCGATTGGTTTCACCGGACATTGCGGAAGGAACGACGACGATCTGGTGGCCCGCGTCATGCCATTTAGCGACGCGCTTGGCGACATTCTTGATGCGCTCGGTCGAGCCCATGGAAGTGCCGCCATATTTGTGGACGATTAAAGCCATAAGGGGGAGTGTGCGCTGAAAAAGAAGAATTTTGATTAAAATCAACCCTTTACTTTACCTTTTACAGCCCTGAAAGGCAAGCAGGACAAGGTGAAATTCCGGCTAACTGGGGCACCACCGGGCAAGGTTCGACCGCGTCCATATGACTCAATGTCTGCCGGGTCCGGATAATGTCTACGCAGAAACAAGTGGCCGGGTTTGCCGATCGCAGCGGGATATGATGCAACGTGCCCGAAGCGCAGCAGTGCGCGGCTGCAAACCGGCGGCAACAGGTTTACAACCAACGACAAGCGAAGCGCACTCGCTACGGCGCATCAATGGCACAACAAAATACACCACCCTTTCTGTACCGGTACCAGGCAAATTGATTTTACCGGCTTGCATTCAGAACAAGCTCCAAGTCGTGGCCCTACTGCGTATCGGCGCATCCCGTCGCGCTCCTGGCTAGCTGCACCGCACTCCGAGTGTCGGCGTCGGTGGACGAAAGATCTGCCTTATACAACTCAAAATAGACTGCCCCGGCAAGGCGCCCCGCGCAAATCGCATCCTCGAGCGTTCCATTCATCCTGTTCGTCGGATCGTCAGTGGCGGACCAGATCGTCTGAAACCCGAGCGCTATTTGTTGCCGGAGATCGGAACTGACCTGGTTGATCCGTACACTGCCCTCCGCATTGAGGTCGGCTGCGAATATTCCGAATTGGCCTTTGAGTGCAAGAATGGGCTCCATCAAGTCGGAATAAAATGCACTTCCGTCATTATCCGGGTAGCAGATGACACTTATTGGCGCCGACACGAAAATCCGCGTATCGGGAAAAGCACCCGCATAGGCCGCGATCGACGTCTTCCACGCCTGCAGATAATCTGCGCGCTGGTACGCAATGTCGCCGAGTTTGCCGTTCTGGCATGCGACAAGTGACATCTCCGCTACCGGCGCACCGTCCGATACTGCGCGGACGAGCGACAAGTCACCACGGTCCCGCAGATGTGCGGCCAGTGCGGAAACAAGCAACCCATGCTGTTCCAGTAGCACGGCGTCCCACGGTACCGAATCTGTCACGAAACCCGAAAACGTCGCGTGGCGATAGGTCGACATGCCAGCGGCCTGCAGCCATTGCGGCCACGCGCCGGCGAAAACGCCGATATGAACGGTCAGTTTCTTGCCGCGAGCGCGAACGATGTCGAGCGCAGCATCCAGCGGTGTCCAGTCGTAGCTCCCATTTTCAGGCTCCACTTGACGCCATAGCAGTCGCAATGCCAGCCCATCGACGGTGTCAAGCGCAGCGAAACTGTCGAACACGATTCCGTCGTCGCCCGGATCCATCAGCGCGAAAACTTCCGGAGCTGTTGCCGTTGTTACCGCCCCGCCCTCTGCCTGAAGCGTTGCCAAGGCTGGCACATCAGCCGTGCGGCCGCCTCCGCCACACCCCGTCAGAAAGATGCCGACAAAGAACAAGAACACAATAGAAAACGCACGCATGCCTTATTCGCTCATTATTTTGAAAAAATCCATCGGATAGACCATTTCATACCCGTAGAACCCATAAGACAACGTTTGCTTCATTGCCTTGATCGATGCAAAGTAGTCGTACATGTCATGTGCAATTCCGCCCCATAACGGCGACGTGTCGTACCACTCCGGATGCGCGATATGGCCGGCCGCAAGTTCCGTGTTGTACAAGCGGCTCAGGTAGGCAAGCGGATAGACGATTTGCGTGCTGCCGCCGGAATAGCCGCGCACGGTTTCCGCATACACGAACGCTGCATCCACGGTCTTGCTGTCGTCGTATCCATACTTGACGACGTAGTTCATGCACTGGAAAAGCATGTCCTTCATGGTGGCATGTTCGATGCCGGCTCCTTTCCCCGCCGCGCTCAGATACTTGTCCTGTTCATAGAAAAGGATAATGTTGCCGAGCAAGGAGCCCGCCATCCACGGCGTTGTCCCGGTTGATTTATTGATCGCCCCATAGTTGCCGGCACGCGTCATGGTCCAGAATCCGGTACCCTTGGCAGCGTCATTGACACCGATGACTTCGTTGGAAAGCGTCTTGGTGACAGCGTCGTAGCCGATGTGATCAGCCGGAGTTTGCCACCATCCGATCAGGTACTTGACCAGATGACCTGCGACTTCCTTGTGATACTGGACATCGCCGGTGACGCGCACATATTCGTTCATCACATACAACGGCCATCCGTAATCGCGCTCGGCCTCCCGGTAGTCGGCCTTGTAATCGAACGGCAATGAATAGAAATAAGGCGTGACGAATTTCCACCAATTGCCGATTTCGAGGATCACATCGTATGCACGCTTGTCCCCGGTAAGCAGATAGTAGTCGGTCAATCCGCTGATATGCGCATGCCCCCAATGCAGGTTTCTCACCTGGTGATCCACATTTTGATGCGCGATCGCATGAACTTCACCGGCCGGTTGCGGCAATCCCCCAGTATTCCAGTATCCCTGGCGCGGACCGTGGGACACATCGAGATCCATGAAATGGCGTGTGCTTGTTTCCGCCAGACTGTACCAGCGCGCATCACCGGTACGCACATACTCCCGGAAGAAGCTGTTGCTGCCGATATGGGTATCGTTGTAAAAACTCGGAATCCGCACACCATTGATGACCTCCGCCCAGCCGGGCCGCAAGCGATCGCCGTAGTCGCGCCAGCCATACAGCTTGACCAGGTTCGTGTTGTCTTCCTTGTTGAGGCTGGGCTCCAGGTTGCCGCGGGTGAGATAGGCGTCGTAACCATAATCGGCTGTAGTGGATGTGCCGACGCGGAGATCGCCGAAGACGCCGGACGCGGTATACCAGGCGGGCTCGGCAGCCAGCAACAGTTCGTGCGCCTGGAACAGGTCGTTGTTTTGGGTCAGGTCGCTATCGGTCGGAGTGGCATCACCGAACACCATTCGCATCTGGTACGTCTTGGCGCCCCCCTCACGGGCAAAATAGAAGGTCTTTGGCCGCTTGTACTCGCTGCCGCCCTGCGTAACAGGAGCGGTCTCGGGAGTGTCGCCATTGGCCCGCCCGGGATGAAGCGCCACCGTCAACACATTTCCGTTCAGGTTCAGCTCATTCGGATACTGCTGCCAGAAGTCACGCACCATCAACGCCACGTGATGCGCGTCGCTATCGACGGCAACCCAGCCGGGAGCACGGCTGCCGCTACCGACGCCGCTGTAGCTCTGGCTTTTTGACATGACGAGACTGTTGCTCTCGGTTTTATAGACAAATTCGCCGTCTTGATAGAGGTAGCGCTCGCCCGATACGGTGCCCGAATACACCGCACCGTTCTCACCTCCGAAACGATACTGCGCCTGACCGCTATTGACGTAACTGAAGCGCAAGCCACAAGAAGACAGCGACAGCGCCAGGCTGGAGCGTACCGCCTGTACATTTTTCTCCAACCGATCGTCGATCAGGCTGTACTCGACGTCCAGCTTGTCCGAGTTCCGATAGGCGTAATAACGGACAAGATATTTGATCAGGCGCTCGCCGCCGGCATTCGTCATGGAGCCCGTTGCCTTGATGACTGCCCGCACCGGACCGTTTTCTTCAATCGTAACCACTGCATCGGTCGCGCGGCTGGCAGTGTATTCCTGGTTATTGAAAGCATTCACCAGATACAGGTCGCTGCCATCGATGCTTCGTTCGCCGGCATCATAGTGACCGTTGCCATCCTTGTCGCGCGAACCTGAGGTCACCAACCCGGTGCTGGCGGACAGCTTCAGTTGCAGCATTCCAGTGTCAATGGTGATTTCGGCAGCCCCGGATGTAACGGTGAGCGGCTGAAGCACATCTTTGTGGCTGACGCCCTTGCCGTACACTAGCCGGTAGCTGACAGGCTCCGCCTTGATGTCATTGACAAATTGCACCAAAGCCGACTTGACTGAACCGTCCGGCCATTTTGCCAGCGCATTGAACTGCGCGGGGATCTCAGCGTTTTCATCACCGGTTTCAAGCTTGAGGGATGTAATCGAGGGCACCGCGCCGTACGGAAACGGAACCCCGGTGCGAAGCGGCGCGTTCTTCGCGCTCTGCTTTGCCGTCAACGTCAGCAACACAGTCCCGGAGCCAGCGGGTTCCGGCGACACAGTATCGCTGCCGCTGGCGGGGTTGGACGGCGCCCCAGTATCTGTCACCGTGTCTGAACTGTCCCCGCTACCACCGCTTGCCGGCTCCGACTCCGTATTTTCGTCCCCTCCTGGTGATGCTGGCTGCTGAGACGGTGGCACGTTGGACGCGGTGGGGGAATCGGCTGCACCACCCCCGCCGCCGCATCCTGTCAGAACCAAGCTGATACAGAGTACACATGCCCCCATGGTTGTGCCGATGTTTGCCATTGATATCTCCCCGCCTCAAAAAAACTCACACCACCGGCTTCAGTTCGCATTTGCCTTGATACAGGCAGTCGACATAAACACCAGCCCCACTCCACCCTGCGCCGAACGCCGCGTCACCCCGCGAATCAGCCGTCAATTCAACTGAATGCAGTTCCCATGGCACTACAACATCTCACGCAATGTAGCACAATAACAATAAATTTGTAGTATTGGTACAAAATATTTCAAATAAATGCGTAAAATTCTTTTAAACAGCCATTCACCCCCTATAAATTTGCTTTTCACGCTGAATTGACTTAAAAACTATACAAATTGCAATTATTTGAAAATGTAACATTACTACAAATTAATATATGCGTTGCAAACATCGTCAAGCAGGATGGTGCATCGGCGCATAGCGGCCAAGATGGGGATAGGGCAGGAGAAATCGGGCTCCCGCGCACGCGGGAGAAATTGGAGAAGCTGATGCGTGTCGAATCGCCCGAGACAGAACTGCCTCAGGGAATACTGGGATGTACGTTAATCATGCTGCGAACAGCCCTTCGCGTCTCGAACAAGGGAAGTCACTCCGCATCCCCTTTCCAGCGCAGGCAAACCGCCGGCCCCGCGTGAGGGAGAATGTTTTGCCAGTTCATTCCGATACCGGCGGCGAAAAGCAGGCGCCCGCCGGCAGTGATCACCGGAAGACGCAGACGCTCCCAAGCGGGGATGTTCAACGCCTGGTAATGCTGTTTCAAGCTCCTGGAGGGACGATTGAGCGCCAGTTTCAGCTTTTGGCCTGCACTTCGACGGCAAATCTGCAGCTCCTGTCCGCGCAGCCAGGCTGCATCAACGCCCTCCTTCGCCGCGTCGAAGTACAAGCTACCGCCATAAGAAGGAAAATCCATGTGCGCCTCTCCGCACCAGTGAAACGCCAGCGGCGGCACGGCCGACATCGCATCGTCCATGCGAGGTGTCAGGTGAATCCTGTTCCGATAGCGCCGGATCTCGCAATCGGCATGCGTTACCCGGACTTGCGCATCGTCCTTGGCCTGAAGCAACTGCACCCGCATTTCTTCCAGCCAGGCGGCGGCAGGCATCCGCGCCCCGTGCAATGCAAGCCAGTAGCGCAACAGATTGTCGACACGTTCCGGAGCAAGTTTTTCCAGGCGCCCGATGTCGATGCATGGGCCATCAAGGCAGGCAGCGAGATCTTGCGCGGCGAGCACATTCAACAAACGCTGTGCGGATTGCGGGTGCTGCGCAGCACGCGCAATCCGCTCCTGGAAACCTGGAAAACATGTCGCGAGCGACGGCATGACCTTATGCCGCAATGCGTTGCGCGCATAACGGAAGTCGGCATTCGATTCGTCTTCGACATACCGGATTCCCTGCTGCGAAACAAAGCGTTCGAGGTCGGTACGCAACATGTTCAGCAAGGGCCGGGCCATAACCAAGTCCCGATCACCCAAAAGACCCGGCGCGTTATTCGCGATCTCCATGCCCGACATGCCGGCCACTCCCGATCCTCGCAGCATCTGCAGCAAGACCGTTTCCGCCTGGTCATCCTGATGATGTGCCGTCAGCAGCAACGGTACACGATAGGTGCGGCATAGATCGCCCAAAGCCGCGTAGCGGCTGATCCGCGCCGCCTGCTCCGTACCATCCCTGTCTTGGTTGCCCAGGTAAACACGCCGTGCATCAAAACCGATGCCGAGACGCGCGCACTCCTGTTTGCAATGCTGGAGCCAGGCGTCCGCATTGGGGCTGATACAGTGATGAATGTGGAAAGCGAAGAGCGCGATGCCCCGCTCGATCGCATATCGATGCGCCATGTGCAGCAGAGCCGACGAGTCGAGGCCGCCACTATACGCAACCGCGAGTGACGGCACTCCTGCAGCTGCCCCTCCCGTGGTGGAAGAAACAGAACCCGCTAAAACAGCAACGCGCGCCTGGATGACTGCCAGCGCGCGCTCAAAGGTGTCCGTCACAGACACCACACACCGATTCGGCATTGCTTATTCCGATGGGGTGATTTCCTTGAATTTACCGTAGCTCATCAGCTTCTCATGACGTGCCGCAAGCAGATCCTTGGGTTTCATACCCTGAAACTGACGCAACGAATCGGCCAGCGCCCGCTTGAGCATGACGGCCATCTGCTTGGGATCGCGATGCGCGCCGCCCAACGGTTCGTTGACAATCTTGTCGATCAGGTTCAATGCCTTCAGGCGATGCGCCGTCAAGCCAAGCGCATCCGCCGCGTCCGAGGCACGCTCGGAAGTCTTCCAGAGAATCGACGCGCAACCTTCCGGCGAGATCACCGAATATGTAGCATATTGCAGCATCAGGACCGCATCGCCGACAGCAATCGCCAGCGCGCCTCCCGAACCACCCTCGCCGATGATGGTCGCGATCAGCGGCACCTTGAGTTCCGCCATCACATACAGGTTGTGGCCGATCGCCTCCGACTGTCCACGCTCCTCGGCATCGATGCCAGGGAATGCACCGGGCGTGTCGACAAACGTGAAAATCGGCAAGTCGAATTTTTCAGCCAGCTTCATCAAGCGCATCGCCTTGCGATAACCTTCCGGCTTCGGCATGCCGAAATTGCGCATCGCGCGCTCTTTCGTATCGCGGCCCTTCTGGTGACCGATCACCATACAGGCCTGGCCATTGAAGCGAGCAAGGCCACCGACGATTGACAAGTCGTCCGCATAGGAGCGATCGCCATGCAATTCGTGAAAATCCGTGAAAATCTCGTTCACGTAATCCATGGTGTATGGACGCTGCGGATGGCGCGCGATCTGGGAGACCTGCCAAGGCGTCAGCTTGGCGTAGATATCCTTCGTGAGTTGCTGGCTTTTCTTCGAAAGACGTTCGATCTCTTCGGAGATGTCGACTGCGGAGTCATCCTGCACAAAGCGCAGTTCTTCTATTTTTCCCTCAAGTTCGGCAATGGGTTGCTCAAAACCGAGAAAAGTTGTCTTGCTCATCGTGCCTCCTTATAGCAACACGAGATGGATATGTCATTCAGTACACTACCGGCGCCGAATCGAGACTGCGCCAAAGATACCACGTCGCAACGGTGCGCCAGGGTTCCCAGTTCGCAGCGACTTCTCTTGCGTCACTGCGGGAAACCGGTTCACCGGAAAAATAATTGATACTGATTCCCTTCAGCAATCCCAGATCGTCCAAAGGCAGTATGTTCGGCCGGAGCAGATTAAATATCAAAAACATCTCGGCTGTCCAGCGGCCGATGCCGCGGATCTGGATCAGTTCGGAGATGACCTCTTCATCCTCCATCTCCGTCCATTTGTCAGCGTGAACGCGCTTGGCCTTGAAATGATCGGCCAGGTCGATCACGTATTCCGCTTTTCTTTTTGACAAGCCGCATCCTGCCAGCTTTTCCGGGCCGGCCTTGAGCACTTGCACCGGAGTGCACTTCGGACATACTTCGACCAGCCGCTGCCAGACGGCGTCCGCGGCCTTCACCGAAATCTGCTGGCTGACGATGGAGCGCGCCAGTGTCGTGAACGCTTCTCCGCGGCCAGTCAGATGCATATCGCCGAACTGCGGAATCAGCTTGCGCATGATGCGGTCGCGCTTCATCAGTTCGTCTTTCGCATCCTGCCAATAGGCAGGCACGCATGCACTCCCGTTCGCCTGTCGAATCGTCGCCATCCGGATTACGCCCTTCTCCACTCGGTCACACCACCCGGCTTGTCTTCCAGGATGACGCCGCCGGCGAGAAGCTCTGCACGAATACGGTCAGCCTCGGCAAAATTTTTTGCTTTCTTTGCAGCCGCACGCGCCTCGATCCGAGCGATGATCGCCTCCGCATCCAATCCACCTTCGCCGGATGCCGGCGTCGCATGCAGGAATTCCTGCGCCGAACGCTGCAACAGGCCTATCACGCCGCCGAGAGCCGTCAACTGACGAGCCATGCCAGGAGACTTGGTCTTGTTGACTTCATTGGCAAGCTCGAACAACACCGAGATCGCGACCGGCGTATTGAAATCGTCGTTCATCGCGTCGGCGAATCGCTGCGCATGCTCTTCGGCCGGGTCGAGCGGCGATGCATCCGGCGTCACGTCCTTCAATGCCGTATACAACCGCGTCAGCGCGTGCCTGGCATCGTCGAGATGTGCGTCGGAATAATTCAGCGGGCTGCGATAGTGCGCGCGCAGGATAAAGAATCGTACGACTTCGGCGTCATACTTTTTCAGCACGTCGCGGATGGTAAAAAAATTACCGAGCGATTTCGACATCTTCTCGTTATCGACGCGAATGAAGCCGTTATGCATCCAGTAGTTGACGAACGTATGCCGATGCGCGCCTTCGGACTGTGCAATTTCGTTTTCATGGTGCGGGAACTGCAGGTCTTCGCCGCCACCGTGGATATCGAACTGCTCCCCCAGCAGGTCGCAACTCATCGCGGAGCACTCGATGTGCCATCCCGGACGCCCCTTGCCCCACTTCGAATCCCACTTGACTTCGTCCGGCTCCGACTCCTTTGCCGCCTTCCATAGTACGAAGTCGAGCGGGTCGCGTTTTCCGGTATTCAGTTCGACACGCTCACCGGCACGCAAGTCGTCGAGTGATTTGCCCGAGAGTTTGCCGTATGAAGGAAAATCTCGCACCGAGTAATTGACATCGCCGTCGGCCGCCTTGTAGGCCAGGCCATTGTGTTCCAACTGCTCGATAATGCCGAGCATCTGCGGAACGTATTGTGTCGCACGCGGCTCATGATCCGGTTTCTGAACGCCGAGCGCCGCCGCATCCTCGTTCATGGCATCAATGAAGCGCTGGGTCAGGTGCGAAATGGATTCGCCGTTTTCAACCGCCCGCTTGATGATCTTGTCATCGATGTCGGTGATGTTGCGGACGTAGGTCACGTCCAGTCCGGAAGCGCGCAGCCAGCGTTGCGCCATATCGAACACAACCATGACTCGCGCGTGCCCAAGATGGCAGTAGTCGTAAACCGTCATTCCACACACATACATGCGGACCTTGCCGGCTTGCATTGGAACAAAAGTCTGCTTTTCGCGCGCGAGCGTGTTGTAGATCTTGATGGCAGTCATGAGCGGTTTCCGTTTCGGTCAAAGCTTGCGTGCATGCCTGACCGACGTTCTCGCTTAGGCGCCGCGCGGAAAGAAGTTGTGCATTTTGGCGGTCGTAGCGGGATGCGATACAAGGCGCCCGTTGCGCCGCAGTGCGAGCACTGCAAGCGGCGGGCAACACAGCAACACGCCCGCTACGACCAGCAAAAATGTGCAAATTATTTCTGCGCGGTGCCTTGCCATGTCAGAGCCAGCCGGTGACGCAACGCAACAGGTATGCCGAAACCCTTTTGTAATGCTTATTTTGATAAAATGCACGGTTTCGCCGCAGTATAGCATTGAGACCCTGTGACCGTTATGCAGGAAGGCCTGGCAGACGCCATGCCCCTCGAACAAGGGTCTCGGAAGATACACAATCAGTTTCCATCTGTAAAGAACAAAAGGACGCCATATGCATCATGCACGTCGACATTTCATACGCCTTGCCGCCGCCCTGTCTCTTGCCGGCGCTGCCCACGGCGTCATGGCGACAGAGAATCCGCAGGTTTCACTGAAAACCAGCATGGGCGAAATGGTGCTGGAACTTTACCCGGAGAAGGCGCCGAAGACGGTTGCCAATTTCCTTCAGTATGTAAAGAGCGGCCATTACAACGGCACCGTTTTTCATCGCGTGATCGACGGCTTCATGATCCAGGGCGGCGGCTTCGACAAGGACATGAAGCAGAAACCTACACAGGCCCCCATCGAAAACGAAGCAAAGAACGGTTTGAAGAACGAAGCATATTCTGTTGCGATGGCACGCACTTCCGCCCCGCACTCCGCTTCGGCGCAGTTCTTCATCAACATCAAGAACAACAGCTTCCTCGACTATCCGGGACAGGATGGCTGGGGTTATGCGGTGTTCGGAAAAGTAATCAAGGGCACCAACGTCGTCGACAAGATCAAGGCGGTGGAAACAACCTACAAGGGCATGTTCCAGAATGTGCCGGTAACGCCGGTCGTCATCGAATCCGCATCGGTGATCAAGTAATTCAACCTTCGAAAGGACAATCATGGCTGTCATCCTCACCACCAACCATGGCAACATCAAACTCGAGCTCGATGCCGAAAAAGCGCCGAAGACGGTCGAGAACTTCCTCGCCTATGTGCGTTCCGGTCATTACGATGGCACCATCTTCCATCGGGTTATTGACGGCTTCATGATTCAGGGCGGCGGCTTCGAGCCTGGAATGAAGCAGAAGCCAACCAATGAACCGATCGAAAACGAAGCGAAGAATGGCCTGAAGAACGATCAATACACAGTCGCCATGGCGCGTACTTCGGCGCCCCATTCCGCTTCTGCGCAGTTCTTCATCAACATCAAGAACAACAGCTTCCTGGACTATCCAGGACAGGATGGCTGGGGTTACTGCGTATTCGGCAAGGTGGTCGAAGGAACCGATGTCGTCGACAAAATCAGGTCGGTGAAGACCACGCGCGCCGGCATGTTTGCCGATGTGCCGGTTGAAAACGTCGTCATCGAAAAAGCCGAAGTAGTATGAAAACGGCTTTTCTCGCCGAATATTCGCATGCCCGGCTCCGACATCACGGTCACTAACGTCGCAAGCAAAGCGCAACCGGAAACGGTTGCGCTTTTTGTTTCGGACGTACACCTGCAGTCATCGCTTCCACTGACGACACAGGCATTTCTCGCCTTTCTTGCACGACACGTACGCAGGGCAAACCAGTTGTATCTGCTTGGCGATCTCTTTGAGTATTGGGCCGGCGACGACGATATCGAAACACCTTACAACGCAATGATCGCAGCCGCGATTCGCGACGTGAGCAATGCAGGGATCGATGTCTTCTGGATTGCCGGGAACCGAGATTTCCTGGTCGGAGAGAAGTTCGCGGAATCCACCGGGCTCAGGCTTGTCACCGAACCCTTCATCGCGGACATCGGCGGGCAACGTGTGGCTCTCGTCCACGGAGATGCGCAATGCACCGACGATCGTGCCTATATGGCATTTCGCGAAAAAGTACGGGCGCCCGAATGGCAACACGCGTTTCTCGCGATGCCTCTTGTACAGCGCAAGGCGATCATCGACGGCATGCGTGCAGGCAGCCGCGAAGCACAGCGCACCAAGTCCTACGAGATCATGGATGTCAATCCTGACGCGATCGCTTCCCTGTTCATTGAAACAGGCTGTTCAATGATAATTCATGGCCATACGCACAGGCCGGCGACGCATGAGCACAACATCGGGGACAGGGCCTGCGCCCGCCATGTGCTGCCGGATTGGGATTGCGACAGTCAGACGCCGCGCGGAGGCTGGTTATCGCTAGGCACGCAAACCGGCCTCCGCCGCTACGGCGTCGATGGCATAGAGCGTCCGCTATAGTCGCCGCGTCGGGCGAGGGTTGCCTGCTGCTATCGGTAAACTATTCGAACTGCTTGCGGAAGTTGTCGAACTGTTCCGAAAGCCGTTCCACCTCGGCGCGCAAGCGTGCGACTTCCGCTTCAAGCTCGCTTACCCTGTCCTGTCGCGACGATTCCGGAACCGATGAAAAACTCGCTGCCGTTTCCTGGCGTTCGAGCACCTCTTCGCCCGACAACAGGTGTGCGTATCGTGCTTCCTTCGTTCCGGGAGCGCGCGTCAGACGCGCCACCAACGGCGGGAATTTGTCGATCAGGAATTGCAGCGCCGTTTCCACCTCGGTAACAGCCGCGAATTCCTGCAACCGGCCGCTACGCGAACGTATTTCACCCGGGGTTTGAATCCCGCGCAGCATCAGAATCGTGAGCACGGCCAGCTTGTCCTGCTCCAGCGACCATTTCATGCGCATCCGGTGTTCGTACTTGGGCACTCGCGCGCCCGCCTGACGCACTTCAGCAACCAACCTCTTCGACACCAGCCGCTGCAGTACATCCTGCACGGTATCCTCGGAAATCGACATCACCGGATCCCTGCTCGACAACTGGTTGCAGCCGTTCGTCAGCGCGTTGAGCGACAGCGGATAATTATCCGGGGTCAGCGCCTCTTTTTCCGCCAGCACGGCTAGCACACGCACCTCGAACGGGTCAAGCACCTCGCGGCCGTCATTTGCAGCCGGGTTCATGTCCTGATCTGTCAAAACGTCTTCCTCATTCAACCAGTTTGTTCAATTGCTCCGCATCGAACTTGTCGGAGTCCGGCATCGCTTCGCAGTTGACGCCCGCAGCCCTGAGCGCCGCAATGATCTTCTGCATCTGTTGCTCCTGCGTGACCGTGTGATCGATCAACTTGTGCAATGCTGTCGATAGCGGATCCTCCCCGCTGTTCAAGGTCACGCCATATGCCGCAAAGACACGAGCAGTTGCCTCCTCGCGCTGCTTCGTGACATCTTTTTGCAGGATATGCGCCGGATTGCCGACCGCGGTTGCGCCGGCGGGTACTTCTTTGACGACGACGGCATTCGAGCCAACCTTCGCGCCCTCGCCGACGGTAAAATTGCCCAGCACTTTAGCCCCGGCTCCGATAATCGCGCCGCGCTCCAGGGTCGGATGCCGCTTCGCTCCTTTATGAAGCGACGTCCCACCCAAGGTCACGCCTTGGTAAATCGTACAGTCGTCGCCGACCTCGGCGGTCTCGCCGATCACGACGCCGAAGCCATGATCGATGAAAACCCGCCGGCCGATGGTTGCACCGGGGTGGATTTCAATACCGGTCAGCGTGCGTGCAATATGTGAAATGAAACGCCCCAGCCATTTCAACTCTCTCATCCAGCACCAATGCGCCCAGCGGTGCATCACAATCGCATGCAGCCCCGGATAACAGGTCAGCACTTCCCACGCGTTGCGCGCGGCCGGATCCCGTTCGATGATACTGGCGATGTCTTCACGAATGCAGCTGAACATGACAAAGGAAATCTTGAGGGAAGTCGAAGTCGTAATGTTAACCTTTGTCAGCAAAAACGGGGGGGCCGATTGCAAGCTGTCAGTTGCCGGCAATTCTCTGCCGCCGCGCTTCGTACAGGCAAACCCCGGAAGCAACTGACACGTTGAGGCTTTCGACTGCCCCGTGCATCGGAATGCTGACCAGCACGTCGCAATTCTCGCGCGTCAGCCGGCGCATGCCTTCGCCCTCCGATCCCATTACCAATGCAGCCGGTCCCTTGAAATCCGCTTCATAGAGGCCCTTCTCCGCATCGTCGGTCGTTCCTATGAGCCAGATGTCACGTTCCTTCAACTCGCGCATGGTACGTGCCAGGTTGGTGACAGTGATGTAGGGCACGGTGTCGGCCGCGCCGCTGGCCACCTTGGCGGCGGTCGCGTTGAGGCCCACCGCACGATCCTTGGGCGCGATCACGGCGTGCGCTCCTGCGCCATCGGCAACCCGCAGGCAGGCGCCGAGATTGTGCGGATCGGTGACACCGTCCAGCACCAACAACAGCGGCGGCCCGTCGATCGCGTCCAGCAACTCATCGAGATTGCGTGCCAGCGACAACTCACCGGCCTTGGCCACTACGCCCTGATGCCTGCGAGTGCCGACCATGCCGTCCAGGCGCTGATCGTCTGCGTGGATGATGCGCACCTTCGCCGCCTCCGCTGCGCGCAGCAGTTCCTGCATGCGTCGGTCGTGCCGGGTCGCGTCGACGTAAATCTCCTCGACGGAAGATGCTTCATGACGCAAACGCGCCGTTACGGCATGGAAGCCGAAAATCATTTTGCTTTTCATGTTTATCTTTTCTTCCTGCCGGACCTGGCACTTCCCTTTGCGCCGCGCGCACTCTTGCTGGATGCGGTCGCCGTCTTGGAACGCCGAGCCCGAGTCGGCGCGACAGGTTCGGATTTGATCGAGGCCGTCTTGGATTTCGCCTTGGATTTCGCCTTGGCTTTCTTCTCTCGCGTCTGTTCGGTTTCCGCACGGCGCGCTTCGCTCTTGATAGTAGCCCTGATGTCCGGTTCGTTCACCAGCCGCAAATCGATCTTGCGGGCGTCGAGATCGACACGACTGACCTGCACCGTGACACGATCGGTCAATTGGTAGCGGATACCGGTGCGCTCTCCTCTCAGTTCGTGGCGTACCTCGTCGTACTGGAAGTAATCCGCACCAAGTTCCGTGACGTGCACCAGTCCCTCGATGAACAGGGCATCGAGTTGTACAAATATCCCGAACGGCGCAACGCCGGAAATCGTTCCGGAAAACTCTTCGCCCAGCTTGTCGCGCACGAAATAGCACTTGAGCCATGCCTCTACGTCACGCGATGCCTCATCGGCGCGCCGCTCGTTGGCGGAACAATGAATGCCAAGCGCCTCCCATACGGCGAGCTCCCCTTCCTTCCGCTTCTTGCCGGCGGCCTTGTCCTGCGCAGCCATCCTGCGCGCTGCCGGCGACAAGTTGGTATTGAGCACACTGGTCTCGATACCTTTCGGTTCGTAGCGCTTTCCTTGCAGAATCGCCTTGATCGCCCGATGCGTCAGCAAGTCGGGATAACGACGGATGGGGCTGGTGAAATGCGCATAAGCCTCGTACGCCAACCCGAAGTGACCGATGTTGTCCGGGCTGTACACCGCTTGCTGCATCGATCGCAACAGCATGGTTTGCAGCAGAACGGCATCCGGCCTCAGCTTGATCTTCGGAATCAGTTCCGCATAGTCGGAAGCCGCAGGCGTATCGCCTCCGCCGAGGTGCAAGCCCATCTGCTTGAGAAAAGTACGAACCTGATTGAGCTTTTCCTTGGACGGCCCCGCATGGACGCGGTAGACCCCGGGATGCTTGTGCCGTGCAAGCAAGTCCGCGGCACAGACATTGGCCGCCAGCATGCATTCCTCGATCAGCCGATGTGCATCATTGCGCGTGCGCGGCAGGATCTGTTCGATCTTGCCCGCGGCATTGCAGACGATATAGGTTTCGGTGGTCTCGAAATCGATCGCGCCACGTGCCTGGCGCGCCTGCAGCAGTGCCTTGAAAACGTCGTACAAGTGCAGCAGATGCGGCACCAATGCCTGGCGCCTGGCTGCCTCCGTGCCCTTGGTATTGGCAAGGATCGCAGCGACCTCGGTGTAAGTGAAGCGTGCGGCCGAGTGAATCACTGCCGGGTAAAACTGGTACGCCTTGATTTCACCCTTGGAGGTGATCACCGCATCGCATACCAGCGTCAGCCGGTCGACGGCCGGATTCAAGGAGCACAGGCCATTGGACAGCTTTTCCGGAAGCATCGGTATCACGCGACGTGGGAAATAGACCGAAGTGCTTCGCTCCAGCGCGTCCGTGTCCAGCGCGTCGTTCGGCTTGACGTAGTGGCTGACGTCTGCAATCGCTACGATCAAACGGAATCCATTGGAACGGCCAATCTTGACCGGCTCGCAGTAAACCGCATCGTCGAAATCACGCGCGTCCTCGCCGTCGATCGTTACCAGCGGAATATCTCGCAGGTCGACGCGATCCGCCAGGTCGGCTTCCCGTACCTCGCTCGGCAGCTTGGCGGCCTGTTTTTTTGCCGCCTCGGAAAACTCATGCGGCACGCCGTACTTACGCACCGCGATTTCGATTTCCATGCCGGGATCATCAATATCGCCCAGGACCTCTACGATCTTGCCGACGGGTTGTGTATACCTGGACGGCTGCTCGATCAGTTCCACGCTGACGACTTGTCCGGTCTTGGCCTTGCCGGGAGAGCCCGACAAGAGAATGTCCTGGCCGATTCGCTTGTCTTCGGGAGCGACAACCCAAACACCGTTCTCGCTAAGGAGCCTTCCAATGACATAGCTGTTGGCGCGCTCGACGACTTCGACAATTGTGCCTTCAGGACGGCCACGCCGGTCGGTCCCTACGATGCGGATCTGAACCCGGTCGCCGTGCAGCACTTTCTGCATTTCCTTCTCGGGCAGGAAGACATCGTCGCTCCCGTCGTCCGGGGTAAGAAAACCGTAGCCTTCGCGATGTCCGCTCACGCGGCCTTCAATGAAGTTCGGTTGATGTGCGAGCTGGTAGTATCCATTGCGACCCGGCTTGATCTGGCCGTCGCGCTCCATTGCATTCAAGCGTCGCGTCAGGCCATCCATTTCTTCGGGCTTGACGTCGAGAGCAGCCGCAATCGACTGCAGATCCTGCGGCGCTGCCGCAGTACGCAATATGCCGAGAATTTCCTCGCGGCTGGGAATAGTGTATGAATATTGGTTCAAAAGCTACTTCTGTTAGTTGTTATCGATTTGGGTGCAGGGGCTAGTGTAACGGACTACTGTTGCATTTACCTAACGCCCCCATACGTATTTGATTGCTTCTGCGAATTGACACATCCGGATTTTCCGCTATAATGTCTGTCTTTCGCATCGCCCAGATGGCGGAATTGGTAGACGCACTAGGTTCAGGTCCTAGCGGTGGCAACACTGTGGAGGTTCGAGTCCTCTTCTGGGCACCAGGTTTAAAAGGCCCGCATTCGCGGGCCTTTTCCTTTTCCAGCCTGTAAGCCAGTCTATAAAGCGAATTCATCCCACACCAAATTGCATGCGACAGGTTCTGTCTGCCGTCCTCTTCCAGAGAACCGAAGTGCCGCAGCACCTCGACGCCCAAAACTAGAAAACCCGCTGGCAAACCAACGGGTTTTTCATTTTTCACCGCGCTTGTTCGCCAACCAATTGCCACCAGACGAATTTGAGTCCATAACCGGAAACAAAGTTCTGACTATGCACTCTCGCCTTTTTTCAGCCACGCAGCGAGTTGATGCGGACGCAAGCTGTCGTACTCCTCAAACGGCTGATGGATCCAGGGATTGCTCGGCAGGTACTGCATGTAATAGTCAGGCTTGACGGCAGAACAGGCCTTGCACCAGATCACCGCAGAACGCACTTCCATCACCGCGGGGAAATTGTCCCTCAGGTGGCCCTGCACTCTTTCCAGGGTAACACCGGAATCCACCAGGTCGTCGAGCAGCAGCACATTGCCGGCAAGCGTGCCCTTGGTCATCGTGATGTGTTTCGCGATGTCGAGCGCCCCCTGAACCTTGCCTGCTTCCTCTCGATAGGAACTGGTCGAAAGAATGGCCAGCGGCACGTCGAAAATACGTGAAAAGACATCGCCCGGTCGCAGTCCTCCGCGTGCCAGACACAAGACCTGGTCGAACTGCCAGCCCGACTCATGAATCATGCGTGCCAGTCCGACAATCGCATTGTTGTACTCGTCCCAGGATACCCACAAATCCTTATTGTTCGACATGCCGGCTGCGCTCTTCTTTCCAGTGTTCCCGATTAAACGAATGGGTGGCGCAAGACAATGGTCTCTTCGCGGTCAGGGCCGGTCGATACCATGTCGACCGGAACGCCGACCAGTTCTTCGATGCGCTTGATGTATGCGCGGGCATTCGCAGGCAGTGCTGCAAGCGACTTGGCGCCGACCGTGGACTCGCTCCAACCGGGCATCTGCTCGTAAATCGGCTCGCAGCGTGCCGCATCCTCCGCACCGACCGGGAAGACATCGACGATCCTGCCATCGAGCTTGTAGCCCGTGCATAGTTGCAGCATTTCGAGCCCGTCCAGGACATCGAGCTTGGTCAGACACATGCCGGAAACACCATTGATCTGCACAGAACGGCGCAGCAACGCAGCATCGAACCAGCCGCAGCGACGTGCACGCCCGGTCACGGTGCCAAACTCGTGGCCGACCGTCGCCAAATGCTTGCCGATTCCCTCATCTGTAGGCAATTCCGAGGGAAACGGACCGGACCCCACACGTGTCGTGTATGCCTTCGTGATGCCCAGTATGTAATGCAGCATGTTCGGACCGACCCCGGAACCAGCTGCCGCATTTCCAGCAACACAATTGCTGGATGTAACGAACGGATACGTGCCGTGATCGACGTCCAGCAAGCTGCCCTGAGCCCCTTCGAAAAGCAGATTGGCGCCGGATTTGTAGGCGGCATACAAGGAGCTCGATACGTCGGCCACCATCGGTGCGATACGCGGGACTGTCGACAAGGCGTCATCCAGCGTCTTCTGATAGTCGACGGGTTGCGCCCTCAGGTAATGCGACAAGACAAAATTATGGTAGTCGAGATTCTCTTTCAGTTTCTCGGCAAGGCGCTTTTCGTTGAGCAAATCAGCGACCCGGATCGCGCGTCGCGCCACCTTGTCCTCGTATGCAGGGCCGATGCCTTTCCCGGTCGTGCCAATCTTGGCTGCGCCACGGGCGGCTTCGCGCGCCGCATCCAGCGCGGTATGGTACGGCAGGATAACCGGGCAGGCCTCGGACACCTTGAGCCGCGAAACCACTTCCACGCCGCTCACCTGCAGCTTGTCGATCTCGCGGAGCAAATCGGGAACGGAAAGTACCACACCATTTCCAATGTAGCAGGCAACACCCGGGCGCATGATGCCCGAAGGAATCAATTGCAGTGCAGTTTTCTGTCCGCCAATGACAAGTGTATGGCCTGCATTGTGCCCGCCCTGAAAACGCACCACCCCCTGTGCATGATCGGTCAGCCAGTCGACGATTTTGCCTTTTCCTTCATCGCCCCACTGGGTACCGATGACAACCACATTCTTTGCCATGCTTTTAACCTAGTTTTTTAAGAATCCAGTTTCCGTTTTCCAGGATGAGCGCCCTATCGCAATCGAACTCATCCTGATCGTTTTCATGCCCCGGCAAGGTCTGGATGACCACTTCGCCGCCGGTGCGCAACTCCGCGAGTTTCCGCAGCAAATCGTCCTCGGTTCCCCACGGGGCGCGGATCGCGCGCTTGCGTTCTGCAACCGGTGTCAGCCGGGCCAGTTCGCGCAAATCCATTGAAAAACCGGTCGCCGGACGAGCGCGACCGAACGCCTCTCCGACATGGTCATACCGCCCGCCGCGAGCGACAGCATTCGGGAGGCCGGGTACATACGCGGCAAACATGACACCGCTGTGATAATGGTAGCCGCGCAAGTCGGCCAGATCCACTGTCACGGTAGCGCGCCCGGCTTGCTTGACCAGCAATTCAAGCTCATCAAGCGCCTGGGTAATTCCGGAAATTTCCGGCAGCATCTTGCGTGCTCGCGATATCGTTTCGGCGTCACCGTACAAGCTTGGCAAGGCCAGCAGAGCTTCCCTGGTTTCGACGTCGAAATCGCGGCTCACGACTCTCAGACCCGGGAGATCCTTTGCTTCGAGAAGAGAGAACAGCTCCGCTTCGTGTCTTTGCGCGTTGGCGTCACCCGCAATAATGGCCTTGAGCACGCCGACGTGGCACAGATCCAGACGTACCTGCGTGATTCCGGCGATCGCCAGTGAGGCAAGGGCAAGTTGCTGGATTTCCGCATCAGCCTCAAGCCCGGCATGGCCGTAGATTTCGGCGCCGATTTGCAGCGGTTCACGCGTCGCATGCAATCCCGACGGACGTGTGTGCAGCACGCTGCCCGCATAGCAGAGCCGCGTGACCGAATCCCGGTTCAGCAAGTGCGCATCAATGCGCGCGACCTGCGTTGTCATGTCTGCGCGAATACCCATTGTGCGCCCCGACAACTGGTCGACCAGCTTGAAAATGCGCAGGTCCATATCCTGTCCGACCCCGGTCAGCAACGATTCCAGGTACTCCAGCATCGGCGGCATCACCAGCTCATAGCCATACAAGCGGAAATTATCGAGCAAAGCGCGTCGCAATTCTTCGACCTTGCGCGCCTCCGACGGCAAGACATCTGCAATGTTTTCAGGAAGAAGCCAATTCGGCATGACAGGAAAAGAACTGCTTTAAGAGTAAAGATGAACCAGCGTCAGCACGCCCAGTCCGCATAGCAGGGCAATCATGCCCAGAAAGCGGATCTGGCCGTCCGAAAACCGGGCGACCCGATCAAGGGTGCTGCGCCACTGTCCAGGAAAAAGAAAGGGAAGGATGCCCTCCAGAACGAGCATCAATCCGAGCGCAAGGGCCAAAGAGTCTTTCACGAGAAATCCGGATCACTTTTTCTGGCCCGCCGAAACACCGCCACCCGCGCCCTTGAAGTACTTGAAAAACTCCGAATTAGGGTCAATCACCATCATGTCGTTACGACTTTTGAAACTCGCACGATATGCTTCGAGGCTGCGGTAAAACTTGTAGAACTCGGGATTCTGGCCGAATGCCTGACCATAGATCTGTGTCGCCTTCGCATCACCTTCCCCGCGGATGTTTTCCGCTTCGCGATAGGCTTCCGCCAGAATCACCGTGCGCTGACGATCAGCATCAGCGCGAATCTTTTCGGACTCCGCCGCACCGGTGGAACGCAATTCGTTCGCGACGCGAAGCCGCTCGGCTTTCATCCGGTCATAGACCGAGTTGTTGATCTGTTCGACATACTCGACTCTCTTGAGGCGCACGTCGATGATTTCGACCCCGATCTGCTTGGCTTCGTCCGCGACCTTTCTGTGAATCTCGTCCATGACCTTGCCCCGCTCGCCCGAAATTACCTCGCGCACCGTGCGCTTGGTGATTTCCTCGTTCAGTGCCGCTTTGATGAACTGCGACATGCGGTCCTGCGCGCGCCCCTCGTCGCCGGTAAAGCTGATGAAGTACAAACGGGGATCGACAATGCGCCACTTCACATAGGCATCAACAAGAATATTCTTCTTTTCGGCCGTAATGAAACGATCAGCCTCCGGCGTATCCAGCGTCAGAATCCGCTTGTCGAGAAACACGATGTTCTGGAACGGCGGTGGAAGCTTGAAGTGCAGCCCCGGCTCGCTGATGACTTTCTTGACTTCGCCCAAGGCAAAGACGATCGCATACTGGCGCTGGTCAACCACGAACAGCGTCGACATCAGCACTGACAGAATTATCAGTCCCGCAATGGCGTAGGAAACGAGGCGGCTCATCAGCGCGTCTCCCGATCGCGGGAATCACGTCCGTCGCGGCTGCGCGCATCCCTTTGTCGTTGAATATCCATCGATTGCAGCGGTTCGGTCGCCGGAGAAGATGTTGAAGAGGATTGCGACGACGAACCGCCCTGACGATCCGCGGTATCGTTTGCCGCTTGCGAAATCAACTTGTCGAGAGGCAGGTACAGCAAATTACTGCCGCTCTTGCTGTCCACCATGACCTTCGTCGTATTTGAAAAGATCTGCTGCATCGTTTCGAGGTACATACGGTCACGCGTCACTGTCGGAGCCTTTTGGTACTCGCCAAGCACCTGCTTGAAGCGCGCAGCGTCACCCTGCGCGTTGGCAACCACGCGGGCACGATAAGCCTCGGCTTCCTGCAGCAAACGCGAAGCAGCACCGCGCGCGCGCGGGATGACGTTGTTTGCATACGCCTGACCTTCGTTCTTCTGACGCTCACGATCCTGCCCTGCCTTCACGGCGTCGTCGAACGCCGCTTGAACCTGCTCCGGCGGCTGTACGGCCTGCATGGTGACATTCGTGATTTGGACGCCCAGTTTGTAGCGATCAATGATCTGTTGCATGGCCTGGCTGACATCGAATGCAACCTTTTCGCGCCCCTCATAGAGCACAAAATCCATTTTGCTGCGCCCGACAATCTCGCGTACCGCCGTCTCGGCCACCTGCCTGACGGTTTCGTCCTGATCTCGATTGTTGAAGATCCAGTCTGCAGCACTCTTGAGCTTGTATTGGACAGCGAACTGAATGTCGATAATGTTCTCGTCATCCGTCAACATCAGTGATTCTTTTGCTTGCTTGTTCCTGACGTTGCCTCGATAACCGACCTCAACCGTACGAACCTGGGAGACATTGACGATTTCGTGACTCTGGATCGGGTACGGCCAGCGCCAATTGAAACCTGCCGGCGTCATGTGGCTGTATTTGCCAAATGTCATGACAACGCCGGTCTGACCTTCCTGCACGATGAAAAAACCGCTAACCAGCCACAGAAAAGCCACAATGGCGGCAATCAGGCCTACACCGATACCGGCTCCCTTCATGTCAGGGGTGAAACCACCGCCGCCATCCCCGCGACCGCCGCCCTTGTTGCCAAACAGGCGGTTCAGACGCTGATTGAACTCTCTCCACAATTGATCAAGATCAGGCGGGCCGTCGTTCGGACGATTACCATCCTGATTCTGGTTCTGATTTTGACCATTGCCTTGTGAATCACGCCCCCAGCGCGGGTCGTTCAATGAAAATTTGAGGCCGATTTTTCTGATTAGAGGAATGGGCATTCTCTCGCTGTCCGGCTTATGTTAAAGGGTTGCAATGCTTTTTTGGTTTGAAGGCCACTATCGAACAAAACAGGCCTAGGTTCGTGCATCGTGCTGTTCCGGAACCGGTAGACGATCAAGACGCGCCAGCGCGCTTTCGTTCGCAAATCCGGCTATCGCCCCGCGCAGCAAATCGAGACCGGCGCCGGTCTGGGCGCTAATAAAAACACGCCGGATTTTATCATACTCGTCATACTCGACCGCCGGCTCCAATCCGGCTGCGTCGATCTTGTTCCAGACGAGGATCTGCGGAATGTGATCAGCGCCGATTTCGGCAAGCACGGCGTTGACCTGCTCTATCTGTTCCATGCGCACCGGACTCGCCGCATCGACAACGTGCAACAGGAGATCCGCATGCACAGTTTCCTCCAGCGTCGCGCGAAACGCCGCGACCAGTTGGTGTGGCAGCTCGCGGATGAATCCAACCGTGTCGGAAATCACGACGTTGCCGGCCTCGCCGAGATAAATGCGACGCGAAGTGGTGTCCAGCGTGGCGAAGAGCTGATCCGCGGCATATGCCTGCGCTTTCGTCAACGCGTTGAACAAGGTCGACTTGCCTGCGTTGGTGTACCCGACAAGGGAAACGGAGAATGCATTGTTTCTGCCGCGGGCACGCCGCTGGGTTTCGCGTTGCCGATGCAACTTGTCCAGACGGGACCGCAATGCTTTCACCCTATCACCCAGAAGCCGGCGGTCTGTCTCAAGCTGCGTTTCGCCCGGACCGCGCAGACCGATACCGCCTTTTTGCCGTTCAAGGTGAGTCCAGCCCCGGATCAACCGGGTTGCCAAGTGCTGCAACTGAGCCAACTCGACCTGAACCTTACCCTCATGGCTTTGCGCGCGCTGCGCAAATATGTCGAGAATCAGGCTGGTACGATCAACCACGCGAATTTTCAAATGCCGCTCAAGGTTACGCTGCTGCGCGGGCGACAACGCGTGATTGAAGATGACGATATTGAGATGGTCACGCGTCACTGCATCTGCGATTTCGTCGGCCTTGCCCGAACCGACGAACAACGCGGCATCCGGACTCGAACGCCTTCCCGTAACCGTAATGACGGGCTCAGCCCCAGCCGATTTGGAGAGCAGCGAGAGTTCTTCTAGACTAGCGGCAAAGTCACCTTTGCCGAAATCGACGCCGACTAATGCAGCGCGCATGGGAAAAATGGAAGAGGTAACGATCTGTTATTCCGCGTCGGACTCAAGATTGATATTGACTGCACGCGCCGGCACCACTGTCGAAATGGCGTGCTTGTACACCATCTGCGTCACGGTGTTGCGCAGCAGAACAACGTATTGATCGAACGATTCGATATGGCCTTGGAGCTTGATGCCGTTGACAAGGTAAATCGAAACGGGGACGTGCTCTTTGCGTAAGGCGTTGAGGAAGGGGTCTTGTAACAGTTGCCCTTTATTGCTCATGGCGGCTCCGTTGTGTTGTTGTGGTATGGAGTTGGAGGCGACCTGAAGATTTTCAAGTGCCCTGTTCTAATCGGTGAATTACGACTGTAATCGATTTTAGCGTTTCATGCCAAGGGAAAGACTATTTTTCGCCCTTGGCAAAAGGATTTTTGCTTGATCGCAGTTCGATACGTAATGGAGTACCAACCAATGAAAAAGTTTCGCGAAAATGCTTTTCGAGATAACGCTTGTAGTTGTCGTCGATTGCCTCCAGTGCATTGCCATGGATGACGACGATCGGCGGATTCTGCCCGCCCTGGTGGGCGTAGCGAAGCTTGGGACGAATGGAACCCTTGCGGCGTGGCTGCTGGTGTTCGACAGCCTCGATCAGCGCACGCGTCAACCGTGGCGTGGACAGCTTTGCCATGGCTGCCTGGTAAGCGGAATCGATGGATTTCATCAATGGACCGATTCCTGTCCCTTTCAGCGCCGAAATGAAGTGAAATTTCGCAAAGAACAGGAAGCTCAGCTTGCGTTCCATGTCCATCTTGATCTGGTCGCGCTTGTCGCTGTCGAGGCCATCCCACTTGTTGATCCCGACCACAAGCGCGCGGCCGGACTCGAGAATGAAGCCGGCGATATGCGCATCCTGCTCCGAAATATCTTGCTGAGCATCAAGCAACAGCACCACGACGTTCGCTTCGGAAATCGATTGCAGGGTTTTGACCACTGAAAACTTCTCGATCGCCTCGAAAACCTTGCCGCGACGACGAATTCCCGCCGTGTCGATCAAGGTATAGTGCTTGCCGTCGCGCTCGAACGGAATTTCGATTGCATCACGGGTCGTTCCCGGCATGTCGAAAGCAATGACGCGGTCTTCACCGAGCAAAGTATTGACGAGTGTCGATTTGCCCACGTTCGGACGACCGACGATGGCGATCTTGATCCCCTTCCCTTCCGTTACGACAGCCTCCATCTCTGCAGGTCGCTGAGCAAACGCAATATCGAGTGTCTCGTTCACCAGATCGACGACGCCGTCACCGTGAGCGGCCGAGATCACGTAGGGATCCCCCAGCCCCAACTCGTAGAAGTCGGCTGTGACGGAGGTGTACTTCATTCCTTCCGCCTTGTTCACCACCAGCATGACGGAGCGACCTGACTTGCGCAGGAAGTCGGTGATCGTCTTGTCATGCGGAGTCAGTCCCTGCCGGCCATCGACGATGAACACGACGACATCGGCCTCGGCGACGGCCTGCTTGGTTTGCTTGGCCATCTCGTGCATGATGCCTTCCTTGGCCACCGGCTCGAAACCTCCGGTGTCGATCACCAGGAAGGGACGTTCACCGACGCGGCCTTCGCCATAATGGCGATCTCGCGTCAGTCCAGGAAGGTCGGCGACCAATGCATCGCGCGACCGGGTAAGCCGGTTGAACAATGTGGATTTGCCGACATTTGGTCGGCCTACTAGTGCAATAACCGGCTTCATCAGATCTTTACCTGGTTGTCAAAGCAACCACTGTTCCTGCTTGTGTTTGAAATACGGCGGAGGAATTGTCGTTCAGCGCAGCCCCTGCCATGACTGCGGAACCATCCGTATTCACACGGGCCACGAATGCGCCGTCCTCGCGCGACAGGAAATGGATATAACCCTGACTATCGCCAACGGCAATCACGTTTCCCATGGCTACCGGTGCCGAGAGCCGGCGGTTTGCCAGCTTGCTGTTGCGCCATGCGCCGGATCCGGTATCGCGTGAAAACGCCGTTACGGCATCGTGTTCGCCGACAGCATAGACATAGCGTTCGTCCGCAGCGATGCCGACATCGCTGGACAACTCTTTCGCCCATCGCGCCGTGCCAGTGGCGGCGTCGAAGCATGCAATGCGCCCCTGGTAAGCGACCGCACAGACATCGCTCCCGATGATAACCGGTGTACCGGACATGTCCGCAATCCGTTCGAGCTCTGTCGTGCCCCGAGGATCGCCTACGGCCACCTCCCAGCGCGCACCGCCATTTGTCAATGCCAGTGCCACGAGACGACCTCCGGGCAGCGCCACGAAAGCGGTCGAACCCGCAATTGTGATACCGGGTGCGGTTCGCAACGTCAGCGAAGGAGACGGACGTTGTGCAACCCAGCGGCGAGTCCCTGTTTCGATGTCGAACGCGGCAATCCGGTTGTCGACGCTGCGCGCAATCACCAATCCCTGACCTACCGCAGGCGCCGACAGGATTTCACTTGAAGCCTGGGCCTTCCAGCGCAATTTTCCCGCGTCGTCGAATGCCATCAGCACACCCTTTTCGGCCGCCACGGCAACCGTCGCCCCGTCGCTGCCGACGCCTCCGGTAAGAGGCACTCCTGCATTGATGCGCCACATGGAACGTCCGCTTGCGGCATCGATACGCGTCAGAGCTCCATCAGCGGCCGCCACATACACACTGCCTCCCGCAATTGCGGGGGTGAAGACAAACGATCCGGCGCTGCCGATTGACGACGACCATACGGTGCGTACCGGCAGCGTTTGCTTGAACTCTTCGAGCGCGGCAGGCGGGTTGCGCGGCGCCGGCTTGCTGGCGAACGGATTCAACGATGAACAGCCCGCCAACAGGGCGAACAGTCCGGCATACGTCAGCTTTTCCGCAATACGCATTTCTTCCCCTTTTGCTGTTTTTGCTTGTTAGGCCGCGGCCTTTGCAGCGCCGCCGATCGCGTCCAGCTTCAACTGGATCAACTGGCGTGCAGGATTCTTCTCATCCGTCTTTTCCAAAGCCAGTTTGTAGGCGGCGCGAGCGTCTTCAATTTTCGACTGGGCAGTCAGGATGTCGCCTTTGCGATCCGCTGCGGCGCCGGCAAATGCCGCCGGAACCTCTACCGATAGCACTTTGAGTGCCTCGTCGTATGCTTTCTCGTCGAGCAGAATGCCGGCCAGACGGATGCGAGCGACAGCCTTGTATTCGTCGTTCTGTCCATTGTCGATCACCCACTGAAGCCTATCCTTGGCCAGCTTCGGATCGTTGGCGTCGAATGCGCTCTTGGCGGCAGCCAGCGCACTCATCTGTGCGTACGCAGTCCTCGCAAATTTGTCAGTCATGTCCGTGGCGGCGCGCTGCACTTTGGCATTGTCGCTCGCTGTTGCCGCCTTTTGCAGCTCACCGTAAAGCTGCGCCGCCTGCGACGCCTGATTGCGCTGGTAGTAGTTCCATCCCGACCAGGCCGCGTAGCCGGCAAGCGCAATGATCAACAGCCACGTAACGAGATTGCCGTACTGATTCCACCACGCCTTGAGCGTGGCGAGTTGTTCTTGTTCTTCGAGATCGTATGCCATGATGTCTCTATCTTAATGATGATGGTGATGACTCGGATCGTCGCATGCGTCGCCACAGGCGATCTGATCGAGTATGTAGTCCGCAACCGCATCTGCTGCAACGGTAGTCTGATTATGTTCGGCATCCTCGGAGCGAAGCGTCTTGACGGCAGCGACGCCCTTGGCGATCTCGTCCTCGCCGAGGATCACCGCGAACGCCGCACCGCTGGCGTCGGCACGCTTCATCTGCGACTTGAAACTGCTTCCGCCGCTTGTGGCGGTACAATGCAGGACCACGTCCAGCCCTGCATCGCGCAGACGCTCGGCAATCACAAATGCCTGAAGTTGCGCTGCCTCTCCCTGATGCACGACATAGACGTCGCACTGGTTGGGCACATACTGCTCACCGCTGACCTTCATCAACTCCAGCAAGCGCTCGACGCCGATTGCAAATCCGCATGCGGGCGTTGGCTTGCCCCCGAACATCTCAATCAACGGATCGTAACGACCGCCACCGCAGACTGTTCCTTGCGAGCCGAGTTGATCGGTCACCCACTCGAACACTGTGCGGTTGTAGTAGTCCATGCCGCGCACAAGGCGGGGATTGATGGTGAACGGAATGCTGTTGTGGCGCAGGATTTTCTGCACGCCCTCGAAATGCGCGCGCGACTCGTCGCCAAGGTAATCAAGAAGCTTCGGTGCTGCATTGACCATCGCCTGCATCGCGGGGTTCTTGGTATCGAGGATACGCAACGGATTGGAATGCAGGCGTCGTTGCGCATCAGTATCAAGCAGCTCTTTGTGCTGCTCGAAGTATGCTACGAGGTCGGCACGATGCCGGCTGCGCTCGTCGGCATTGCCGATCGAATTCAATTCCAGCCGGATACCCTGCAGGCCGAGATCATCCCAGAGTCGCTGGCACAGCATGATCAGTTCGGCGTCGATGTCGGGGCCGGCAAACCCGATCGCCTCTGCGCCAACCTGATGAAACTGGCGATAACGGCCACGCTGGGGCTTTTCGTGCCGGAACATCGGCCCCGCGTACCAGAGCCGCTTGGGGCCGTCGTAAGTCAGATTGTGTTCAAGTGCGGCACGCACCACACCAGCAGTACTTTCGGGGCGCAGTGTCAGTTGGTCGCCGTTCATCGTATCGACGAACGAATACATTTCCTTCTCGACGATATCGGTCACCGCACCGAGCCCGCGCGCAAACAATGCGGTAGGCTCGACGATGGGCGTACGGATCTGCTGGAAACCATAGCTCTTCAACACCGATTGGACGGTGTTTTCGAACAGCTCCCACAATGGCGCATCTGCCGGCAGGATATCGTTCATCCCTTTTACGCCGACGATTTTTTCTGCTTTCTTTTGTTCTGACATTCTCTTTGGATCAACTATTCAATTCAATCAGGCTTTGACCGCTTCTGTTCTGTAGCGAGTTTTGACGTAATCCAGCACGATGGCCTGGAATTCCTCTGCGATACGGTCGCCGCGCAAGGTAAGCTTCTTCTCTCCGTCGACGAACACCGGCGCCGCCGGCGATTCTCCGGTGCCCGGGAGGCTGATACCGATATTCGCGTGCTTGGATTCGCCCGGCCCGTTGACGATACATCCCATGACCGCAACATTCATGTTCTCGACGCCGGGGTACTGCTTCTTCCATACCGGCATCTGATCGCGCAAATAGGTTTGTATCTTGTCGGCCAGTTCCTGGAAAACTGTCGAGGTAGTCCGGCCGCATCCAGGGCAGGCTATCACCATGGGCGCAAATTTTCGCAGACCCATCGTCTGCAGAATCTCCTGCGCAACCACAACTTCTCTGGTACGGTCGCCACCGGGTTCGGGCGTCAGGGAAATACGAATGGTATCGCCAATGCCTTCCTGGAGAAGTACCGAAAGCGCGGCTGTCGATGCAACGATGCCTTTACTCCCCATGCCAGCTTCCGTCAGGCCGAGATGCAACGGGTAGTTGCAGCGACGTGCCAGTTCCCGGTAGACAGCGACCAGGTCCTGCACCCCTGACACTTTGCAGGACAGGATGATTTTGTCGCCAGCGAGGCCCAGTTCTTCCGCACGCTGCGCATTCTCGATAGCGGATGTGACCAAGGCTTCGTACATGACAGCCTGCGCGTTCCACGGCTCGGCCCGGCGCGCATTCTCGTCCATGATGCGCGCCAGCAGCGCCTGATCCAGGCTGCCCCAGTTGACCCCGATACGCACAGGCTTGTCGTATTTACACGCAGCTTCGATCATCTGTGCGAACTGCGTATCGCGCTTGGCTCCCTGCCCCACATTGCCGGGATTGATCCGATACTTCGACAACGCCGCAGCGCAATCGGGAAAGTCGTTCAGAAGCTTGTGGCCGTTATAGTGGAAGTCGCCGACCAGCGGGACATCCACGCCCATTTTGTCAAGCTGTTCCCGAATTGCGACTACGGCAGCGGCAGCCTCCGGATTGTTGACAGTGATACGTACCAGTTCGGAACCGGCACGCGCCAGATCCTTGACCTGGATTGCGGTGCCGATGGCGTCCGCGGTATCGGTATTGGTCATGGATTGCACAACCACCGCCGCTCCACCGCCCACGACGATTTCCTTTGCTCCATAGCGAATCGCAACTTGCCGCGCATTGCGGCGAGGGAGTGCCCCCGATTCGATCGGCATGCTTATCGACATGGCCATCCTTACTTGAGGTTCAGGCGGGCGACATTGCCCGCACCAGCCTTGAGCGGGAGCGACTTGCCACGCAGGGTGGCATCAACGCCGGCGGCATTGCCGATGACCAGGGAAACCGGTTCCTTGACGTCGATGGTCTCGCTTTCCCCGGCTTTTACGATACGTGACAGCAGCACTGCATTCGTAGCCGCGCGTCTTGCCTCTATCCATGAATCTTCGTGCACGTTCAGAACCAACGTATCTTTGCCCGGCGCCGCAGGAACTTCAGCCGCAACAGATGAAGGAGCGGTCTGTGCGCCACCTCCCGCTTCAGCGGTTGTGCCGGAGGGTGCCGGCTCCGCGCCTGTAAGCTTCGGCGCCGCGTCAGGTGTTATGCCAGGCTGCGCAGGCTCCTCCGCGGCCGATGGCGTCGGAGGCGGTGCCGGTGTATCAACACCGGCCGACGCCGAAGGCGACTCGCTCGGCACTGGAGACGATGCCAGCGGATTCGAGTCGCCCATGAAATCGCCTCGCTGCTGCAAGGCCCAAAACGCAGCTGCGAATAACACGAGCAACAGGAAGCCCACGATCCATTTCGAGGACAAGCCGGGCCGCTCCGACATGGACGGCAGGCGCGCCTCCGAGAATGGAGCGGCAAGCGTTTTGTGAGGAGCGAGCGGCGCATGAGCCAACACGGTTTCGCCGCCGATCATTGCCAGAAGCGGTACCGCATCTACTTTCAGGAGCTTTGCATAAGCACGAATGAATCCTCGCACAATGGGCATACCCGGAAGGGACGCATAGTCGTCACTTTCAATGGCAACGATCTGCCTCTGCGCGAGATTGAGTTGACTGGCAACCTGCTCGACAGTCCAGCCGCGCTCTTGACGATAGGCCGCAAGCTGTGCACCCGGCGACGCCGGCGGATTTCCCGCCTGTCCGTCGCCGAACGACTGGTCATTCACGCCCTGGTCACTCATCGAATGCTCCACGCTGGTACGCGGCATATTCGGTAGAACCCGGATGCCTTCTGTGCAACTGGGTAACAAGGCTTGTCTCGGCCGCCCTGTCGCCAAGCTTGCGCTCAATCTTGATCGCCAGCCACAGCACATCGGCAGTCATGACGTCTGCCTTCATTGCGCGGCCAACGTAAAAACGCGCGCGTTCGTAATCGCCTTGGTCAAAATAAAGCCTGCCAAGATTGGTGTTGGTCGACGGGTTACCGGGATCGTATTGAAAAGCCTGCGAAAAATAGCGCTGGGCGGCAGCCTTGTCATTGAACTTGAGGCTGCAAACGCCGGCATTGTTGAGCGCTTTGGCAGGTGAGCGGTAGGCCGGATTTTTCAGGGCGGACTCGAAATAGGAAATCGACTGCCGTTCGTGTCCGCTCTGGCAAAGGAACCAGCCATAGTTGTTGCTGAAGTCCGGGGAATTCGGCACCAGCCTGAGTGCATGCTGGAAGTTCTCGTCGGCCAGAGCATTTTCGCCCATATCCATGTAAATGAGCGCGCGCATGCTATAGGCATCGGCGAAATCCGGATCTGCCTGCAATGCCTGCTTGATCTCATCGAGCGCCACTGCCATCTGACGCTGTTCGTAATACCCCAACGCCAGTTGCAGGCGAATCCTCGCTCTCTTCTGGTTGTCGGTCTGATCGGAGCTTGTCGGCAATTCGTTCGGCGTACTGGCGCTATTGGTAGCGCAACCAGCCAGCAGTACGACCGATGCGACAACGGGAATCAGCATTGTGAACAAGCGTTTTTTCATTACCTGGGCACCTCGACAATAATTCCGAAATTCTTCCCGAATTTTTCCTGGTATTCCACCATCTTCTGCATACGTTCCTGCACTCGCGTCCTGTCCTTCACTTCGCCGGCAAGCTGGCCGCAGGCGGCATCGATGTCGTCGCCGCGTGTTTTGCGAATGGTCGTCACGATGCCGGCATCGATCAGCACCTGAGCAAAGGCCTTGATCCGCACATTATTGGACCGTTTCAAACCGGACTCGGGAAACGGGTTGAATGGAATAAGGTTGAACTTGCACGGAACTCCGGCATTTTGCACAAGCGCGATCAACTCGCGCGCATGCTCGTCCGCGTCGTTGACGCTGTCCAGCATGCAGTATTCAAAGGTAATGAAGTCACGCGGCGCAAAATCGAGATAGCGTTTGCAAGCCGCCATCAATTCGGCCAGCGGATACTTCCTGTTCAAGGGCACCAGACCATCCCGCAACGCATCGTTTGAAGCGTGCAGCGAAACTGCCAGCGCAACAGGACACTCCTGGGACAGCCGATCCATCATCGGCACGACACCGCTGGTGGACAATGTCACGCGCCGACGCGACAGGCCGTACGCATTGTCGTCCAGCATCAACTTGAGGGCGGTGACCGTGGGCTCGAAATTCAGCAGGGGCTCACCCATGCCCATCATCACAACGTTTGTGATCTGCCGCTCCCCTTTCGGACCCGGCTCAATGCCCTTGGTCCTACGCAACTCGAACTCGGCCATCCATAGCTGTCCGATGATTTCACCCACAGCCAGGTTACGATTGAACCCCTGCTTCCCCGTTGAGCAAAAACGGCAGTTGACTGCGCAACCGGCCTGCGTCGAAATGCAAAGCGTACCGCGATTTTCTTCCGGAATGAACACGGTTTCCACCGCGTTACCCTGTCCGACAGCGAGTAGCCACTTGCGTGTACCGTCTGCGGATGTGTAGTCGCTGATGACTGTCGGCGCGGCAATTCTTGCGCGCGTCTTGAGCTTGTCGCGAAGTGACTTTGCGAGATCGGTCATCGCGTCAAAATCACTGGCGCCGAACTGATGAATCCAGCGCTGCAATTGTTTGGCGCGAAACGGCTTCTCACCCAACTCGCCGCAATAAGCGACGAGTTGTGCGGGATCAAGATCCAGCAGATTGGTGAGATCCGTCATAGCAAGTCTTCATCAGGGCGTTCATCCTTGAGTCAAGAGCATCATCAAGGCGAACGTCGGTTCAATTAGCGGGAATAGACGTTAAGTGCCGGAAAGAAATAGGCAATTTCAACCTGTGCGGTTTCTGCCGCATCGGAGCCATGCACTGCGTTGGCATCGATGGAGTCGGCGAAATCGGCGCGAATGGTACCCTTTTCGGCCTTCTTCGGGTCCGTTGCACCCATCAGCTCACGGTTCTTGGCGATGGCGCTTTCGCCTTCGAGCACCTGAATCATGACCGGACCAGACACCATGAAATCAACCAGATCCTTGAAGAAAGGACGTTCGCGATGCACTGCATAGAAGCCTTCGGCTTCGGCACGTGACAGTTGCGCCATACGTGCTGCCACCACCTTCAGGCCGGCATTCTCGAAACGGGTGTAAATTTGTCCGATCACGTTTTTTGCGACTGCGTCCGGTTTGATGATCGACAGGGTGCGCTCGATTGCCATCTGTAAAAACTCCAATAAAAAGAAAGGGTTAAGGTTGCCAGTTAAGAATCCAACTAACCTTCTATTCTAGCACGAAAGCCCCTGCCTACTGCATTCCTCCCTGCTTCCGGAGTATTGGCAAGGTATCGGAAGCCCCTTCATGCAGTCACGCGTGCTATCCTTTTCCTATCGTTTCTTTGACAAGTTGTAACTGGAGGCAAAAATGGACCGCAATCTGCAGCAAACCTATAGTGGCACCGGCGAATCGCTGGTGGTACGCCACCGTGTATTGCGCAATACCTATTGGCTGCTCGCGCTTTCGATGATTCCCACGATCTTCGGCGCATGGCTCGGCGTGCAATTCAAGTTTGCGTTTTTCTCCGGCAGCCCTGCCATTGGGTTCATGGTCTTTCTTGGTATTGCATTCGGCTTTTTCTATGCAATCGAGAAGACAAAGAATTCCGGAGTCGGCGTAGCCGTTCTGCTGGCGTTCACGTTCTTCATGGGACTGATGCTCTCTCGCCTGATCGGATTGATCCTTGGTTTTTCCAATGGCCCCGCACTGATCATGACCGCTTTTGGCGGGACAGCAACAATATTTGCCGGAATGGCAACAATCGCGACAGTGTCCAAACGCGACTTTTCCGCAATAGGGAAATGGCTGTTTGCCGGCGTTCTCGTTATCCTGGTAGCGGCGTTGGCCAATGCCTTCCTGCACTTGCCTGCACTGCAACTGGTGATCTCGGTACTTGCGATCGTCATCTTTTCCGCCTACATCCTTTATGACGTGCAGCAAGTCATCAACGGCGGCGAAACCAATTACATTTCGGCCACACTGGCAATCTACCTCGACGTTTACAACATCTTCGTCAATCTGCTTGCGTTACTGGGGATTTTCGGCGGCGAGCGGGACTGATCCCATCATTCGCTGCTTCGAAAAGCCGACCGTCAGGTCGGCTTTTATTTGGTTCAACGCGCATCGGCAAGATCAAAAACCGCCATCGATTCCACGTGAGCGGTATGCGGAAACATGTTGACGACACCGGCCTGTTTCAGAACGTAGCCGCCCTGGTGTACCAGGAACCCGGCATCACGAGCTAGTGTAGATGGATTGCACGACACATACACAATGCGTTTAGGCTTCATTTCAGGCTGTGTCGCCCCCAGTCCGCCAATTGCCTGACAGATCGCGATTGCCCCCTCACGTGGAGGATCAATGAGCACACGGTCAAATCTGCCAAGCGCCGCGAATTCTTCCGTTGTCGCCTCGAAAAGATTGCGACAATGAAAAGTCGTCTTGGTTGCAAGATCATTGGCTTGCGCATTCTGAAGGGCGCGCTCGGTCAATGCAGTGCTGCCCTCGATGCCGACAACCTCCCGTGCCTGCGTTGCAAGCGGCAGCGTGAAATTTCCCAATCCGCAGAACAGATCCGCTACCCGCTCATCCGATTGCACATCCAGCAGCCGTAACGCACGTGACACCAGCACGCGATTGATGTGGTGATTGACTTGCGTGAAGTCGGTCGGTTTGAACGGCATTTTGATACCGAACTCGGGTAACAGATACTGCAGTTGCAGATCCGCCGGATAGAACGGATATGCCGTGTCCGGCCCCTTTGGCTGAAGCCACCATTGAATTTGGTACTCGTCGGCAAACACCTTCAGCTTGTCCTGGTCTTCTGCTGTCAAGGGCGCCATGATGCGCAAGACCAGCGCAGTGACCTCGTCGCCGACCGCCAGCTCGATTTGCGGCATTTGCTCGAAAATCGTAAGTGATTCGACCAGGCGGCGCAGCGGCACCAGCATCGCAGAAACGTTTGGCGGCAATATTTCGCAAGTTTCCATATCGGCAATGAAGGACGACTTCCGCTCGTGGAATCCGACCAACACGCCACCTTTCTTCTGCACGTTACGCACCGACAAGCGTGCACGATACCGGTAGCCCCAGGTCGGGCCGTATATCGGTCGCATCATCGTCTGGGCTCGTACTTTTCCGATATGCCAGAGATTGTCTTCCAGGACCCGCTGCTTGATTGCCACCTGCGCCGATGGCTCAAGATGTTGCATCGCGCATCCGCCGCATGTCCCGAAGTAGCGGCATTTCGCTTCGACCCGCAACGACGACTCGGTGTGAAGTTCGATGAGAGTTGCGGCCTCCCACTTCGGTTTCCTGCGGAACGACTGGTAGCTGACGCGTTCGCCGGGCAATGCACCTTCGACGAAGATCACCTTCCCGGGCGTGCCGTCTTCGTTTTGCAAATGACCGACTCCCCGGCCTTCCATGTCGAGGGACTCAATGACGATAGTATTTTGCTGCATAGATAGGAATGAAATGCCGGCTCTTCGGCCTTGGAAAAAACGGATATTTGCGGTCAGGCTACCATGCGTCGAGGTATTCCTTCCAATGTGGAGCATCGAGGGCGGCCAGAGAGGCCCTGACCAAAGAGACTTCCTCTTCGTACGCCGCCTTGGAAAAAGCGCCGCGCATCAGCAAGAAACGGCAGTAGACGAGATAGGTGTTCACAACGTCGGTCTCGCAATAGTTGCGAATCTCGTCCAGTCGCCCCTCCTGAAACAATGTCCAGACCTGCGATCCGTCGACGCCAAGCTTGCCCGGGAATCCGCACAGTTTCGCCAGGTCGTCCAACGGAGCGTTGGCGCGTCCGGTATAGAGCGCAAGCAAATCCATCAGGTCCATGTGCCGGGTATGGTAGCGGCTCAGGTAGTTGTTCCACTTGAAGTCGCGGTCGTCATCGCCCATTTCCCAATAACGTGATGCTGCGACGCTATTGATCATCGCACGATAGTGCAACACCGGGAGGTCGAAACCGCAACCGTTCCACGACACCAGTTGGGGCGTGTACTTGTCGATGATGCGAAAAAAATCATGGATGAGCTTCGGCTCCGGATCGTCTTGAGTCCCGAGGGAACGGACGCGGAATCCCTCGTCATCCCGAAAAACGCAGGATATCGCCGCAACCCGATGCAGATGGTGCTGCAGGAAATCGGATCCCGTCCTGTCACGCCTTGCGGCAAATGCAGCGGCAGCAACTTCCGCGTCTGTCATCGACGCCGGATGCCCGTTCAGCGCCCGCAGGCCGGCCACATCGGGAATCGTCTCGATGTCGAACACCAGCACCGGGATCACAGCAGCGCGTCCTTGCCGACGCCGCGTGCGGTCAGTGCGCGCTTGAGCTTTACCAACGCTTCCTGCTGAATCTGGCGCACCCGTTCCCGGGTCACGCTCATCTCGGCGGCCAACTCTTCCAGAGTCGCCGGATCATCATTGTCCAGCCCAAAGCGACGGACAATCACGACGCGCTGCTTGTCCGGCAGTTTCTTGAGCCAGTCGCGCACCAGTATCGTCATTTCATGATGTTCGGCGCGTGAATCGGGACCATCTTCGACATCGCCGGGGAGCATGTCCATCAGGCTTGCCTGGGGATCGTTGTCCAGAGGAGCATCGAGCGACGTTGCATGTTCCGACAAGGCGAGAATGTCCTGCACGTCTTCCACAGGCCGATCAACCAGATGCGCAATATCCTCGGCGGTTGCGTCCTTGCCATCATGGTGTTGCGCTTCCAAATGGTACTTTGCGCGCAGGATCTGATTGAGTTCGCGCACCATGTGCACCGGCAGACGTACGGTACGCGCCTGGTTCATGATGGCACGCTCGATGCTCTGGCGAATCCACCAGGTCGCATAAGTCGAGAAGCGGAACCCGCGTTCCGGCTCGAACTTGTCGATTGCCCGCATCAAGCCGAGGTTGCCTTCTTCAATCAAGTCCAGCAACACCACGCCCCGATTGATGTAATGCTTCGCGATGGACACAACCAGGCGCAAGTTGTGCTCGATCATTTTCTGGCGCGCCTCGAAATTTCCTTGCTTGGCAAGCGTGGCAAAATGAACCTCTTCTTCCACCTTCAGAAGAGGGCGTGCGCCGATCTGATTCAGGTAATGCTGTGTCGTATCGGTGGAAAGCTCGGCCGCGAGCACCGTCTTCAGTTCCTCCACGGGATCCACGACCTGCCTTACGGCGACTTCCCCCCGTTCGCCTCCCTCGGCATCGTCGATCAGTTCGCCATCTGCTTCGTCGGTGCCGTTGAGCGGAATGCCGTCGGACAGGTCTTCCGGAGGCGTTTCATCGTCGAGGGGATTGTTCGGGTTTCGATTCATTTAGCGGCTTGGCAGAAATTTTGACGGGTCGACCGGCTTACCTTGCTGGCGTATTTCGAAATGCAGTTTCACCTCATCGGTGTCGGAATTTCCCATTTCTGCAATCTTTTGGCCTCTGCTGACGCTTTGATCTTCTTTGACAAAGATGGTTTTGTTGTGCGCATAAGCGGACAGCAAATTGTTGGAATGCTTGACAATAACCAGATTGCCGTACCCCCGGATGCCGCTGCCAGCATACAGCACTTTGCCGGAGCCTGCCGCCACAACGGGCTGCCCCAGCTTGCCGGCAATATCGATGCCGCGCTTGGCCTCGGTAAACGGCGCGATCACCTTGCCTTCAGCCGGCCACATCCACCCGATATTATCGTCATCCGGCGTTACCGTTTGCGCAGCATCCGGAGCTTTTTCAGTCGGCTTGGCCTGGTCCGCTTTCGGCGCCGGGCCTTGAGGTGCTATGGTGCCGCCGTCCGGCTTCTGCAGCTCGGCAAGAGCCCCTTCCGAGTAGGTGCGCTTGTCGCCACGCGGAGCGGACTTGTGTACCGGAGCGCCGCCCTGGGATGGCGGCGGCGTCGTCAATGGCCGCACTTCGACGCCGGACGACGTGGCAACGCTTCCGATTTGCGCGCTTCCCTCAGGCGGCAAGACGCGCAATACCTGGTCAACCTTGATGTCATTCGGATTGGCAAGATTATTCCACGCCACCAGATCACGATAATTCTGGCCGAACTCAAGCGATATCTGGATCAGCGTATCCCCTTTCTTTACCGTGTAATAACCTCGTGCATCCGCCATCTTCGGTGCGGACTGCAGAGGCGCCTGGCCACCCTGCCGACCTTCAACGGGTTTCGTACCCAGCGGACGATCGACGACAGGTGCCGGAAAACGGGTCGTGCCGCAGGCGGCGATAAAGACCGGCAAAACTGCCGCAAGTACATAACGTGCTTTTTTCATTCTCATACGGTTATTTGTTAGGCGACGGCTGTCATGTCGGGTATTGCTTCATTCCGCAAGGGGGGACTACACGATGCCTGGTCGCAGCGGCACGAAGTGGCAGTCTTCCAGCGTCGTGTTGGTCCACTCGAATTTACTGACGCGTTCAATGAGCTGAAGGACCTGATGGCGCGCTCCGACCGGGGCAACCAGCCTGCCGCCGATGCTCATCTGTTCCAGCAAGGCTTGTGGCACTTCCAGTCCGGCCGCCGCAAGGATAATGCCGTCGAAAGGTGCCGCCTGCGGCAGCCCAAGCATACCATCTCCATACTGCAGCCGGATATTGGCAATGCGTAGCGGGCGCAGATTGGACTTGGCCAGTTCATGCAAGGGTTTGATGCGTTCTATCGAATACACTTCTTTCGCGACGAGCGAGATGACGGCAGCCTGGTAGCCGCAGCCGGTGCCGATTTCGAGAACCCTGTTCAAGACCCCGCCACTGCTGTTGGCGCGCATGACCTCGATCATGCGCGCAACGATGTATGGCTGCGAGATGGTTTGATGATGACCGATCGGCAGAGACGCATCGACATATGCCTGGCCCGACAGCCCGGGTTCCACGAACATGTGCCTGGGTACTGCCTCCAGTGCAGCCAGTACCGTCGAATCCCTTACCCCCTGCTTGGCCACACGCACCACCATGGCTTTACGCACCGCATCGGAAACCAGGATAGTCGACCTTGGCGAAGCAGGAGGCAAAGATTCGGTCCGTGCTGCGGGTCGCGCTCTCGAATCCGTTGCCGCCGCGGGCCGGATGACATTTTGTGCGGCATTTTGGGTAGCCGTTTGAGGCGTCGCAACTCTGATGGCAATTCCATCGCTGCGTGCCGGCTTTTGCGATTTGTCTACAACGGATGCCAATTGCAACGGGAATCGTTTGTCGGTATCGCTCATGCCTGCAAGCCCTTCTTGAGGATATCGAGTTGCGTCGCATGCGTCAGGTCGATCTGCAACGGTGTAACCGACACATAGTCGTTTGTCACTGCATGAAAATCGGTTCCCTCACCGGCATCCTTTGCCTTGCCGGCAGGCCCGATCCAGTAGATGTCGCGGCCGTGAGGATCCTGTGTCTTGATCACGGCTTCGGACTCGTGCCGCTTGCCGAGACGCGTCGCCTTGGTACCCTTGATCTGCTGGTACGGCAGGTTCGGGATGTTAATGTTCAACAAATACGGTTTGGACAGCATGTCGAAACCGTGCTCGACAAACTCCCGCGCCACGCGAGCTGCCGCGTCCACATGCGCCCAGCCCTTTTCCACTTGCGAAAACGCTATGGCAGGAATGCCGAACAGGAAACCTTCGGTCGCCGCCGCAACTGTTCCCGAATACAGCGTGTCGTCGCCCATGTTCTGTCCCTGATTGATGCCGGACACCACTAGGTCCGGCTTGAACGCAAGGCCGCCGGTCAGCGCCACGTGCACGCAATCGGAGGGCGTGCCATTGATGAAGTAAAAGCCGTTGTCAGCCTGATACACCGAGAGAGGCCTGTCCAGCGTAAGCGAGTTCGAGCTGCCGGAACGGTTGCTATCGGGTGCAACCACCACAATGTCGGCGATCGGACGCAGCGCCTCGGCTAGCGCAATGATTCCCGGAGCAAGGTAACCATCGTCGTTACTAACAAGAATTTTCATACGCGAATTTTACCTGATGCCATATCGCGTTCCCCGCGGGCTTATTGACATTTTTCCTGAGAGGCCTAAAATAAAACGATCGTTCTTTTTTCGACCGTTGGCAAAACAAGGAGACAACATGAAAGCCATCCTCTGCAAAACCTGGGGCCTACCTGACACGCTGGTTGTAGAGGAGTTGCCGGATGTCGTGCCCGGCCCCGGCCAGGTTGCCATCGAGGTTCAGGCTGCGGGCGTCAACTTTCCCGACGTCCTGATCATTCAGAACAAGTATCAATTCAAACCCGAACTGCCGTTTACGCCCGGTAGCGAACTGGCGGGCACAGTGCGCGCAGTGGGAGACGGTGTGACAGGCATCAAGGTAGGCGACAAGGTACTCGCCTTCGTGAGCCAGGGAGCATTCGCGCAGCAGATCGCCGTTCCCGCTCAAGCCGTCATGCCCATGCCGCCCGGACTGGATTTCGACACCGCTGCCGCCGTCACTCTGACTTACGGTACGTCACACCATGCAGTCGTCGACCGTGCGCAGCTCAAGGCGGGCGAAACGATGCTGGTCCTCGGCGCTGCGGGCGGTGTCGGCCTTGCAGCGATCGAAATCGGCAAGGCCCTCGGCGCGCGCGTCATCGCTGCTGCATCATCGGACGAAAAGCTCGCTGTCTGCAGAGAGCATGGTGCGGATGCGACGATTAACTACAGTACCGAAGACCTGCGGGAAGCCATCAAGGCGGCAACGAATGGCAAGGGTCCGGACGTGATTTATGACCCTGTCGGAGGCATTTACGCAGAGCCGGCGTTTCGGTCCATTGCGTGGCGCGGCCGCTATCTTGTGATTGGCTTCGCCAATGGTGAAATTCCAAAATTGCCTCTCAACCTGCCATTGCTCAAGGGAGCATCGATTGTCGGCGTTTTCTGGGGCGAGTTCGCGCGTCGTGAACCGAAGGCGAATGCCGCAGCGATGCGTGAACTGATGGGCTGGATGGCGGAAGGGAAGATCAAGCCTCACATCTCGGGACGTTACGCACTTGCCGATACGCCCCAAGCGCTCAATGACATGGCTGCGCGCAAGGTAACCGGCAAAGTGGTCATCCAGCCGCAACGATAGGCGGTTTGAGCGGCACGCCCGCGCCGTACGGCAGTTGTTGCGGGCGTGCCGCGCTCATTCGCCTTCGGCCAGTGTCTGGTGGACAAAAGCCGAAAGAATCAGGCGATCATGGATGGAGACGTCCATGAATTCGAACCCATGCTTGATACCATCGCCGTTTTCCGACGGAGCAACGGAGCGCAGCACCATTTTCAGACTGAGAAATTCGTCCTGCCCGGCTGCGTGGACCTTGAACTTGATCTGTCCTTCCTCACCTTTTGTTCCAAGAATCTGCTTGATGGTGCCGGAAGCGCCTCCCATACTCAAGTCGGTGAGCGTCGCTGCGCCTGTCCGTTCCGACGATCCGAACGACACGGACGCAATGAGCTTTACTTGCGCCCGGACACCGCGCCGCACTATCGTGCACCGGACTTCCTTTGGATAGGACAGATGCAGGTACGGATGCGGCGAATGCACGGATTTCACTGCTGCGGCAACAAAAGCGTAAGCCTTCTTGCCTGAGAAGGCGCGCACCACGAAGGTCTGCCCTTCCCGCACAAACTCGAATTTGCCGTCGATCGCTGGCGATGTGACAAACACCGTCTTGTTCTTGACAAAGCCGATCAAGCGTACCGTGTACCGGATTGCAGGGTTGTCCACCAACTGCAGATAGAGCGTTTCGCCGACATACCAGCGTACGTCATCCATGCCGACGACGACATCCTTGTTCTGCGCAGCCTCATCAGCCTGGGGTTCGGCTGCAACCGTTTTCCTCGACGTTGCCATCAGCAACGGCTGCCGAGCCGGCGCCGGGCTCAGATCCCATGCAGAATCCTGAATAAAGCCGTTTTCAACCAGGCCGTCCAACTGATCCTGACTTTCAATCGTGCAGCCGGAAGCAAGCAGGAGGTTGCCGTGCCAGTCGTAGATTGATTGCCGCAACGGCTTGCCGACCGCCAGTTCGGCCGGTCGTACTGGAACTAACGAAACAACGGGCTCAGCCATGTATCCTCTTTTTCAGCAGAACGCAAAACAGCTCCGGACGCGAACATCCCCAAGTATAGCCAGTCCCGGCATCCGCTTCATCTCGAACCGGTCTCTTCGTCCTCCACCTTCGTCTTGTGTTCACCGAAAAATGCCTGCGCCACGGATGCTTCGCGCGTTCTCTTGAACGGCGGCAGGCTCTGCCATATGCGACGCCCGTAGGGTTTGGAGATAAGGCGCGGATCGCAAATCATCAGGACGCCGCGGTCGCGCTCGTCACGAATCAGCCTGCCCGCACCTTGTTTCAGGTTGATGATCGCCTCCGGCAGTTGATGATGCATAAAGCCGTTCAATCCTTTCTTTTCCAAGGCATCAATGCGTGCAGACAGCACCGGATCGTCCGGCGGAGAGAACGGCAGCTTGTCGATGATGACCAGCGACAGCGCTTCGCCGCGCACGTCGACGCCCTCCCAGAAGCTCTGGCTTCCGATCAGAACCGCGTTGCCGGCCGCCCGGAATCGATCAAGCAGTTCGGTACGACCGGCCTCTCCTTGCACCATCAAGGGAAACGCCAGCTTCCGCCTATCGAATTCCTCCCGAAGCCGTTCGGCGGCGCGGTTGACCGCACGTATCGTCGTACATAACAGGAACGCCCTGCCTCCTGCTGCTTCGATCATTGGCAGCGCGGCGTCAATAACCGCATCCGTGTATTCGATCGAATTGGGCTGCGGCAGGTTTTCAGGCACGTACAGCAGCCCTTGGTGATCGTAATCAAACGGACTGGACCAAGACTTCGCGGGCTCGTCCCAAAGCCCCATCTGCGACAGGTAGTGACTGAAGTCGTTCTTGACCGCCAGCGTCGCCGACGTGAAGATCCAGGCTCGCGGCGCCCCTTCCCGCTGCTTGCTGAAGATCGGGGCAATCGAAAGTGGAGTACGATGCAATTGCAGCGAAGAGGAAAATGCTTCGACCCAAAGGATGCGCTCCTGGTCCGCAGGCTGCATCTCCTTCGCCACCGTCCGGGCGCTGTTCCACGCATCCAGCCTGATGCCAAGTTCGACGGCACGCGTCCGGCACTGCTCAATCGTTTCCGCGCGCTCCGCCTGCTTGTCGAGCACGGCTGTCAAGGTCGCCAACTCGTCCCGCAGTTTGTCCAGCGCAGGGAAGAATGCGCTCGACGGCGCGATCTGGCTCACGGCGAGTCGCACCATGTCCTGAGGGAATGCAAGGCGCAAATCGCGTGTGGCGCGTTCTAGGATTGACACGGCCTGCGGCCAATCCGCACCGTCCCTGGCATGCGCCAGCCCTTCGGCAAGTACATCACGGCAAAGTTCAAGAATCTGGGTTGTCGAGACGGTTTCGCCGAAAAACAAGGTCGCTGTTTCCGGCAACTGGTGCGCCTCATCGAAGATGACCGTGTTCGCGGACGGCAGCAGTTCGGCAACGCCGGTGTCCTTGAGCGCGACATCGGCGAAAAACAAATGGTGATTTACCACGACGACATCAGCCTGTTGCGCTTCCTTGCGCGCCTTCATGACGAAGCAGTCCTGATAATATTGGCACTCGGCTCCATGGCAAGTGTCGCGTGTGGAGGTGACGAGGTTCCATACCGGCGCCGACTCGGGGATCTTCGACAGCTCCGCCTTGTCGCCCGATCCGGTTGTCTTTACAAAGCGCGAGATTTCGCGCAGATAGCCCACGTCTTCGCGAGAGGTCAACCTGCCGTTCTGAAGCGTACGCTCCAGGTGGAAATGGCAGACATAATTGGCCCGCCCCTTCAGAAGGGCAACCGACACCGGTGCATTCAACGCTTTGCGCACGGTCGGGATGTCGCGCAGATATAGCTGATCCTGGAGATTTTTGGTGCCAGTGGAAAGGATTACTTTTCCACCCCACAATAGCGCCGGCACAAGGTAGGCAAAGGTTTTTCCCGTGCCGGTGCCGGCTTCCGCTACCAGCGTGCGCTGTCCGCCGATTGCCGATGCAATGGCCTTGGCCATTTCGGTCTGCGAAAGCCGGGGGTGAAAACCAGGTACAGCATGTTTCAACGGGCCGTCGGCATCGAACAATTGTTCTATTTCGGCGTCATGCGAACTCTCGGTAGGCGGTGTTGCGATTTGTTCAGTCAAGGGATCAAAAAATCAGGAGGGAGAAGCATTTTCGGTGAAGAATCACGCGGGAATGTCAGGAATCAATTGCATTTTCAGCAATGTTATATGATCCTTGAGCTGTAGCTTGCGCTTTTTCAATCGCCGCAACTGGAGTTCATCGTGCAAAATATCGCGCGTGAGCAATTCGATAACCGCGTCCAGATCGCGATGTTCTACTTCCAGCTCGACGATGCGTCGCTGTATATCTTCTGAGGGGATCATGGTCGGTCAAATGAATGCGATAACCGGTATTTTAAGATCGAATGCCTTTCAGGCATAGCTCGCAACCCGTTTCGTTGCCGGGATATGCCCGGATTGCCATACTTGAGACTGTGGATGCCATAAAACAATAAGATTTTGCCCACCCTTGCCTGCGCAGGCCTGGACAAACACGACCCGGAGATGTAACAAATGTCTACAAAGCCGAAAAGTTTGTTTCGACCATGCAATAATTTTCGGTACGCTGACGTTCACTCCTTCTTTACGCCATACCCATGAGTCACTACAAGATCGAAGCAGGTACAGGGCAGCACATCGGTGACCGGCAGGAGCAGCAGGACCGTGCCGCGCTGTTTGCCGCACCCCGGGCACCTGGATATGTGATGGCCGTGGTTGCCGACGGCATGGGCGGGTTGAGCGGAGGCGCACTTGCTGCGGAACAGGTCATCCGTACCGCCAAACAGGCGTTTGAACTATTCTCGCCTCAAACCGATGACATCGAAACGATGCTTGCGACGATTGCCCATGATGCGCACACGATCATCAAGCTCACGGCAATTTCGTCCGAGAAGAAGCCGCATAGCACTTGCGTGATGCTGGTCATTACCCCCGAAAGAAGTGCGGTGTGGGCGCATATCGGCGATTCGCGGCTGTACCGGTTCGACGGTCCGAATTGTGCGGAACGGACTATCGACCACTCGTACGTGGAAAAACTGGTCAGCGAGGGCAAGTTGTCCCGGGAGCAGGCACAGGGCCATCATCTGTCCAACGTCCTCGTCAGTGCGCTGGGCTCCCATGAGAAGGAACCGGAAGTGACTGTGGCGCGCCATGATGGATTGAAAGCCGGCGACTCCTTCCTGTTGTGTAGCGATGGCTTGTGGCACTATTTCGCTGAAGCGGAGCTCGGTGCAGCGCTTGCAATGAATACGCCGCGACAGGCATCCGAAATGCTGATCAACAAAACGCGCGAACGCTCCGCCGGAACGTCCGCCGACAACTGCACGCTGGCGATCATCAAGCTGGTTGAACCGCCCAAGGAATCAAAAGCCTACACAGTTGGAAGAATGAAACGGGCCGTGTAGAGTCACTTCCGACAGATGCGCGCCGACTGGTCGGTGCGCGCTATCTCTTTCACTGCCCTACTGGGCGTTTGCCGATTCGGCCGGTTGTGCGCGGCGCTTCTGCTCCTTCTCTGCCCTTCTCCGTTCCAGTTCGAGTTGTCGTTCACGCGCTTCCCGCATTTTTCGCTCGTACGCCGCGACATTTTGCGATCGCACTCCGGCCTCGGCGGCTTCCTTTTCCCGAATACTTTTCAACCTTGCCTCATGTCTTGCCTGACGATCGGAAGATTTGCCCTCATTGTTTTTCCGAGCAGCTCCGCCTGTTTTTTCCGACGCGGCCTCTCCACGCGGCTGTTCAATTCCCGCTTTCACCGGGACATTCCGGGATGCACCGCGTTCCCGTCGCTTTTCCAGATCTTTTGCACGCTTGTCTGCCAGCGCCTTGTCACGCTGAATCACCCGCTCACGTCGCTTGAACTCATTGGCTTCGACCTCGATGGAACGCAACGGCCGCAAGGCCTGACGGCGTCTCTCCTGGGCGTCCTCGATGCAGGAGGTCGCAAAGAAACGGGAATGACAGGACTGCACTTCCTGCGTATATCGAGTCTCCACGGAGGATCGCTCCTTCGCGATATCTGCCAGCGCCGCATCGGCTGACTCGTTGGTCCGTATCGATCCCGTCGGGTAACGCTCAACAACCGCAACATCCTGTGCAAAAATGCTCGTCGCTGCCAGCATCAGAGCAATGCCAAACCAGGAATTACACGGCGCGCGGCTCTGCTTCGGCTCACAGGTGTACTTGTCCATGTCACCCCTCATGCGATCGCACCAGCGACGTCGCGCCGCTCGCTTTCCATGTATTCGGACGACTGCATCTCGATGATACGCGAGACAGTGCGGTGAAATTCGTTGGCAAGCATCCCTTCCGTGTACAACTGCTCGGGTTCCACTTCGGCCGACATCAACAGCTTTACCTTGTGGTCGTACAGCACGTCGATCAACCATGTGAAACGGCGCGCCTCGGACGACATGGCTGCTGACATACGCGGCACACCGGACAGCACAACCGTGTGAAAACGGCTGGCGATTTCAAGATAGTCATTTTGCGACCGCGGGCCGCCGCAGAGCGTAGCGAAGTCGAACCAGATCGCTCCGCCGGCCCGACGCAGGGCCCTGATTTCACGGGACTCGATGTGGACGCGGGGATCTTCATCGATGGTTTCCGCAATGTCGGCAAACGCATTGCGCAACGCGTGATCTGCGGCCGCTCCCAAGGGAGTATGGTAGGCGTCGACCTGCTGCAATGCACGCTTTCGGTAATCGTTGCCGGCGTCTACGTTGAGCACATCCAATCTTGCCTTCAGCAACGCAATTGCGGGAAATATCCGGTCCCGGTGCAGGCCATCGGGATACAGCGTATCGGGCGCGTAGTTCGATGTCATGATGAAGGACACCCCATTATCGAACAGGGCTTTCAGCAGATTGTACAAAATCATCGCATCGGCGATATCCGAAACGTGGAATTCATCGAAGCAGACCAGCCTGTGCTTCTTCGCGATGCGGCGCGCTACTTCATCCAATGGATCGGCCACTCCCTTCAAGTCGTCGAGCTGACGGTGCACGCCGCGCATGAATTCGTGGAAATGCAATCTTGTCTTCCGGACAACCGGTACGACCGAGTAGAAACTGTCCATCAAAAAGGACTTGCCGCGCCCGACGCCCCCCCACATGTAGACTCCACGCGGGACCTCCGGCCGGCTGATCAGGCGCTTGAGCTTGCTGGAGCGTTGCGACTTGTACGCAATCCAGTCGTCATACGCCCGCTGCAGCCGATCGACCGCAAGGCACTGCGCTTCATCGGATTTGAAGCCGCGCTGGGAAAGCGCGTGCTCGTAGTACTCCCTGACGTTCATATCGTTATTTCATCGGTTGCTGCCGGCTGTCGCAGTCTCTCTGTCCACCTGCCGCTCATCGGACCATGAAAATGGGCGAGACATGCTCGCCCACGGTTCGGCATTGAGATGCCATAAGGCAATTTAAGGATTATGCTCTTTTTGAAGCATGTTGGCCGCCGACCGGTTTGCGGCTCATTGCGGCTTCAGATCGATAGTGACGCGCGAAGGATAGGTACCGCCGCCAAGAGCAATCGGGAAATTCAGCCCCACTCCTACGCCTACATTACCGCCACCACCACCGACACCAAGGCCCACACTGGAGCCCACCGGACGCGACAGCCGGTAGATCGTTTCCGCCGTGCGGTAACCCTCCTTGCTGCAGACTACCCGCAGGTCGCCACTGGCACTGCCGACCATGACCGAGGCCGGTGTCGTGATATTCCAGTTGCCGGCATTGGTGCTGACCGTGCAAGTTGCTCCCTGGACCGACCGCCCATCAGAGACGGTTTCGATGGCAATGCCATCGCCGCCCGACCCTGTCGTCGCACATGCAGCCAGTGCAATGGGCAGCAGCAGGATCAGGTGACGCATGACAGTTCCTAGAAGTTGAGTGACCGTTTGTCGACCGCGAGTGCAGCCTCCTTGGTTGCCTCGGACAAGGAAGGATGGGCGTGGCAGATGCGGGCAATGTCTTCCGACGACGCCTTGAACTCCATGGCCACCACGGCCTCCGAAATCAACTCGGATGCCATCGGTCCAACGATGTGCACGCCGAGAATTTCATCGCTCTTGGCATCGGCCAGGAATTTCACCATCCCGGATGTGTCGCCGAGCGCACGGGCACGGCCATTCGCCATGAAGGGGAAAGTGCCAACCTTGTAGGCAACGCCTTCTGCTTTCAGTTGCTGTTCGGTCTTGCCGACCCAGGCGATCTCCGGGGACGTGTATATGACCCAGGGAATTGTATTGAAGTTCACGTGACCGTGTTGGCCGGCAATGCGTTCGGCTACTGCAACGCCCTCCTCCTCGGCCTTGTGCGCCAGCATCGGCCCGCGCACCACGTCGCCCACCGCCCATACGTTCGGCAGGTTGGTCTTGCAATCGCCGTCGACCGCAATGAATCCGCGTTCATCCAGCTTGAGGCCGATGCCTTCGGCATTCAGACCAATGGTATTCGGGACGCGACCGATCGACACGATCAGTTTGTCGAACACAGCCTTTTGCGCCTTGCCCTTGTCATCGGTGTACTCGACCGTAACGTCCTTCTTGCCGGCGGTAATCGCACCGATCTTCACGCCCAGGCTGATTGTCAGCCCCTGCTTGGTGAAGAGTTTGTGCGCTTCCTTGGCGATCTGCTCGTCAACCGCACCGAGAAAAGCGGGGAGTGCTTCCAGCACTGCAACGTCCGCGCCCAGGCGGCGCCACACGCTGCCCATTTCCAGCCCGATCACGCCGGCACCGATCACGCCCAGCTTTTTCGGCACGTTATCGATTGCAAGCGCGCCGGTATTGGAGAGGATCAGCTTTTCGTCGAACGGAACGTTCGGAAGCGCACGCGGGTTGGAACCGGTGGCGACAACGATGTGCTTGCCGGTAATCGTTTCTTCGGATGCGCCCGCCACCTTGATTTCATAGCCGTCAGCGCCCGTTTTGACGAATGAACCGCGACCATGGAAGAAAGTGACCTTGTTTTTCTTGAACAGATAAAGGATGCCGTCGTTGTTCTGCTTGACGATCGTGTCCTTGCGCGCCAGCATCTGGCCGACATTGAAGCCCAGGCCCTTTACCTCGATACCGTGTTCCGCGAATGCATGGCCGGCATGCTCGTAATGCTCGGACGATTGCAGCAGCGCCTTGGAGGGAATGCAACCGACGTTGGTGCAGGTGCCGCCCGGTGCCGGGCCGTTCTTGACATTCTTCCACTCGTCAATGCACGCGGTGCTGAAACCGAGTTGTGCAGCGCGGATCGCCGCAATATAGCCACCGGGACCGCCGCCGATGACGACCACATCAAAATTTTTCGACATATGCGTAACCTTTTTCGTAACCTAATTCACCGCAGAATAGACATCGGTCACGGAGCCGGAAATCTTCCGGGCTCCGTGACCGCACAGCTTGAGATGTCTTACAGGTCCAGCAGGAGGCGCGCCGGGTCTTCCAGCGCTTCCTTCATGGCGACCAGGCCGAGCACGGCTTCGCGGCCGTCGATGATGCGGTGGTCGTACGACATGGCCAGATAGTTGATCGGGCGGATGACGATCTGCCCGTTTTCCACGACCGGACGGTCCTTGGTGGCGTGCACGCCAAGGATGGCGGACTGCGGCGGATTGATGATCGGCGTGGACAGCATCGAGCCGAAGACGCCGCCGTTCGAGATCGAAAACGTGCCGCCGGTCAGTTCGTCCAGCGTCAGCTTGCCGTCCTTGGCCTTGACGCCGTATTCGGCAATCTTTTTCTCGATGTCGGCAATGCTCATCTGGTCGGCGTCGCGCAGAATCGGCACCACCAGGCCACGTGGCGAACCGACGGCAATACCAATGTCGAAATAGCCGTGATAGAGGATGTCGTTGCCGTCGACCGATGCGTTCAGGATCGGGTATTTTTTCAATGCCGCAACAGCCGCCTTGACGAAGAAGGACATGAAGCCGAGCTTGACGCCGTGTTCCTTCTCGAACTTGTCCTTGTACTTGTTGCGCAGGTCCATGACCGGCTGCATGTTCACTTCGTTGAACGTGGTCAGGATTGCATTCGTCGATTGCGACTGCAGCAGACGCTCGGCGATACGGGCGCGCAGGCGACTCATCGGCACGCGCTCTTCCGGACGATTTCCAAGATTCTTGGCCACTGGAGCAGCAACTTGTTGCAGCGCGGGCTTCGGTGCGGCGGCGGGCGCCGGCGCGGGAGCGGCAGGCTTGTTTTGAAGGGCAGTAATCACATCACCCTTGGTCACGCGGCCATCCTTACCAGTCCCGGCAACCTGGGAAGCCGACATGTTGTTTTCGGCCAGCATCTTTGCGGCAGCCGGCATGGCAACACCGCTGGAAGCATTGGAAGCGAGATTGGCAATGGCTGCAGCAACCGGATCGGCCTTGGCAGGAGCTGCTGCAGGTGTAGCGGCCGCGGGGGCGGCTGCCGCGCCGGCCGTCGCTTCGGTGTCGATCTTCGCGATCACTTCGCCGGCGACAACGGTGCTGCCGTCACCCTTGAGCACTTCGACGATCACGCCGGCGTCCGGGGCCGGCAATTCAAGCACCACTTTGTCGGTTTCGATATCGATCAGGTTTTCATCGCGGGAGACTGCTTCGCCGGGTTTCTTGTGCCATTGCAGCAGGGTCGCTTCAGCGACGGATTCCGACAGTTGCGGAACTTTCACTTCAATAATTGCCATGTAACTCTCCGTTTCGGTTTGTTCGTGCGGCACGCCAGCTTCTAGCGCGCCGTCGGGTCTTTACTTCGTCAGTACGAAGCCCTTGAGCTTCGAGAATGCGGTGTCGATCAATGCTTTTTGCTGCGCATAGTGCTTGTCGTAGTAGCCGACAGCAGGTGATGCGCTGGCCGGACGGCCTGCGTAGGCCAGCTTCTGTCCGTCGTCCAGATTCTCGAAGATGTTGTGCTGAATCTGGAACCACGGTCCCTGGTTCTGCGGCTCGTCCTGCGCCCACACCAGCTCGGTGAAGTTCGGGAACTTCTTGAGCTCGGCGGCAAACGCCTTGTGCGGGAACGGATAGAGCTGTTCGACGCGAATGATGGCGACGTCGGAAGCGCCCCGCTCCTTGCGCGCATTGACGAGGTCGTAGTAGACCTTGCCGGAACATGCCAAAACGCGCTTGACCTTCTTCGGATCGATCTTCTCGTCCACTTCACCGATTACGGTCTGGAACGAACCCTTTGCCAGCTCAGACAGCGGCGAACCCGCGTCCTTGTTACGCAGCAGCGATTTCGGCGTCATGATGATCAGCGGCTTGCGGAACAGGCGGATCATCTGCCGGCGCAGCAGGTGGAAAATCTGCGCAGCGGTTGTCGGCTGCACCACCTGCATATTGTTGTCTGCGCACAGTTGCAGATAGCGCTCGAGGCGCGCGGAAGAGTGCTCCGGTCCCTGGCCTTCGTAACCGTGCGGCAGCATCATCACCAGGCCGGACGCGCGGCCCCACTTCACTTCGCCGGAGCTGATGAACTGGTCGATCACCACCTGCGCGCCGTTGGCGAAGTCGCCGAATTGCGCTTCCCAGATGGTCAGCGTGTTCGGCTCCGCAGTGGAATAGCCGTATTCGAAGCCGAGCACTGCTTCTTCGGACAGCACCGAGTCGATCACCGTGAACGGTGCCTGGTTTTCGGAGATGTTTTGCAGCGGGATGTAGGTTCCGGCATCCCAGCGCTCACGCTTCTGATCGTGCAGCACCGCATGACGATGGACGAACGTGCCGCGGCCGGCATCCTGGCCAGTAAGACGCACAGCGTAACCGGACGAGACCAGCGACGCATAGGCAAGATGCTCACCCATGCCCCAATCGAGATTCAACTCGCCGCGTCCCATCGCGGCACGATCGGCGAGGACCTTTTCGACCAGCGGATGAACCTTTAGCGTGTCCGGCACTTCTGTAACACGAGCGGCAAGACGCTTCAACTCGGCAAGCGGAACAGCAGTGTCGGCCGCATCGGTCCATTTGCGGTTCAGGAACGGCATCCAGTCGACCGCGTACTTGCTCTTGAAGTTGGAGATCACCGGATCGACCGTATGCTTGCCGGCGTCCATTGCGTCGCGGTAGGCCTTGACCATGGCATCGCCGGCGTCTGCAGGAATGGTGCCCTGCGCAGCCAGCTTGTCGGCATACAGTTTACGGGTGCCGGGATGCTGACTGATCTTCTTGTACATCAGCGGCTGGGTCAGTGCCGGCGTGTCCTGCTCATTGTGACCGAGCTTGCGGAAGCAGATGATGTCGACGACGATGTCTTTCTTGAATTCGAGACGGTAATCAAGCGCGATCTGGGTCGCGAACACGACGGCTTCCGGATCGTCTGCATTGACGTGCAACACCGGCGCTTCGATCATCTTGACGACGTCGGAGCAGTACAGCGTCGAACGCGAGTCGCGCGGATCGGAGGTCGTGAAGCCGATCTGGTTGTTGATCACGATGTGGACAGTGCCGCCGGTGCCGTAGCCACGGGTCTGCGCCAGGTTCAGTGTTTCCATGACAACGCCCTGACCTGCAAAAGCGGCATCGCCATGCACCAGGATCGGCATCACCTGCGAACCATCCTTGTCGCCGCGGCGCTCCATGCGCGCCTTGACGGAACCTTCGACGACCGGGTTGACGATCTCGAGGTGCGACGGGTTGAACGCCAGCGACAGGTGTACCGGGCCGCCCCGGGTCGAAATATCGGACGAGAAGCCCTGGTGGTACTTGACGTCGCCGGCCGGCAGGTCGTCGGCATGCTTGCCTTCGAACTCCGCGAACAGGTCCTGTGGCATCTTGCCGAGAGTGTTGACCAGCACGTTGAGACGGCCGCGGTGTGCCATGCCGATCACGATTTCCTGCACGCCCTTCTCGCCGGCGCGCTGGATCGTCTCGTCCAGCGAGGCGATAAAGCTTTCGCCGCCTTCCAGCGAGAAACGCTTCTGGCCGACGTAACGGGTGTGCAGATAGCGCTCTAGGCCCTCGGCCGCGGTCAGGCGATCAAGGATGTGCTTCTTCTTTTCTGCGGAAAAATTCGGAGTGGAACGCACCGACTCGAGGCGTTCCTGGATCCAGCGCTTCTGGGCGGGATCGCTGACGTACATGAATTCGGCGCCGATGGAACGGCAATAGGTGTCACGCAATGCTTGCAGCAGATCTCGCAGCGAGGCGGTTTCAGCTCCGAAATACGTGTTGCTGATGTTGAACACGATGTCCATGTCGGCATCGGCGAAACCGTAAGAACTCGGCTCCAGCTCCGGGATTGCCGGGCGCTCCTGGCGCTGCAAGGGATCAAGGTTGGCCCAGCGGTTGCCGAGGAAGCGGTAGGCGGCGATCAACTGCGTGGCAGCGACGCGCTTGCGCCCCATTTCGACGTCCTGTGAGGCGACCACCGTGCGGATCGGCCCCTGTTTCGCGCGCTCGGCGAACGAGGCAATCACGGGTGCATGGGCGACGTCGGGTTTGGTGGAACCATCGACCGCAGGAACGTGCTGCATCGCGTCGAAATAGGCGCGCCAGTTGTCGGGAACGGAACCGGGATTGTCGAGGTACGCTTCGTACAGTTCTTCCACGTACGGGGCGTTGCCTCCAAACAAATAGGAGTTGGAGAAATACTGCTGCATCATCTTGCTCACCTTTCTTCGCGTTTCGCGAGATTAGCGGGTTAATCTAACCTTCCGCGACACGGCCTGACCGGTTAGCGGATCGCACATCAAGTTGTGGGGGGAAGGGCTGCGTGACCTGAAGTGTTACGACCGCGAGCATATCATATTTATTGTCTTCAACGCATCGGGCACTCGCTTTTGTCGACGTTCCACCGTACATCGTCGTGCCCCCACTACACTGACCGGCAATGGACCGGATCCTGCGTGCGGCAACCATAAAAAAGAACGCCCGATCAGATCCGGGTCGCCATACTGCTTGGGAACGGAAGGCCGCCCAGCCTATAATTCAGGCAACACGTGGGAGGCAACCATGAATCGATCCAGTCTGACCGGCCAGCGCCTGATGGCGGCCTTTCTGCTAGGCTGCGTGCTGCTCAACTATCCGATTCTGTTCCTCTTCAACAAAACGGAAAGTTTTTTCGGCATTCCACCGTTATACCTGTATATCTTCGGCGCCTGGGCATTCCTCATCGGCCTCATGGCTTATGTGACCGAGAAGACAGAGGACTAGTGCCATGCTCCAGGTATGGGTGATCGCCGCCGTGTCGTTCTCCTACCTGGGCATCCTTTTTGCCATCGCGCATTACGGCGACAAGCGGGCCGACGCAGGCCGTTCCGTTATCGCCAACCCGACCGTCTATGCTCTGTCGCTGGCGGTCTATTGCACGACCTGGACCTTCTACGGCAGCGTCGGTCGCGCCGCCGCCACCGGCATCGGCTTCCTGCCGATTTACCTCGGCCCCACGCTGATGGCGGGGTTGTGGTGGTTCGTGATGCGCAAGATCATCCGCATCAGCAAGGCCAATCGCATTACGTCCATCGCCGATTTCGTCGCGTCGCGCTATGGCAAGAGCCAGATACTCGGCGGGCTGGTGACGGTGATTGCGGTGATCGGGATCATCCCTTACATCTCCCTGCAGCTGAAGGCGGTCTCCAACAGCTTCACCATCCTGCTGCACTACCCCGACATCGTCATGCCGGCCAGCACCGGCGTGCAACCGCTGCTGCAGGACAGCGCCTTGTACATTGCGATGATTCTCGCGGCTTTCACGATCCTGTTCGGCACGCGCCACCTCGACGCGACCGAACGCCATGAAGGCATGGTGGCCGCCATCGCCTTCGAATCCCTGGTCAAGCTGGCGGCCTTCGTTGCCGTCGGCCTGTTCGTTACCTTCGGCGTGTACGAGGGGTTCGGCGATATTTTCACGCGTGCCGGGACGATACCGAAACTGAGCGCCTTGATGACGGTCACCGAGAGCGGCAGCAGCTACGGAAGCTGGTGGTCGCTAACCTTCCTCTCGATGCTGTCGATCACCTTTCTGCCGCGCCAGTTCCAGATTGCCGTGGTTGAAAGCGTCAATGAAAAGCACGTGCTCCGCGCAGTATGGCTGTTCCCGCTCTATCTGCTCCTGATCAACATCTTTGTGTTGCCGATCGCACTCGGCGGCCTGATGCATTTCACGCCGGGGAGCGTCGACGCAGATACCTTCGTGTTGACACTGCCGATGGCGGAAAAGCAGGAAGCGCTGGCGCTGTTTGTGTTCATCGGGGGCTTGTCGGCCGCCACCGGCATGGTGATTGTCGAGACGATTGCCTTGTCGACCATGGTCTGCAATGACCTGGTGATGCCAGTGCTGCTGCGTCTCAAATGGTTGCGGCTGCATGCGCGCAACGACCTGTCCGGGTTGTTGCTGTCGATCCGGCGTTGGGCTATCGCCGTGATCCTGATGCTCGGGTATATCTATTTTCGCGCTGCCGGGGAAGCCTACGCGCTGGTCGCCATCGGACTGATCTCGTTCGCCGCGGTCGCGCAGTTCGCGCCGGCAATATTTGGCGGAATCTACTGGAAAAACGCGACGCGCAATGGCGCCGCGGCCGGGCTGTCGGCCGGCTTCGCGGTTTGGGCCTACACGCTGTTGCTGCCCTCTTTTGCAAAGTCCGGTTGGATGTCGCCGCAATTCATGCATGAGGGCCTGTTCGGTATCGAACTGCTGAAACCGCAACAACTGTTCGGCCTCGCCGGTCTGGATGAAATTTCCCACAGCCTGTTCTGGAGCATGCTGGCCAACATCGGCTGCTTTATCGGGGTTTCCCTTGCTGCGCGGCCGGATGCGGTCGAAAGCGGACAGGCATCGCTGTTTGTAGATGCGTTCCGGCGCAATCAGAAAGCGGCGGGCTCCAGCGTGTGGCGCGGCAGCGCGGAGGTAGGTGAACTACTGGCCCTGACCGGGCGCTTTCTTGGCCCGGACAAGGCGCGTGGCGCATTTCTCGCTTATGCACGGCAGCGCGGCCTGTCATCCATCAGCCGACTGGAAGCCGATCCCGAACTGGTGCATCACGCGGAAAGCCTGCTGGCCGGCACGATCGGCGGTGCATCCGCGCGCGTCATGGTAGCGTCGGTGGCGCAGGAAGAACCGCTGGGCCTGGACGAAGTCATGGACATCCTTGACGAGGCATCGCAAGTCCGCGCCTATTCCGCCCAACTCGAACAGAAATCACGCGAACTGGAAGCTGCGACCGCGGATCTGCGTGCGGCGAATGAGCGCCTGACCGAACTAGACCGCTTGAAAGACGATTTCATCTCGACCGTCACGCACGAGCTGCGCACGCCGCTAACGTCGATTCGCGCCTTCTCCGAAATCCTGCTGGAAGATCCGAAAATCGACCTGAAGCAACGCCGGCATTTTCTCGGCATCATCACCAAGGAAACGGAGCGGCTGACACGCCTCATCAATCAGATGCTCGATATTGCCAGGATCGAGTCCGGCAATGCCGAATGGCATGCGACTGTGCTCGACATGCGCGATGTCATACGCGAGTCGCTCGATGCAACGGCTCAGCTGTACCAGGATCAGTCGATACATGTCGATGTCGAACTTCCGGAGACGGTGCCCAACGTCACCGCCGACCGCGACCGCCTGATGCAGGTCATGCTGAACCTGCTTTCCAACGCGGCGAAATTCTGCAATACCGGCAACAGCAAGGTTACGGTACGGCTGCGCCAGCAGGAAAACAGCCTGCGCGTGGATGTACAGGACAACGGGCCGGGAATCGCTGCCGGTGACCAGGAACTGATTTTCGAAAAGTTCCGCCGGGTGAGCGACGCTGAGAATGCACGTCCAGGCGGAACGGGTCTCGGCTTGCCGATCAGCCGCCAGATCATCGAGCGTTTCGGCGGCAAGTTGTGGGTGGAGAGCCGGCTGGGTGAAGGCGCGACATTTTCCTTCGCGGTGCCGCTGCACCCCGGTACCATCGAATCGGACCAATCAAAAGAAGAGGAAAAAAAGGAGATATGGGCCAAAGAATCCTGATTGTGGACGACGAACCGAACATTGTCGTCTCGCTTGAATTCCTGATGAAACGCGAAGGCTTCGACGTCACTGTTGCAGTCGATGGCGACGCCGCCCTGCAGGCGATGAATACCCGGTTGCCCGATCTGGTGTTGCTCGATGTGATGCTGCCGAAGAAGAATGGCTTCGAAGTTTGCCAGCAGATTCGGGCAAACCCTGCGTGGCAAGGCGTGAAAGTGGTGATGCTCACGGCCAAGGGCCGGGACACGGAAATGACCAAGGGCATGGCGCTCGGTGCCGACGCGTACATGACCAAGCCGTTTTCGACAAAGGAGCTGGTACAGCAGGTCAAGCAAATTCTCGGCAACAACCCATGACCGGAAAGTCGAAGTTTTTCATTGCATTGGGCGCCTTGTACGGCCTGCTGGGCGGCGTCACCGCCCTGCTCTACCTGGTTCTCTGGGCCGCCCTCAAGCCCGATGAAAAGGAATCCATCCTGCGCATTCTCGATGCACGTGCAGGAACCGCCGTCTTCATCCTCCTGCTTGGCACCGTCGCAATCGGCATGGTGTTTCATGCGCTGTACCAGCGCTACGTAACGACGCCGCTCCGGTTGCGCGAAAAACTTCTGGTGATGCTTGGCCCCGAACAGAAAATGAAGCTGGCACTCGAGGGGCCGTCCGAGATGCGCGCGCTTGCCGATGCAATCAACCGGCTGGCGGAACAACGAGACGCGTTGCAGCATGATGTGCAGGAGCGGATCCGCGAAGCGAAGGCATCGGTCGAAGATCAAAAGAACCGCTTCGCAGCCCTGATTGCGGAATTGAACCAGAGCGTCATCGTGTGCAATATCGACGGCCGCATCCTGCTTTACAACGACCGGGCACGCTTGTTGTTCCAGGTGCCGGGGGATCAGGGGAAAATTTCCGCCGGCGGCACATTGATTGGTCTGGGCCGCTCCATTTTTTCCGTGCTGGAGCGCAGCCTGATCAACCACGCTTTGGAACGGATAGAGCAGAGCCTTGCCGCCGGAGGCCGGCAGACGGTAGCCGCCTTCGTCACCGGCATCAACTCGGGTCAGCTCCTGCGTACCCGCATGGCACCTGTCTTTTCGACTCCCCGCCGACACGGCGATGCGCAATCCGTGTCGGGAGATCAGGCGCGCAGCATGAGCGGCTACGTGCTCATCCTCGACAACATTACTGGAAGCGTCGACGTCGAGGGCAGACGCGATGCAATGCTGCAGGCTCTTACCGAAGGCAGCCGTTCGTCGCTGGCGAGCATCCGTGCCGCCGTCGAAAACCTGCTCGACTACCCGGACATGGATGCAGGACAACGCGATCGTTTCATTCACGTTATGCGTGACGAAGTGTGCGCGATGAGCGAACGGCTCGACCGCACCGTCAATGAATTTTCGGATGTCCTGAAGGGGCACTGGCCACTGGAGGAAATGCTGGGAACGGATCTGGTGCATGCGGCGCAACGGCGCATCGAACAACGCCTTGCATTGCCGACCAAAGTGGAAGATCTGGGGGAAGGACTGTGGTTGAAGGTCGACAGCTTTTCGCTGTTGCAAGGGATCACCTATCTCGCCACGCGCCTGAAGGAAGAATTCCAGGTTCGCGAAGTTCGTTTCAGCCTTGCCCGGGAAGGCCGTCTTGCGCATCTTGACCTGATCTGGTCGGGTGTCGTGATCGGCACCGAAACGCTGGTGAAATGGGAAATCGAAGCAATGAACCCGACCGGCGACGGCGCGTCCCTGACGCTGCGTGAAGTCGTTGAACGTCACGGCGGAGAACTCTGGTTCCAGCGCGACAAGTTTTCGCATCGATCGTTTTTCCGCATCCTGATCCCGACCGCGCCGCCGCCGGAGCCGGCACTGCCTGCAGCAGCGTCGGGACAGGGCCGCCCCGAGTATTATGACTTCGACCTGTTCCGCCAGACGGAAGAGACGCGCGCGCTAGACGATCGTTTGCTTTCGCAACTGGCCTATACCGTATTTGACACGGAAACCACCGGTCTCGATCCAGCGTCCGGCGATGAGATCATACAGATCGGCGCTGCCAGGATCGTCAATGGCAGACTCCTGAAAAGCGATTCGTTCGACCAGTTGATCGATCCCAAGCGTCCTGTTCCTGCTGCATCGAGGAAGATTCACGGCATCGACGACGACATGTTGCACGGTCAGCCGACAATAGAACGTGTATTGCCTGCATTCCACGCGTTTTGTGACGATACGGTGCTGGTGGCGCACAACGCAGCCTTTGACATGCGTTTTCTGCAGATGAAGGAACGAACCGCCGGAGTGTCATTCCGCCATCCGGTCCTTGACACCCTGCTCCTGTCGGCGGTGATCCATCCCAACCAGGAGTCACATAGTCTGGAGGCGATCGCGGAGCGTCTCGGCGTCAGCGTCATGGGCAGGCATACGGCGCTCGGCGACGCCATGGTGACGGGAGAAGTATTCCTGAAGATGATCCCGCTGCTGGCTGAAAAGGGAATCAACACCTTGCGCGATGCGCGTGAAGCGGCGGAACGTACTTACTACGCGAAAGTGAAATACTGAACGGAGCGGCGGCATACCTTGTTCGGTTCATGAGGTACGTACATCCAGCTCCGCAGGCGCGAGATCGGCATCCTGCACTGATCCCCGCCTCGCTCTAACGGGAATAATCAAGTTCGATGCGTTGCTGCAGGTCGCGCGCGATGCGGAACGCTTCTTTCAGCAATCGTCGGTCGATATCGTTCAACGCCGATACTTCGAGCTTGTTGGGATGCCCCGCGACCCAGCCCGGACTGTCGCTGCCATCCAGTTGCACCCGCAATCGCAGCATTTGCAGAAATTCGAAAGCAGCGCTCCAGGCCTCGCTGCGCTGCGATTTGAAGCCGCGATGACGTGCAATGGCTTCAAAGCGACGACGCGTATTGGTTTCCGGGATTCCGAAGGCGAGGCTCTGCAACCGCGCCACGTCGACGAAAATCGCCGTGCCGCGCAACTTGAGGTCGACAACCTCCTGTTTTCCCAGTTTTTCCGTATCGATGGCGCCAAACCAGTTCAGCGGGACGCTACGCCGGAGTATGTCGCCGGCCAGTTGCTTGTGAAAACGAGTGACATCCTTTGCCCGTTCCGTCACGAAGGCGCGCAACTCGTGCGCCAGTTCGGTCCGTCCGGCCAGCGACCTGAAATCGAAAAAGATGTTGGCCTTGAGCAGGTCTTCGGGTGTGCCCCGATCGATCCAGGCGTCGAAACGCTCTTTCCACTCCCCGAGCGTCATGCAGCACTCAGGATTGCCGGCCATGATGTTGCCTTTGCAAAGCGGGTATCCGCAGGCATCCAGCGCTTCATTCGCTGCCTTGCCGAACGCCAGCCACACGTCCCTGTCGCGGGCTGGATTGTCGCTTACGAAAATCAGTCCGTTGTCCTGGTCGGTGGAGATGGTTTGCTCACAACGTCCCTCGGAGCCGAAACTGAGCCAGCACATATCATCCAACGACACCTGGTGTTCGCGCGCGAGGATTTCAAGCAGCCGCATCGTCAGCACGTCGTTGAGGTGGCTGATCAGTTCAGTCAGCGATTTTGCCTGCACCCCCTGGCTCATCAGGGTTCGCGCAAAGACGCGAATGCTTCGGGCGGCGAACTTGAGTCCTTCTATGTCGTCCGCGGCACGCACTTCGGAACTGATCTGCTTGAGCGACATACGCTGAATCGCAAACAGGTCGCGCTCGGAGATGACGCTGACGACCCGTCCGTTTTCCAGCACCGGCACATGGCGAATACCGAATTGCGCCATCAGCAAGGTTGCGTCCTCCGCCGTATCCTCTACAGTCAAGGTACGCACCTCTCGCGTCATCACGGTATGGATCGGGTCGCTCAATGGCGTCTGCGGCAGCGCGACTCGGTTGAGGACGTCCTTGCGTGTGAAGATGCCCTCGACGTTACCGTCCGAACCGGTCAGGATCACCGACCCGACACGGTGCTTCTGCATTGCAAGCAAGGCTTCCTTGACACTTGCTGAAGGCGAACAGGTAACCGGTGTCTTGCACGCCACCTTGCCCAGCTTTCGTTCAAGAGAATGCTCGGCGAGTGCCTGGGCCGAATAGGCAGCCTGCGTGGCACGGCGGGAAAGCTCCAGCAGTTGCAGCGTCTTGCCGGCAAAGAAACTGGCAAGTACCGGGCTCCGCTGCGCCACATCTTCCACTACCGCAGGCGCAACCTCAAGGCAAAGCGTTTTCGTTGTCGCGGTGTAGGTGGCGGTGACCGCACGGTGCGCCAGTGCCGCTACCAGGGGGAACATGTCCCCTGCTTCGTAATGAAGCCCGGTGGAAGAAAGATCGGCGATACCCTTGTGCGCCGACACCTCGCCCTGGCAGATGAGGTAAACCGGCGGGGTGTTGCCCGACACCGGCGACAGAATCACTTCGCCGGACGTGAAGCTCACCTCCCTGGCGGCGGCGACCAGCAGCTTGACATCGTCTGCCCGCATTTCCGAAAAGGGAGGATGCTTCGTCAACTGCGCTAGCAAGTGCTCGAACGGCGCCGTCAGGCCACGCATATCTGTACCAAATGAAGCACCCGGCGATGCCGAGGATGGATCGGTCTTGTCGGCTGGCTTCATGCTGGCTTCGCCTCAGGTGAAAAGAATCTCAGGTCTTCTTCCGAAACGCAAAACCGTGCGCGTGCCGGCTCAGGATAAAGTTGACGAAAAATTTGCACCATATCGTGCTGCCAGCTATCGCCGTCCACGTTTCATAGTTCAACTGTCCGGCAGCAACGCTCACGATCACGTATAGGGCAATTGCACCGGCAGCCAGGTTGGCAACCATGGCATAAGGAGCGAACTTGGCCGGATTCGGCGGCGATTCGCCGCGCTTCAGTGCGACATCGGAAAAGTCTCGCTTGACCGCAATGCGCCAAGCGCCCCGCAACCAGAAAAAAGCCATCGGGAACAGTGCCAGATACAGTATCCACGTCATGGCGACGCTGACATCAAAAACCATTTCAACCTCCCGGCGGTAGGCCGCCATCTACAGCTAGAGCAGTTTTAGCTCGCGTGTAAGGGAGTCAAGGTCGGATGGGGACGCCGAGTCCGAGGAGCGCTCGCGTACGCTAGTACGCCGAGCACCGCAGGTCCGAGATTGGCCCCTTACACACGAGGAAAAGCTGCTCTAATGTCCAGAAAGAAAAAACCCCGCCGGCAGGGCCGGCGGGGTCCGGACCGTTGCTGCGAGCCAGTTTTCCCTGGCGCACAGCGCAAGTCACTATTGTAGCCTCGGCATCAGTGAGCGCCGTCGACCATTTTCGCGCCACGCGGCGTACGGATGCTCTCCACCATGTGCTGGATGTGCTCCGGCGGTTCCTTGGTCATCTTGTCGACAACGAAGGCGACAGCGAAATTGACCAGTGCACCGACTGCACCGAAAGCTTCCGGCGTGATGCCGAAGAACGAGTTCGGGCCACCAATTGCACCGACAAAATCAGTGCCCTTGATGAAGAACAGGCCCTTGTGCGCAAACACATAGAACAGGGTGATGAACAGACCGGACAGCATGCCGGCGATTGCCCCTTCCTTGTTCATCTTCTTGCTGAAGATGCCCATCATGATGGCCGGGAACAGCGAACTTGCCGCAATACCAAACGCGAGCGCCACAGTACCGGCCGCGAACCCCGGCGGATTCAACCCCAGGTAGCCGGCAACCACGATCGCAAAGGCCATCGAGATTTTGCCTGCCATCAGTTCGCCCTTCTCGCTGATATCGGGTTTGAACACCCCCTTGACCAAGTCGTGCGAAACCGCCGCGGAAATTGCCAGCAACAAACCTGCCGCAGTGGAAAGTGCTGCAGCAAGACCGCCGGCGGCAACCAGTGCAATCACCCAGTTCGGCAGTAACGCAATTTCCGGATTGGCGAGCACGATGATGTCGGCGTTGACATTCAGTTCGTTACCCTTCCAGCCTGCAGTGGCAGCCTTGTCCAGAACCGCCTTGTCCTTGGTCTTGTCGTTGTAGTACTGGATACGACCGTCACCATTCTTGTCCTCGAACTTCAGCAGGCCGGTCTGCTCCCAGCGTTTCATCCAGTCCGGGCGCTCTTCGTACTTGAGGCTGGCCTCAGGTGCAAACAGGTCCTTGTTCGGCTGGACGTTCGCATTCACCGTACGGAACAGGTTGACGCGTGCCATCGCAGCAACGGCCGGTGCGGTCGTGTACAGAATCGCGATGAACACCAGAGCCCAACCAGCGGAAGTACGCGCATCCTTGACCGTCGGAACGGTAAAGAATCGCATGATCACGTGCGGCAGACCCGCGGTACCGATCATCAGCGACAGCGTGTACATGAACATGTTGAGCGTGCTGCCGGCAGTCGTCGTCGTGTATTTGCCGAAGCCGAGTTCGGTCACCACGAGATCGAGCTTGGCGAGCAGGGACATGTCGGTGCCGGCGAGATCCGAACCCAGCCCCATTTGCGGCAGCGGATTGCCGGTCAGGTGCATCGAGATAAAGATCGCCGGAATCGTGTACGCAAAAATCAGCACAACGTACTGGGCCACCTGGGTGTAGGTAATGCCCTTCATGCCGCCGAACACCGCGTACATGAACACGATCGCCATACCGACATACACACCGGTTTCCTTGGACACGCCGAGGAAACGTGCGAATGCCACGCCGACGCCGGTCATCTGCCCGATCACGTAGGTGAGGGAAGCAACCAGCAGGCAGAGCACGGCCACGGTGGAAGCCGACTTCGAGTAGAAGCGGTCACCGATGAATTGCGGCACCGTGAACTTACCGAACTTGCGGAGGTACGGTGCCAGCAGCATCGCCAGCAGGACGTAACCACCGGTCCATCCCATCAGGAACAGGCCGCCGCCGTAACCCATGTTGGAGATCAGGCCCGCCATGGAAATGAAGGAAGCGGCAGACATCCAGTCCGCAGCCGTCGCCATGCCGTTCATGAGCGGAGGAACACCGCCGCCCGCGACATAGAATTCACTGGTGCTGCCGGCGCGGGTCCAGAACGCAATGCCGAGATACAGCGCAAAGCTGGCGCCGACGATCAAATAGGTCAGAGTTTGTAGATCCATTGTCGGCTCCTCAGTCTTCGTGAACGTCAAATTCGCGGTCGATGTCGCCCATCTTCTTCGCGTAGTAGAAGATCAGCGCAACGAACACGTAGATCGAACCCTGGTGAGCAAACCAGAAGCCGAGCGGATATCCACCGAGATGGATATTGTTGAGCAGCGGCGCAAAGAGGATTCCTGCCCCGAATGAGACAAGGAACCAGACAATGAGCACCTTGGTCAGCAACCCAAGGGTTGCCTTCCAGTAGGCGTCGTTAGAGCCCTTTTCCATAGTTGATATCTCCTCCAAAAAGTTATGATTGTGGTACTGCATTGCTCATTGGCCCTGTGCAGCCGTATTTAAAGGGAAGCCGAATATGGTCACCTCGACCCTGAGGCGAAGTGTCCAATTACGGACAAACAAAGAACGACGCGAACAACACGATTGCAATGCTTCAGTTTCGTTGCAAGCGCTCGCGGAGCTTGGAAGAGAGTTGCATGTTCGACCCCTCTAACGAGCTGCAAGGTATTTCCCTCCAACAGGACTCGTGAACTCGACTCTGCCGATGGCAGAACTTATTCCGGTACCACAATGCAATGGTATGAATAAGCTCCTTACATAGGCCTTACATATCCGTGGGAAGGCAAAAATAGCAAGCCAAATTCAGGGTTCCACAGCGCAACACATGCGATTGCTGCGACGCAGCACAATAATTCGGAGGCGGAAGACGTTGCATTCGATGGAATTTTTCGACTTGCAAGGTGTGAGGAGTGCAAATGGCGTATTTTTGCTGACGCGCAAAAAAAGCAAAACCCGCCATCGGCGACGCCGTGACGGGTTTTGTACTGTGCTTGCTTCACCGCATATCCGGGAAACGCCATTGCGTTCCACGGATCGCTCGATCAGCAGTTCAGCCGCGCTTGTCCATGGATGGCACGTCGCGTTTTGGCGAACCGACGAACAGCTGGCGCGGGCGGCCGATCTTCTGTTCCGGATCCGAGATCATCTCGTTCCATTGCGCAATCCAGCCAACGGTACGGGCCATCGCAAAGATACCGGTGAACAGCGAAACCGGGATACCCAGCGCGCGCTGCACGATGCCGGAGTAGAAGTCAACGTTCGGGTAGAGTTTGCGCTGCACGAAGTAGTCGTCTTCCAGCGCAATCTTCTCCAGAGCCATTGCGAGCTTGAACAGCGGGTCGTCATGCAGGCCCAGTTCGTTCAGCACTTCATAGCAGGTTTCGCGCATCAACTTCGCACGCGGGTCGTAGTTCTTGTAGACGCGGTGGCCGAAGCCCATGAGCTTGACATTGGAGTTCTTGTCCTTGACCTGAGCAATGAACTCGCCGATACGCTCCACACCGCCCTGCTTCTGGATGTCTTCCAGCATGGTCAGTGCGGCTTCGTTTGCGCCGCCGTGCGCCGGGCCCCAAAGGCAGGCGATACCGGCAGCGATACAGGCGAACGGGTTGGCGCCTGAAGAGCCAGCCAGACGGACAGTCGAGGTCGACGCATTCTGCTCGTGGTCGGCATGGAGGATCAGGATGCGGTCAAGTGCGCGAACCAGGACGTCATTGACCTTGTACTCTTCGCATGGCGTCGAGAACATCATGCGCATGAAATTGGCGCTGTAGGACAGGTCGTTGCGCGGATACACGAACGGCTGGCCGACGGAATACTTGTACGACATCGCGACCAGTGTCGGTAGCTTGGCAATCAGACGGATCGCGGATACTTCGCGGTGATGCGGATCGTTGATGTCGAGCGAGTCGTGATAGAAGGACGACAGCGCACCGACAGTACCGACCAGCACCGACATCGGATGCGCATCACGACGGAAGCCGCGGAAGAAGAATTGCATCTGCTCGTGCACCATCGTGTGGTTGGTGACGGTGCTGACGAACTTCTGTTTCTGTGCGGCGTTCGGCAACTCGCCGTTCAGCAGCAGGTAGCAGGTTTCGAGGAAGTCGCAATTGACCGCCAATTGCTCGATCGGGTAGCCGCGGTACAGCAGCTCGCCCTTGTCGCCGTCGATATAGGTGATCGACGAATTGCATGCCGCGGTCGACATGAATCCCGGATCATAGGTGAACTTGCCGGTTGCGCCGTAGAGCTTGCGAATATCGATGACATCCGGGCCAATCGAACCTTTGTAGATGGGGAGGTCCAGCGACGGGGTACCGTCGGAGAACGATAGGGTTGCTTTGGTTTCAGAGTTGGTCATGTCTCTTCCTTCTGTGAGGACGGTGAGTCGATTGGAAAAAAAGCAGAAAAACTAAACCTGACGGCGCCGACGTCAGGCCGCGCGCAGTCTCGTCAACAACGCGTGGACGTGCGGAAGATCCGCATCGCCCGACGGTTCCTTGCGTGCCAGAAGCAAATCCATCAATTCGTTGTCTGCCAAGTCCATCAGTCTCGAAAATGCATCGACTTCGTCGTCGGTCAGAGTTTCTTCGTGCGCGTCCAGAAAGCGCGTCACGATGAGGTCGTTTTCGAGCAGACCGCGTCGTGCACGCCAGCGCAAGCGGGCACGTTTCGCCGGGTCGGCCTGATGGGTGGTGGACATAATTCCTCGTTCGTCTTATTTCATGAACCCACCGGAACCAATGCCGGCAGGCTCATGAAATACGGCGGGAGCAGTATGCGCTCCCGCTCTTGCGCAACACTTACACGGTGCGGCGGACCAGCAGTTCTTTCACCTTACCAATCGCACGCGTCGGATTCAAGCCTTTCGGGCAGACATCCACGCAGTTCATGATGGTATGGCAGCGGAACAGGCGATATGGATCCTCCAGGTTATCGAGGCGCTCATTGGTGGCTTCGTCGCGGCTGTCGGCGATGAAGCGGTAGGCCTGCAGCAAGCCGGCCGGGCCGACGAACTTGTCCGGGTTCCACCAGAACGACGGGCAGGATGTCGAGCAGCATGCGCAAAGAATACACTCATACAAGCCATCGAGTTCTTCACGTTCCGCAGGCGTCTGCAAACGCTCTTTCTCCGGAGGAATCGAGTCGTTGATCAGGTACGGCTTGATCGAGTGGTACTGCTTGAAGAATTGCGTCATGTCCACGATCAGGTCGCGGATTACCGGCAGGCCGGGCAGCGGACGCAGCACGATCGGCTCGGTCAGTTCGTTCAGGTTGGTAGTGCAGGCCAGACCGTTCTTGCCGTTGATGTTCATCGCGTCGGAACCGCAAACACCTTCGCGGCAGGAGCGGCGCAGCGCGAGCGAATCGTCGACATCCGCCTTGATGCGCTGCAATGCGTCCAGCAACATTTTGTCGGTGTCCTGCAGCTCGACCGTCAAGTCCTGCATGTAGGGCTTGGCGTCCTTGTCTGGATCGTAGCGATAGATTTGAAATTTAAGGGTACGTGGCATGTTCTTACCTTAGAAAGTACGTGCTTTAGGCTTGAAGGTTTCAACGGTCAGCGGCTTGGTGTTGACCGGCTTGTAGTCGAGGCGGTTGCCTTCCGAGAACCACAGCGTGTGCTTCATCCAGTTTTCATCGTCGCGCTTCTCATAGTCGCGATGCGCGTGGGCGCCGCGCGATTCCTTGCGTGCGGCAGCCGACGTGATAGTGGCCTTGGCGGTTTCGATCAGGTTGTCCAGTTCGAGCGCTTCGACACGGGCGGTGTTGAAGACCTTCGACTTGTCCTTGAACGCAACATGCTTGCGGCGCTCGTCCAGCTCCATGATTTTCCTGTAGCCGGTCTGCAGCAGCTCGTCGGTACGAAACACGCCGCAGTACTGCTGCATGGTCGAGCGGATCGCATTGGCGACGTCCTGCACACGCTCGGAACCGGTGCTGGTTTCCAGGTGCGCCAGGCGCGACAGCGCGCGGTCGGCAGCATCCGCCGGCAGCGGCTTGTGGCTCTTCAGCTTGAGGTTGCTGGCTACGATATGGTTGCCGGCAGCGCGGCCGAACACAACGAGGTCGAGCAGCGAGTTGGTGCCGAGACGGTTGGCGCCGTGTACCGAAACGCAGGCGCATTCGCCGATGGCGTACATGCCGTTGACGACTTCGTTCGGGATGCCGTTCTTCGGCGCCACGACCTGTCCGTTGATGTTGGTCGGGATACCGCCCATCTGATAGTGAATGGTGGGCACAACAGGGATCGGTTCCTTCGTTGCATCCACATTCGCAAACTTGTGGCCGATTTCGAGAATCGACGGCAGACGCTTCTTGATGGTGTCGGCGCCGATGTGACGCAGATCCAGCAGGACGTGATCCTTGTTCGGACCGCAGCCACGGCCTTCCTTGATTTCCTGGTCCATCGAACGCGACACGAAGTCACGCGGCGCCAGATCCTTCAGCGTTGGTGCATAACGTTCCATGAAGCGCTCGCCGTTGGAGTTGATCAGGATACCGCCCTCACCGCGCACACCTTCAGTGATCAGCACGCCGGCGCCAGAAACGCCGGTCGGGTGGAACTGCCAGAACTCCATGTCCTGCAGCGGCAGGCCGGCACGTGCGGCCATGCCCATGCCGTCACCGGTGTTGATGAAGGCGTTGGTCGAAGCGGCGAAGATGCGCCCTGCTCCGCCGGTGGCAAACAGCGTGGTCTTGGCTTCGAGGATCATGACGTCGCCGGTTTCCATTTCCAGCGCCACGACGCCGAGCACGTCGCCGTCCTGGTCGCGGATCAGGTCGATCGCCATCCACTCGACGAAGAAGTGGGTCTTCGCGCGCACGTTGCGCTGGTACAGCGTGTGCAGCAGCGCATGGCCGGTACGGTCGGCGGCGGCGCAGGCGCGCTGCACCGGCTTTTCGCCGAAGTTCGCGGTATGACCGCCGAACGGACGCTGGTAAATCGTGCCGTCGGGGTTGCGGTCGAACGGCATGCCGAAATGTTCGAGCTCGTACACGACCTTCGGCGCCTCGCGGCACATGAATTCGATGGCGTCCTGGTCACCGAGATAGTCCGAGCCCTTGACGGTGTCGAACATGTGCCAGTACCAGTTGTCCTCGGACATGTTGCCGAGCGAAGCGCCGATACCACCCTGTGCCGCGACAGTGTGCGAACGGGTCGGGAAAACCTTGGACAGGACTGCAACATTGAGGCCGGCTTCGGCCAGTTGCAGCGAAGCGCGCATGCCGGAACCGCCGGCGCCGACGATGACCGCATCGAAGCGGCGAACAGGAATGGATTGTTTGATTGCTGCCACGATTAAGCTCTCCAGATAATCTGCGCCGCCCAACCGGCACAACCGACCAGCCACAGAATGGCCGCAACTTGCAATGCGAGACGCGCGCCGACGGGCTTCACGTAGTCCATCAGGATCTCGCGCATGCCGACCCAGGCGTGGTAGAAGAGCGACAGGAAGGTAACGAAGGTCGCCATCTTGAACCATTGCCGCGAGAACAGGCCTGCCCAGCCCTCGTAGCTGAAGTTGTTCCCATAAAGGAAGGCGACCAAAAGAATGAGGGTGTACAGCACCATCACAATGGCAGTGACGCGCTGCGCGAGCCAGTCGCGCACGCCGTAATGGGCGCCGACGACCAGGCGCTTTGGTCCGATATTGTTGTTTGCCATGTTAGAAAGCCCCGAACAGTTTCAATGCAACCAGTGCCGCCAGCGGAAGGCTGACCGCAAAAACTCCGACCGCCGATTTGCGCGCGCTGTCCTTGTCCAGTCCGACATGGACATCCATCAGCAGGTGGCGGATGCCGGCGCACAGGTGATGCAGATAGGCCCAGACCAGGGCCAGGATGGCGAGCTTGACGAGAAAGTGGGAGGTATATCCCTTGAAGTATTCAAAGGAAATCTCGGAAGTCAGACTCTTGTCCAGCATGTACAGGATGAATGGCAAGAGCACGAACATGAGCAAGCCGCTGAGACGATGCAGAATCGAAACAACCCCAGCCAGCGGCAGCCGGTAGTGAATGGTCTGAGCAAAACTCATGACCCCGTATTGACGCCGATCTTTTTTCACGGCTTCAGACATGACAACACCTCCCTGGGCTTAAAAATCCCATAATTTTCGCCGATTTTTGTGCACTACACCAATAGATATCTTCACCGTAGATACCTGATCCGCATGTCGAGCAGATAGTTCACCCGCTGCAAATTCTGTCCGGCCAACAACTCAGCTCAACTCGTTCTGGTAGTGATGGCGGTCAGTCAGGTAGAGCCCCCGGCGCACCTCCACCGGCTTGTCGCCGTAGGTATAGGACACGCGCTCCACGCTGAGCAAGGGCCTTCCGGGCTGTATCCGCAACAAGTCGGCAGTACCGTCGTCGGCGCTGACGGCGCGAATGCGCTCGGCGGCGCGAATCATGCGCGTGCCGAATTCTGTCTCGAACAGGCCGTACATCGGCCCCTTGTATTCGATCAGACGCTCCGCCGTCAGGCCCTTGAAAAGCACACCTGGCAACCAGAGCTCCTCGACGATGGTCGGAGCGCCGTCAAAGGATTGCACACGCTTGATGAAGACGACTGAATCTCCCGACTTGATATCAAGCAGGCGCGCAACCTCCGCGGGCGCGCGCAGCCGTTTGACTTCGAGGATTTTGTTATCGGCGTTGTGCGGCTCGCCCGTATCGGGCATCAATCGCAGGAATCGGAATTGCGCACGCGCCTCATGATGCGTTGCAACGAAGGTGCCTTTGCCCTGCCGGCGTACGACCAGGTTCTCGGCTGCGAGTTCGTCGATCGCCTTGCGGACTGTGCCCTGACTGACCTTGAAACGGTTGGCCAGCTCGACTTCGCTGGGGATCAGCTCACCGGGTTTCCACTCGCCCGACTGCAGGCTCTGCGTGATGAGCGCCTTGATCTGCTGATACAGCGGGCTGAAGGTTGGAGAGCTTCCGGGAGCGGAAATCCCCACCCCTGCGCCGGGCGCACCGTTACTTGTCAGGTTGGACGGGGTGGAACTCATAAGCACGGATTTCACCACAAAACCCCGCTTGCCGTCTAGCAAAAACTGCTAAGTGATATGTCTTATATAAGATATAAGATGGTTATTGACAGCTTAATCATGTGCGCCTACACTCGCGTGCAATATCTGCCGCCCGCAAGCCCCGCCAAGATGCCAGTTCCCGCGCCGCACAAACTCACCGAACGGTTGTCGGCGGCCACCGCACTGCGGCAATCGACGGTATTATTACAGGCTTGCGGAAATTTCGTGAAAATTTCGTCCGTTTTCATTCCCACTTTGGAGATTCATCATGGCTAAAGCCCCTATGCGCGTCGCCGTCACCGGCGCCGCCGGCCAAATCGGCTATTCACTGCTGTTCCGCATCGCCAACGGCGACATGCTGGGCAAGGACCAACCGGTCATTCTGCAGTTGCTTGAGATCCCGGACGAGAAGGCCCAGAAGGCGCTCAAGGGCGTAATGATGGAAATCGACGATTGCGCATTTCCGCTGCTGGCCGGCATGACCGCGCACAGCGATCCGATGACCGCTTTCAAGGACATCGACGTCGCGCTGCTGGTGGGTGCGCGCCCGCGCGGCCCGGGCATGGAGCGCAAGGACCTGCTGGAAGCCAATGCACAGATCTTCACGGTACAGGGCAAGGCACTGGACGCCGTCGCTTCGCGCAACGTCAAGGTGCTGGTGGTCGGCAATCCGGCCAACACCAACGCCTACATCGCGATGAAATCCGCGCCGAACCTGCCGGCCAAGAACTTCACCGCCATGCTGCGCCTCGACCACAACCGCGCACTGTCGCAACTGGCCGCCAAGGTCGGCAAGCCGATCACCGCGATCGAGAAGCTGTGCGTGTGGGGCAACCACTCTCCGACCATGTACGCCGACTTCACCCACGCCACCGTCGACGGCCAGCCGGCCAAGGCCCTGGTCAACGATGAAGCCTGGACCAAGGACGTGTACCTGCCTACCGTCGGCAAACGCGGCGCCGCCATCATCGAAGCACGCGGCCTGTCTTCCGCTGCCTCCGCTGCCAATGCAGCAATTGACCATGTGCGTGACTGGGTGCTCGGCACTAACGGCAAATGGACCACGATGGGCATCCCGTCCGACGGTTCGTACGGCATTCCCGAAGGCACGATGTTCGGCTATCCGGTGACCACCGAGAACGGCGAGTACAAGATCGTCCAGGGCCTGGAAATCGATGCATTCTCGCAAGAGCGCATCAACCTGACGCTCAAGGAATTGCTGGAAGAACGCGAAGGCGTGAAGCACCTCGTAGGCTGAGTTTTACCGGCCGAAGGACCGGCTTGCACTACCTGGTTACAGGAAGACGCACCGCCGGTCCTTCGATTCACCGCCACCCATTTGATTCACGCTGCACATGCACCCGTCCGAGGTTTTATTCCAGGGTAGCCACAAGCCGGTTTCGATTCCGGTATGCGATCACTATGCCGGCTCCGAAAAGCTGATGCACAAGTCGATTGCCCTGCAACAAGAGCTTGGCCCGCTGTTCGACATCACTTTCGATTGCGAAGACGGCGCCAGTGCCGGCAACGAAGAAGCGCACGCCCGTCTGGTGGCTGCGCTGATTGCCGGCGAAGACAACCGCTTCGAGCGCATCGGCGCCCGCGTCCACGACCTGACCCATCCCGCTTTCGAACAGGACGTCTCCATCATCTGCGAAGGCGCTGCCAAACGGCTTGCCTATCTGGTCCTGCCCAAGGTGGAATGCCTGGAAGACGTGACGCGCGCGCTCGATGTCGTCAACCGGCATGCGCAAGCCAACGGCCGCGACAAGCTGCCGCTGCATGTCCTGATCGAAACGCACGGCGCGCTCGCCGACGTGCACCGTATCGCCGCCCAGCCCCAGGTCGAGTGCCTGTCCTTTGGCATCATGGATTTCGTCTCAGCGCATTTCGGCGCGATTCCCGGCACTGCCATGCGTTCACCGGGGCAGTTTACGCATCCGCTGGTGACGCGCGCCAAGATCGAAATCGCAGCGGCCTGCCATGCTCATGGCAAGACGCCTTCGCACAATGTCACGACCGAGATCAAGGACAGCGCGGTTGTCGCGAACGATGCCGGCCGCGCGGCCGCCGAATTCGGCTACACCCGTATGTGGAGCATCCACCCCAACCAGATCAAGCCAATACTCAAGGCCCTGTCGCCGCGCGGTTCCGAAGTGAACGAAGCGTGCGCGATACTGACCAATGCACAAGCGGTGCAATGGGGCCCGATACAATACAACGGCAAGCTGCACGACCGCGCCAGCTATCGCTATTACTGGGCGATACTGCAGCGCGCAAAAGCCAGCGGCATGCCGATACCCGAATCAGCAGGGAGTCTGTTGTAGTACGTGTAGCGCCTATAATTAAATCAACCTATCCGGCGCGCATTTGAGGAAACAATCCATGAAGAACTTTTCCGCACTCGTCCTGTTTGTCGCCGGTGCCGCTTGTGCGAGCCTGCCAGCCTTCGCAGAGACCGGTGCTCCTTCTCATCATTCGAAAAAAAGAGCGATGAAGAAAGCATCACCAGATGCAAAACATGTTCAGGACGACGACGAAAAAGAGCCCGACGTCACAGGAATGCAGGCAACGAAGTTCGATTGCGAACTCGGAAACAAATTGACCGTCTACAGGAATACGAATGACGACCAGCAGATCGCCCTGCACTGGAACAAGCACCTGCACCATATGACCCGCGTCAGCACAACCACCGGTGCACAACGCTTCGAAAATTCCAGGAGCGGCCTGGTCTGGATCGGCATACCTGCCAAGAGCATGCTGCTCGACTCGAAAAAGGGGCGGCAGCTCGCCAACGAGTGCAAGAGTCACGAGCAAACGGCCGCCGCAGTCACCGGCAAAGACTGAAGACCGGCGCCGGAATTTCCGGCGCCAACCGCATTTGTTCGAATTTATACCGTTCGAAGTCCATCTGTCACAGTTCAGTTCTAATAATCCCAAGGAGAGGCTACATGTCCCGCAATACTCTGAACACGCTCAAGGAATTCACGATTTCGGGTTCCAGGAAAGGCAAGTTTTACTCCCTGCCTGCGCTGGAAAAGAAACTCGGCGTCAACATCTCGCGTCTGCCGGTTTCGATCCGTATCGTGCTCGAATCGGTACTGCGCAACTGCGACGGCAAGAAGGTCACTGAAGATCACGTCAAGCAGCTGGCGAGCTGGGGCCCTACCGCGGCCCGCGTCGATGAAATCCCCTTCGTTGTCGCGCGTGTCGTGCTGCAAGACTTTACCGGTGTACCGTTGCTGGCAGACCTGGCGGCGATGCGCGGCGTCGCATCCAGGATGGGCAAGAAACCGAAGAACATTGAACCGCTGGTGCCGGTCGATCTCGTGGTCGACCACTCGGTGCAGGTCGACCACTACCGTGAAAAGAAGGCGCTCGACCTGAACATGAAGCTGGAATTCCAGCGCAACAACGAGCGTTACCAGTTCATGAAATGGGGCATGCAGGCGTTCGATACCTTCGGTGTCGTTCCGCCGGGCTTCGGCATCGTCCACCAGGTCAATCTGGAATACCTCGCACGCGGCGTGCACAAGAAAGCCGACGTCTACTATCCGGATACGCTGGTCGGCACCGATTCCCACACGACGATGATCAACGGCATCGGCGTGGTCGGCTGGGGTGTGGGCGGCATCGAGGCGGAAGCCGGCATGCTGGGCCAGCCGGTGTATCTGCTGACCCCGGATGTGGTCGGCGTCAACCTTACCGGCGCCCTGCGCGAAGGCGTGACGGCGACCGACCTGGTGCTGACCATCACTGAAATGCTGCGCAAGCACAAGGTCGTCGGCAAGTTCGTCGAATTCTTCGGCGAAGGCACGGTATCACTGTCGACCACCGACCGCGCCACCATCGCCAACATGGCGCCGGAGTATGGCGCCACCATGGGCTTCTTCCCGGTCGATGAAGCCACCATCGACTACTTCAGAGGCACCGGACGCAGCAAGGCGGAAATCGATGCCTTCGAATCCTATTTCAAGGCGCAAAAGCTGTTCGGCATCCCGAAAGCCGGCGAAGTCGACTACACCAGCGTGGTCGAGCTCGACCTGGGCACCGTAGCGCCGTCGCTTGCCGGACCGAAACGTCCGCAAGACCGCATCGAGATCGGTTACGTGAAGTCGACTTTTGCCGACCTGTTTTCCAAGCCTGTATCCGAAAACGGATTCAACAAGAAGCCGGAAGACCTCGACGCCGTGTATGAAAATGCCGATGGCGTGAAAGTGAAGAACGGCGATGTGCTCATCGCTGCGATCACGTCCTGCACCAACACCTCCAACCCGAGCGTGTTGCTGGCAGCCGGCCTGTTGGCGAAGAAGGCGGTCGAAGCAGGCCTGAAGGTTTCTCCGCACATCAAGACTTCGCTCGCCCCCGGCTCGCGGGTCGTCACCAAGTACCTCGAAGCTGCAGGCCTGCTGCCCTACCTCGAGAAGCTCGGCTTCGGTGTAGCCGCTTACGGCTGCACGACCTGTATCGGCAACGCCGGCGACCTGTCGCCGGCAATGAACGATGCGATCGTCAAGAACGATATCGTCGCGTCCGCCGTGCTGTCCGGCAACCGCAACTTCGAAGCCCGCATCCATCCGAACATCCGCTCCAACTTCCTGGCTTCGCCGCCGCTGGTCGTTGCCTATGCGATTGCCGGCAACATGAGCAGGGATCTGATGAGCGAGCCGGTCGGCAAGGGCAAGGGTGGCAAGGACATCTACCTGGGCGACATCTGGCCGACATCGGAAGAAATCACCAAGCTGATGAAGTTCGCAATGAACGCCAAGACGTTCAAGGAAAACTATGCCGATGTCCAGGCCGCTCCAGGCAAGTTGTGGGAGCAGATCAAGGGTGTGGCGCAAGGCGAAGTCTACAACTGGCCAAAATCGACCTATATTGCGGAGCCGCCGTTCTTCGAGGATTTCGGCATGGAGCCGAAGGCAGCCGCAACCGGCATTTCCGGCGCGCGTGCGCTGGGCGTGTTCGGCGACTCGATCACCACCGACCATATCTCGCCCGCCGGTTCCATCAAGGAATCCAGCCCGGCCGGCAAGTGGCTGCTGGAAAACGGCGTGATGAAGGCGGACTTCAACTCCTACGGCTCGCGTCGCGGCAACCATGAGGTGATGATGCGCGGCACCTTCGCCAACGTGCGCATCAAGAACCTGATGATCCCGCCGAAGGAAGACGGCTCCCGCGTCGAAGGCGGACTGACCGTTCACCAGCCGAGCGGCGAACAGATGTCGATCTACGACGCGGCGATGAAGTACGTCGGCGACGGCGTGCCGACCATGGTGTTCGCCGGCGAAGAGTACGGCACCGGCTCCTCGCGCGATTGGGCTGCCAAGGGTACGCAACTGCTGGGCGTCAAGGCGGTGATTGCACGCTCCTTCGAGCGCATCCATCGTTCCAACCTGGTCGGCATGGGCGTGCTGCCGCTGCAGTTCCTGAACGACGACAGCGTGCAGTCGCTCGGCATCAAGGGCGATGAAACCTTCGATCTGAAGGGCATCGAAGACGACATCAAGCCGCAACAGGAGGTCATGCTGGTGATCAACCGTGCCGACGGCAGCAGGCAGGAAGTCGAGGTGCTGCTGCGCATCGATACGCCGATCGAAGTGGACTACTACAAGCATGGCGGCATCCTGCCGTTCGTGCTGCGCCAGTTGCTGGCAGCATAAGCACCACGCGAGTCCGCGTTTCACGCAAAAGCGCCGGGTTCTCCTGGCGCTTTTTCTTTCCGCCGGTAATTTGTGTGCATCCACATCCATGTATCCGGGGCGCGTGCACTGCAATGTCCGGCCGCGGGCTTCTCGTTCATATTTTGGTGAGCTGCTGTTGAATCTACTACAATACGATTCCTTCGCCTCCTCTTGATTGTCATGCGCCGCCCTCCGAAGAATTCCCCCAACAGACTGTCCAGCGACAGCCAGCGCACGATTGCTCTTGCGCAAGGATTGACGCAGGCCGCCAGCCGCCTGGAAGAACGCGTCTGGGAGCATGCGCTGGACACCTTGCTTTACAAGACCTTGAAAGGCAACCACCAGAGCACGATCGACGCTGCGCTGGAGCATCTCTTCAAGACCGACCTGCCGGCGTACGATGCATTGATGGAAGCGGTCGAGGCCGGCAGCGAATCCTGCTCGATCGAGCACGAAGGCAGCCAGTACCATGCGTTGCTGATTGCCGTGCCGATCCTGGCGTGGACCCGTTTCTCGATCGCCTCCGGTTCCATTAGCGAGGAAATGCGCACTACCTTGTGCGCGCATCTGCATGGCCACTTGCTGGCCCCGGATACCCGCCTGGCGATGGCGCCGATGCTGTTTGCCATCGATCAGTTGCCGCGCAGTCACGTGGAAACCTTCGCACTCACCCAGCGCATGGCCCAGGCGGCCGTGAAAGGCACGCCGGTGCGCCCACCCGCGCATCCGCCCGAGACGGCGCCGTTTCTTGCCGATACCCGCTACCTGCTCGCCGCGGTTGCCGCTCCTGCCGGTGCCCCGCTGTTCAACTGGCAGGCCAGCATGCAGCCGGCCGAGCGCATCCCAGCATTCGCGGAATGGCGCGCGCAGACGATGCCGAATATTTCATCCCTGCTGCCCGGCTGCGGGGTCGAACTGCTGATGCCGGAAGCCTACTATGTCGCCTGCCGCGAAGCGGACCGGCAGATCCGCCCGGCCTCGATCCGCGCCGCCGTGCATTTCCTGACCTACACGCTGGGTATCGAGGCCAACGGCCTGCGCGCGATCATCGGCAGTTTCAGCGAAGATCCGGTCGGCGATAGGGTCGATGAGTACCGCATCGGATTTACGCTGCGACAAAGTCCGGAAGTCGTCTACGGCGTGGTCTGGCCGCTGTATGGGCAGGAGGATGAAGACGAGTCCAACATCGCCAGCTTCGAGTCGATCACCTCGCCGGAAATCCTCGACACGGAAATGCGCACTCCGCTGGAGGAAATTGTCGCCCTGCTGCGCGCCTGCGGCATTACCCACATCAAACGGCACAGCGAACACTTTCCGATGGAATTCTGCGATGACTGCGGCGCCCCGCTCTATCCGGATGCCGAAGCGGAACTGGTGCATGCGGAATTACCTGACGATGCGCCGCCGGGGGCCGGGCATTTTCATTGAGACGTCAGGCCCCGCGGCAAACCCGCATCCGCTACTTCCACTGTGAATAGGGATGGCGCAGCAGATTCGCATTGAAATACCGCGCATCGTGCGTCACCTCATCGCCCACCCAATCCGGCCTGGCGAACTGCTGCTGTTCCGATTCCAGCTCGATTTCCGCCACGATCAGCCCTGCGTTGTCGCCCACGAACTCGTCGACTTCCCACGTCATGCCCTGAAACGGAATCCGGTAGCGGCGCTTCTCGATGATCGGCCGCTCGCACAAACTGTCGAGGAAGATCTGGGCATCGGCAACCGGAATCGGGTACTCCCACTCTCCACGCGTAGCGCCAACCGACTTCCCCTTGATCGTCAGCACCGCCGCATCGCCTTCGATACGAACCCGCACAACACGCTCCACCGCGGACGACAGATAACCCTGACGAAGCAATGCGCCATGGGCCAGCGCCCGCCAGGCGTCTCCGCGTACCAGGAACTTGCGTTCGATCTCGATACTCATTGCTGCTCCTGTGAAAGCACGTGCAGGATCGGCTGGAGAATCGCAGCGCCTAGGGCGGCACTGCGCGCACCGTTCCACCCCGCGCCGGCATCTGGCAAATCCGCGTTGTCCTTGAACGGCATTTCCAGCGTCAGCGAAAGGCACTTGAAGGTATGGCCGATATACTTCGATGCCAACTGCAGCACCTCTTCCCGGTACTTGCCTGCAGCGTAGCCGTGGCGGGTCTGGAAATCGGGACTGGCCTGCCTGAAGCTGTCGACGAACGCCTGCTGTTGCTTCTGCTCCCGGGCGCTGAAGCCTTCGAGCATTTCGCAACCGGCAACGAATACATAGGGCAGGCTTTCGTCGCCGTGCACATCGAGAAACAGGTCGCAGCCGGTTTCATGGATTTTGTTTTTGACGACAAACACTTCCGTGCTGCGCTCCATCGACGGCGTCATCCACTCGCGATTGAGATTGGCGCCCGCGGCGTTGGTCCGCAGATTGCCGCGCACCGAACCGTCCGGATTCATGTTCGGCACGATATAGAACACCGCATTCTGCAACAGCGACCGCGCGACCGGATTTGCGGCATCCAGCAACGCGTCGACCATGCCTTCGACAAACCATTCGGCCATCGTTTCACCGGGATGCTGGCGCGCGATCACCCATACTTTCCTTTGTGCGGCAGGATTCCCGATCACGGCAAGATTGATATCGTGGCCGCCAACCGTACTGCCGAGATCAAGGACGCGACCTGCCACCGAGTTTTCCACCTTTGCCAGCAAATCCAGGTGGCGCTCCCATGAGTACGGCTCGAAATAGGCGTAGTAGACGCTGTCGCGCTCCGGGGTGTGCGTCACAGTCAGCACCTTGCCGTCGTAAGTGGTCGGTACGCGGAACCAATGCTTGCGGTCGTAGCTCGCAACCGCGCGGTAATTTTCCCAACCCTGCGGGAACGCCGCCTGGCTCGCGTTAAGGAGACGCATGATGCAGCTCTCGCCGCGCGCACCTTGCAGGCGGAAATAAAACCACTGGAGCAAGTCCGCGTGGGAGTCACGGCGGATATTGAGTTCAATGTTGTCCGGGCTGTCGGCGCGCACGACTTCAATTGCGCCGGCGTCGAATCGATCGCTGATCTTGATGGGCATGGGGGAATGGCGTGCGTTGGCAGACAGTTCGCGTTGTATTGAACCGCTATTCTGCGTGTTTTGCCGCCATCCGCAAAGCCGGACTGACATGCGATTGCAATGCGTGGCGGAAAACATGGCCCTTCTGTTATAATTGCGAGCTCGTCGGGGCGTAGCGCAGCCTGGTAGCGCACTTGCATGGGGTGCAAGGGGTCGCGAGTTCGAATCCCGCCGCCCCGACCAATAGATTCAGACAGCTTCGGCTGTAGAAACCACCAACGGATATTGGAAATTTTTTCCGATGTTCCTGGTGGTTTTTTGTTGCCCGTACGCCCTCCGTTTTCCCCCTTTGTCTTGGCCGCATCGGCGCGGCGTCTCGTCCTTTTCCTGCTATCCACGCGAAGGTGGCACGCAAGCTGCTTTGCGCCATTAAAAAGAACCGGAACAATGGCAGAATGCAGAAATCAGGAACGCAAACGCCTTTCCTCCAAAGAACCCGCATCGAACGTGTCGCGGTTTTTCGCGCGCTACGGCTGGGTGACATGCTTTGCGCAGTGCCGGCATTGCGCTCGTTGCGCATGGTGCTGCCCCAAGCGAAGATCACGCTGGTCGGTCTGCCCTGGGCGGCACAATTCGCCGAACGATTCGAGCGCTACATCGATGATTTTGTCGCGTTTCCCGGACATCCGGCGTTTCCGGAACAAACTACGCGAGAGACGGCATTGCCGGGGTTTTATGCCGACATGTGCAATCGCGGCTTCAACCTCGCACTGCAACTGCATGGCAACGGAAAAATCAGCAACAGCATTGTCCGCCAGTTCGGTGCTCGCGTGCTTGCCGGTTTTGCAATACCGGGAGCGTCTGCCGAGACAAACGAAGTCCTGGTCAACTATCCGCAATGCGGCGCCGAACCGGCACGGCTGCTGCACTTGATCGCACACCTCGGAGCGCCGGCAGACCACACTAATCTCGAATTTCCGATCACTACCGACGATGAGCTTGAATTGCAGCGAGCCGGCTTGTCGGCCGACTGCTTGCCGCGCGACTATATCTGTGTTCATCCCGGCGCGAGCACCATCAGCAAATGCTGGCCGGCACAGTGTTTTGCCGAAGTCGCGGATGCGTTGTCGCGCCGCTTCGGCGTAGCTGTCGTACTGACCGGATCGGACAAGGAAGCAGAACTTACCGCACGCGTCGCGTGGCATATGCGCATGCCGGCTATCGATGCCGCCGCGCCGATTTCCATCGGTGCGATGGCGGCATTGATGCGACGTGCACGGCTGCTGGTCTGCAATGACACCGGCGTCTCGCACATCGCCGCCGGACTCGGACTGCCCAGCGTCGTCGTCTTCATCACCGCCGACATCGAACGTTGGGCGCCATTGAACCAAGCCCTGCACAAATGCATCCGCGACCCGCAGGGAGAGCAGGCATCGGTCGTGGTGGAGTTCGCTTCGTCCTTGTTGGCGGAGCGAGAGAAGTCATTCACGCCGAGTGACCGCCCTGCAACAATTCCAGCGCCAGATCCTGCACTTCGGCAAGCGACACATCGTCAAGAAAACTGACGTCGTGCCGGCAGCGCGACATGATGTTTTCCACACCGCAAACCGGGCAATGTATGCGCATCGATAGCGCCGCCCGGTGTCCGCTCTGCACCAGCGGCCCCGACTCATAGAGGTTGGTGTGCCAGTAGATGCCGACACAAGGCGTGCCGAGCGCGAGTGCTAGATGCAACGGACCGCTGTCGTTGGACACCACGAGCGCTGCCCGCGCCAGTACGCCGCACAACCCGGACAGGGAAAGCTTGCCGCTCAGGTCGAGCGCAGGGTAGCGCATGCTTTCCATAATCCTGCGTACCGCCGGCGCTTCATCTGCCGTACCGTTGATGGCGATCCGCGCGCCGGCTTCCGCCAGAGTGTCCGCGACCGCGGCGAAGCGTTTGGCCGGCCAACAGCGGCGCGGGTCGCTGGCGAGCGGATGGATCACGACCAACGGGCGCGTTTCGTTCGCCGACATATGGTGCTCGGCCTCGCGCCGGTCGGCTTCGGTAATGTCGAGTTCGCGTGCCGGGCACAATCCCTTCGCACCGACCAGGGCCGCCGCCTCCAGCAAGTGCAAGCGCCGGTTCGCCAACGGTACATAGGGAATCGACCGGTCCAACGGTTCGGCATCCGCCGCCTTCATTCCGGCGGTCAGGCGAGCGCCAAGGCGCTTGATGAACGGATTTGAATAACGCCCTCCGCCATACCACTGGAGCGCCAGATCGAAGCGTTCCACCTGAAGGCGGGCAACGAACTCGTCGGACGCGGAGGGATCGACGTCGAGCGGGGCGCCAACGCCCGGGCAAGGCGGAATGACCTCGACCGCATCGATCGGTCCCGGCCGGTCGTGCAGGAAGTCAGCGTGCCACTGCTTGCCGATATAGACGATACGCGCATGTGGATAGGCCGATCGCAGCGCATGCAGCGCCGGCAATGCGAAGACGAAATCGCCAACCGCATTGGGTCGCAATACCGCAATGCGTTCAACGTTGGGCAGAACCTCACGCGGTCCACTCATCTTTGTCCGCGGAGCAATCGTTACCGGAAAACGGCAGTACCTTCGGCGCGTCGACATCCCGTGTTGTCACCGTCGTCGGCAACTCCATGTGATAGGCGCCGGATGGCAGCATGCCGCATCCGCCGTAGCGTTCCATCACGCGCAGTTGCGCGAGCACATCTTCGCCGCAGTGCGCCGGCGGCAGTTGGATCCAGAAATCGAAACCGCCGACGGAACGCAGTTTCTCCGTGTCGAACAGCACACAGCCGCCGACCCATGCTACCCGGTAGAAGCGCGTCTCATCCGCGCCAAGACCGAGCATGCGTTGCACATGGAACAGATTGGCTGCACTGTGCAAATGATGGCGCTCCCACTCGGCGCTGCCAGGCCGGATGTTTTCCGGCAGGATACAGGATTCCCAGAACTCGATCCGTTGCTGATGCGGCCGAATGTCGTCGATAAAACTCAAGCCGTGCAGCGCACTCCCGACGAAGCCGCATCCTTGCCCGGTGACCGCGCGGACCATACGGCCCAGCATGTTCGGTTCCAGAACGACATCGTCGTCCAGAAACAGGCAGTACGGCGCCGTTACCTGCGACAACAGGAAGGCACGCTGCTCTGCCATGCCGCGACGCGGCAGATGCCGGCACGCATGCACCTCGATGCCGCCGGCACACAGGATGCGCGACAACGCCTTGACCTCGGCCTGCTCGAACGCACTTTCCCGCTCGGACTGGTCCGATACGACGATACGAAAATCGCGAAAATCCTGCGCGTGCAGCGATGTGAGCACGACCGCGAGCGCGCAGGCGCGATCGCAGGACGGGATCAATACGTCGACCATGCGCGCCGTGCTCACCTGGCTGCCCTCGGTCCGGTGGAATGGTGGTACAGATAGGGATTGAGCGTCGGATCGTTATACATCTTGAACTGGCGATAGATCTTGAAACGCGCGCGCCCTTCTCTCGCATCCGCCAGCAGGGAATCGAAGCAGGCGCCGAGATCTTCGCGTTGCTCGACCAGGCGATCGAGCTTGGCGGCGCAGGTGCGGACGTGGCCCTCATCCGCATCGAGCCGCAGCGTCTGAGCGTGCATGTGGTGGATCTTCAAGCCGAGGATGGACATGCGGTCGATCATCGACCCGGCAGTCTCGCTGTTGAGCCTGGCGTCAGGCGCTTGCGAATAGCGTACCAGTTCGGACAGGAGCGCTTCATCGATTGCTTCCGTGGCGTCGTTGCGCTGCTGGTTATAGCGATCGATGCTGCGCTTGCTCGCTGCGATGCAGTCGTCGCCGACATCGGTGCGGCGCGCCTTGTCTTCTTCATTCCATAGCAGGCAATTGAAGCGATGATTGGCTTCGATCCAGTGCCAGATATCGGATACCGCTTCAAGAAGGCCGTCTCCCGGCCACGCGGGGTCTCGCAATTTTCCATCGTGAAAACGGATAATCGTCGTTGCATCCAGATCTCTCATTGCACATGCCTTCCGATAAAAAATCGCTCATGCAGTTGGACACCGTGAGCCGCAACAGCCGCACACAGACGCATACAAGCGAGTTGCATTGGAAAACCCGAGAAGTAGCAGGAATCATGCAAACCGGGTTTGCGCTCTGGCACAGGCATTGCAGTCCTTGGTACACCCGACCGCATGCAGCGGTTTCATCATTTCCTGTTACTGGAGAAAATCATGAGTGATGTCAATCCCATTCAGATCCAGAAATTCCTGAAAGGCGTGGACTACCCGGCGAGCAAGCAGGATCTGCTGCAAAACGCGAAAAAGCTGGGCGCCGACGACAACGTATGCGAATCCCTGGAAAAGCTGCCCGACCAGGACTTCGATGCGCCCGTCGACGTCAGCGAGGCGCTCGCGAAGAAGCATTGACTACAGGGAAAAGCCGGCAAGCGAGATCCGCTTGCCGGCAGTAATACATACAAGCCGCGTGTAAGAAATTCCCGGTGGCGGTCAAAACAAATACAAACCCGACCGCCGTCCGGTAATGCGAACGGCCCGTTCCGCTGACTCAGTCAGGAGTTCAATCCGGAGCGATCCGGCCGCGCCGGCGACGAAATGTTTTCCAGCGTGTGGTCGACGCCTGCGGAATGCTTGGCCGCAAGATCACCAAGCGCAATAATACCGATGAGTTGATGCGTGTTATGGTCGATCACGGGCATGCGGCGAATCTGCGCTTCGCCCATCTGGTCCATCACCTCGTCCACCATCTGGTTATCGAAGCACCAGCGTACCTGTTCCGACATCACGTCTTCCACGCGCACGTTGTTGGGTGACTCACCGGCTGCGGTTGCTCGCACGGTGATATCGCGGTCGGTAATCATGCCAACCAGCTTGTGGCCGTCGCATACCGGGAGCGATCCGACGTTCAAGGTATCCATCATTTCCGCTGCACGTTGCAGTGTCTCGTGCGGCGATACACTCTTGACGTCGCGGGTCATTACATCGGCGATTGTCTGCATGGCTCCATCCTTTCTTGAGTGCTACCGCACAACGAAACAGGTATGTGGCAGCTTCGGATAAAAAAACCAGTCTAGTACAAACTTCGGCAAGAAAAGCAGGCATCGGAAACAGGCATGACGCCAAGCTACCGTCGGAACTATCCGACTGCGCTACAGACCAATGCAGACAGGAGGAAGAGATCATGTCTGCTCGTTCTCTCATTGAAGCGCTCGGTGCAGAAGCGCAGGTTTTGCAACCGGGCCAGCAACGCTACACACCAGTACTGGACAAGATAGGCGACGCGTCGCTCGTCCTGCTCGGTGAGGCTACGCACGGCACGCAAGAGTTCTACCGCACGCGGGCGGAAATTACCAAACGCCTGATCGTCGAAAAAGGCTTCGATGCGATTGCGGTAGAAGCCGACTGGCCGGATGCGCTGCGCGTCAGCCTCTACATCCGTGGAGCCGGCAGCGACAACGCCAGCGACGCGCTGCGGGATTTCCGACGCTTCCCGCAGTGGATGTGGCGCAACACCGAGATCGTGGAACTGATCGGCTGGCTGCGCGCACACAACATGCAGCGCAACGATGCAACCAAGGTCAGCTTTTTCGGACTCGATCTCTACAGTCTGCACAGCTCGATGGAAGCCGTAGTGCGCTATCTGGATCAAGCCGATCCCGAGGCGGCACGACGGGCGCGCGCACGTTATGCCTGTTTCGACCATGTCGCGGACGATCCGCAGCATTACGGCTATGCAGCAACGTTCGGCCTGAAAAAGGACTGCCAGGAAGAGGTCATCAGACAACTGATCGATCTGCGGTCGCACACCGCGCTGATCGCGAAGGAAGGCAATCAGGATGCCCTGGACGAAGCGTTTTACGCCAAGCAGAACGCGCGCGTCGTACAAAACGCCGAAGCCTACTATCGAACCATGTTCCTCGGCCGCGACGAATCCTGGAACCTGCGTGACGAACACATGGCCGACACGCTCGACGAATTGCGTACCCATATCGAGGCCGGAAAAGGAAGCCCCGCCAACATCGTCGTGTGGGCGCACAATTCGCACATCGGCGATGCCCGCGCAACCGAAATGGGCGATCACGGCCAACTCAATCTCGGCCAACTGGTGCGCGAACGGCATCCTGCCGCACAAACTTTCCTGCTCGGTTTCACCACACATTCCGGCACGGTAACGGCAGCTTCGGAATGGGACGGCCCGGCCGAACGAAAAGCCGTTCTCCCTTCACGGCCGGACAGTTTCGAGCGTGTCTTTCACGACACCGGGTTGGGGAATTTCTTCCTGCCGCTACGCGGTGGCAGAAGTGCCGCTGGCCAGTTGCGCGAGCGCCGGCTTGAACGGGCGATAGGGGTAATTTATTTGCCGGAAAGCGAGCGACTCAGCCATTATTTCCATGCGTCTATCGCGAACCAGTTCGATGCGGTCATACACATCGATGAAACGCGCGCGCTAAGAGCTCTGGATACAGAAGCGGAAAAGCATCAGGAAGAAATGCCGGAAACCTATCCTTCCGGCATGTAACGCATCGAGACAGTATTCGGCGCCGACCCGCTGAATACCGCAAGTTGAAAAAAAAAGGGTTACGCGAACGTAACCCTTAAACTGCTGGGGAACAAACACTGCTTCTACTGCCCTGCTACTGCTGCTACAAAAAACAAATGTCATCCCGAGCGCAACCAAAAGCACTCGACCGACGGATCTCACGCCATGGCAAATGCGCCGTCGCGGATATTCGCCATCATATTCAGGGAAACATTCCGATCGTCATATCTTTCCATCCTGCCAGTAGACATCGCGCAGACTGCGCTTGAGTGTCTTCCCTGCGGCATTGCGTGGAAATTCCTTCATGATCACGACCTCGCTCACGCGCTGATAGCGCGCGCTCACCCGCTCGTTCACCCACGCCTTGATCAGCGGCGCCTCCACCTCACGCCCTTGTTTCAGCACGACCGCGGCCAACGGGGTTTCTCCCCATTTCTCGTGCGGGACGCCGAACACGGCGACTTCCTGCACATCCGGATGACGCACCAGGATGTCTTCGATATCGCGCGGATAGATTTTCACACCCCCGCTATCGATCATTTCCTTCTTGCGGTCAACCAGGTAGAGGTAACCTTCTTCATCAACGTACCCGACATCGCCGGTATGCAACCAACCGTCGACAATCGCTTGCGCGGTCAGGTCGGGCCGCTTGAAGTAGCCGGGCATCAGCAAGGGACCGCGGCCGACAATTTCGCCGATCTGCCGCGGTCCCGCGATCCGTCCATCGTCGAGTTCGATGCGCATTTCGGAGAACGGCGGCGGCACGCCGACCGATCCCTGCTTGCGCACGGCATCGTCGCGGTCGAGGATAGTGACGAATCCCTCAGTCAAACCATACAGCTCATAGAAGCGTCCCGGCAGAGTGCGATTCAATGCTTCCTTGTGTTCGTTGTGCAAGGGAGCACCGAGCGACAGAATCATTTCCAGCGACCGCATCGCTTCAGGATCGAAGTTCGGCGAGGCCATCATCGCGATGATCTGCGACGGCACCATCATCGTATGCGTCACCTTGTCGCGCTTGACCGTCTCGATCAAGGCTTCGACGTCGAACTGCGGATGCAGGATATAGGTCGCGCCGGAATAGAAGCATGGCATCAGCGTCGTGAACGCGCCATTGAAGACGATCGAGCCGGTATGCAGCACCACCGACTCCGGCGCAATGCGGAAGGCGTTGGCCAGCAAGGTGCAATAGTGAGCGCGGATGCGGTGCGTGTGGACAATGCCCTTCGGCAGGCCGGTGGTACCGCTGGTGTACATGATGTTGTAGACATCCTCCGGTTGCAGTTCCGGGTTGCGCGGCTCCGCCTCGCTGGCATCGGTGAATTGCGCGTAGCTCACATAGCCCGGCGCTTCCGCATTCGTCAACACGATACGTCCACCGGCAAGCCCGGCCAGTCCGTGCCGCACTTCGTCGACCACAGGCCGCAGCGCATCGTTCGTGAACAGCAACACCGCATCGGAGTCGCCCAGTAGGCTCGCGAGACCGGCGCCAAGCAGCATTGGCGAAAGCGGCACGACAACTGCGCCGGTCTTCGCGGCGGCCCAGTAAACCTCCAGCAACTCAAGACAGTTCGGCAACAGCGTAGCGACCTTCTGCCCCTTTTCCACTCCGATGTTCTGCATCGCATTGGCAAGACGGTTGACGCGCAAATTGAAGTGCGCGTAGGACAGCCGAGTGTCGCCAACAACAGCCGCAGAATGGTGCGGACGGTAGTGCGCATGACGCGCGATCAGGTCCCCGATATGCATGGCTTTTCTTGCTCAAATAGAGTTTTAAATTCGATCAGCGCAGCAATCTGCCGTCCTTGCCGATCACGGTAATCTCGACGAAACGCGAACCGATGCGATTGGTCGGTGAAAAATTCACGGAAAATCCACCGGCATCCCAGGCGCGCAAGGTCTCCAGCGCGCGAATCACCTTCTCCCGCGTTGGATTCGGGCCGGCGCGCTGCAGGCCTTCGACCAGCACCTTGGCGCCGACGAATTCCTCGAAACTGGTGTACGACAGCTCGCTCCCGGGCGGTGCATATTTTTTCATCGCCCGTTGATATTCCTTCACGATGGCAGTCGTGGCCGAATACGGGTACGGCATCACCTGGGCAATACCGATGCCGCGCGCATGCTCGCTGCCGATCAGACGCACGATTTCCTTCGGATTGATGACCGAGATGTTCACCAGTTGCGCTACTGTCGATACTGCACGGATCTGCTTGCTGAACGCCGCCGTACTCTTGTTCACCGAAATCATCACGACGGCCTGTGGATTCGCCTTGGCGATCGCCTTCACCGCCGCGGCAACGTTGTCCGTATTCTTTTCATAGGCACCGGTTGCCGCCAGCTCCAGGCCACGCTTCTTCAAGGCCGCATCCACACCGGCCAGCCCGGCCTTGCCGAACGGATCGTCCTGATACATCACGCCGATACGCGTCATGTGCAGCATCTGCAATTGCTCGACGATGCCCTCGGCCTCGTCCGCGTAGCCGGCCCGGATATGAAAAATGTACGGGTTGAACGGCTCGCGCAGCACTTCGCCGCCCGTATAAGGCGCAACCAGTGCGATGTTCGCGTTCTCCAGCACTTTCTGCTTCAACAACTCGCCAACATTGCCGGTACCGGCAAAACCGACCAGCGCCACCGCGCCATCCTTGTCGATGACCTCCTTCGCCAGGCGCACGGTCTCCGCGACCTTGTAGCCGTCGTCCTTGACCACGTGGCGGATGCGCCTGCCGCGCACGCCGCCCTGGTCGTTGATGTAGTCGAAGTAGACGCTAGCACCGAGCACCATGTCCTTGCCGGTGTCGGCCAGCACGCCGCTCAATGGCGCCACTTGCCCGATGACGATGTCTTCTGCGCAAGCCGTACCGATTGCAATTGAAGCCCCCAGACATGCTGTCGCCCAACGACACCAGGCAAGTGTGTTCATGCGCTAACCCTCCATTGTCTTGACCACCGTGGAATGAAGCGGAGTGGCAACCGGCTTGCGCCGTTTGCTGAATTCGACCAGTTCACCGACGACGCCGCGCCGGAACGCCAGCACACAAACGATGAAGATAAAACCGGTGACGATAGTGACCGACTCGCCAATCGAACGGAACCAGTCAATGCCGCTCAGCGCCGCCAGGAAATTGCCAAGATCGCCCAGCTTGTTTTCAAGGGCGATGATGACGATGGCGCCGACAATCGGCCCGGCCAGCGTGCCCAGTCCGCCGACCAGCGTCATCAGCACCACCAGTCCCGACATCGACCAGTGCACATCGGTCAGCGTCTCGAAGCCCAGCACCACGGTCTTGGTCGCGCCTGCCAACCCGGATAGCGCGGCGGACAGCACGAACGCCAGCAGCTTGTACTTGTCGACGTCGTAGCCGAGCGAAATCGCGCGTGGTTCGTTTTCCTTGACCGCCTTCAGCACCTGGCCGAACGGCGAATGCACGGTGCGCATGATCAGCGCAAAACCGGCGACTGCGATGGCCAGCACGACGTAGTACATCGTCGTGTCGTCGCCGAGGTCGATCATGCCGAGCAGTGTGCCGCGCGGTACGCCCTGCAAGCCATCCTCGCCGCCGGTGAACGGCGCCTGCAGGAACACGAAATACAGCATCTGCGCCAGCGCCAGCGTGATCATCGTGAAGTAGATTCCCTGGCGACGGATCGCCAGGCTGCCCATCACCAGGCCGATCACCGCCGCGACCGCGACACCGGCAATCAGTCCGAGTTCGAACGGCAAACCCATCACCCTCAGCGCATGCCCGGCGACATAGCCGGCGCCCCCGAAAAACGCTGCATGCCCGAAGGACAACAGCCCGGTGAAACCGATCAGCAGGTTGAACGCGCACGCAAACAGCGCGAAGCACAGCACCTTCATCAGGAACACCGGATACACCGCGAAGGGCGCCGCAAGCGCCGCAGCCAGTGCAATCGCGTAACCGATTTTTTTATTCATCCTTATGCTCCTCTTATTTCTCTTTGCCGAACAAACCGGCGGGCCGGATCATCAGCACGATTGCCATGATGATGAACACCACGGTCGCCGATGCTTCCGGGTAAAACACGCGCGTCATGCCCTCGATGATGCCCAGTCCGAGGCCGGTGACGATGGAGCCCATGATGGAACCCATGCCGCCGATAACGACAACGGCAAACACGACGATGATCAGGTTGGAGCCCATCAGCGGCGACACCTGGATCACCGGCGCAGCCAGCACGCCGGCAAACGCCGCCAGCGCGACGCCAAAGCCGTAGGTCAGCGTCACCATCAGCGGCACGTTGATGCCGAAGGCTTCCACCAGTTTCGGGTTCTCGGTGCCGGCGCGCAGGTAAGCGCCGAGCTTGGTCTTTTCGATCACGAACCAGGTCGCAAGGCATACCGTGATCGATGCCAGCACCACCCACGCACGGTAGTTCGGCAGGAACATGAAGCCGAGGTTGGTGGCGCCGCCCAGCGCCTCCGGAACCGAATACGGCTGGCCGGAGACGCCGTAGAACGAGCGGAACAGGCCTTCCAGCGTCAGCGTGATGCCGAAGGTCAGCAACAGGCCGTACAGGTGGTCGAGCTTGTACAGCCAGCGCAGCATGGTTTTCTCGATGGCGATGCCGAAGATGCCGACCACGAGCGGCGCGAGAATCAGCATCACCCAGTAGTTGAGCCCGAGATAGTTCAAGCCCATCCAGGCGAGAAAGGCACCCATCATGTACAGCGCGCCATGCGCGAAATTGATCACGTTGAGCAAGCCGAAGATGACCGCGAGTCCTAGCGACAGCATCGCGTAGAAGGAACCGTTGACCAGGCCGAGCAGGAGCTGGCTCAACATCGCTTGCAGGGGAATACCGAAAATTTCCATAGCCGGATAAAAAATGGTTTCTGCCGAACGGAAGCGCTGGAAGCAGCGCCGGACATGCCCTCTCCCGCAAACGGGAGAGGACTGTGTTTCAGGTTACTTCCACAGCGAGCACTTCGATTCGGCCTTGGTCATGTAAGCCTGATCGCCCGGGATGGTCTGCGCGACCTTGTAGTAATCCCACGGGTACTTGGACTCCGACGGCGTCTTCACTTCCATCAGGTACATGTCGTGCACCAGGCGGCCGTCGGGACGAATCACACCATTCTTGGCAAACAGGTCGTTGACCTTGGTCTTCTTCAGTTGCGCCATCACCTTGTCGGCGTCGTCGGTGCCGGTCGCCTTGACCGCGTTCAGGTACTGCGTCGTGACGGAGTAGTCGGCAGCGTGCAGCATGGTCGGCATGCGCTTGACCTTTTCGAAGAACTTCTTCGACCAGCCGCGGGTTTCGTTATTCAGGTCCCAGTACCAGCCGGTGGTCAGGTACATGCCTTGCGTCAGGTTCAGGCCGAGCGAATGAATGTCGGTCAGAAACATCAGCAGGCCGGCCAGCTTCATCGACTTATTGACGCCGAACTCGTTGGCCGCCTTGATCGAATTGACGGTGTCGCCGCCGGCGTTGGCGAGACCGAGGATCTTCGCCTTCGACGATTGTGCCTGCAGCAGGAAGGACGAGAAGTCGGAAGCCGACAGCGGATGCTTGACGGAACCGACGATCTTGCCGCCGCTGGCCTTGACGACGTCAGACGTGTCCTTTTCCAGCGAGGCGCCGAATGCGTAGTCGGCGGTCAGGAAGTACCACTCCTTGCCGCCCTGCTTGACGATCGCGCCGCCAGTGCCGCGTGCCAGCGCGACGGTGTCGTACGCATAGTGGACCGTGTACGGCGTGCACTCTTCATTGGTCAGGCGGGAGGTTGCAGCACCGACCGAGAAGAACACTTTTTTCTTTTCCGAAGCGACCTTGGCCATCGCCAGGTTGGCGCCGGAGTTGGTGCCGCCGATCAGCATGTCGACGCCTTCCTGGTCAAACCATTCACGCGCCTTGGAAGCGGCGATGTCGGCCTTGTTCTGGTGGTCGGCAACGATGAACTCGATTTTCTTGCCGTTGAGCGCGCCGCCCATGTCGGCAATCGCCATCTTGACCGCTTCCGCGCCGGCCGGACCGTCGACGTCGGCGTACACGCCGGACATGTCGGTGATCAGGCCGATCTTGATCACGTCGCCCGAGATCTGGGCTTGCGCGGTACCGGCAATACCGGCAAAGGCTGCTGCGACGGCGAGCGTAGTCACTTTTGCTTTGAGTTTCATCACTTCTCCTCTTTGTAGTGGTACATCAACGGCTGTTCTCAGACACCCAGCAGTTCGTTCAGAACCGGCATCTTCGACTCCAATTCGGATGCAGCGAAGGACTCGACGATCTGTCCATGCTCCATCACGTAAAACCGGTCCGCCAATGGAGCGGCGAAGCGGAAATTCTGTTCCACCATGACGATGGTGTAGCCCTTGGCCTTGAGCATCATGATCATGCGTGCCAGCGCCTGCACGATCACCGGCGCCAGGCCCTCCGAGATTTCATCCAGCAGCAGCAGCTTGGCGCCGGTGCGTAGGATGCGTGCAACCGCCAGCATCTGCTGCTCGCCACCAGACAGCCGCGTTCCCTGGCTGGCGCGGCGCTCTTCGAGATTCGGAAACAGTTCATAGATTTCGTCGATCGACATGCCCTTGGTCGTCTTCGACACCATGGGCGGCAGCATCAGGTTTTCTTCCGCCGACAGCGACGAAAAAATGCCGCGCTCTTCCGGGCAGTAGCCGACGCCGAGATGCGCGACCTTGTGCGTCGCCAGCCCGATTGATTCAACGCCGTTAACCTTGATCGAGCCTTTGCGGGCGCCGGTCAATCCCATGATCGCGCGCAGCGTGGTGGTACGTCCCGCGCCATTGCGTCCGAGCAGCGTGACCACTTCGCCCGGTTTCACGGTGAGATTGACGTCATGCAGGATATGCGACTCGCCATACCACGCCTTGAGGTTGCGGATTTCAAGCGCATGCGTCGTCATCAGTGGGCTCCTTCCAGTGCGCCGGAGGTGGTGCCCATGTAGGCTTCCATCACCTGCGGATTGCTCGATACTTCCTCGTAGCTGCCTTCCGCCAGCAGCGCACCGCGCTGCAGGACCGATATCTTGTCGCAGATGCCGGAAACCACGCTCATGTTGTGTTCCACCATCAGAATGGTGCGGCCGGCGGAGACTTTCTTGATCAATTCGGTAACGCGGTCCACGTCCTCGTGTCCCATACCTTGCGTCGGTTCATCGAGCAGCATGAGTTCCGGCTCCATTGCCAGCGTGGTGGCGATCTCCAGCGCGCGTTTGCGGCCATATGGCAAGTCGACCGTCATGGTATTGGCAAAGCTTTCCAGGTCGACCTCGGCCAGCAGCTCGATGGCGCGCCGGTTCAACTGGTTCAGCGTCTTCTCGCTCTTCCAGAAGTGGAATGACGTCCCCAACGCACGCTGCAGCCCGATGCGTACGTTCTCCCGCACGGTCAGGTGCGGAAACACGGCGGAGATCTGGAACGAACGGATCACGCCGCGATGCGCGATCTGTTCCGGCGCCAGCGAGGTAATGTCGTCGCCGTTGTACAGGATTGCCCCGTTGGTCGGTGTCAGGAATTTCGTCAGCAGGTTGAAGAAGGTGGTCTTCCCTGCCCCGTTCGGGCCGATCAAGGCGTGTATCGAGCCTCGCCTGACCTTCAGGTTGACGTCATTCACTGCGATGAATCCCTTAAAACCTTTGGTGAGGTTTCGCGTTTCAAGTATGACTTCGCTTGCCATCCATTTTCTCCAGTGTTGCTGTTTGGCTTGACGCGTTTTCGCCCGCCGGCGCGATGCGGTCGTGCATCGGGTGCGCTCGCCACAGAACGGTGGCGAGCGCGATTGAATCGATCGGAACAATCGGGCATTCGAACGGCAGCCGTACTGACTGCCGCCCGCCGGGAAACTGCTTAATCCGGAATGGTCGCGGTGTTGTTGGCGAAGGTGATCTGGTCCGCTGCAGCAGGCGAAGCCTTGATCGAGGGCACATTCGCAGCCGTGATGGCCGGCGCCGCACCCGGCGAGCCGCCGCGCGGCACGGTCCTGACCACCTGGCTCGGCGGCAGCGCCGCACCGCTCTTCAGATGCGCGTACATCAGGTTCATCGCCTCGATGTGATAACGGTGGATCGGGATCAGACGCGTGTCGTAGCCGGAGAAGCCGAGGAAAGCATCAAAGTGATTGGCATTGGTGATTTCCATGTACGACAGCTTGCTCGCTGCACCTTCGACCAGCTTGTTCGCTGCGAAGTACGCACGTGAGTTGTTGTTGACCGGAATCAGTGCATCGCTACGACCATGAACAATGATCGCCGGCTTGCCGTGCAGATTGGCACTGCGGCGGGTTTCAGCCATTCCGGCCTGTACACGCTGCGAGTTGGCGAGCATGGTTCCCGTCAGCGGCACCCCGGTGGTGATGTCGGTACCGGTGGCGAGATTGCGCAGGCAGATCGCACCATCGATGTTGTAATCCATCACGCTGGTTGACGGACTGACCGTGAACGCATCAGCGATCGGGCCGCTGACCGAATCGTTGTTGATCACGCCAAGGCCGCCACTGGGCGTGCCGTTGGCGCTGGCGAACAATTGCGCTTCCTGTGCCGCCGTCAGCGTCGTCACGGCGCCCGTTGCAGCAACGACCGGAGCAAAACTGAATCCGCAGATATTGTCCTTCACACTGAACTTGCCATACATGTTGGCGTAGAACGGCGCAAGAATAGCGGACGTGCCGTAGTGCGACGGATGCAACAGGTCGGAGTCGCTTTCCCAGCCGGCGTCGCGCAGCTTCTGCAGCGCTTCGTCTGCCTGCGCCGCTTGCGTGGCCGCTGTCAGCAATCCTTTCGTCTTCAATGATGCGCAGCGGTTCGCTCCCAGGGTTGAGTTCACCAGCACTGCCAACGGTGCGCCACTCAGTTGTGAAGACAGTGCCGCGCACGGCTGGTACAGATTGCCGATCGTGATCGTGTCGTACAGATGCAGACCGGCACGACTGACAGCGGTGTTGCCGCGCTTGATCGTCAGCGATGGGCTCAGGCTCACCTCCGCCACCGGTTCCGAAACCGCGACGCCGTCGATCAGCCCCTTGGTGTCCTGCTCCGCAGCAAGTAACGCAGAACCGGCGCCGTTGGACGCACTCGATGCGATGACCAGCGTATTTGACGGCTTGATGGTGTTCAAGCGGCTCTGACCGTCCTTGGACAAATCGCCAAACTTGTCGTTGAGCGCCCAGAATGCGAATTCGACTGCCTGCAAGGTGTATTTGCCCCAGTCCTTCTCGGAGTTCTGCTGCGAGTGTGCCTGCTTGATCGCAAAACGATTCGGCGTAGCCGCATTGAATGCGGCAAGTTCAGCGGAAGTAAGATTGGCGGTGAAGTTGGAATTCTTCCCCGCCGCCGTCGCAGTGGCCCGGGTACCAGTCATCAGGTTCACGGTATCAGACTGCAGGTTGTGGAAGCCCATGCCACTGCCCTTGTCGCTGTAAGCGACCGCGCATTTCTGCTTCAGGCCCCAGTCGCCCGCGGTTCCAATGGCGCCATATACGCCGCGCGATCCGGACGAAGTCGCGGTCACGATGCAGGGATTGGCCTTGTCAAAGCCCGCTGGAATCTGGACCATCAGCGTGACGTTGATCTGGCCCGTGCCATCGTCCGAGTAGGCGATGTACTCGTCGCCTGCGATCTTTCCTTCGCCCAGCGTGGGATTGCCGCTGTTGTCGACGTTGGGTCCGAACAGGGTGCCGTAGCCGCCGTTGGTGGTCACGTCCACCAGCGCGCGGTAGTTGGAATAAATAGTGTTCTTGCGCAGTTCGGCGACAGTCGGATTGGTCGGGTCGGCGTAGCCGGGTGCCGCGCCCTGAATGCCGGTCTTGCCGAGGCCGGCGGTCAGCAGGTCGTCACTGGTACCGTCATAGCTGGACTTCTGGACGGTGCCGAGATAGCTCGGCTTGACATTGAGGTCTTCCGGATCGGATGCGCCGCAGCCGGCCAGGAAGCCGGCCGCGACGATGGACGTTAAGCCCAAGCGCTTGAGTATTGTCATTGTTGTCTCGCTCCTTGAGGTTGCCCGCCGTCTTTGGTCGGGTAAACATTGGTTCTTTTTTTCGGAACTGCCCACTACACACAACCGGTACTGCGTCACTGCTAAAGCGTCATGCCTCCACAAACTTCGATGACGGCGCCATTGATGTAGCTGGCTTCGTCGGAGGCAAGAAAGGCGAAGGTGCTGGCGATTTCCTCGGGCTTGCCGAGACGGCCGAGCGGTACGCGCTCTTCCAGCGCGCGGATGACTTTTTCCGGCATCGACTTCAGGATGGATGTCTCGATGAATCCGGGGCAGACCGCATTCACGCGAATCCCATGCTTGCCGAGTTCGCGCGCCCAGGTCTTCGCCATCCCGATCACCCCGAACTTGCTGGCGGCATAATTGGTCTGACCAAAGTTGCCGTAGATGCCGACGATCGACGAAGCGTTGAGCACCACGCCGGCCTTGCGTTCGATCATGGCATCGACCACGGCCTTGGTGCAGTTGTAGGTACCCTTGAGATTGACGTCGATGACCTTATCGAACTGGTCGTCGGTCATCTTCTTGAGTTGGGCGTCGGCAACGATGCCGGCGTTGTTGACGAGAATATCTATGTGGCCGAAGGTGGCAAGCGCTCCGCTCACCATTGCTTCGATGCTTTCCTGCTTGGTGACGTCGACGGTAAATCCGATCGCATTCCCGCCGCGCAAGCGGATCTCGGCCACCGTTTCGGCGACGGCGTCGTCCAGGTCGCAGACCACGACCTTCGCGCCTTCCTTGGCGAACTTGAGCGCTGTTGCTTTGCCGATCCCTCTGCTTGCGCCTGTAATCAGCGCCACCTTGTTTGTGAGTCGCACCCTGCCTCCCTGTTTCCGTCTGTGCAAACGAAAGCGGACCGGGTCGTGCTTATGCTGCGGGCGCCGTCGTTAGCGAATGCACCATCATTCGCAATTGCCGTGCCATGCAGTAAAAGTCTTTGATTTTTAAGGTTTTTTTAGAAAACGGAGGGGAATGACAGGGATTCAACCCTGATAAAAACCGAGAAAAGCGTCCAGTTATCAGACGCATTTCACTTATATCTTGTTATGTCTTTGAATTATAAGGACTTTGCAAACTGACTAATTAATATACACATGTATGTTAACCAGACATCAGCTTGAAATCCGAAATCTTTTGGTAGAGCGTCGCCCGTGAAATTCCGAGTCTACGTGCAGTCAGCGCCTTGTTGCCCCCAGTACTTTCCAGGGTGGACTTGATCAGGTTTTTTTCCAATTCCGCAACGGCATCCGCCAAAGTGCGGTCAGTCTGTCCGTCAGCGCGCTCTGCTCCACTCGCAACCCGGCTGCCGTCGATGGTTAAAATCGTGGCGAAGTCCTCCGCAGTCAACGCAATGCTATCCGTCAGCATGCCGGCCTGTTCCAGCGCATTACGTAATTCACGTACATTACCGGGCCAGTTATATGACGCGAGAAAGACGCGCGCCGATGGCGTCAACTCCCGCTGTGGCATACCGGTCCGCGATGCAATCTGTTCAAGCAAATGCTCGCACAAGGCATCAAGGTCGCCGAGCCGCTCGCGCAGCGGCGGCAACACGATAGGCAAGACATTCAAGCGATAGTACAGGTCAGACCGGAACTTGCCGTCTGCCACGAGCTGCTTGAGATCATGACTGGTAGCCGCAATGACACGCACATCGACCTTGGTGATCTTGTTGGAACCCAGCGGCTCGATTTCCTGCTCCTGCAGCACGCGCAACAGCTTCGCCTGCACCTGCAGCGGCATATCACCTACTTCATCGAGAAACAGGGTTCCACCGTCGGCAATCTTGAACTTGCCCTCACGCCCCTTGCGATCGGCACCGGTATACGCACCGGGTGCCACGCCGAAGAATTCGGCCTCAAGCAAGGATTCCGGCACGGCCGCGATGTTGATTCCGACGAAAGGCTTGCCTGCCCGCCCCGATGCGGCATGAATACCGTGCGCCAGCAATTCCTTGCCGCTGCCGGTTTCGCCCAGCAGCAGGACGGTTGTGTCGAGTTGCGCCGCGCGGCGTGCGCGATGCTTGAGTTCAAGGGAAACCGGGCTGACGCCGACAAAACTGGAGATCGAGTACTTCGTATGGCGCAACTGCGCCAGTTCCTTTTGCGTATTGGCCAGCGCCCACTGCAATTCGGCAAACTTGGACACCAGGGGCTTGAGACGCTGCAGCCGGTCATATAACGCAAAACCGAGGGCGCCGACGACCTTGCCCGTGTCATCCTTGAGCGGAATGCGCATCACCACTACTGGCTGATCGCGCGTCATCATGATGTCGAGAAGGATAGGTCTTCCCGTCTCCACGACTTCGCGCATGCGGCTGTTCGGAATCACATCCTCAACCGGCTTTCCAAGCGCATCCTCCGGTCCCTTGAGGCCAAGGAAGGCAACATATTTGTCGTTGATCCAGGTGATACGCCCCTGATCGTCGACGGCCATGGTGCCTTCACAGGAGTCGTCGAACAGATCCAGCAACGACTGCATGCCTACGCGCAAGATACTGTCGACGTCCCAGGAAGAAGCGACAGACGTTTTCATCTCATCTCCATCAATGAACGGCGGGATCCCAAGTCGAACCGCGGCTGACTGCTGGCCGATTATAGATGCTCTTTAGAAACTTTGTTTATACGCCTGTTTTCGTCAGGATTTCGTCGCCCGAACCGGCATCGTTTAAATTGGGTACCAACGGCGAACGCATCCCCCTCTTCGTGGCTCATACACTTGACCTGAGTGCATGGGGCTGCGTTGAAATGTTCTGACTTCCCTCGTCGATTTCAACGATCCATGACGATTGCCAATATGGATCATTGAATCGACGCTACGCTTCATGATGCCCAAGAAAGATTGAAGTACAGCATCTCGAACAACTGTGGAACGATCTCGGGCGCACGTATTCGTTTTCCCTCATGTGCGGCTATCCGATGGTGGCATTCGCCCGGGAAGGATACCGTGCAGCATTCGATGACATCTGCCGGCTGCACGCACATACATGTGTCGAATGGATGTAGCATGCCGGCAAATTCAGACGAAGCGCAACGGTCGATCTCGCTGCTGCTGCACAAGGCGAATGTGCTCGAAGCCGAAGCGGCGCGATGCAAGGAAATCGAGCCGGCGCCTCATCTCAGGGAGCAAGAGCCAGCCGACATCGATCTCCGCAAGAACGAATTTCTCGCGATGCTGTGCCATGAATTGCGCAATCCGCTGATGCCGATCATGATCGCGTTTGAACTGATGCGCATCAAGTTATTCGTATCGACGCAACAAAAAGGCCACCCATAGGCGGCCTCTGTATAACCAGCATGCGGTAATCCGCTAGCGTTTCAGCAAATCGAGAATCTCGGACAACTCGTTGCGAATAGCCACGGTATTCACCTCCAGTGGCGGCAACCCGGCAGCAAGGTCATCCTCTGCCTGGCCGCTCGTTATGCGACTGTCAAGCTTGTTGCGGGCTCCACTGATGGTGAAACCCTGCTCGTAAAGCAACTCGCGGATGCGGCGAATCAGCAACACTTCATGGTGCTGGTAGTAACGCCGATTTCCGCGGCGCTTCACCGGTTTCAGTTGCGTGAATTCCTGTTCCCAATAGCGAAGTACGTGCGGCTTCACACCGCACAATTCGCTGACCTCACCGATCGTGAAATAGCGCTTCGCCGGTATGGGCGGCAACACGACAACATCAGACTTGTGGTTCGCGCGCTCTGTCATGGTTCACATCAAGCGACGCGTGCCAATGGTTTGCGACTCGCCTCATCCACCATGCCCTTCAGTTTCTGGCTCGCATGGAAGGTCACCACGCGTCGCGCAGTGATCGGAATTTCTTCACCGGTTTTCGGATTGCGTCCGGGACGTTGTGGTTTATCGCGCAACTGAAAGTTACCGAAGCCGGAAAGCTTGACCGACTCTCCACGCTCAAGCGCGTTGCGGATTTCATCGAAGAACGTCTCGACCATATCCTTTGCCTCGCGCTTGTTCAGGCCCACCTGCTCGAACAGAAGTTCAGCCAACTCCGCCTTCGTCAGCGTCGGCAGGTCTTTTTCCGCCTGCGTCCGCGCCTGTGCCTCTTGCATTGCCCGATTCAGATCGGCGGCCAAAACGGATTGAAATTCGGCTGAGTTCACGTCATTCATAGTAGTTGTCGTCCCTGCCATGCTGGTTTGCTACCCCTCATGTACGCAATCTTGCGCCAAGTTTCCTCTCGACGGCAGCAACGAAGGCGGCCATCGCAGCATCGACTTTATCGTCCTGCAGGGTAGTTTGAGTATCTTGCAAGGTAAAACGGAAAGCAAGACTTTTTTCGTCATTTTCCAGTCCCTTGCCACGATATTCATCAAATAAAACAATGGCTTGCATGATAGCACAGGCAGGATTCGCTTGCCGTTCAGCAAGGAAAATGTCCATCAGATCCTGGGCCGGAACGGCATGTTTCACCACCACCGCGAGGTCGCGCGTCACTGCAGGAAATTTTGAAATTTCCCGATAGGCCGGAATGTCGCGCGCTTGCAGCGCCGATGCGTCAACCTCAAACACCACCGGCGCCAGCGGCAGGTCGTATTTCTGCTGCCAGCGGGGATGCAGTTCCCCGATCACCCCGACGGCCTTGCCGTCCAGCAGGACCTGTGCAGAACGGCCGGGATGCAGCGCCGGATGCTCTGCCTTGGCGAACTTCAGCGTGCGGGGAGCAAACAAAGCCTCCAGATCCGCCTTGATATCGAAATAATCGACATTTCGGGACGGCAGCCCCCACTGCTCATCCACAGCAGGACCGTAGGCGATCGCCGCCACACGCTTCGGTTGCTCATAGCCGGCCACCGACAAAGGGCCATCCTGCACGGCAGCATTGCGCAGGTATACGGCGCCGATTTCGAACAGGCGCACACGGCTGATTTTGCGATTGAGGTTATAGCGAACGTTGGCAACCAGACTGGCCATCAGCGAGGAACGCATGACGCTCATCTGGCTGGCGATCGGATTGAGCAACCTGACCGGGTTGGCATTTGCCGCAAAATCGGCTTCCCACGCTTCATCGACAAAGCTGAAATTCACCACTTCCTGATAATCTGCATCCGCTAGCTGACGACGGATCGCGAACAGCGAGCGCGTGTTTTCGGGCGCGATGTGCACCGTATTCGGCGCAACCGGCGGCAAGGCGGGAATATTTTCGAAGCCGTAGATGCGCGCGATCTCTTCGATCAGGTCTTCCTCGATCTCGATATCAAAGCGGTAGGACGGCGGAGTGACCGTGAACAGACCTGACTCCTGCTTGAACTCCAGTCCGAGGCGGGTAAAGATTTCCGCAATCTGTTCGTCGTTGATCGGCACGCCGATGACCTTGACCGCACGCGCGGAACGCACCGTCACAGGTTTGCGCTGCGGAAGGTTCACAATGTGATCGTCGACCGGACCGACCACCGTTTCCTTGCCGCCGCAAATCTCCACGATCAGCGCCGTGATGCGTTCGATATGCTCGACTGTCGTCGCATAATCGACGCCGCGTTCAAAGCGATGCGCCGCGTCGGTCGAAAAATTGAAACGGCGCGCGCGCCCCTGAATCGCCTGCGGCCACCAGAACGCGGCCTCAAGATAAATGTTTTGCGTGTCGAGTGTCACAGCGGTGGAATCGCCGCCCATGATGCCGGCAAGCGACTCAATCTCCTTGTCGTCGGCAATCACACCAACCCAGCCATCGACCTCCACCGTATTGCCATTCAATAGCTTGAGCGATTCGCCCGGTTTGCCCCATCGAACATCCAGACCTCCATGGATCTTGTCGAGGTCGAACACGTGCGAGGGCCGGCCCAGTTCGAGCATGACGTAATTCGAGATATCGACCAATGCCGAAATCGGCCGCTGACCGCTGCGTTCAAGCCGGCGCTTCATCCAGTCCGGTGTCTGCGCACGAGCGTTAAGGCCGCGCATGACGCGCCCGGAAAAGCGGCCGCAAAGGTCGGGGGCGGAAACCCGGACCGGCAATTTCTCCGACGTGCCCACCTCCACACTCTTGAACGTCGGCGCCTTCAACGGCACGCCTGTCAGTGCCGAAACTTCACGGGCCACACCCAGCACCGAAAGACAGTCCGCCTTGTTGGGCGTCAGCTTGATCGTGAATTTGAGGTCGTTCAACTGATAGTAATCACGAAAATTCTGTCCTACCGGCGCGTCATCCGGCAGTTCCAGCAAACCGCCATGGTCGTCGGAAAGCTTCAGCTCGCGTGCGGAGCACAACATGCCCTGCGACTCAACGCCACGCAACTGACCAACCTTGATCTCGAACGGCTTGCCGTCATCGCCAGGCGGCAACTTGGCGCCTGCCAACGCACACGGCACCTTCATTCCGACGCGCACATTTGGCGCGCCGCAGACAATGCTCAACAAGGTGCCGGTACCGGCATCGATCTGGCAAACATTCAGACGATCCGCATTCGGATGCTTGGAAACCTCGATCACCTTCGCCACCACCACGTTGGAAAACGCAGGGGCGACCGGTTCCACCTCTTCCACTTCCAGACCGGACATGGTCAGCAAATGCGACAACTCGTCCGAAGTCATCTTCGGATCAACCAGGGTGCGCAGCCAGCTCTCGGAGAATTGCATAGTTAAACCGTTCGTGTTTTCAATTGAATTGCTTCAGGAAGCGCAGGTCGCCTTCATAAAACAGGCGCAAGTCATTGATCCCGTACCGCAGCATGGTCAGGCGCTCCAGACCGGAGCCGAATGCGAAACCGATATATTGTTCCGGATCGAGCCCCATGTTGCGCACCACGGTCGGATGCACCTGCCCGGCGCCGGACACTTCAAGCCAGCGCCCCTTGAGAGGACCGCTTCCGAACGCGATATCGATCTCGGCCGAGGGCTCGGTAAACGGGAAGTACGACGGGCGAAATCGCACCTGCAGATCGTCGGTTTCAAAAAAGGCTTTTACGAAGTTCAGGTACACGCCTTTAAGGTCTGCAAAACTGATATCGTCCGCGATCCACAAGCCTTCAACCTGATGAAACATTGGCGAATGGGTCGCATCGCTATCTACGCGATAGGTCCGCCCCGGAGCGATAACCTTGATCGGCGGCTTGTTCATCCGTGCATAGCGGACTTGCATTGGACTAGTATGCGTACGCAACAGCAAAGGCTTGCCTTGCGTGTCGCTGCCCTCGATATAAAAAGTGTCCTGCATCGAGCGTGCCGGATGGTTTTCAGGGCTGTTCAAAGCAGTGAAGTTGGTCCAGTCCGTTTCGATCTCGGGGCCGTCCGCCACATCGAAACCAATCGAACGAAAGATCTCTTCGATGCGCTCCCAGGTGCGTATGACCGGATGAATCCCGCCCTTGCCGCGACCGCGACCGGGTAATGACACATCGATCGCTTCTGCATTGAGCCGTGCCTGCATCTGCGCATCGGCGAGCGCATCGCGGCGTGCGTTGAGGGACGCCTCGATTTTTTCCTTGGCCGCATTGATGATGGCGCCTTGCGCCTTGCGCTCCTCCGGCGCCAGCTTGCCCAAGCCTTTCATCTGCTCGGTAATCTGGCCGGTCTTGCCGAGATATTTTGCTTTTGCATTCTCCAGCGCAGCAGCATCTTCTGCACCGGCAAAATCGGTCTGTGCCTGGACGACAATTTGTTCGAGGGAATTCATGCGGCTTTTTCGCCCGTGAAAAGGAATCGGAAAACAGGAATCGGCAGGGGTGCGTAAAGCGGCGATTCAAAATAAAACGGGGCACAGGTGATGACCTCTGCCCCGCTCATATTGCAGCGCTGCCTGAAGGACAGCGCATGCGATCACAACAACTCAAGCAGCGATGTTGGCCTTCACCTGGTTGACAATCGCGGCAAACGCCGGCTTGTCCATCACGGCCATATCGGCCAGAACCTTGCGGTCCAGTTCGATGTTGGCTTTCTTGAGGCCGTTCATGAACACGCTGTAGGTAACGCCGTGCTCACGCGAAGCCGCGTTGATACGGGTGATCCACAGTGCGCGGAAAACGCGCTTCTTGTTGCGGCGGTCGCGGTAGGCGTACTGACCGGCACGCATAACTGCCTGCTTGGCAATGCGATAGACGGTACTGCGACGACCACGATAGCCTTTGGCTTGGTCAAGAACTTTCTTGTGACGGGCCCGTGCGGTAACCCCACGTTTTACTCGAGGCATATTAGCTCCTTAGGTGAGGTTAGGCGAACGGCATCATCGCGCGAATGGACACCATGTTTGTCTCATGGACATCCACGGCACCGCGCAACTGGCGTTTGTTCTTGGTGGTTTTCTTTGTCAGGATGTGACGCTTGAAGGCTTGACCGCGCTTGACGGTACCGCCCGGACGCACGCGAAAGCGCTTTTTCGCGCTGCTCTTCGTCTTCATTTTCGGCATAGCAAGTTCTGCCCTCTCGGACAGCTCCATTTTTAACATGATTGCAGGTGGCAATACTTCATTGCACTTGGATGCCTGCTTTCACTTGTTTTGCAGTGGAATCAAGTCCACCGCTATTGCGCCAATCGTCCGGCAAACCGGACAATCCGCACGAATCTTATTTTTTCTTCTTGGGCGCCAGAACCATTACCATCTGGCGGCCTTCCATCTTGGGAAACTGCTCTACCTGACCAAAAGGTTCCAGATCCGCCTTCAAGCGTTCCAACATGCGCATCCCGATATCCTGATGCGCCATTTCGCGACCGCGGAAACGCAAGGTGATCTTGGTCTTGTCGCCCTCTTCGAGAAACTTGGTCAGATTACGCAACTTGATGTTGTAATCGCCGTCGTCTGTTCCCGGGCGGAATTTGACTTCCTTGACCTGGATAACCTTTTGCTTGAGCTTTGCTTCGTGGGCCTTCTTTTGCTCCTGATACTTGAACTTGCCATAGTCCATCAGGCGGCAAACCGGTGGCTGCGCGGTAGGCGCAATTTCCACCAGATCCACATTCGCCTCTTCCGCCAGACGAAAGGCTTCGGCGAGACTTACGATACCAAGCGCTTCGTTGTTGACCCCAGTTAAACGCAATTCCGGCACAGTAATTTCGCCGTTGATGCGATGCGACTTGTCAGTAGCTATTGCAGTTTCCTTTAAAAATCAAATAACGAAGCCGTGCTCTAGCGCTTCGGGTCACCCCGTTCAGGCTTTGGTGTCGACTTCGTTCCGGAGTCGTTCCACCAGTGCATCGACCGGCATCACCCCCAAGTCGACGTTGCCCCGCGCACGCACGGCCACTGTGTTTGCATCCCGCTCCTTATCGCCGATCACGACGATGTAAGGCAGCTTCTGTACTGAATGCTCGCGTATTTTATAGGTTATTTTCTCATTACGCAAATCGACCTGCACCCTAAACCCTTGTTTTTTCAGGTTTTGTGCGACGCTTTGAGCATAATCAGATTGCGCATCGGAAATGTTCAACACCGCAATTTGCACCGGCGCCAACCACAGTGGTAGTGCACCGGCATAATTTTCGATCAAGATGCCGATAAAGCGCTCCAGCGACCCGACGATTGCACGGTGCAGCATAAGTGGCACCTTGCGCGTGTTGTCGTCCGCCACGTATTCAGCACCGAGACGCCCCGGCATTGACGGATCGACCTGCACCGTCCCGACCTGCCAAGGGCGGCCAAGGCTGTCCTTGAGATGGTATTCGATCTTCGGACCATAAAACGCCCCCTCGCCCGGCAACTCGGTCCAGTTCACGCCACAAGCGCGAAGCGCCGAGCGCAATGCCTCTTCCGAGGTATCCCACATCGTATCGGTGCCGATACGGTTGTCGGGACGCAAGGCGAGCTTGACTTCAATATTCTTAAATCCGAAATCTTCATACACTTCCATCGCCTGAGCATGAAAGGCCGTCACTTCGGCTTCGATCTGCTCTTCGGTGCAGAAAATGTGGCCGTCATCCTGGGTAAAGCCGCGCACCCGCATCACTCCATGCAGCGCGCCGGAAGGTTCGTTGCGATGGCATTGGCCAAATTCGCCGTAGCGCAGGGGCAAGTCACGGTAGCTGCGCATCGCGGAGTTATAGATCTGGATATGGCCTGGGCAGTTCATCGGCTTGAGTGCGTAAGCGCGATTTTCCGACTCTGTCACGAACATGTTCTCTCGGTAGTTGCCCCAGTGCCCCGTCTTTTCCCATAGGGAGCGATCAAGAATCTGCGGCGCTTTCACCTCTTGATAACCATTGACCTGATACTTGGTGCGCATGTATTGCTCGACCTGCTGCCAAAGGGTCCAACCCTTCGGATGCCAGAAGATCAACCCCGGCGCTTCATCCTGGAAGTGAAACAGATCCAGCGCGCGCCCCAGCTTGCGGTGGTCACGCTTTTCCGCCTCTTCCAACATATGCAGATAGGTATCCTGCTCTTCTTTCTTTGCCCACGCCGTACCGTACACACGCTGCAGCATTTCATTCTTCGAGTCGCCGCGCCAATAGGCCCCGGCCAGCTTCATCAGCTTGAACACCTTCAGCTTGCCGGTGGATGGAACGTGCGGACCACGACAAAGGTCGGTGAACCTGCCTTCAGAATAAAGCGACACGTCCTCGCTCTGCGGAATGGACTCAATGATCTCAGCCTTGTACGCTTCGCCGATCGACTTGAAGTAGGCAACCGCCTCGTCGCGCGGCAGCACTTTGCGGGTAACAGGCTCATCCTTCTTCACCAGCTCGGCCATCTTCTTTTCGATCGCTTGGAGATCCTCGGGGGTAAACGGGCGCTTGTACGAGAAGTCGTAATAAAAGCCGTTTTCAATCACCGGCCCGATGGTCACTTGCGCGTCAGGGAACAACTCCTTGACCGCGTAAGCGAGCAGGTGCGCCGTCGAATGGCGGATCACCTCCAAACCCTCCGCATCCTTGTCTGTCACGATTGCCAGATCAGCATCGCGCTCGATCAGAAAGGAGGTATCGACCAATTTGCCGTCAACCTTGCCGGCGAGCGCCGCCTTGGCAAGGCCCGCTCCAATACTGGCAGCGACTTGCGCAACCGTTACCGGCGCATCGAACTGGCGTTGAGAACCATCTGGAAGTCGAACTGAGACCATTTTGCGCTCCATGTCGGCGTCGGATTGCCACGCACGCCAGATCAAGTTACAAAAACTGTGGACGAAAAAAAACGCGGGCTAGCCGCGCTTTTTCAAATTTGCAAAAACGAAAAAGATCCCGACTAGCGTCGCACCAAAACCTTAACGGTTGTAGTTCGCGGTGTCATAACCGGGACTGCCTTTCTCACTCTTACAAATGTACTGCTTTTCGTTGGTAGGCTCGATTGGACTCGAACCAACGACCCCTACCATGTCAAGGTAGTGCTCTAACCAGCTGAGCTACGAGCCTAAAGAAGCGAAATTATAGCGGCAATTTTTTCTTTTAGCTAGTACCTCGATAATCAAGATATCCATAGCGCCAGCAATCCGCATTTGTTCGAGCGTATCGACACTCGCAAAGTGGCCAACGAAAACGGTCAGGGGTACTTGCTTCCGGCACGACACATGTTCCGGCCGATGCTGTAAACTCGATAACAGGCCGGCCGAACCAATGCCGCTTGAGCACGAGCAAGTTTGCCGTCGAGCGCGCCCCACCCGACTTCCCGATACCATGCGCGGCACATCTCACCTCCCCCCATCAAACCATCTGCATGCGCACCGCGCCGGCGACGCCTCCCATGGCCATACTGTCGAACGGCGCAACCCGAAAGTGTTAGCCTGGTCAGTAATACTGACGCTAGCCTTCGCCGGGGTCGAAGTGATCGCAGGAATCTGGTCGAATTCGCTTGCGCTCATTTCGGATGCCGGGCATATGCTGACTGACAGCACCGCACTCGGATTGGCACTGCTGGCCCAATATATCGCCCGGCGGCCACCCTCGGCGCGACACTCATTCGGATTCGGGCGCGCCGAAGCACTGGCGGCCTTCATCAATGCGCTGGCAATGCTCGCGCTTGTGGGCTGGATAGCGTTCGAAGCACTGCACCGCTTTGCCGATCCGCATCCAGTGCAAGGCAAGACCGTCTTTATCGTTGCCCTGATCGGCATGATGATCAATATCATGGTTGCGTGGTTGCTCTCCCATGACAAAAGCAGTGTCAACACCCGGGCAGCGCTGGCCCACGTTCTTGGTGACTTGCTCGGCTCGGTGGCGGCACTCGCCGCTGGCGCGGTAATTTACTTTACCGGTTGGCTGGCAATCGACCCGCTCTTGTCACTCGTGGTAGCTCTGCTGATCCTGAAGTCGACGGCCAGTGTATTGCGCGACGCCTATCACTTTCTGATGGAAGGCGTTCCACATCATATCGACTATGTACAGGTCGGCAACGATCTCGTCGACATCACCGGTGTACTGTCGGTGCACGATCTTCATGTATGGGAAATGACGCCCGGTGAACCGGCGTTGATTGGCCACCTCGAAATTCGCGACATGCAGGAATGGCCGGACGTGCTGCGAGCCATCAAGACGATGCTGCTGGAAAAGCACGGGATAGATCATGTCACCCTGCAAGCCGAACTGCCTGCGATGGCCGGTTGCTAAGGCGCCGCGAACACGCAAGAAGTTTAGCTATTGCCGCTGTACTTCGATCACGCCGCTGATGTCGTGAATGATCGCCAAGGCCTTCTGCAATTGTGCAGTCGAGGAAATCTCTGCAGTGAACGCCATGCGGGCCTGGCCCTTGGCGCTCTGCGTACTGACGCCGATTACGTTGATCTTTTCGCGCGAAAAGATTTCAGAAATATCGCGCAGCAAACCCTGCCGGTCATTCGCCAGGATGAAAATGTCGACCGGGTAGACGGTATCCCTGCCCGGTTCACCCCAGGTTGTCTGGATTACGCGTTCCAGTGCCTTCTTGCGCATCTGCTCGAGATTCTTGCAATTGGCGCGATGGATCGAGACGCCTTTGCCTCGCGTAATGAAACCGACGATTTCGTCCGGCGGCGCCGGCTTGCAGCAGCGTGCAAGCTGCGTCATCAAGCCATCGGTACCGACCACCAGCACCCCCGAACGCGCGCCCTGGGCCACGCTCGAGGCTCGGCTCTTGTTGGTCACGACGGCGTCGTCTGCGCTCGTGTTCTTCGTTGCACTTTTCTGCGCATCGTCAGCATGCAATACCAGCTCGATATTGCGCAGGCTGAATTCTTCCTTGCCGACGGCAAGCAACAGATCGTCGAGCTTCGAGAAGCCAAGCTTGTGCGCAAGATCTTCCAGGTTGATCGCTGTCTTGCCCTCGCGTTGCAAGGTCTTTTCCACCATGCTGCGTCCGTGGGACAAAGTCTCCTGCTGCTCGATTGCGTTGAACCATGCGCGAACCTTCGAGCGCGTCCGCGGACTGGCGACATAGCCGGGACTCAACCAGTCACGAGACGGTCCTGCTGCAACAGCAGCGCCACCACGGGCAGTAATGATTTCCACAGTCTGCCCATTTTTCAGGGGCGTGTTCAACGGCACCATCACTCCGTCCACGCGTGCGCCCCGGCACCTGTGCCCCACATCCGTATGCAAGTGGTAGGCAAAGTCGATCGGCGTGGCGCCGCTAGGGAGCTCAAGCACGCGTGCCTGCGGCGTCAGCACATAGATACGGTCGTCGAGCGCAGCAGACTTGAGTTTCTCGACCCATTCGCGCTGCAGGTCCTCCTGCCCGACCACAGCGTCGGCAACCTCGCTCTTCCAGGCAAGCAGTTGGCGAAGCCAGGCAATCTTTTCATCATACTTCTGCGCCGAAAAGCTGGAGCCGCCGCTTTCCTTGTAACGCCAATGCGCCGCCACTCCATACTCCGCGAAGCGATGCATCTCCTGCGTGCGGATCTGCACCTCGATCGCCCTGCCGTCCTCTGCCAGCACGACGGTGTGCAGCGACTGATAGCCGTTCGACTTCGGGCGTGAAATATAGTCGTCGAATTCTTCAGGAATCGGTGTCCATATGTTGTGGACCAAGCCGAGAACGGCATAGCATGTCTTCACGTCATCAACGATGACGCGAAACGCGCGCACATCATAGAGCTCTGAAAAATCGAGGGATTTGCCGCGCATCTTGTTCCAGATGCTGTAGATATGCTTGGGGCGCCCCGAAACTTCCGCAATGATTCCGGCTGCGGCAAGTTCCGATTTCAGGCGCCTGATCGCCGCGTCGACAAAGCTCTCTCGCTCAATGCGCTTCTCCTCCAGCATCTTGGCTATTCGCTTGTAAACGGCTGGTTCAAGAAAGCGAAATGCGAGATCTTCGAGTTCCCATTTCAATTGCCATACGCCGAGCCGATTCGCGAGCGGTGCATACAAATCCAGAGTTTCGCGCGCATACTGATGCGTCTTCGGAGACTCCAGCTTCAGATCGGCAAAGTACCTGAGCGTCGTCACCCGGGATGCGAGTCGCACCAGCACCACGCGCATGTCCGAAGCCATCGCCAAGAGCATCTTGCGCAGCGTTTCCAGTTGCTCCGTTGCCTGCTGCGGAACATTCTTGCCTCGCCCCGCTTCCTTCTGACCGAAAGTCTGTTCATGCAGTCGCATCAACTGGCGAATGCCATTGACCAGCTCTGCGATGTCCTTGCCGAAGCGCGCTTCGATCGTCTCGGCCAACCGGACGTCAAACACCGGCAACTCGAACAACAGGCCTGCAATCCGTGTATCGGCGTCCGTATTGAGAAGGGCAAGCGTTGCTGCCACTCCTTGGGCAAACGCAAACGCATCCTGCCCGGTGACAACCGTCTTGCCGGCATAGATCGGCTCGACGAAAGCAAGCACATCGAGCACCCGTGCACTATCCTCCTCGCTCAGGCCGGAGGACAGTTGTACATGCGCTTCGCTTTGCGCCGCAGCTATGGAAACCATTGCACTATTTTTGTGCAGCCGTAACAACCATTTCGACCAGCCATTCCGGCTTTGCGAGTTTTGCTTCGACAGTAGCACGCGGCGGCGACTGTCCGTCCGCAACCCATTCGTTCCACACCGCGTTCATGCCGGGAAAATCCTTCATGTCGGCAATATAGATCTGACACATCAGAATACGGGACTTGTCGCTGCCGGCTTCGGCCAACAATCGATCTATATGCCCCAGTACTTCGCGTGTCTGTCCCTCGATGTTCTGCGTAAGATCCTCGGCTATCTGCCCTGCCAAATAGACGGTTCCGTTATGAACAGCGGCTTCGGAGAGCGTTTTCCCGACGTGTAAACGTTTTATTTCCATGATTTTCAAAGTCCACGCCTGCCTAAGCAAGCAAAAATTCCCTGACAACAGCGATCTGGTCCGCATGCACCAAGGTCGGTGCATGGCCGACGCCAGCCAATTCAACCAGTTTTGCCTTCGGCCCTCTCGTCGTCATCGCCTGCGCGACTTCCGGCGTCAGCAAATCGGACTCCGCGCCGCGCACCAGCAAAGTTGGACACGAAATGGCGTCATACGCCATCCACAGCATTTTTTCGGCAGCTGCTGCGCTCTCGCGTGTCGCCTGTTTCAATGGAGCCGCCAGGCCAGGATCGTAGTGGCGTATCCACTTGCCATCCTTGTCCTGACGTAAAACGTCCGACGCGAGTTTCCGCCATTCGTCGTCGGTATGCGGTCCAAACGGCAACGAAATATCCCTGATGTAGCGTGCGGCCTGGTCGAACGTCGGGAACCGTACATCTTGTCCGATATAGTCGCCTATGCGCTTGAGCGCCGCTGAATCGATTGCAGGACCGATATCGTTTAGCACAAGTTTGCGTATCGGCGAACCTTGCAGCGATGTCAGCCCTATTCCGATCAATCCACCCATCGACGTCCCGATCCAATCGACGGAATCGGTATCAAGGCGAGCGATCAGCGTGACCATGTCGCTCACATACTGCGGTATCTGATAATGCTGCGCGTCACGCAGCCAACCGGAACGGCCGCGCCCGACGACATCAGGACAGACGACGCGATACTCACCGCACAATTCACGCGCCAGGTTGTCAAAATCATCCGACACCCGGGTTACGCCGTGAACGCAGACCAGAACCCTGGAGTTTTGCGGATCGCCCCACTCCTTGTACGCCATGGGATGAAGGCCGGCGGGCGACAGGCATTGGACGGTTTTGATTTGAGCTTGTGCCATTCTTTATGTTGATTCGTTTTATCCGCTTGCCATTCTCACATTTTACTGGCCGTTCCGCTTAAAATCCTACCTAACTTCGTCGCAATTCCAAATTTCATTTCGTAGAGGACATCATGCAAGGCACTATGCTTAAAGGGAAGACTTCGCTCGTCACCGGCTCGACCTCCGGAATTGGCTTGGGAATTGCACGAAAACTTGCCTCGCAGGGCACGAATATTGTCTTCAACGGCTTCGGTGACACTACGGAAATTGAGGCGCTCCAGGCGTCGATGCGCGACGAGTTCGGTGTGCAGACAGCCTATCATAATGCCGACATGTCGAAGCCGGTCGAGATTGAAGCAATGATGAAGTTTGCTGCCGAGCGCTTCGGCGGTGTCGATGTTCTTGTCAATAATGCGGGGATCCAGCATGTCGCCAACATCGAGGATTTTCCGACCGAGAAATGGGATGCGATTATTGCGATCAACCTGAGTTCCGCCTTCCACACTGCGCGCCTGGCGCTACCTTCCATGAAGACCAGGAACTGGGGACGCATCATCAACATTGCGTCTGTGCATGGCCTGGTTGGCTCTGCGCAGAAGTCCGCTTACGTTGCGGCGAAGCACGGCATCGTCGGTCTCACCAAAGTCACGGCGCTCGAGAATGCGCATACCGGCGTGACATGCAACGCCATTTGCCCCGGCTGGGTTCTGACACCACTGGTTCAGAAGCAGGTGGATGCACGTGCCAGCCAGCAAGGTCTTTCCGACGCCGACGCAAAAAAAAGCCTGCTCTCGGAAAAGCAACCTTCCGGTGAATTCGTCACGCCGGAGCAACTTGGCGAACTTACGGTGTTCCTGTGCAGCGATGCTGCAAGCCAGGTGCGCGGTGTCGCATGGAACATGGATGGCGGCTGGGTCGCGCAATAATTTCGGTCGGGGTTGAGGCGACTGGCCCGGGATCGCGGTTGCCGGGCCAGTCGTCAGGCAAATGAAAAACGGCGCACACATGCGCCGTTTTTCATTGGAAAACCGGAGGTGTTCAGACGACTGCGCTCACATCCAGCTCAGCGCCTGTTTGCTCAAGCACCTCTTCCTTCGTGACACCGGGTGCAAGCTCGACCAGCTTCAGACCCGACGACGTCACGTCAATCACACCAAGATCCGTAATAATCCGGTTGACGACACCTACCCCCGTTAAAGGAAGATTGCACTGCTTCAGAATCTTGTGCGAAGTCGAACCGTCCTTGGCTTTCGCCACGTGTTCCATCAGGACTACCACGCGGCCAACCCCTGCGACCAGATCCATTGCGCCGCCCATGCCCTTGACCATTTTGCCCGGGATCATCCAGTTCGCCAGATCGCCCTTTTCGCTGACCTGCATCGCGCCGAGAATGGCGATATTGATTTTCCCGCCACGGATCATCGCAAACGAGTCCGCAGAACTGAAAAAGGAAGAACCAGACAACGCGGTCACCGTCTGCTTGCCGGCATTGATCAGATCCGGGTCCACCTCGTCCTCTGTCGGAAACGGGCCGATTCCAAGCAAACCGTTCTCCGACTGAAGCCATACTTCGATATCCTTCGGCACATAATTGGCGACCAAAGTCGGCAAACCGATACCGAGATTCACGTAAAAACCGTCTTGCAGTTCCTTGGCTGCACGCGCAGCCATTTCATCACGAGTCCATGCCATGTTCGATCTCCGCCTTACTTTGCACGCGTGGTGCGTTGTTCGATACGCTTCTCCGGGCTCGCATTGACCACAATGCGATGCACGAAGATGCCTGGGGTATGGACCTGATCCGGATCGATCTCGCCAGGTTCGACCAGCTTTTCGACTTCAACCACGGTGATCTTGCCAGCCATCGCAACGTTCGGGTTGAAATTGCGTGCAGTCTTGCGGAACACCAAGTTGCCGACCTTGTCAGCCATGTAGGCTTTTACCAGAGAAACATCGGCGACCAGCGAACGCTCCATCACGTATTGTTCACCATCGAATTCGCGCACTTCCTTGCCATCGGCGACGATGGTGCCGACACCGGTCTTGGTGAAGAAAGCCGGGATTCCGGCGCCGCCGGCGCGCAGTTTTTCGGCAAGCGTCCCCTGAGGAGTAAACTCTAGCTCAAGCTCGCCTGCCAGATACTGGCGCTCGAACTCCTTGTTTTCTCCAACATAGGAAGAGATCATTTTTTTGATCTGACGCGTTGTCAGCAACTGACCAAGTCCGAAGCCGTCGACACCTGCGTTGTTGGAAATTGCCGTGAGATTCTTGACACCTGAATCGCGCAGCGCTGCAATCAGTGCTTCCGGAATGCCGCAAAGGCCAAAACCTCCCACGGCGACCGTCTGGCCGTCCTTCACAATGCTGGCCAGCGCACTGGCGGCATCAGGATAAACTTTATTCATACTGTTCCTCTTCTTGAGAAAGTGCCCTGCAGGAGCTGTGTTGATGCGAAAAAACAGACTCTGAAGGCTGTTTTAATGTGTTTGCCAGCATAAGATGGTGGACTAGACGGTGCAATACCGTAAAAATACGAATTTATTCAATAAAAAGCGCCACAAAACCTCATGAGCGCACTAACAATAGACTACGAAACGATCTTTCGGAATGCCCCTGTCGGCATGTGCGTTTCGCAACACCGCGTAATCCATGCCTGCAATGATGCACTAGCCAAGATGTTCGGCTACCAGCCAAGCGAACTCATAGGCCAATCGTTCAGCGTACTCTATCCCAGCTTTGATGAATTCGAGCGTACCGGCGCACGTATCGTTCCGATCATGAGCGCGAAAGGACATTATTCCGACGAGCGCATCATGAAACGCGCCAATCAGGAGCTGTTCTGGTGCCATGTCAGCGGTCGTTCCTTGACCCATGACGACCCGCACGGGGCTGGAATCTGGACTTTCGAGGATTTAAGCGCAAGACGCCCTGTGACGGCCGAGTTGACCCCGCGTGAACGGGAAATCGCAGCGCTGCTGGTGGAGGGCAAGACGAGCAAGCTTATCGCACGCCAGGTTGGCCTGAGCCCCCGTACTGTGGAAATGCATCGTGCCAAACTGATGCGGAAGTTCGCCGCGGCAACGTCAAGCGAACTTGTTCACCGTCTGGTCGGGGTTGGCAACTGAACAGCCTTATCCAGAGACCGAAAACAGGTGGTGTTGTTGACTTGCTCCATTGCGTCCATGCCCCCCCCTCGAACGGACGTTCTCGCCGTAGAACAAGCTTTCTGCCGGCCATGTGTAGAACCGGGCCGTTGAAGCAGACAGCAAATCAGTATGCCGCCATGCCATCGTCCGCAGTGACAATGGCACCGTTGATGAAACGCGATTCTTCGGAAGCAAGAAGCAGGATCAAACCATCGAGGTCCTCGGGCTTGCCGAGCCGCTTGCGGGGCAGCATGTCGATCAGGTTTTTCCCTTGTTCGGTCTCGAAGTGCACTTCATTGATTTCGGTACTGATGTAGCCGGGACAAATCGCGTTGACGTTGATGCCATAGCGTCCCCATTCCACAGCCATTGATTTCGTCATATGCACGACCGCAGCCTTGCTCATGCAATAGATGCCGATCTGAGGCAACACGCGCAGACCCGCCACCGATGCAATGTTGATGATCCGATGTTGCTTGCCCGGATCGCCTTTGGCACGCGTGATCATGCGTTTCGCCGTCTCCTGAGCGACGAAAAATGCGCCCCGCTGATTCGTATCCATCACAAACGCATAGTCCTCCGGCGTGACGTCCACAAGCCGCTGAGTTGTTGAAACTCCGGAATTGTTCACCAGGATGTCAATCGGCCCCGCTTCGGTTTCGGCATGGGCAATTGCAGACTTGATGCTGGCGTAGTCCGTCACGTCAAGCGAAACGACATGTGCGGCACCGCCTCCGGCTTCGATTTCGGCACGCAGCTCTTTCAAGCGCTCGACGCGGCGCGATGCCAGCACGACTTGGGCACCCGCCTCGGCCAACACTTTCGCAAAACGCGCTCCCAAGCCGCTGGATGCGCCGGTTACCAACGCAATTTTTCCCTCGAAATTGACCTCGATCCCCACGATATCTCCTCGTTATTGTCGTGCAATTGATGTTACAGCTACCTCGAACCCGTTATCATTGCATGAATGCGCGGCGTTTAGAGCGTTGCGTCTAGCATTCTCAAGCAAAATCCACGACAATTAGCACGTTCGTTCGATAATTTATTTTACCTTGGTGAGACCCATGACGCAGACCCAAAGCATCCTAGAACAATACGGCCCGCGCGAGTCAATGGAGTACGACGTCGTGATCGTGGGCGGTGGTCCCGCCGGCCTGGCTACCGCAATCAGGCTCAAGCAGCTCAACAGCGATATCTCGGTCGTCGTCCTCGAAAAAGGTTCCGAGCCTGGCGCGCATATCCTGTCCGGCGCCGTGATGGATCCGCGTGCGATGAACGAACTGTTTCCGAACTGGAAGGAACTGGGTGCGCCGCTCAACCAGCCGGTTACCGGCGATGACCTGTTGGTGCTCACCGAAACCGGGTCCAAGCGTACGCCAGACTGGTTGATGCCGCGGAACTTCCATAACGACGGGTGCTACATCATCTCGCTTTCCAATGTCGTGAAGTGGATGGCGCAGCAGGCTGAGAGTCTCGGCGTCGAAATTTTCCCCGGCTTCGCTGCAGCCGAGGTCGTGTACGATGAACAGGGCCGGGTCAAGGGTGTTGCGACGGGCAGCATGGGTATCGGCAAGGACGGACAGCCCACGGATCATTTTCAACTCGGCATGGAACTGCTGGGCAAGTACACGATTTTCGCCGAAGGTGCGCGTGGACATCTCGGAAAGCAACTGATTGCACGGTTCAAGCTCGATGCCGGAAAGGACCCGCTCACATACGCCATCGGTATCAAGGAGCTCTGGGAAATCGACCCTGCAAAGGCAAAACCAGGACTGGTTGTGCATACGGCCGGCTGGCCGATCGCAGATGACACCTTTGGCGGTGGATTCCTCTACCATCTGGAAGACAACAAGGTCACGCTTGGTTATGTGATCGGCCTCGATTACAAGAATCCGTACATGAGCCCGTTCGAGGAAATGCAACGTTGGAAGACTCACCCGCTAATCCGTTCCCACATTGAAGGCGGCAAGCGTATCGGTTATGGCGCGCGCGCCATCAACAACGGCACGCCGCAGGCGCTGCCAAAGACCGTGTTCCCCGGCGGCGCACTGGTAGGATGCGACGCTGGCTTCATGAACGCCGCACGTATCAAGGGCAGCCATGCGGCAATCAAGTCCGGCATGCTCTGCGCTGAAGCGGTTGCAGGCGCACTGGCTGCCGGCCGTTCACATGATGAAGTCTCTGCCTTCCCTGAAGCGTTCGAGAAGAGCTGGCTCAATGAAGAGTTGCAGCAAACCCGCAATTTCAAGAACTGGTTCAAGAAAGGCAAGCTGATGGGCCAGTTGATGCTCGGTATCGAGCAATGGTTCCTGCCGAAGATCGGTGTACAAACCCCGCCTTGGACTCTTCACCGCGACAAACCGGATCATGTGTTTTTGAAGCCGGCAAGCGAGTGCCAGCCGATCACCTATCCGAAGCCGGATGGCAAGCTTACGTTCGACCGCCTGTCCTCAGTGTTCGTCAGCAACACGAATCACGAAGAAAACCAGCCTGCGCATTTGACGCTGAAGAACGACGCTGTGCCAGTGCAGGTGAATCTGCATAAGTATGCTGGTCCCGAAGGCCGCTACTGCCCCGCAGGTGTATATGAATTCGTAACGGACGAGAGCGGCGGCGAGCGGCTTCAGATCAACGCCCAGAACTGCGTCCATTGCAAGACCTGCGACATCAAGGATCCCACGCAGAATATTGTCTGGGTCACGCCGGAAGGTGGTGGTGGGCCGAACTACGTGAACATGTAATCCTGCTCGAACGTCCCTTGCAAGCTTTCGATTTCCCAATAGCTCCGGGAAGTCAAAGCTTGCAGTTCATGCACTGAACATGCACTGATGCAGCAGTTTCTACCATTCTCCAGAACAGAACTCGCCGTCCTGCGGCATCGCAGGCTGCCTTACAGGTTCCACTGCCCGTTCAGCATCTTGTCGAGCCAGAACAATCCGATGATGGTTTTCACGTCGGAGATTTTTCCACTCTTTACCCATTCAAGCATTTCCGGGACGCTCGTCGTGAAGGTCTCCAGGAACTCGCCATCGTCCAGCTTGCTTTGCCCTGCCGTCAGCCCGCGAGCGACGAAGATGTCGAGGTGTTCATCCGAGTAGGCAATCGCATTATGTATGGTGCAAAGGAACTTCCATTCGCGCGCCGTATAGCCGGTCTCTTCCTGCAATTCGCGCTTGGCACATTCCAGCGGATCCTCACCAGGATCAATTTTCCCTGCCGGAAACTCGATGAAAACATCGTGCAACGGGTACCGGAACTGTCTTTCCAACAAAACCGAACCGTCGTCGAAAAGAGGAAGAATAACGACAGCGCCAGGATGGCGGATGTATTCCCGTTTGGAATGCTTTCCGTCCGGAAGACATACGGTGTCACATTGAACTTTTAAAAAATGGCCTTCATAGGCCACTTCAGTGTCGACTTGAATTTCTTTCAGATGCAGATCCACTTGCACGCTCCGCTCGAGGAATAGATCGCATATTGTACTGCGCGAAGTGGTACATGCCTTACAGCACGTCAAGCAGATCAGCCGTGATGTTTCCGCAAATAGCTGAACACGAATCCCGGAAAGGCAAGGACGAGAAAAAGACAAATCGTGATCGCGTAAAACTCCCAGCGCTGCGGGAAAACATTCCCCATTCGCGCTTCGAGCAGATAGGCTGCGCCAAGCACCACGAAATAGAAAACAACCAATTCCAGCAAGCGCGCCCACAACGGTTTTATCGACGTCCCGTATGGTACAAGCGCGAAGATGCGTTCGTTAAAAAACGGAATGTTGGCGGCAAGCACCGCCAACATGATCACAAACCAGCTCGAAAGAGAAACATCCACGAGACAGTGCCGGCCAGGATCAGGCAGCGAGTGTCTTGGCGATCACGCTGGCGCAGATGGTCATCAAAGGCCCGGGAAGCACGCCGAGCAAGAGTACAGCCATGCCATTGGCGGTAAGCGTCACCTTGACGTCATTTCCGACCGAAATCGGCGTGGTGTCGACTGGGTCATCGAAATACATGACCTTGACCACGCGCAGGTAATAGAACGCTCCGATCAGCGATAGCAACACCGACAGTACCGCAAGCCAAACCTGACCGGTGCCCAGCACCGCCTGCAATACGGCGAGCTTGGCGTAGAAACCGACAGTAGGAGGAATGCCCGTCAACGAGAACATCAGGATCAGCATGACAAAAGCGAACCATGGGCTGCGCTGATTCAGTCCCTTGAAGTCGTCCAGGTTTTCCGCCTCGAAGCCCGCGCGCGCCAGCAACATGATAATTCCGAACGTACCCAGTGTCGTCAGGACGTAGGCAACCGCGTAGAACATGGCCGAGCCGTATGCGTTCGTCGCCACCGCTTGGGAAGCGTCGTCGTTCACAACACCGGACATCAGGCCGAGCAGCATGAAGCCCATTTGCGCGATGGTTGAATATGCCAGCATCCGTTTCAGATTCGTTTGGACAATCGCAGTAATGTTGCCGACGGCCATGGAAAGAACGGCCAGCACCATGACCATCTGCTGCCAATCGATAGCCAACGGGAACAAGCCTTCGACCAGCAGGCGGATCGTGATAGCGAACGCCGCGAGTTTGGGCACGCCGCCGAGCAACAGAGTGACCGAGGTTGGCGCACCTTGGTAAACGTCCGGAACCCACATATGGAACGGAACTACGCCTAGCTTGAACGCAAGACCCGCCACGACGAACACCACACCGAATACCAGCACGGTCTTGTTCACGGTTCCGGATGCGGTCGCCTTTGCAACTTCCGTCAGGTCGAGCGAGCCGGTGGCGCCGTACAGCATCGACAAACCGTAAAGCAGGAAGCCTGAAGCCAGTGCGCCAAGAATGAAATACTTCATCGCCGCTTCGGTCGACACCGAGTGTCCGCGGCGCAGAGCGACCAATGCATACAAAGACAGCGACATCAGTTCGAGACCAAGATAGATGATCAGGAAATTGTTACCTGAAATCATGACCATCTGACCAAGCAGCGAAAACAGTGCAAGGACGTAGAACTCGCCGCCGATCGTATTGCTCAGCATGCCGCGCTCGGTCGCATACCGGCGCGAATAGATCAGCGTGATACCAACCGCGATGTACGAGAATATCTTTAACAGATTCGACATCGGGTCGGACACGAACATGTTGTTGAACGTATAGACCGTCGGCCCGCTGAAATCCGCCATGTTCAATGCAATACACACCAGCAACGTTGTGATGGACAAGACATAAGTGATATGCCGCTTCGCATCGGAAAGAAACATGTCGATCAGCAGAATCGCCGAAGTGGCGATCGCCAGGAAAATTTCCGGATAGACCGGCACCAGATTCATGTTATTCATGTGTTGTCGTCGCTAGTTTGCGTCCACGTAGTCGTTGACCACGTACATTCCTCACTGCATCTTTGAAATCGCGACATGCTTAAGCAGATCACCGACTGAAACCTGCATCACGTCGGTGAAAGGCGCAGGGTACAAGCCCATTGCGATCACGGCAATCGCCAGCAGGCCCAGCATGAAAAATTCGCGTCCGCTGAGATCATGCAGCTCTGCCACATGCTTGTTGGCGATTTCGCCGAAAACCACTCGCTTGACCAGCCACAGCGAATATGCCGCACCAAAAATCAGAGCAGTCGCGGCCAGAATGCCGATCCAGAAATTGAACTTGACGGCGCCCAGGATGACCATGAACTCGCCAACGAAACCGGAAGTCCCCGGCAAGCCGCAGTTTGCAAGCGAAAAGAGCACAAAGAACGCAGCAAAGCGGGGCATGGTGTTGACAACACCGCCGTAGTCGGCAATCTGACGTGAATGCATGCGGTCATACAACACGCCAATGCAGAGGAACATTGCGCCAGATACGAAACCGTGCGAAATCATCTGCACGATACCGCCCTGCATTGCCATATCGTTGCCCTGCATCGTCATATCATTGAGGACGAAGAAGCCGAGCGTAACAAAGCCCATGTGCGCAATCGACGAATACGCCACCAATTTCTTCATATCGGCCTGCACGAGCGCTACAAGTCCAACATAGATTACCGCGATCAGGGAAAGGGTAATGATGAAACCCGAAAGTGCATGGCTGGCATCCGGGGTAATTGGCAGCGAGAACCGCAGGAAGCCGTAAGCACCCAGCTTCAGCATGATAGCCGCCAGCACCACCGAACCGCCTGTAGGCGCCTCAACGTGCGCATCAGGCAACCAGGTATGCACTGGCCACATCGGCACCTTGACGGCAAACGCCATCAGGAACGCGAAGAAAATCATGATTTGCGTATTGAGCGGAAGCGGCAGCTTGTGCCAGGCAAGAATTTCAAAGCTGCCTGACTGGAAGTACAGATAAAGAATCGCCACCAGCGTCAACAGCGAGCCAAGCAAGGTGTAAAGGAAGAACTTGATCGCGGCATACACGCGATTCGCACCACCCCATACGCCGATGATGATGAACATCGGGATCAGGGTCGCTTCGAAGAATACATAGAACAGCAAACCGTCCAGTGCACAAAAGACGCCGATCATCAATCCGGACAGGATGAGGAAGGCACCCATGTATTGCGCAACCCGTTTCTCGATCACTTCCCAGCCTGCGATGACAACAATCACCGTGATGAACGCGGTCAGCAACACGAACCAGATCGAAATACCGTCGATACCGAGGAAATAGTTGACGTTGAAGCGATCGATCCACGCGGCCTTTTCAACGAACTGGAAACCATGCGCCGTTTTGTCGAAACCGAGAATCAACGGCAGCGTCACCAGAAAGCTGACGATCGAACCGAGCAGCGAGACCGATCGCACCAGCGCGGGATTGTCGTCACGGCCGAATGCCAGGACGAACAGGCCGAATGCGATCGGACACCAGATCGCGAGGCTGAGAAGAGAAAAAGTTGACTGCATCATGGTTGTTATTTGCTTTACTTCGCCAACTTATTTGGCAAATGACGGGAACGGCATGAAATAAATCAGGAAGCACAACACGCCAAAAATCATTACGAACGCATAGTGATAGATGTATCCCGACTGGAAGTGGCGAATGATGCGGGCGAACCAACCTACGACCTTGGCGCTGCCGTTGACGATCAGGCCGTCAATCAGCGTACGGTCACCGACGTTCCATAGCCCCGTGCCAAGCACACGGGCGCCCTTGCCGAATACCACTTCGTTGATCTTGTCCATGTAGTACTTGTTGTCGAGGATCGAATGGATCGCATGGAACTTGGTGTAGAACCACGCAGGCACCTTGGGGTTGATCATGTAGCAGTAGTACGAAGCGACGACGCCAGCCAACGCGAGGAAGAACGGCAGGCTCGTAAATGCATGTACGCCCATTGCCCAGGCGCCGTGGAACTCTTCCGCCAGTTCCGCCATCGCATGATGCGATTCGCTGACGAAGATCACATCCTTGAAAAAGTCGCCGTACAGCATTGGACCGATTGCTACAAAACCGATCACGACCGACGGAATCGCAAGCAGCAGCAGCGGAATCGTCACGACCCATGGCGCCTCGTGCGGCTTCTCGCCCGGAGCCAGCCCATGGTGATGTTCGTCGCTATGCTCGTCATGGCTGTGGTCTTGTAGCTCAGGATGCGGCTTGCCAAAACGCTCTTCTCCATGGAAAACCAGGAAATACATCCGGAACGAGTAGAAAGCAGTAACGAAGACACCGGCGAGAACAGAGAAATTGGCGAATCCCGCCCCCGCAATATGCGTGTTATGTACCGCCTCAATGATGCTGTCCTTCGAATAGAAGCCCGCGAAGAACGGTGTACCGATCAAAGCCAGCGAACCGAGCAGCGACGTAATCCAGGTGATCGGCATATACTTGCGCAATCCGCCCATGTTGCGAATGTCCTGGTCGTGGTGCATACCGATAATGACCGCGCCGGCGCCTAGGAACAGCAAGGCCTTGAAGAACGCGTGGGTCATCAAGTGGAACACGGCGACCGAGTAGGCGGAGGCACCCAGAGCAACCGTCATGTACCCGAGCTGCGACAGTGTCGAATACGCAACCACGCGCTTGATATCGTTCTGGATGATGCCGAGGAAACCCATGAACAGTGCAGTAATCGAGCCGATCACCAGCACGAACGACAAGGCTGTATCGGATAGCTCGAACAACGGCGACATGCGCGCCACCATGAAAATACCGGCGGTGACCATGGTTGCCGCGTGAATCAGTGCGGAAATCGGCGTCGGGCCTTCCATCGAGTCCGGCAGCCAGACATGCAGCGGGAACTGTGCGGATTTGCCCATCGCGCCGATGAACAGGCAGATGCATGCAACCGTCAACAGCATCCAGTCGGTGCCGGGCAAGGTGAGCTGCGCCAGCTCGGCCTTCTTGGCAAAGACTTCAGCGTAATTCATCGAACCCGCATAGGCGAGCAACAGGCCGATACCGAGAATGAAGCCGAAGTCGCCGACACGGTTGACCAGGAACGCCTTCATGTTCGCGTAGATCGCTGTCGGACGGGTATACCAGAAACCGATCAGCAGATAGGACACCAGGCCAACCGCCTCCCAGCCGAAGAACAACTGCAGGAAGTTGTTGCTCATGACGAGCATCAGCATGGAGAACGTAAACAGCGAGATGTAGGAAAAGAAGCGGTTGTATCCCTCATCCTCGGCCATATAGCCGATCGTGTAGATATGCACCATCAGTGACACAAAGGTCACCACGCACATCATCATCGCAGTCAGGCTGTCTATCAGGAATCCGACTTCCAGCTTCAGTCCGGCCACGGTCATCCAGGTATAAAGCGTCCCGCTATAGGTCGCGCCATCGAGCACTGCAAGCAGCGTCTGGAACGAGATAATGAACGCAACCAAGACACCGAGAATCGTCACGGTGTGCGATGCACTGCGTCCGATCTTGTTACCGAAAAACTTGGTTCCGAACAAACCCGCGATCGCCGCGCCTGCGAGAGGCGCCAGCGGCACGGCCAGTAGAACGTTAGGGTTGAGTTGCCCCGCCATGATCGACCTTATCGTTATTTTTTGAATTAACCCTTGAGACTATCGAGGTCTTCGACATTGATGGTGTCCAGATTACGGAACAGCACCACCAGGATGGCGAGACCGATCGCGGATTCCGCGGCAGCCACAGTAAGGATGAAGAAAACGAAAATCTGCCCGGCTGCGTCGCCCAGATAATGCGAAAAGGCGATGAAATTCATGTTCACGGCCAGCAGCATCAGCTCGATTGCCATCAGTAGCACGATGATGTTCTTGCGGTTCAGGAAAATCCCGACAATGGAAATCGCAAACAGGATTGCGCCCAGAACCAGATAGTGTGCAAGCGATAAAGCCACAGTGCTTTCCCCTTATTGTTTTTCCGCTGCCGGAGCGGCAGTTTGCACGCCGCCGTTGGCACGTTCGGACTCGGCCTTCATGCTCACGATACGCAAACGGTCATTGCGTTTGACCTTCACCGCATCCGCTGGATTGAAGTATTTGCTGTCCTTGCGGCGGCGCAGGGTCAATGCCACAGCAGCGACGATTGCGACCAGCAGGATAACCGCGGCGATCTCAAATGCGTAGATGTACTGCGTATAGATCAGTTTGCCCAGTTCCCTGGTGTTACCGATATTGGCGGCAGCTGCCGGCACCTGCGCCACTGGATCCCAGAAGCCGTGGAGCAGCACGGCAGCCATCTCGAGGACGATTACCACGCCGATCGTCGCAGCGAGCGGGAAATACCCCCAGAACCCCTCCCGCAGTTTGTCCATGTTGATGTCCAGCATCATCACGACAAACAGGAACAGCACCATCACCGCGCCGACATATACCAGCACCAGCACAATGGCCAGGAATTCAGCCTTCAGCAGCAACCATACTCCTGCCGCCGAAAAAAAGGACAGGACCAGGAACAGTGCGGCGTGCACCGGGTTGCGGTCTGTGATGACGCGTGAAGCGGCGAAAATCAGGATCGCCGAAAACGCGTAGAACAAGGCAGTTTTAAATTCCATAATGGACCAAGTGAGTCAGCTTTTTGCAGGCCATATCGGGCGAAATCAACGGTATGCGGCGTCAGCTGCACGGGCAGCGGCGATATCCTTTTCGTACCGGTCGCCGATCGCGAGCAGCATCTCTTTCGTGTAGTAGAGATCGCCGCGCTTCTCGCCGTGGTATTCAAGGATATTGGTCTCGACGATTGAGTCGACCGGGCAGGATTCCTCGCAGAAACCGCAGAAGATGCACTTGGTCAGATCGATGTCGTAGCGCGTTGTCCGGCGGGTGCCGTCGTCGCGCTGTGTCGATTCGATGGTGATGGCCATCGCCGGGCAAACCGCTTCGCACAATTTGCAGGCAATGCAACGCTCTTCACCGTTGGGATAGCGGCGCAGTGCATGCAAACCGCGGAAGCGCGGCGAAAGCGGCGTCTTCTCTTCCGGGAACTGTACGGTAATCTTGCGGGCAAACATGTAGCGGCCGGTGAGCGCCAAACCCTTCAGCAGCTCCCGGAGCATCAGGCTTCCGAAAAAATCTTTAATGGCTTCCATTTTGATCAGCCTCTATTCTTTACTTCCAAATGTTCCAGGGTGACTGAATCCAGGCGGCGACAATCACCAGATACGCCAGCGTCAGCGGAATGAACACTTTCCAGCCCAGACGCATGATCTGGTCATAGCGGTAACGTGGAAACGATGCACGCGCCCAGATAAACAGCGATACGACGAAGAAGGTTTTCAGGCCCAACCAGATCCAGCCCGGAATCCAGCTCAGGAACGCAACCGGAGACGCCCAGCCGCCCAGGAACATGAGCGATGCGAGCATCGAGATCAGGATCATGTTCGCGTACTCGGCCAGGAAGAACATCGCGAACGACATGCCGGAATATTCCACCATGTGGCCGGCGACGATCTCGGATTCACCCTCAACGACGTCGAACGGATGGCGGTTGGTTTCGGCGATGCCGGAAATGACATAGATCACGAAGATCGGCAACAGGGGCAGCCAGTTCCAGGACAGGAACGACAGTCCCATTTCAGCAAAACGGCCCTTGCTCTGCGTCATCACGATGTCGGTGAAGTTCAGGCTGCCGGACACCATCAACACGATGACCAGCGCGAAGCCCATTGCGATCTCGTAAGACACCATTTGCGCGGACGCGCGCATAGCGCCGAGAAATGCGTACTTCGAATTGGAGGCCCAACCGGCGATGATAACGCCGTAGACTTCCATCGAACTGATAGCCATTACGAACAGCAGACCCGCATTGACATCGGCCAGAACGGTTTCCGGTCCAAACGGGATGACTGCCCAGGCAGCAAGCGCCGGCATGATGGTCATGATCGGAGCGATGACGAACAATGCCTTGTTGGCGCGCGCCGGAACGACGATTTCCTTCAGCAGGAGCTTGAGTGCATCGGCGATCGGCTGCAACAGTCCGGCGGGGCCGACGCGGTTCGGACCGAGGCGGATATGCATCCAGCCGATCATCTTGCGTTCCCACAGCGTCAGGTAGGCGACGCATCCCATCAATGGCAGCACGACAACGACAATCTTGGCCAAGGTCCAGATCAGCGGCCAGACACCGCCGAACAGGTTCTGTCCGGTCGCGTTGATGGTCATGAACATTTGATCCATTACGCCTTCTCCACACTGATTGCATCGAACATGCCGCCGAGTCCAATGGTCGACGGATGTGCCGCCGACACGCGAACCACATTCTGAGGCAGCTTGATGTCGATCGACACCGCCAGTACTGCACTTCCCTGTCCTTGCGTTACCTTGACCTGCTCGCCATCCGCGACACCCAGCTTCTGTGCCAGCGTCGGCGACAACGAAGCCTTCGGTGCATTTGCGTCGCTGGTCTGCTGCAACGACTCGGCACGGCGCACGATAGCATCGGTGAAGTAGATCGGTACGTCCGCGACACGCTCAATCCCGGACTTCGGCTCCGGCTTGGCAGCTTGCGCCGGCAAGTCTGCAATGTTGTTCAGACGCGGCCTCAGGTCGGCATCCTCCGCGATCCTGGTGCCAAGAATCTCGGCACGGATCTCTTCCGATGTCTCGTAATTGAAACCTGACAGTTCAAGCAAATTCCCCAGCACACGCAGGACCTTCCATGCCGGACGCGTTTCGCCCATCGGCTTGACGGTGCCGTTAAAACCTTGCGCGCGGCCTTCGCAGTTGACGAATGTGCCTGCCGTCTCCGAAAACGGTGCAATCGGCAGCAAGACGTCGGCGTAGTCGGCTGCGTGCTTGTATGGCGATAACGCAACCACCATGTCTGCCTGGTCCAAGGCGCGCCGCGCGGCTTGAGGATCGTAACTGTCGTACTCCGGTTCGGCGTGCAGCAGCACGTAGGCCTTGCGGGGTTCGGCAAAGGCCTGCATCGCATTGGCGCCCTTGCCCGGAACCGCATTGGCCAGATAGCCACCGACGGTGTTTGCCGCCTCGGTCAGATAACCGAAGGTGGCGCCAGTGGCCTGCGCAATCCATTCAGCAGCGGCATGCAATTGTGATGCTTTCGGATGCTGCACAGCCGCGTTGCCGAGCATGACGGCCTTGCGCTCACCCGACAGCAGACTCGATGCAATGCCCTTCGCAATCTCGCCGGCCTCAACACCATCGAAACCAGCCGGTACGGCAACTCCCTTGGCTTGCGCAACGGCGACGACCACCTCGCCGAGGGCGGACAGCCATTCGGACGGGGCCTTGATCATGCGGTTGGCCAGCGGCAGCAGCAGGTCGTCATCGGTTGCATGCAGAATGCTTACCTTGGCGCCGCGCTTGGCTGCCTGGCGCAAACGCGCTGCCAGCAACGGGTGATCCTTGCGCAGGAACGAGCCGATCACGAATGCACGGTTCAACTGGCCGAACTCTTCGATCGGCATGCCGAGCCACGGCGTGACCTTGCCATCCAGCGAAAAATCGGACTGACGCAAGCGGAAGTCAACGTTATCGGAACCCAACCCACGCACCAGCTTTTGCAGCAACGACAATTCTTCCAGCGTGGAGTACGGTGCCGCCAATGCCGCAATCGCATCCGCGCCATGCTCATGCCGGACATTCCTGAGTCCGTGCGCGACGTATTCCAGCGCCGTCTGCCAATCGGTTTCCAGCCACTTCCCGTCCTGCTTGATCATCGGAACGGTCAAGCGCTCTTCGCTGTTCAGGCCTTCATAGGAGAAACGGTCTTTGTCCGACAGCCAGCACTCGTTCACCGCTTCATTTTCGAGCGGCAGCACGCGCATCACTGTACCGCCCTTGACCTGGACGATCAGGTTGGCGCCAAGGCTGTCATGCGGGCTCACCGAGCGACGGCGGGACAATTCCCAGGTGCGAGCACTGTAACGGAACGGCTTCGAGGTCAACGCGCCGACCGGACACAAATCGATCATGTTGCCCGACAATTCGGAGTCGACGGTCTTGCCGACGAAGGTCGTGATCTCGGAGTGTTCGCCGCGGTTCAGCATGCCGAACTCCATGACGCCTGCGATTTCCTGGCCGAAGCGCACACAGCGCGTGCAATGGATACAGCGCGCCATTTCACGCATCGAAACCAACGGACCGGCATCCTTGGGCACAACTACCCGCTTCTCTTCTTCGTAACGGGAAGCAGACGGGCCGTAACCCACAGCGAGATCCTGCAGTTGGCATTCGCCGCCCTGATCGCAGATCGGGCAGTCGAGCGGATGGTTGATCAGCAGGAACTCCATCACGCTCTTTTGCGCCTTGACAGCTTTGTCGCTATTGGAGCGCACGATCATGCCGTTGGTCACCGGCGTTGCGCAAGCTGGCAGCGGCTTCGGAGCCTTTTCGACTTCAACCAGGCACATGCGGCAGTTGGCCGCGATGGACAGCTTCTTGTGATAGCAAAAATGCGGGATGTAAGTACCAAGCTTGTTGGCAGCATCCATCACCATGCTACCTTCTTGCACCTCGACTTTTTTGCCGTCAATTTCGATTTCAACCATGGCTTCTTGCCTAAGTATTTGTTGGGTGCGCGTGCGCACCACGTAAAGTCAACCATCGATGCGCGCGGCGCACCGTGCGACGATCAGACGTAAGCGGGAACGATGCAGCGTTTGTGCTCGATGTGATACGCAAACTCGTCGCGGAAGTTCTTGACCATCGCACGGACCGGCATTGCAGCGGCGTCACCCAGTGCGCAGATCGTGCGGCCCTGGATGTTATCTGCGATCGAATTCAACATATCCAGGTCGTCGGCGCGGCCTTGACCATGTTCGATACGATGCACCATGCGGTACAACCAGCCCGTGCCTTCGCGGCACGGCGTGCACTGGCCGCAGCTTTCCTCATAATAGAAGTAGGACAGACGTAACAGCGACTTGACCATGCAGCGCGTCTCGTCCATCACGATCACCGCACCGGAACCCAGCATCGAGCCGGCCTTCGCGATCGAGTCGTAATCCATGTCGGTGTTCATCATGACTTCACCAGTCAGCACCGGCATCGATGATCCGCCCGGAATCACCGCCTTGATTTTCTTGCCGTCACGCATACCGCCAGCGAGTTCAAGCAACTTCGCGAAGGGTGTGCCGAGAGGCACTTCGTAGTTGCCCGGCCGCGCAACATCGCCGGACATCGAAAAAATCTTGGTGCCGCCGTTATTCGGCTTGCCAAGCGCGGCATAAGCTTCACCGCCCATACGCATGACGAACGGAACAGCGGCAAAGGTCTCGGTGTTGTTGATCGTGGTCGGCTTGCCATATAAGCCAAAGCTGGCGGGGAACGGCGGCTTGAAGCGCGGCTGCCCCTTCTTGCCTTCGAGCGATTCCAGCAGCGCGGTTTCTTCGCCGCAGATATACGCGCCATAGCCATGAAACGCGTGCAACTGGAAGCTGAAGTCGCTTCCCATGATCTTGTCGCCCAGGAAGCCGGCCGCACGCGCCTCTTCCAGCGCCTGCTCGAACCGGTCGTACTCCGCCCAGACTTCACCGTGGATGTAGTTATAGCCGACGGTAATGCCCATCGCATACGCACCGATCGCCATGCCTTCGATCAGGGCATGCGGGTTGTAACGGATGATGTCACGATCCTTGAACGTACCCGGCTCACCTTCGTCGGTATTGCAGACAAGGTATTTCTGACCAGGGAACTGGCGCGGCATGAAACTCCACTTCAGACCGGTCGGAAAACCCGCGCCGCCGCGTCCGCGCAGCGACGATGCCTTCAATTCGGCGATCACCTGCTCCGGTGAAATTTTCTCGTTCAGGATGCGCTTCAGCGACTCATAGCCGCCACGTTTGACGTAGTCGGCCAAATGCCAGTTATTGCCATCCAGTCCCGCCAGGATCAGCGGATTGATGTGACGATCGTGCAGGCAGGTCATTTCTTCAGTTCCTCCACCAGCGCATCGATCTTTTCATGCGACATGTGGCTGCACATGCGCTTGTTGTTCACCAACATGACGGGTGCGTCGCCGCAGGCCCCCATGCACTCGCCTTCGACCAGGGTAAACTGGCCGTCTGCCGTGGTTTCCTTGTAGTCGACGCCGAGTTTGTGCTTCAGGTAATGGGCGGCACGCTCGCCGCCGGACAACGCACAAGGCAAGTTGGTGCACACCGAAATCTTGTGCTTGCCTACGGGCTTGGTGTTGTACATGTTGTAAAAGGTTGCGACTTCCTGCACGGCGATTGCAGGCATGCCGATGTAGTCGGCAACATCCTGCATCACTTCCGGCGGAAGCCAGCCCTTTTCATCCTGCGCGATCGCAAGCGCCGCCATGACGGCGGATTGCCTCTGGTCTGCAGGGAATTTCGCGAGTTCGCGATCGATTTTCTTGTACGCTTCTTGACTTAACAGCATATCGTCAGCCATCGGTGCGCGGTGTTTTGCGCGGGTTATCGGTCAATCTCGCCGAACACAATGTCTTGCGTGCCAATGATGGTCACCGCATCGGCAATCATGTGGCCCTTGGCCATCTCATCCAGGCCTTGCAGATGTGCAAAGCCGGGGGCGCGAATCTTCATGCGGTAAGGTTTGTTCGCACCGTCGGAAATCAAGTAGATGCCGAACTCGCCCTTCGGATGCTCGATTCCGACGTAGGCCTCGCCTTCCGGCACGTGGAAGCCTTCGGTAAAGAGCTTGAAGTGGTGGATCAGCTCTTCCATGTTGGACTTCATGTTCACGCGTGACGGCGGCGCCACCTTGTGGTTGTCGGTCATGACAGGGCCGGGATTGTTGCGCAGCCATTCGATGCATTGCTTGATGATGCGGTTGGACTGACGCATCTCTTCGACGCGAACCAGGTAACGGTCATAGCAGTCGCCGTTCACGCCGATCGGGATATCGAAATCGAGCAGGTCGTACACTTCATACGGCTGGTTCTTGCGCAAGTCCCATGCGATGCCTGAACCGCGAAGCATCGGTCCGGTGAAGCCCATTGCCTTCGCACGCTCGGGCGAGACAACGCCGACACCGACCAGTCGCTGCTTCCAGATACGATTGTCGGTCAGGAGCGTCTCGTACTCGTCGACATATCCGGGAAAACGATTGGTGAAGTCTTCGATGAAGTCCAGCAGCGAACCCTGGCGGTTCTCGTTCAGTTGCCGGATCGCCTTTTCATTGCGAATGGCCGACGCCTTGTATTGCGGCATGCTGTCCGGCAGATCGCGGTAGACGCCGCCCGGACGATAATATGCAGCGTGCATGCGCGCGCCGGAGACTGCTTCATAGCAGTCCATCAGGTCTTCACGCTCGCGGAAAGCATACAGGAACACCGCCATTGCCCCGACATCAAGACCGTGTGCACCGATCCACAACAAGTGGTTCAGGATACGCGTGATCTCGTCGAACATCACACGGATATATTGCGCGCGCAGCGGCACCTCGATGCCAAGCAGCTTTTCGATCGCAAGGACGTAGCCGTGCTCGTTACACATCATCGACACGTAGTCGAGGCGGTCCATGTAGGGCACGGACTGGAGATAGGTCTTCTGCTCGGCCAGCTTCTCGGTCGCGCGGTGCAGCAAGCCGATATGCGGGTCGGCGCGCTGGATCACCTCGCCATCCAGCTCCAGCACGAGACGCAACACGCCGTGCGCAGCCGGATGCTGCGGACCAAAGTTCAGAGTGTAGTTTTTGATCTCGGCCATTATTTCATCCCGTACTTTTCTTCACGAATCACACGCGGAACAATCTCCCTCGGTTCAATCGTCACGGGTTGGTAAATCACGCGCTTCTGCTCGGGGTCGTAACGCATTTCGACATAGCCTGATACCGGGAAGTCCTTGCGGAACGGATGACCAATGAATCCGTAGTCGGTAAGAATGCGGCGCAGGTCGTTATGACCATCGAACAGGATGCCGAAGAAATCGAATGCCTCACGCTCGTACCAGTTTGCGGACGGCCAGACATCGATGACGGAAGCCACTACCGGCAGCTCATCGTCGGGCGCGAACACACGCACGCGCAAACGCCAGTTATGTGTCACCGATAACAGATGAGAAACAACGGCAAAGCGTGGACCATCCCAGGCGCCATCCGCATACGTCGAGTAGTCGACGCCGCACAGATCGATCAATTCTTCAAAACGCAAGTCCGCATGATCCCGCAGCACACGCATCGCCGACAGATAATCGGAAGCACCGACAACCACCGTCACTTCGCCCAGCGCGACAGTCAGGCTCCGGATCTGGCTTCCCAGCGCATTGCGCAAGGAGGCTTCGAGGGTCTCAATTTTCGTCGTCATATCTTTTGGCCGAACGGCCTTTTCACCGCGCAATCGTGTTGGTGCGCTTGATCTTGTTTTGCAATTGCAGAATGCCGTACAACAGCGCTTCGGCGGTCGGCGGACAACCGGGGACGTACACATCGACCGGAACGATCCGATCGCAGCCGCGCACCACTGAATACGAATAATGGTAGTAGCCGCCACCGTTGGCGCAGGTACCCATCGAAATCACCCAGCGCGGCTCGGCCATCTGGTCGTACACCTTGCGCAATGCAGGCGCCATCTTGTTGCACAGGGTGCCGGCAACAATCATCACATCGGATTGACGCGGGGATGGGCGAAACACGATACCGAAACGATCCAGGTCGTAACGCGAAGCGCCTGCATGCATCATTTCGACCGCACAGCACGCGAGACCGAAGGTCATCGGCCACAACGAACCGGTGCGAGTCCAGTTGATCAGCTTGTCAGCTGTCGTTGTGATGAAACCTTCGTTCAGAACACCTTCAATAGACATGACTTACTCCCAATCAAGAGCACCCTTCTTCCAGATGTACCAGAAGCCCACGATGAATTCGACAATGAACACCATCATCGTGACAAAGCCCTGCCATCCGAGGTCGCGCATGGCAACACCCCAAGGGAAGAAAAAAGCCGTCTCCAGATCGAACAGAATGAACAGAATGGCGACGAGGTAATAGCGCACATCGAACTTCATGCGCGCGTCCTCGAATGCCTCAAAGCCGCACTCGTACGGCGACAGTTTTTCCAAATCGGGTTTGTGCGGCGCAAGCACGCGCCCTAGAACCTGCGGCACGACACCGACGCCGATACCAACCAGGATAAACAGAAGTACGGGGAAATAATTTTCGAGGTTCACGATGCGGGCCGGATGTTGGTTAGTTGAATGATTTGCAAATCAAACCAAGATGCCTCGATAAAAAGCCAGCGCGGGAAACCCCTTGCTGGCCTTATATTCGTTTGGTGCCGACGGCGAGACTCGAACTCGCACAGCTTTCGCCACTACCCCCTCAAGATAGCGTGTCTACCAATTTCACCACGTCGGCTCAAAGACTGCTATTTTACCCTGTTTCGGTGCATTTGTTCAATGCACAATTGCTCAAGATCAAGAGGATATTCAATTATTTTGGTATCTGGTTCACCTGATCCCCACCTGCAGCCGGCGCCGGCGCTACTGTCGCTGGCGCCGAACCAGTCGAGCTGCCTGGAACAGTATTCGCCGCAGGCGCTGCCGGGAGATTTTCCATCACGCCGCCGCTTGCAGGAGCACGTTTGTTTCCAACGAACGCAAGCGCAAGAGTGGCGCTGAAAAAAATCGCCGCCGCTACACCTGTCGACTTCGACAGGAAATTGGACGACCCACTTGCGCCAAACAGGCTGCCGGATGCGCCGGACCCAAAGGCAGCCCCCATGTCTGCTCCCTTTCCGTGCTGGAGCAACACAAGCCCGATAATAGCCAGGGCTGACAATACTTGAAGCACAACGACGATGGTGAACAACGTGTTCATTAAACGATTTCCAATCTAAGGTAAATTTCTGATTCCAGCGCTCAAGCAGCCGCAATAATCGCGAGGAAATCAGCCGCCTTCAGGGAGGCTCCGCCGATAAGTCCACCATCGATGTCAGGCATTGCCAGCAACTCCCTGGCATTGTCCGGCTTCATACTGCCGCCATAAAGGATCTGCACTCTCTCACCGCTGCCAGGGCTCTTGGCCAGCAACTTCTTTCGCAACAGCGCGTGCACCTCCTGCGCCATCTCAGGAGTAGCAGTCTTGCCGGTTCCAATTGCCCAAACCGGCTCATATGCAATAACAATTCCGCCAAGATCGCCTGCGTCGATCACAGCCAATACAGCATCGATCTGCTCCTCGATTATTGCAGCAGTCCGTCCGGACTCCCGCTCGGCCAGCGACTCACCTACGCAAACGATAGGCACAAGCCCCGACTTGAGGGCACGCAACGCCTTTTGCGCAACCAATGCATTGTTTTCACCATGATATGAGCGACGCTCCGAATGCCCCACGATGACATAGCTGCATGCGAAGTCCGCCAGCATTGCCGCTGAAATTTCTCCGGTATACGCGCCGGCTTCATGCACCGAAAGATCCTGGCCGCCCCAAGCGATGCCACTACCCGTCAGCAGGGACTGGCATTGCGCGAAGTATGGCGCCGGCACGCATACCGCCACCGAGCAATTCGACTGCCCCAGTCCCGCTCTCATACCGGCAAGCAGAACTTCATTGGCAGCGAGGCCGCCGTTCATCTTCCAGTTACCTGCAATAAGTTTGCGACGCATAAAGGCTCTGAAATTTCATTAACCCTTGATTTTAGCGCGCAGCAGCATGGGAGGTCAAACCTGATGGTCAATCAAGTTGATGCGACGGGAAAGAAATCGATGTCCTTTTCCGTCTGGCGAGGCGCGAGACAATCGCATGGAAAGCCACGCAACGGCGAATGACGCAGCCAAACGAAAAACAAGCCGAGGGGGCAGTTTCGAGCAAGTGCAGCGCAGCCGCCCAAAGATGCGTTTGCTTTATCCCCGTCGATTCGGCTTGACTGACCATCAGGCAACGATATATGACTCGCAGAACGTCACGATTGTTCCACTGGAAGACATCCATTACCGAAAATTGCCGCGCCCTCACGCCATCTTCAGGGTCAGTTGTGCATCCGCACAGGAAACACACATCTCCGGACACCCGGCCCAAGGTCTGACGACGCATCGCTTACGTGGGCGTTGTAACAAAAATGCTTTCTATAGTTACAAAATCGATGGGAACTATTGAATATGTTTTCCTTTCCAAAGGGCAATATCGTTAGGTTTCGGATCCATCCATGCACTCCGCCCTTACCTCGACTCCGATCATCACACAGGCGCACGAACTATCCGGCGCGACGACAATCAACGAGCGGCTCAGCCTTGCCTTGGAAAGCACCCGGCAAGTAGCATTCGACTGGCAGATCACAACAGACGTTTTGTATTTCAGCGGTGCTCTAACCGAAGGCCTGAAGACGGTACCGCTCGACACGGACAAGGTCTGGAGCTCCAGCATCCTTCCTGCTCTCATGCACGAGGACGACAAGGAAAACTTCGGCAGGCATTTGCATGCCGCCCTCAAGGGCAGCAATAGTGGCGACGGCGCGTTCTACAAGGTGGAGTTACGCCTGAAAGATGCCGCTCGTGCCTGGCGTTGGGTGGAGATCAGCGGCAAAATCGTCGAACGCGGGGCCGACGGCCGCGCAATTCGCATGGTCGGAACGTTTTCCGATATCGACGAGCGCAAAGCGCTTGAGATGGATCTGGCTGATCGCGAAAGAATCATGAGCGCCATTTTGACGGCGGCGCTTGACTGCATTGTTTCAATCAATCACAAGGGAGAAATCATCAGCTTCAACCAGGCGGCTGAAACTTCCTTCGGCTATCGAAGTGACGAGGTGATGGGCCGGAATCTTGCAGACATCATCGTCCGGGATGAACGTTTCGAACTGCACCGGCAGGACATGGTGCACTTGCTCGCAACCGGCCAGAGCGGTGTGCTCGGGCGGCACATCGAACTGACAGCGCTGCGAGCAGACGGATCGACATTTCCGGTGGAAATGGCCATAGTTCCGCTTGATGTTGGCCAGCGCCCCGTTTTCACCGCATTCATGCGCAACATCACCGATCGCAAGCATACGGAAACCTTGCAGCTGGTGCAGAACCATATCCTCAACATGGTGGTGACCGGCGTGCCGTTGGCAGATATCCTCACCGAAATCGCTCGCTTTATCGAAAGCCGATCCGGGCGCGCCCTGTGCCTGATTCATCACTTGGACAACGCAGACGCATCCACATTTCTGGCGGTAGCGCCGTCCTTCACGCGTGACCTGGTCTTGAAGTTCAGCGAGTGCATGCCGAAATCGCCAGCGGTGTCCGATATCGGAAACAATCCACGGCGTAAAGCGCAGCGAGACCTTGCGCCGGCAATTGGGTTGACAGCCTGCGCATCGCGGCCGGTATTCGGCAAAGACAAAAAACTGCTTGGCGCACTCACTCTCTTCTTTCAAGAGCCGACGCGTCCCACATCGATGGAATCGGAATTGCTGCGGATCGGCACGTCTCTGGCCGGCATTGCAATTGAGAACCGCGCATCAGAAGAAAGGATTCGCTACCTTGCGCACTATGACGGATTGACGTCGTTGCCGAATCGCTTCCTGTTCAAGGAATACCTTGACCTTGCATTGCGCAATGCGCAACGTCATGGGAACCGGTTTGCCGTCTTGTTTCTCGACCTCGACAAATTCAAGGAAATCAACGACACGCTTGGTCACGATGCAGGAGATCAGGTGTTGCGCGAGATCGCGAAGCGGTTGCGCGACTGCCTCCGGGACAACGACAAGATTGCGCGCATGGGGGGTGACGAGTTCTATGTCCTGATCGAGGACTTGACCGACGGGCGCCATGCGTCGGAAGTTGCCGCCAAGCTTCTGCAGGAAGCGGCCCGGCCTGTTCTGGTGCAAGGGGAAGAATGCCGGTTGAGCGTCAGTATCGGCATCAGCATCTACCCTGACGATGGCCAGGATGGAACGAGCCTGATCCGCAATGCCGATGACGCAATGTATCAGGCAAAGAAGCTGGGGAAAAACACTTACCAGTTCCATGCGATGCCCGCGGGCCGTTCCCCAGCCCGGACTCAGAAATCACCGCCGTTTTATAAGGAAATACGACGTTCGTCGTCCGAAGCTGCGAACGACGCCGTACCGCGACCGGTGTTCACATAAAAAAACCGCTCGCGCCTTCGCGCCGAGCGGTTTTCAATGTCTGCAGCCACTGCCAGGCAGTGGCTGATACGCTTACTGTTGCTGCTGCTGTACAGCTCCGCCCTCTTCCGCGGCAGCCGCTTTCATCGACAACTTCAAGCGACCACGATCATCCGTTTCAAGGACTTTCACGCGCACTTGCTGGCCTTCCTTCAGGTAGTCCGCGACCGCGTTGACGCGCTCATTGGCGATCTGGCTGATATGCAGCAAGCCATCCTTACCTGGCATGACCTGGACGATTGCGCCAAAGTCGAGCAGCTTGAGCACGATGCCGTCGTAGGTCTTGCCGACTTCAACCGAAGCCGTCAGTTCCTCGATGCGACGCTTGGCTTCCTGGCCAGCAGCGGCATCCACCGACGCGATCGTCACCACGCCTTCATCGCTGATGTCGATCTGTGTACCCGTTTCTTCGGTCAGGGCACGAATTACCGCACCGCCTTTGCCAATCACATCGCGGATTTTTTCCGGATTGATCTTGATGGTGATCAAACGCGGCGCAAAGTCGGAGAGCTCGGCTTTACCGTGCGGCATGGCTTCCTGCATCTTTGCAAGGATATGCATGCGGCCTTCCTTGGCCTGCGCCAATGCAACCTGCATGATTTCCTTGGTGATGCCCTGGATCTTGATGTCCATCTGCAGTGCGGTAATGCCGTTGGCGGTACCAGCAACCTTGAAGTCCATGTCGCCAAGGTGATCTTCGTCGCCCAGGATATCGGTCAGCACAGCGAATTTACTGCCTTCCTTGATCAGGCCCATCGCAATACCGGCGACATGCGCCTTCATCGGCACGCCAGCATCCATCAGCGCGAGGCAGCCGCCGCAAACCGATGCCATCGACGACGAACCGTTGGACTCGGTAATTTCGGACACGACCCGCACGGAGTAGCTGAACTCTTCCGGCGACGGCAGTGCTGCCACCAGCGCGCGCTTGGCGAGACGGCCATGGCCCACTTCACGGCGCTTCGGCGTACCGACACGGCCGGTTTCACCGGTGGCGAACGGAGGCATGTTGTAGTGGAGCATGAAGCGGTCCGAATACTCGCCCATCAACGCGTCGATCTTTTGCTCGTCGCGTGCGGTGCCAAGGGTAGCAATGACCAGTGCCTGCGTTTCGCCACGTGTGAACAGGGCAGAGCCGTGGGTACGCGGCAGTACACTGTTGCGGATCGAGATCGGACGCACGGTACGGGTATCGCGCCCGTCGATGCGGGGTTCGCCTTCCAGGATCTGCGAACGGACAATCTTCGCTTCCAGGTCAAACAGGATACTGCCGACATCGGCAGCGTCCGGTGCGGATGCACCGGCATTGGCGGTTTCGTCAGCCAATGCCGCGTTGACTTCGGCGGAGACGGTGTTCAGCTTGGCCGTACGTGCCTGCTTGTCCTTGGTCTGATACGCTTCGCGCAGCTTGCCCTCGGCCAGTTGTGTCACACGTGCGATCAGCGCTTCGTTCTTCGGTGCCGGCGCCCACTGTACTTCCGGCTTGCCGCCGTCGCGCACGAGTTCGTGAATCGCATCGATCACAGCCTTCATCTGGTCGTGGCCGTACACCACCGCGCCCAGCATGATTTCCTCGGACAACTGGTTGGCTTCTGACTCGACCATCAACACGGCTTGCTCGGTACCGGCAACGACCAGATCCATTTGCGATTTCGCCATTTGAGACGTGGTCGGATTCAGCACATACTGACCGTCAACATAGCCGACACGCGCGGCGCCCAATGGACCGCTGAACGGAATGCCTGCGACACAAATCGCAGCCGAAGCGCCGATCATGGATGCAATGTCCGGGTCGATTTCCGGGTTGACCGACAGAACGTGCACGATTACCTGCACTTCGTTCAGGTAACCTTCCGGAAACAGCGGACGAATCGGACGGTCGATCAGGCGGGAAGTCAGGGTTTCCTTCTCGGACGGACGGCCCTCACGCTTGAAGAAACCACCAGGGATGCGGCCGGCGGCATAGCTCTTTTCGACATAATCGACAGTCAACGGGAAAAAGTCCTGGCCCGGCTTGGCGTCCTTGCGCGCGACGACGGTCGCCAGCACGACGGTATCCTCGATCGACACCATCACGGCGCCGGATGCCTGGCGGGCGATCTCTCCGGTCTCCAACGTGACGGTATGCTGACCGTACTGGAAGGTCTTGGTAACTTTATTGAACACGGTGTTTCCTTTCTATTTTTGCCGACAGAATTTCAGGCGCTGTCGTTCACCTCACCACGGATGACATGCCATGTACGGCTTGCCATCTTCATTGCTTGCTCGCTTGAAATCTCAAACCGCAAAATGACAAAATGCCTGCATCAGCAGACTGACGCAGGCATTTCGACTATAAACCGGGCAAATGTCGCAAAAAATTACTTGCGCAGGCCGAGTTTTTCGATCAGGGCACGATAACGGTTTGCGTCCTTGCCCTTCAGGTAGGAGAGCAGGCTCTTGCGACGGTTAACCATCATGATCAAGCCACGGCGGGAGTGGTGATCCTTGGCGTGGGCTTTGAAGTGGCCATTGAGTTCGTTGATACGGGCGGTCAGCAATGCAACCTGCACTTCCGGAGAGCCGGTGTCATTCTTGCCGCGGGCATTGTCCGCGATAATTGCGGCCTTGTTGATGTTTTCTACTGACATGGAATACCTTTCACATGCGGTGAACGGAGTCGCAACCCCACACACCGTGAACAATTGATTGAAAAACTTGGTCGAATTGACCAAGACGCGCAGTATATAGGAAATGCGCCGCGTATTCAAATACTTGGATAACCGGGGATCGCTTCCCGCAGTAGCGGGTGCAGCTTTCCTTGCTTAGGAAAGAAATCGGATGAAATTAGCCTGTACACTCATTTTCTCGATCATCCTGGCCGCCCTTGGCGCATGCTCGACATTGTTCCCTCCGCAGGTCAATGCCGGCGATACGGAGGCCGAAGTCCTGGCGAAGCGCGGCCAACCGACCAATATCTATCAGGACGGCAACTCACGCCTGCTGGAATACTCGCTTGGACCATGGGGGCAGAAAACCTACATGGCCCGGATTGGTCCCAACGGCAAGGTGATTTCCTTCGAACAGGTACTGACAAACGAGAAATTTGCGGCAATCAAAGTTGGCGAAACGACCAAGACAGAAGTCTTGCGCATGATCGGAGCACCGACCGAAACCTCGTATTTGCCGTTGCGCGACCTGGAGGTCTGGTCGTACCCCTACAAGGAAAGCGGCGTATGGAATTCAATGATGCATGTGCATTTTGACAAGAATGGAATTGTCCGCCAGATGCTCAATGGCCCCGACCCGCGCTTCGATCCGGATCTGCGCTTTCCTTTCGGGCTCCTGCGCAGGTAAACTGCCCCTGCCGACCGCCCGAACCAGTTTAAGTAAAGCAATAAACGCCCGCTCAAGCAGGCGCTGGCCTCAAACGCATATCCATCAAAAACTCAGATCTGCGGATTAAGCTTTTCCGCTTTCGACTGCAGCTTGTTCAGAGCCGACAGATAGGCTTTCGCGGAAGCGACAACAATATCGGGGTCTGCGCCGACGCCATTGACGATACGGCCGGACTTCGAAAGCCGGATTGTCACTTCGCCTTGCGATTGCGTGCCGGTGGTGATTGCGTTCACGGAAAACAACAGCAATTCGGCTCCGCTCTTGGCTTCCGACTCGATTGCGTTGACGGTGGCATCCACGGGACCGTTGCCCTGCCCTGCACACGTCAGTTCCTTGCCGTTCATCACAAACACAACTCTTGCCGACGGCTTCTCGCCGGTTTCCGAGTGTTGCGACAGGGATACGAAACGGTAGCACTCATTGTCGTGTGAATGCTGTTCGTCAGAAACCAGTGCGATGATGTCTTCGTCGAAGATATCGGCCTTGCGGTCCGCGAGTTCCTTGAAACGCGAGAACGCGGCATTGACCTCGGTTTCCGATTCCAGTTCGATGCCAAGTTCTTCGAGGCGCTGCTTGAAGGCATTGCGCCCCGACAGCTTGCCGAGAACGATCTTGTTGGCGGTCCAGCCCACGTCTTCCGCACGCATGATCTCGTAGGTATCGCGCGCCTTCAGCACGCCGTCCTGATGGATGCCGGACGCGTGCGCAAAAGCGTTGGCGCCGACCACCGCCTTGTTGGGCTGCACGGCGAAACCCGTGATTTGTGACACCAGCTTGGATGCCGGAACGATCTGCGTGGTATCGATAGAGACATCCAGATTAAAGTGGTCCTTTCGGGTCTTGACTGCCATGACGACCTCTTCCAGCGCCGTATTGCCGGCGCGTTCGCCAAGACCGTTGATGGTGCATTCCACCTGGCGCGCTCCGCCGATCATCACGCCGGCAAGCGAATTGGCCACGGCCATCCCGAGGTCGTTATGGCAGTGCACGGACCAGATCGCCTTATCCGAGTTCGGAATACGCTCGCGCAAGGTCTTGATCATGTTGCCGTACAGTTCGGGCACGCCATAGCCGACGGTGTCGGCGAAATTGATCGTGCTTGCGCCTTCTGCGATGACAGCCTCGATTACGCGGCACAGGAAGTCCATGTCGGAACGGCTGCCGTCCTCGGGGCTGAACTCGACGTCATCGGTGAACTGGCGAGCGAAACGCACCGCTTGCCTGGCCTGCTCGTAGACCTGGTCGGGCGTCATCCGCAGTTTCTTTTCCATATGCAGCGGCGACGTCGCAATGAACGTGTGAATCCGTTTCCTTGAAGCGGGGGCAAGCGCCTCGGCTGCACGGGAAATGTCGCGGTCATTCGCGCGCGACAACGAACAGACGGTGGAATCCTTGATGATGCCGGAGATCGCCTTGATCGCCTCGAAATCCCCCGGCGAGGCAGCGGCGAAACCGGCTTCGATTACATCCACCCGCAGCCGCTCCAGTTGCTTCGCGATGCGGATCTTTTCATCCTTGGTCATCGACGCGCCGGGAGATTGCTCGCCATCTCGCAAGGTGGTGTCGAAAATAATCAGTTTGTCGGCCATGCTGCACTCCTTCGGAAAAATACGGAAATCGGATTATCTGCAAACGTTTTTTCGCCCGCCCTTGCCATTATCGACATGAGCCAGGTACTTCACGAATTGTGGGGGTATGGAGTTAGCGCGCGTTAACGCACTAGTAGGAACAGCGGCAGCAGCAGGCCCGGCAGAAGGCTGCTGAAGAAAGCGGATGCGGAAATGTGGATTTCGCGGAACATGCGGCAGACTATAAGCGGAAATGTGGAAAAGTGCAACTGGCTGATCCGCAAGAGATTTTCCGGGAACGACGGCCGCCAGGAATATTCGGCTGCGGCCGTCGACGACATTGAACTAGACGGGAATCCGCAGCATCTGCCCCGGATAGATCTTGTCGGGATTGCTCAGCATCGGCCTGTTTGCCTCGAAAATCCGGTTGTACTCGTTAGCGTTGCCGTAAAACTCCCTGGCAATTTTTGACAAGGTGTCGCCGCTTTTCACCTGGTACCATTTTGACTCTGCAGTTGCGGCAGCGACACTGAGCTGGTCGTTCACATGCGCCACGCCCTGCACATTACCGCAGCACAGGACGATCTTCTCACGCGTGGCTTGGTCGGGAACGGTTCCGCTTACTGTGACGGTTGCCGACGTTGAATCGAATGCGACGGTCAGCGCGTCGATCGGAAGGCCCTGCTGCGCCATGTAATCGAGAATTGCGCGCTCCAACGCCTGTTCTTTTTCTCTCGTATTGGCCGGCGAGGGGGCAGTCTGCTGCGCCTCGACGTTTTGCCTGGCCGCGCCGGCGTGAAGCAATTTTTCGCCGGCATCCTTCAAAAAAGAAATCAAACCCATGGTGCTCTCCTGAGGTGACATTGAACGACAATGATGTCAGCAGGCGTTTCGCGGCACCACAAGCGTCATATGACGCAGAACAAAGTCGCTACTCTTTTCCGTCGAAATGGTCCGATTCCGTCGTCTGCAGGATACTGACGGGTTTTCCCTTGAACAGCCGCCAGAAATAGATCACGTAGCCGGACAATCCATACAGGACGAACATGCCGAACAACACCTTCGGCGGGTCGCTGGACACCAGTACGAACACAAGCACGATGACAAAGATCGCGATGAACGGAACCGACTTGCGGAAATTGATTTCCTTGAAGCTGTAGAACGGTACATTGGTGACCATCGTCAGTCCTGCATAGAGCGTGATGGTCCACGCAAACCAGCTGAGTTCGGTTCCAACGAAACGCAGGTCGTCCATCAACCATACGAACCCGGTGACAAGCGCCGCTGCCGCGGGACTGGGCAATCCCTGGAAATAGCGCTTGTCGACCACACCGATGTTTGTGTTGAAACGCGCCAGACGCAGCGCCGCTCCCGCGCAATAAACGAATGCCGCCAGCCAGCCAAGTTTTCCCATGCCACGCAACGACCATTCGTACACCACGAGTGCCGGTGCAGCGCCGAACGAGAGCATGTCGGACAGGCTGTCGTACTGAGCGCCGAATTCGCTTTGTGTATTGGTCAGGCGCGCAACGCGTCCATCGACACTGTCGAGCAGCATCGCCGCAAAAATCGCAACCGATGCGAAATCGAATTTCAGATTCATCGCCATCACGATCGCGAAAAATCCGCAAAACAGGTTCGCGGTCGTGAATGCGTTCGGCAACAGATAAATGCCGCGCCGGCGTCGCGCCGGAACCGCTGCGGGCGCCATGTCGTCGATGCGCTCCTGATCGCTGTAGTGCTGGGATCGCCGGTTCAGGCGCTTCGGGAACAACCCGGCGTTACTCTTCGCCTTGCGACGATTGAAGGTGGCCATGCTGATATCGTTTCAATTCGTGAGGAAATGCAAAAAAGCGTCGCTATTCTAGTCGAGCATGCGGAAAATGTAACGCGCAACGCCTTGCAGCGGACAGGAAGTCACGCACTGTCCGGTACGCTTTCCTTGCTTCCGACCCTTGGACTTTACATCCCGGACTCGACCGGCACAGCCTGTACCGCTCACATTGCACTGTTTACCTGAACCTGACCTTGCCGACAACCCGCATGCCCAAGGTGGTCTCCCCTGGCTCGAAACTCGGTTCTTCAACCTGTTCCATCGCCATCGGCGCCGCCCGCATGGTCTTTGCCGTTCGCATGTCCTGCTCCGCATACGCTCCCGATGCCTCGAAATCCACGGTTTCCAATACGGCATCGGACAAGTTACGTCCCATCGCCTTCGCAGTTGCAGCGACGCGCTCAGTCAGGTTACGATAGGCAGCCGCAATGCGCTGCTCCTCCAGTTTCCTGCTGGTCGAATCCGTCAGCCCGAAATAAAGCCCGTTCAATGCCAGCATCTGTTGAGCGGCAGCGACCGTCTTCGGAAGGTGGTCGAGATCTTGCGTAGTCATTTCCAGATACTGTCCGACGCGCCAGCCAATAAGTTGCCTGGCCTTGCTGCCTTGACGCGGCTGGATCTGTTCGTCCGCATATACCGGATAGGTGTAGTAACCCCGTGTTTTCAATCTTGCCTGGGGATCCTCGCGTCTGATGATCTCCATCCCCTGTTTCATCTTCTGATTTGCACGGGACGCGGCTGTCGCCTTGTCCTTGTCCTGTTCTTCAATCATGAAGGTGGCGTGCGCCTCGTCATTAGCGTGCTTTACCTCGCCGAAGGCAGGCACCACGACTATCGTGCCATTGGTCTGTAGAACCATCTGTGCGAAAACCGGGCCGCACAAGGCAAGGCAAAAAGCACAGGCGAAAAACCGAAAACGCCGCATATTGTCTCCAATAGAAAATGGGGTGACACGTTCGTGTGCACCCCATTCATTTTACTCAACTCGGACAATCATGATGATTGCCGGCGAGTCCGAGTCGTGCTTGCGATTACGCTTCAGTTTTTCGACTGATCGACCAGCTTGTTTTTCTTGATCCAGGGCATCATCGCGCGCAGCTTCTCGCCGACCTGCTCGATCTGATGCTCGGAGGTCAGACGACGGCGGGAAATGAGGGTCGGCGCGCCGGCCTTGTTTTCCAGGATGAAGCTCTTTGCGTACTCGCCGGTCTGGATGTCTTTCAGGCACTGACGCATCGCGTTCTTGGTATCCTCGGTGACGACGCGCGGGCCGGTCACGTACTCGCCATACTCCGCATTGTTGGAGATCGAGTAGTTCATGTTGCCGATGCCGCCTTCGTAGATCAGGTCGACGATCAGCTTCAGCTCGTGCAGGCACTCGAAGTAAGCCATTTCCGGCGCATATCCGGCTTCGACCAGCGTTTCGAAACCGGCCTTGATCAACTCGACCGTGCCGCCGCACAGAACGGCTTGTTCACCGAACAGGTCGGTTTCGGTCTCTTCGCGGAAGTTGGTTTCGATGATGCCGGCACGGCCGCCGCCGTTTGCCATTGCATACGACAGAGCGATGTCGCGGGCGCTGCCCGACTTGTCCTGGTACACGGCGACCAGATGCGGCACACCGCCGCCCTGGACATAGGTGCCGCGCACGGTGTGACCCGGCGCCTTCGGCGCGATCATGATCACGTCGAGGTCGGCGCGCGGCACGACCTGGCCGTAATGGACGTTGAAGCCGTGTGCGAATGCCAGTACCGCACCTTCCCTGGCGTTCGGGGCAACGTTTTCGTTGTAGACTTGGGCGATGTTCTCGTCCGGCAGCAGGATCATGATGACGTCCGCGGCCTTGACTGCCTCGTTGACTTCGGCAACGTTCAAGCCTGCATTCTTCGCTTTTTCCCACGAAGCACCGCCTTTGCGTAGGCCTACGGTTACCTTGACGCCGGAGTCGTTCAGGTTTTGCGCGTGGGCGTGGCCCTGGGAACCGTAGCCGATGATGGTGACGTTCTTGCCCTTGATGAGGGACAGGTCACAGTCTTTGTCGTAGAAAACTTTCATGGATCTTCCTAACGTGGTTATCTGATTGTTGTTGATACTTAAACTTTGAGAATGCGCTCGCCGCGACCGATGCCGGAACCGCCGGTACGGACGGTTTCGAGAATGGCGGTACGGTCGATCGAGTCGATGAAGGCGTCGAGCTTGGCCTTGTTGCCGGTCAGTTCGATCGTGTAAGTCTTCTCGGTGACATCGATGATGCGCCCACGGAAAATATCCGCGGTGCGCTTCATTTCTTCGCGCTCCTTGCCGACGGCCCGCACCTTGATGAGCATCAGCTCGCGCTCGATGTGCGAACCTTCGGTGAGGTCGACCACTTTCACGACTTCGATCAAACGGTTCAGGTGCTTGGTGATCTGCTCGATCACGTCGTCCGAACCGGTGGTCACGATCGTCATGCGCGAGAGGGTCGCGTCTTCGGTCGGCGCCACGGTCAGGGTTTCGATATTGTAACCGCGGGCGGAAAACAAGCCGACCACACGCGACAACGCCCCTGCTTCGTTCTCAAGCAAAACAGAAATGATGTGTCGCATGTTACAGATCCTCCGAACCCAGAAGCATTTCAGTCAAGCCCTTGCCGGCTTTCACCATCGGCCAGACGTTTTCGGTTTGATCCGTAATGAAATTCATGAACACCAGCCTGTCCTTCATGCCGAACGCTTCCTTGAGTGCGCCTTCGACATCGCCCGGCTTGTCAATGGTCATGCCGACATGGCCGAAAGACTCGGCGAGCTTGTTGAAATCGGGGAGCGAATCCATGTACGACTCTGAATAGCGTGAGCCGTAATCGATCTGCTGCCACTGGCGGACCATGCCGAGGAAGCGGTTGTTCAGCAGGATGATCTTCGGAGTGAGGTGGTACTGCTTGCAGGTTGCCAGCTCCTGGATGCACATCTGGATCGACGCTTCGCCGGTAACGCATGCGACGGTCGCACCCGGGTTCGCCATCTGTACGCCCATGGCGTACGGCAAGCCGACACCCATGGTGCCCAGGCCGCCGGAATTGATCCACCGCCGCGGCTTGTCGAAACCGTAGTACTGGGCCGCCCACATCTGGTGCTGGCCGACGTCGGAGGTGATGAAGGCATCGCCCTTGGTCACTTCCCACAGCTTCTGTACGACGGACTGCGGCTTGATGACTTCGCTGGACGTGGCGAACTTCAGGCATTCGCGGCCGCGCCATTCGTTGATCTGACGCCACCACGCAGACAACGCCTGTGCGTTCGGCTTGGTTTCGGCTGCCTCGAGTTGCGACAGCAGTTCCTGCAGCACGTCCTTGACGTTGCCAACGATGGGGATGTCGACCTTCACGCGCTTGGAAATCGAGGACGGGTCGATGTCGATATGGATGATCTTGCGCGGATGTGACGCGAAGTGTTTCGGATTGCCGATCACGCGATCGTCAAAACGCGCGCCAATAGCGATCAGCACGTCGCAATGCTGCATTGCCACGTTAGCTTCGTAGGTGCCGTGCATGCCGGGCATGCCGACGAACTTGTCGCTCGAAGCCGGGTAGGCGCCGAGGCCCATCAGCGTATTAGTACAGGGAAAGCCAAGCTTGTCGACAAGCTTGTTCAGTTCCGCCGAAGCGTTGGCGAGGATGACGCCACCGCCGGTATAGATCATCGGTCGCTCAGCGCTTAACAGTAACTGCACCGCTTTGCGGATCTGTCCGGCATGTCCCTTTTCGACCGGCTTGTACGAGCGCATTTCGAGTTCCTTCGGATACTCGAATGCGCATTTGTGCATCGTGATGTCTTTGGGAATGTCGACCAACACCGGGCCGGGACGGCCGGTCGTGGCAATGAAAAATGCCTTTTTCATCGTCGCGGCGAGGTCCTTGACATCCTTGACGAGGAAATTGTGTTTTACGCAGGGACGGGTAATGCCGACCGTGTCGCATTCCTGGAATGCGTCCTGACCGATTGCATGCGACGACACCTGTCCCGAGATCACCACCATCGGAATCGAATCCATGTAGGCGGTGGCGAGACCGGTAACGGCATTGGTGACGCCGGGGCCGGAAGTGACGATGGCGACGCCGACTTTCTGCGAGCTGCGCGAATACGCATCGGCCGCATGAATCGCCGCCTGCTCATGGCGTACCAGGATATGCTGGAACTTATCTTGGTTGAAGATTGCGTCGTAGATGTAGAGCACTGCGCCGCCGGGATAGCCGAACACGTGTTCGATGCCCTCTTCGGCCAGACAGCGCACGACTATTTCCGCGCCTGTGATTTCTGAACTCATTGCCAGGTTCCTTTCAAGGTCCATTGGAGATTGATCGGATGCTCTCTCCTTGCGAAACCGCGCGGAACAACAGTGCTGGGGCATCCCTTCTTTGTGCGGTCACGCCATTTCGTTGCGCACCCATAGATGCGGTTCAAAACAACGCTAAACGCGACTCGTTCAGCCGGAGTATCTGTAGTGCCGATACGGATTTCTCACGCTTGTGGCGTGGGTTAGAGCAAACAGCTTTCAAATTGTTGAAGCGCGTCTGATCGAAAGACGGCATTATGCGCCGCGACGACGAGACAAGACCTTCGAGATCCGAAGGGACTGATAAGTTAATGCGTCGCACCATTTTGGTCAAGTTAAATTCCGCCAAAACCGTTAGAAATCAAGCGGTTTCCGCAAATGTTATGCACAAGCAGGGGCTTTTTTGCTAGCATGCGCACTGTTTCGAAAACGATGCCACAAGGCATCTTCTCTCTTCGGCTTAGGCCTCCCCGTGGTAGCGGGATGTTGTGCCGCATCGCATGGCAACTGACAAAGAACTTTCCGATTTCCTGGAAAACGTGGAGCGCCGGGCCTTCAAGCAGGCCGTCTACGCAGTTCGCAAGGATGAGGTAGCGCTGGATATTGTCCAAGATGCAATGATCAAGCTGGCAGGAAAATACGGCGACAAGCCTGCGGCACAATTGCCGCTGCTGTTCCAGCGAATTCTGCAAAACACCATCCACGACCATTTCAGACGCGAAAAAGTGCGCGGGTCATGGGTCAGCCTGTTTTCCGGGGCCGGCAGCGACGCGGACGATACGGACGGCTTCGATTTGCTGGAAACCTACGAGGCGGAAGAAGGCACCGAGGCAGCCGAATCGAGTGCCGACAAGATTGAGCGCGAACAGGTTCTGGCGGCCATCGAGGAAGAAATACAAAAACTGCCCGGACGTCAACGCGAAGCCTTCCTCTTGCGTTATTGGCAGGATATGGACGTAGCTGAAACCGCGGCGGCAATGGGCTGTTCCGAGGGCAGCGTGAAAACGCACTGCTCTCGTGCGACACATGCATTGGCGCAAGCGTTGAGAGCCAAGGGAATTACGTTATGAACAACAGACAACTGAATTTCGCCTACAAGGTTCGGCACGCATTGAATGAGAACCTCGACAATCTTCCTGCATCGACAACCGAGAGGCTTGCTTCGGCACGTGCGCTGGCGGTGTCGCGCAAAAAGAAAGAATCCGGCTTGCGCGTGCTCGTGCCGCAGAGCGTGTTTGCGGGGCCGACCGGCAATGCCTTCCGGCGCCCGCGTTCCTGGCTGGCTTGCGTTGGATTGGCGGTACCGCTGGTCGTACTGGCGTTCGGATTGACGAGCATTTATCAGTACGAGCAACAACGCCGCGTCGCCGATATTGCCGAGATCGATGCCGCGGTGCTGGCAGACGAATTGCCGTTGTCGGCCTATCTGGATCATGGTTTCAACGCCTATCTCGCAAAGCGAGTCGACTGAATGGACGTCCCCCTGATCACATTCGCCGCCCGCCGACTGCGGGCGGTGTTCATTTCGGCCTGTTCCATTGCGGCGGCACTTGCCATTTTCTCTGTGCCGGCGGCGGCGAACCCCAAATCCGCAGACGCCGCACCTGCCGGCAAAACACTGGCCGCAAAGCCGCCCGCCCCCACCAAACCACTGTGGTCGGAGTTGACGCCGTCCCAGCAGCAAGCTCTAGCCCCTTTGGCATCGGAATGGGATAAGCTGGACGCCTTCCGCAAGAACAAGTGGCTGACCATCGGCAATCGCTACGCATCCATGAAGCCCGACGAGCAACATCGCGTACAGGAACGCATGCGTGACTGGGTGCGCCTGACACCGGAACAGCGGCGCATTGCTCGCGAAAGCTACGCCAGGACCAAGAAACTCAATCCGGACCAGAAGTCGGAACAGTGGAAGAAGTACCAGCAACTGCCCGAAGAACAGAAAAAAAAGCTGGCGGCCGATGCCGCTTCGAAGAAGCATGTGGCGACGCTTCCTTCTCCCACTGCGCTCGGAAAACACAGCAAGACGCTGCCGCCGATCAAGGCAGCAACCAAGAAAAGGTTACCTAAACAATCCACCAATCCGTCGGCGGCAGCACCCTCCAATCCGCCGCCGCCCCCACAACCTGCCAATTAATTTCTTCCGTTGGAAACAAACACGACTCCCTCTCTCATGCGCCGGCTGGCCAGCATGCTCTACGAAGCAATGCTGATGTTCGGCGTAATCTTCATTTCCGGCTGGTTCTTTTCAACGCTGCTGCAGCAACGGCATGCGCTGTATCTGCGGAACTGGCTGCAGGACTGGCTGTTCCTGGTGATTGCGGTTTACTTCATCTGGTTCTGGACCCATGGAGGACAAACGCTGGCGATGAAAACCTGGCGCATCCGCTTGGAAACGAATGCAGGTCAGCCTCTCGACTTGAAACGCGCGTTCGCACGCCACCTGCTCGCGTGGTTGTGGATCCTGCCCGGATTGGCGGCAGCATGGCTGCTGGGCGCGAAAACCTGGATGCTGGTCGTGATCCCGTTCGCCAACGTACTGCTTTGGGCGCTAACGGCGTACCTTGATCCGAAACGACAGTTCCTGCACGACCGCATTGCCGGAACACGGATTGTAAGCGTGCCGGAAACGACACCGCAGCTGAAACCTGCGAAGTAGAAAAATTCAAACGGCAAACGGACCAACGCCTGGTGCCAGGCGTTTTCCGGCGTAAAGATTTTCCAGTATTGCCTGCTCGCGCTGCACAATCGTTGTCACAAACTTCTGCGGTTGCTGCATTCCCTTGAATGCCTTGAAACCGCGCTCCAGGAAACTTTGCAAGTCGGACAAATTGGCGAGCTTGGCAGGGCCGCGCATCATGGCGAGGGTGCTGCCGACCAGCGGCACGCCAACGACCTCGCAAAGCGATATCCCCACAGATTCGACATGCGCAATTTGCCGCTCCCGGTCCGCGCGGGTGGCAACCGTGCGGTATGCATCGATGTAGTCCTCTTCAGCAAACCTTTCTCCCAGCCGTTGCGCCATCGCGCCATCCAGCTTTTCCGATAATGCATCGAGTGCGACGGCCTCGGTGATGGTCTCCAGCGCAGACACAGGCAACATGCGCTCCATCGCGGGAAGAACGCGTTCGATGTTTGCATCCCGCTGGGCAAGGTCGTGCGGACCGTATAACTCCTCCAGAAAGAAAAGCGCCGCCGCACGAGAGTCGGGCGACTTCAACAGATCCGCATGGGTACGCGCCATGCGCTCGGACTGGAAGCGCCTGAGCACAGTACGAGCAGCAAGCACCGCAGGTTTACTCTTTGCAGACTTCCGCTCCGCAATCACAGCTTGCAACTCTTGCCGAAGCCTCTCTGCAATTTTCTGTTTGCTTGCCATTTCAGTCGATCACATCGTTTTCCACATCGTATTTTGACCGATAGCGCAGCAGAGTTGCCTGCCGGACGAGCAATAGAATTAGTCCTCTACATCGATGCCGCATGCCCGGAACAGCATGCGTTACACTCCAAAAAACACAACATTGGACGGAGACATGGTTGCCATTGCATCGCGTCGTTCCTTTCTCAAGGCAGGTCTGTTCGGCACTCTTGCGCTGGCCTCCGCAGGCGCACTTTATCGTGCCACCCTCCCGCAGCAGTTGCCGCACAAGTTCACGCTCGACAGCACTTCCCGCTCCATACTGGCGGCCATGATTCCCGTCATGTTGAAGGACACAGTCGCCACAGCGTCGGATATTGAACTGGCTGTCGATCACGTATACGGCGCCATCGTCGGACTTCCCCTCGCAATGCAAAAGGAGCTGCAAGACCTGTTCGGTTTGCTGGCGCTAGGTCCATCGCGTCGTTTTCTCGTCGGCTTGACCGATGATTGGCCGCAAGCAAGACAGGAAGACATTGCGGCCTTCCTCCAGAATTGGCGCACGAGCCATTTCCTTCTGCTGCAGAGCGCATACCACGCACTGCACGACCTGATCACCGGATCATGGTATGCGGACGAATCGACCTGGCCAAGCATCGGGTATCCCGGCCCCTTGAAAGAACTGAGCTGACGATCCATGACAACATCCAATGCAAGCCCGATAATCGACCCGATTAAAGCCGGCCTGGACGCCGGATGGAAAGTAATCGATGCCTCGACACTCAGGGATGATCGTATTTTCGACGCCGACGTGGCCATCATCGGCACAGGTGCCGGCGGTGGCGTGACGGCGGAAATCCTTGCACTTGCCGGCCTCGACGTACTTCTGATCGAGGAAGGCCCGTTAAGGTCGTCACGGGACTTCAAGATGCGCGAAGCGCAAGCCTACCCCACGCTGTATCAGGAATCCGCGGCGCGCAAGACCAAGGACAAGGCAATCAACATCATGCAAGGCCGGACGGTCGGCGGTTCGACGACCGTCAACTGGACTTCCAGCTTCCGCACACCGAATGGTACGCTGGACTTTTGGCAAAAATGGTTTGGGCTGAAGGATTTCAATACCGCTGCGCTGGCACCCTGGTTCACGATGATGGAGCAGCGGCTCAACATCGGTGTGTGGCTCACACCACCGAATGAGAACAACGACCTGCTGAAACGCGGCGCCGCGAAACTTGGCATTCCTGCAGCTGCGATCCAACGTAACGTGAAAGGATGCTGGAATCTGGGCTACTGTGGCATGGGGTGTCCAACCAATGCAAAGCAGTCGATGCTGGTGACGACCATCCCGTCCGCGCTGACGCGCGGTGCAACGCTACTGACACGGACACGTGCCGAACGCCTCTCGTTCAAAGGGGACAAGGTCACGGGCCTTTCCTGCGTCGCAATGGACTCCACAGGCCTTGCCCCCACTGGCAAAACGATCGGCGTGCGCGCTAAACACTATATCGTCAGCGGCGGCGCAATCAACTCCTCCGCCTTGCTGATGCGTTCCGCCGCCCCGGACCCGAACGGACTTCTCGGGAAACGTACGTTTCTGCATCCGACGGTGATTTCCTCCGCGCTTTTCGAGCAGGAAATCGATGGCTTCGCCGGTGCGCCGCAAACCATCTATTCAGATCATTTCCTGGAAACCCAGCCAATCGATGGGCCTATCGGATACAAGCTGGAGGCGCCGCCGCTTCACCCGCTGCTGTTTGCCTCCACCATGTCCGGCTTTGGCACACAGCATACTGCGATGATGAAACAGTTCGCTCATACGCATGCGCTGCTCGCTCTACTGCGCGACGGCTTCAACGCGGAATCGCCCGGCGGTACTGTGCAGTTAAGAGACGACGGTTCACCGGTGCTCGACTACCCCATATCCGACTTCATCTGGGACGGGGTAAAACGGGCCTTGCTGACGATGGCGGAAATCCAATTTGCGGCCGGGGCGAAGACTGTTTATCCAGTGCATGAAATGGCGGAAGGCTATTCGAACTGGGGACAAGCCAGGAAGGCGATCGAGACTCTTTCTTACAAACCCTTGCTCACGCGCGTCGTTTCTGCTCACGTCATGGGCGGCTGTACGATGTCGGACGATACCCGTCTGGGCGTGGTTTCATCCCATGGACGGTATCACGGCATCGCCAACCTTTCGGTGCATGACGGATCGCTGTTTCCCACTTCCATCGGCGCGAATCCTCAGTTGTCGATCTACGGCGTTGCGGCGAAACTGGCAAGCACGCTTGCTGCCGACCTGACCGGCAAGCCGGCGCCACGCCCGATCGCTTCCGCCGCATGATCGCGCGCATTACAAGGCTGCTGCTGTTGATCCAGTTTCTGCTGGGAGCCGGGATCTTCTTGCTTCTGACAAAGCTGCTTCATAACAGCAGTTCTGTGCCGGCGCTTCTGCTGAGCATCCTCGTCGTTGTCATGCTACGTCTGTTCATAACAGCGAACAACTTCTTGCTGGCAGCACGTTTTCACAGCGAGACGCCGCAACAATTTCGGATCGGCTTCCGGCAAGCCTGTGCGTTGTTTGCCGGCGAATTCAAGGCGACCATGCTGACGTCGTCGTGGACTATGCCGTTTTTTGCATTTACGAAGCGAGTACCCCCAAACCCCGAGGGTTTTCCTGTGCTTCTGGTGCATGGCTATGGCTGCAACAGCGGATACTGGAATGCAATGAGCAAGGCATTGCTGAAAGCGCGTATCTCGCACCATGCAGTCGACCTGGAACCCCTCATTGGCAGCATTGACGAATATGTCCCTCTCATCCATGAGGCGGTCGAACGACTTTGCCGGGAAACCGGCTTCGACAAGGTCATCATCGTTGCGCACAGCATGGGCGGACTCGCCACACGTGCCTATCTGCGCGACCATGGCTGTAGACGGATCGAGAAGGCGATCACCCTCGGCACGCCGCACTGCGGAACGGCGCTCGCCCATTTCGGGGTCGGCGTCAACACGCACCAGATGCGCTGGACAGCCAGCGAGCAGGAAGGATTGGCCAGCGAATGGTTACGCAGGCTCGCAGCAGATGAGGACCCATCGGCATATCGGCTGTTCGTGTCGATCTACTCGCACCACGACAACATCATTTCACCGCAAATCTCATCGCATCTGCGCGGCGCGAAAAACATTGAGCTCCACGGAATCGGACACGTCGCGCTCGCCCTGGATCCGGCCGTGCAGGCGCAGGTCATTCATGAAATACGCGAGGCTTCGCAACGACTAGCGAAGGAATCCGACAGTACGCTACAACCAGCCTGATTTCTTGAACTGCCGGTAGAGGTAGGCACAGACCAGGGCAATGAACCCCAGTGCGGCAGGATAGCCGTATTTCCACTTCAACTCGGGCATCACTTCGAAGTTCATGCCCCATATGCCGACAAAAGCAGTGGCCACTGCAAAGATCGCTGCCCATGCGGCGAGACGCTTGTTGACTTCGCTTTCTTCAATAGTGACCATCGACAAATTGACCTGAATCGCCGTTCCGATCGTGTCGCGAATCGTATCCAGCGTTGTATTGATCCGGGATAAATGGTCATACACGTCGCGGAAGTATTCCTGCGTGTTCACGCAGATTTGCGGCACCCTACCCCCATGCAGCCTGGCAACGGCTTCCATCAGTGGAGTCACTGCATGTTTGAGCACCATGACGTTGCGCTTCAACTGGTACAGACGCTCGATGTTCGCCCGCTCGGAGCCCTTGATGAAGATATTCTCTTCCACGGTTTCCAATTCGCTTTCGATGGCATCAAGCACTGGAAAATAGCGGTCGACAACCGCGTCCATCAGTGCATAAAAAACGAATGCCGAGCCTTGCTTGAGCAAATGCGGTTCGCGCTCACAGCGGCTGCGTACACCGAGAAAGCCTTGGTTGCTTCGATTGCGCACCGAAAGCACATAGTGCTCTTCGACAAAGACATTCAACTCGCCGAGAAGCAATTCGCCGTCAACCAGTTCGACCGTATGGACGACGCCAAACAGCGAATCGCCGTACTCCTCGATCTTCGGACGCTGGTGGCCGTGCAAGGCATCTTCTACGGCGAGTTCATGCAGGCCGAACTCCAACTGCATTCGCTTGAGCTCGACCGCGTCCGCATCCCGGAGGGCAACCCAGACAAAACAGTCGGGTCGACCAAGATAGTCCGGGATATGATCGACGGGGACATCGCTCAAGCGTTTTCCGTCTTGATACGCGACGCAGTTGATGAGCATGGGCATTCCCCCCAAAACATTAACACGCAGATTTTGTCAGAAAAAGGGCTTAGTCAGGATTGAAAGCGGGAAAGCGCTGCGCACAAGGCCGATGATTTTCTTCATGCATAAAACGTGAACTTTTTCGACCGGTTAAGTACCGAATTGGATGATGCAGTCCATGCATGTAGTTGCCGTGGCAGTCCCGCCAATACAACCGCAATCATTTTTCCATGAACAAGGAGTCTGTCATGAAACCGTCCTTCGCTGCAATTGTTTCGGCCATCGCGATTTCATTGCTTCCCTTTCATTCGCAAGCGGCCGATATCGTTGAAACGGCTTCGACATCCGGTACGTTCAAGACGTTTCTTGCTGTGGCGAAAACGGCCGGAATCACGGACACCTTGAAGAATTCCGGACCCTACACGGTGTTCGCGCCAAGCGACTCGGCATTTCACAAGTTGCCGCCGGAAACTGTGAAGGAAATATTGAAAGACAAGGAAAAGGCGACCGAGGTGCTGACGCACCTCGTCGTCCCCGGCAAAATCACCGTATCCGACGTCAAGCCGGGCAAGGTGCGGACGATCCAGGGTGACATGCTCACGCTCACCTCGGACAACGGCAAGGTTACGGTTGACGATGCCAATGTCATTCAGAGCGATCTCATGGCCGACAACGGAATCATCCATGAGATCGACGCGGTCGTAATACCCCAGCAGTAATTCCGCTAGAAGTGCACGCCTCGCAGCAGCTGCTGCAACGCGATCTGGTCCGCACTCATCTGCGGAATCTTCTTGTCGCCGCTCTTCGCGGCATCGGAGTCCGGGAACATGCGGAAGCTGGTGTTCATCACGATTTGCGCAACACGCGGCACCAGCGCATGCAGCACCTCGCCAAGTATGCCAAGGCGAGTGGCGATGCGAACCGGTTTGTAAACGATCGCCTGCGCAATCAGATCGGCAGCGTCTTCGGGTGAAAGGGTCGGCACGTTCTGGTAAATCTTCGTCGGCGCGATCATCGGCGTGCGAACCAGCGGCATGTTGATCGTAGTGAACTTGATGTTGAGATCGGCGAACTCGGAAGCGGCGCAACGCGTCCATGCATCCAGTGCCGCTTTCGATGCCACATAGGCGGAGAAACGTGGGGCGTTGGTCAGTACGCCGATGGATGAAATGTTGATGACATGTCCGCGCTTCCGCTCCGCCATCTTCGGCAGCAGGCCCATCGTCAGGCGCAGCGCCCCAAAGTAATTCAACTGCATTGTGCGTTCGAAATCATGGAAGCGGTCGTAGCTCGATTCGATGCCGCGACGAATGGAACGACCGGCGTTGTTCACCAACACGTCAACGCCTCCGTGATTTTCGATCAGCAGTTGCACGAAGCGATCGCAATCGGCCATGTCCGCAACGTCGACGGCGTAGGTGATGACGTCGAAGCCGCGGTCCTTGATTTCTCTTTTTGCCTCCACCAGCTTTTCCTCATCGCGTCCGCAGATGATCGTCACCGCGCCGGCCTCGGCCAGCTTGTGCGCGGCGGCGAGCCCGATACCGGACGAACCGCCGGTGACAAGCACCACCTTTCCGGCCACCTGACCGTGCAGCGTCCGATCGATGAACAGGTCAGGGTCGAGATTGCGTTCCCAGTAGTCCCATAGCCGGTGTGCGTAGTCTTCCAGCCGCGGACAACTGATTCCGCTGCCCTTCAGGACTGCAGCAGTGTCGCGATTGTCGAAGCGGGTCGGATAATTAACGAACTGCATCAAGTCGTCCGGTAACCCGAGGTCCTTCATCACGGCCGCCCGCACCCTGCGTACCGGCGTCAGCGACATCATTCCCTTTTTTATGGACTTGGGAACGAAGCCGAACAAGGCGGCGTTGATGCGCAAGCTCATCGTCGGCGCGTGCGCTGCGCGTGCAAAGGTGTTGAGAACGTCGCCCACCCGCATAGGCTCCGGATCGGTCAGGTGAAAGCACTTGCCGTCAAGCCTGGGCTGGTGCGCAATGTAGTCCATCGCATCGACAACGTAGTCCACCGGCACAATGTTGATCCGTCCACCCTCGATCCCGATCGTCGGCATCCACGGCGGCAGCATCTGGCGGATGCGCTGGATCAGTTTGAAGAAATAGTACGGACCGTCGATCTTGTCCATCTCGCCGGTACGCGAGTCACCGACCACCATGCCCGGACGGTAGATGCGAAAGACTCCCTTGCACTCCTTGCGTACGATTTTTTCCGACTCATGCTTGGACGCGAAATACGGATGGTCGAGATTCTCCGCCTCTTCGAACATGTCTTCGCGGAAGATGCCCTCGAACAGACCAGCCGCCGCAATCGAGCTGATGTGGTGGAAGCAGCCGGCGTCGATCACATTCGCAAACGCGACGGTATTGCGCGTGCCGTCGATGTTGACTGCCATCTGCTCTTCCGCACTGGCGGACAAGTCGTAAATGGCGGCGAGGTGGAAGAAGTGATTGACGTTTTTCGCGAGGAGCCTGGCATCGTCCTTCGACACGCCTAGCTTAGGCGCCCGCAGGTCACCATACACGGGAATAGCGCGCGTCTTGGTCACACCCCAGTACTCAAGCAGCGCAGGCACCTTGGCCCTGCTTTCTTCGCGCATCAGAAAATAGACGACGCTGCCCTTACGGCTCAGCAGTTTTTTAACCAGCCGCTTTCCGATAAAACCGGTTGCTCCCGTGACGAAGTACTGCATGCTTCCCCCTATCTTGTCTGAACTCGCGAGGCGACAATCATTACAGGCCCGATCATGCTTTGCAAGCAATCTTGATTGCGTAACGCCCGATTAGAAAGGGCGCTCTATGCCTTTAGAATGTCATCTCTAGTTTTGCCGCTTACACTGCAAGCATCGAAAAAGCTACGTCGGCCGATCCGGCGTTTTTGATCCAACCAACAGTGGAGCACATCATGGTCAAAAAATTGAAAGCCATCGCCCAGTCGGACGACAAACAACTTGCGGACGCCGTGCGCACGTCGGCACAACAGATCTGGCAAGCCGGTCTCGGCGCCTTCGCGAAGGCGCAGGAAGAAGGCGGCAAGGTATTCGCCAAACTGGTCAAGGAAGGCACTGAACTGCAAAAGCGCACGCAGAAACTGGCAAACGGCAAGGTGGGCGAAGTCACCGATACGGTGACCCGGATGGCCGACAGCGTCAGCAAACAGGCATCCGGCTCCTGGGACAAGCTCGAGCAGGTATTTGAAGACCGCGTTTCCCGCTCCCTGAAAAGCCTGGGCGTGCCGACACAGAGCGATGTCCAGGCCCTTACTATGCGCATCGAAGAACTGAGCAAGGCGGTCTCCGCACTGTCCGGCAAGAAGCCTGCCGCAACGAAAGCCGCGCCAAAAGCCGCTGTGAAAAAAACGGCTGTCAAGGCCTCCGCCAAAAAGGTCCCGGTCAGGAAGGCAGCAAGAAAGACCGAGGCGAAGTAAGCTGGAAATTCGCGAGCGATTCCGCGGCTAATCGGGCCTGCTCTCTTGGCAAGCCCGATTTTTTCTTGCGGTCGCTGTCTTGCACGGATCTTCCGACCAAATCGAACCGAAGTTTATGACATCCAAGCAGCACAAGCCCGGAGCATCCGCGGTCACGAGGAAGGCAAGTCGGTCCTTCAGGCGTGCAAAACCCCGAATTGGCTTGGCCCTTGCCGGCGGCGGCCCATTGGGCGCGGTGTATGAAATCGGCGCCCTTGCCGCAATCGGGGAAGCAGTTGAAGGCCTGGATCTGAACAGCGCTGACATCTACGTTGGTATCAGCGCTGGCGGCATCTTGGCGGCAGGCCTGGCCAACGGCATCACGCCGCACGATATGTGTCGTCTGTTTGTCGAAAGCGATACCGCCGATACCGACGAGCATGCGTTCGAACCTGAAACCTTGTTGCGCCCGGCGTGGGAAGAATTCGGCATACGGGCGACCGCATTCCCGATCTTGCTTGCCGGGGGCTTGTTTCACTATGTCAGGCACCGCGGCAGGACAAGCGCTGCCAATTCCCTTGAACGATTGAAAGGCGCCCTGCCGACCGGAATTTTCTCCGGCGAAGGTATTCATGAGTTCATGCGGCTGACGTTCTCAATGCAGTCCCGCACAAACGATTTTCGGGAATTGAGGCGAAAACTGGTCATAGTCGCTACCGACCTCGACTCCGGCGAACCGGTCCGATTCGGGCAACCGGGATTCGATGCCGTTCCCATCTCGAAGGCGGCACAGGCAAGCGCTGCGGTGCCAGGCCTGTTTCCGCCCGTCGAAATCGGCGGACGGTACTATGTCGACGGCGCATTGCGCAAGACGCTGCACGCATCCATCGCTCTCGATGAAGAGGTTGATTTTCTGCTTTGCCTGAATCCCATCGTGCCGTACAACGCACGTTTGCAGCATGCGCCCGGCAAGCTGGCGCAAGGCGGCCTGCTCACGGTCCTGTCCCAATCTCTGCGCGCGATCATTCATTCACGAGTCGAGACAGGAATGGCAAATTATGTCGTCAACTATCCGAACACCAGTATCTTGTTGGTAGAACCAAGCCAGGAAGACGCCGACATGTTCTTCACCAACCTGTTCAGCTACAACAGCCGGCGCCGCATGTGCGAGAACGCCTACCAAAACACGCGCATGATGTTATGGCAGCGCCGCGATGAAATCGGTCCGCTTCTCGATCGTCACGGACTGCGTTTGAAGCTGTCGGTGCTGCGCGACACCAGCCTCACCCTGGTCAAGAATCGCGTCGCCCGCAAGGATGATCGCTTCAGACTGGCGCGCCTGACAGAGGCCTTGGACGGCCTCGAGCGCCATCTGAAAGTCGCGGCCGGCTGGCAATCCTCCTCCGTTTCTTGATTGATTTATCGGTGTTATGCTACCAACGAAACCAAAGCAGAAATGGGAGGCTGCCAGCATGCAAAAGGCACCGCGGCGTACGCGTGAGCGGATTCTCGAACTCTCGCTCCGTTTGTTCAACGAGTTCGGCGAGCCGAATATCACCACCACCGTCATTGCCGAGGAAATGAATATTTCTCCTGGCAACCTGTACTACCACTTCCGCAACAAGGATGACATCGTCAACTCGCTGTTCGCACAGTTCGAGGCTGAGATCGGCCGCATGCTCGCAGTGCCGGCCGATCGCCGTCCCAACATGGAAGACGTCTGGCTGTACCTGCACCTGAATTTCGAACTGATCTGGCGCTACCGTTTTTTCTACCGTGACCTGAGTGACCTGCTATCGCGTAACCGCAAGCTGGAACTGCATTTCAAGCAAATCCTCGCACACAAGATCAAGGTCGCACAACAGCTCTGCCTTGGACTGCGTGCAGATGGCGCGCTGGAGGCGAGCGATATGGAAATCGACGCATTGGCCACCAACATGGTGGTGGTCGCCACCTATTGGCTGTCATATGAATACGTGCGCAATCCGCGCAAATACACCGAACAGGAAGCCATGGCTGAAGCGCTGGCGCGCGGCTGCTACCAGGTACTGTCGCTGATCGGCCCCTACCTGCGCGGAGAGACGCAATTGCTGTTCGAAAAACTGGCCGCAGAATATTTGAAAAAACTGAAATGAGGACGACATCATGGCATGGACCAAATTCCCGTATGCGGACGACAGCTACGTCTATACGGCAGCGAGCCTGAAGAAGGCATGGACGCGCTTGCATGCGGGAGACGCAGAACCGTTCCCAAAGGATGAGGCACTGGCCGATGCCTGGATTGCGTTTCATGCCGGCGAATTCGAGAAGGCGGCGAAACTCGGCCTCGAGCAGGGTCTTGCCGGTTATTCGGTTGCGAACAAGGCGGCCTGCATCTATGCAAACTACCTCGAGAAATCGGAAAAGAAGAAACTCGCCTTGTTCGAAGAAGTCGCACAACGCTGCGAAGAGCAACAATGCGAACAGCCGAAGAACGCGGCAGGATATTACTGGTACGCGTACGCCCTGGGCCGGTACGCGCAAGGCATCTCGATCGTCAAGGCGCTCTCCCAAGGCATCGGCAACAAGGTCAAGAGCAGCCTCGACATCGCCATCAAACTGGCCCCCAAGCATGCCGACGCGCATATCGCTCTTGGCGCTTACCATGCCGAGATTATCGACAAGGTTGGTGCGATGATTGGTGGCCTGACCTATGGCGCCAAAAAGGAAGATGGATTGAAACTCTTCAAAACCGCTCTGGCGCTCAATCCGCATTCGGCGATTGGCCGTATTGAATATGCGAATGGGCTGGTCATGCTGGAAGGGAAAAAGAAAATGGATGACGCCGTCAAGCTTTATGAAGAGGCTGCGGCATGCGAATCGATGGATGCAATGGAACGGCTCGATATCGAGCTGGCGAAAGAGGAACTGGAAGACTGACCATAGCTACAGTTTGCGTCCGGCCCGCTGACGACTCAAACTCGGCCCCTTCCATGACTCGCAAGACGAACTGTATTTGTTACGCCCCTGATCCTGACATGGCTACCTGAAATTTTTTATCGCGAGACCTGCATGAAATCTCTTTGCGTCTATTGCGGATCATCCATCGGCGCCTCACCGGCGTACACGATGGCCGCCCGTGCTTTGGCAGAAGCAATGGTGAAATCCAATATCAGCTTGGTATACGGCGGCGGGAATGTTGGCCTGATGGGCGTGATTGCCGACGAAGTAATCCGACTTGGCGGTGAAGCCACGGGGGTGATCCCCAAGGCGCTCATGGACAAGGAAGTGGGGCATGCTGGCTTGACCCGACTGCATATCGTCAAGGACATGCATGAACGCAAGGCGATGATGGCGGCATTGTCCGACGGCTTCGTCGCGATGCCGGGGGGCATCGGTACGCTGGAAGAGTTGTTCGAGGTGTTTACCTGGTCGCAACTGGGCCTGCATGACAAGCCCATCGGATTACTGAACGTAAACGGCTTCTACGATGGCCTGATCGCCTTTCTTGAGCACGTGGTGATCGAACGCTTCCTGCGGCCGGAACAAGCATCCCTGCTGGTCCACGAAGCAGAAGGGGAAGCGCTGCTCGCCCGGCTCAAGACCCATGTACCGCAGGCTCATCAAACTCTGCTCGATCCGGAATCCGCAGGAAAAGTCATCTGATTGAAAAACCCGCTGACCCGGATTGACGCCGATCCTGTCGCGATACGAACGGGTAGCTCAGCGTCGGATCTGTCCCAATCTTGAGTCCACAAAAGCCAGCAGTTCCGGCGACAAGGTATTGGTCGCTTTGGCACGCTGGTACGCTTCCTGCGCTTCCAGCAACTGGCGGTTTGCCTGCAGTGAAATACCTAGCCCCATCCACCATACGCCGTTTTGCGGCGCTTTTTGCAAAGCAAGCAGATAGTGCTCGACTGCTTGTTTATGCCTTTCGTCCCTTTGCAACAAAGCTGCCAGAAAAGCCTGATAATCAGCGCGATCGGCGCCGTAGACCAACGTTCGCTCCAGGGTTCCGATTGCAGGCTTCAGTTCACCTTTGTCCAACTGAAGGCGGGCCAGAATCATTGCCAAGTCAGGTTGAGCCGGATCCAATTCCAGCCCTTCTCGCGCTCTCTGCAATGCCTCATCCAGGCGCTTTTCCTCCAATAATGCTCCGATCAGCGCCCGGCGAGCGCCGATATGATGCGGGTCGATCTGCAACGCCTGCTCCATGCCGTCGATCGCCTCCGGCATCTTCCCTTGCTGCATCGGGGTCAGCCCCTTCCGGTATTCGTTTTCAGCGCGCTGTTGTGGTGACAGTTCCTTGACGTGCTTGGGACTTGCACTGACCGGAAGTGACTCGGAAGGAGCGGCAGGCGCTGCCCTTGCCTTGGATGTCACAATCATTTTATCCAACTCGGGCAACACGGGAACCTGTACCTCGCGCGGCATGCGAGGAGATCCGGCCTCGGCATTCACGGCCTTCGGCGGTTCCGGCCGTACGGGCTGTGGTAGCACCGGCGTATGCTCAGGTGCAGCAGCAGGCATCGGCGGCGCCGCAATTGGCAGTGCGCCGTTCTCGGCCGGATTGTTCGTTACCAGTTCATGTACTTCGGTTACCGCCCGCTGTTCTTGTGGGGATGCGACGGTTCCCGGCGCCAGACTGAGCCCGGTGTCAAACTTCAACGGCAGATGCTGGCCGCTCTGGACAAGCACCGGTGCGGCTGGTCGCATCCACATCCATGCAAACAAACCCGAGGATACTATGGCAAAGACGAGCGCAATCCACCATGCAGGATGAATGCGCCGGCGCTCGAGTACGGCTCTGATCTGTTGGCCGTATGAATCGGAACCAGCGACGTCGGAACGACGTGCCTCCAGATCCTGCAACATCTGATTGATCAGGCTCATTTGAAATAAGCCCATCCCAAGCCGGTTCCGGCTCCTGCGACTGCCAACGCGGCTACAACGAACCACAGCCAGCCCCAGGTGCGTGTTTTCGCGGAACCTGTGTCCTTCGCGGCAGCCGTCACATGACGAGCCCCCACCTGCTGCCTGCCTTCGCCAAAAGCGAGCATCAATGCCTTGTGCGCCAGAATATTGACGAGACGGGGTACGCCGCCGCTGGACTTGTACAAGCCCTGCACGGCACCGCGATCAAATAGCCGGCTTCCGGCATAACCGGCAACGCTCAGCCGATGCGACACGTAGAACTCCATGTCGTCCCTGGACAGCGGTCCGAGGTGATAATGAAACGTAATGCGCTGACTGAGCTGGCGAATCGCGTCCTGATGGAGCTTCTTGTCGAGTTCGGGTTGACCAAACATCACGATCTGCAGCAGCTTGCGCTTTTCCGTTTCAAGATTGGTCAACAGACGCAATGCCTCCAGCGTTTCGATTGGCATTGCCTGCGCTTCGTCCAGGCACAGTATTGCCCGTTTGCCTTCGCGCGCCAGTATCAACAGACGGTGATTGATCGCTTTGAGCAGTTGATGCTGGTCGACATCCTTTTCCTGCGGGGTTTCAAGCTCATCCGCCAGCGCCAGCATCAATGTGCGCGGCTCCAGAAAGGGGTTCGGGATGTAGGCGGTGACATATTCCTTGCCCAGCGTCGCCATGAACTTGCGGCAAAGCAGGGTTTTACCGACACCGACCTCCCCCGTGATCTTGATGAAGCCCTCGCCATTCTTTGTGGCAACCAGGAGGGTGTTCAACGCAGCCTGGTAATTGGTACAGGCAAAAAAGAAGGCGGTATCCGGTGTGATACCGAACGGCAGCTCGCGCAGGCCGAAATGAGTCTTGTACATTTTAGTTACTGCGCCAGCGAATTGCGTGAATCCATGCTTCGGATGCGCTGTTGTGTCTCAGTCATGTCCTGCGCCCAGGTCTCGCCGCCCTGCACGACAGTAGGCTTGAGAAGAATGACAAGCTCGCGCTTTTGCATCGTCCGCTTGGTATTGCCGAACAGGCTGCCGAGTCCGGGAACGCTTCCTGCGCCGGGCAGTTGCGAACGATCCGAGATGCTTGCTTGCCGCATCAATCCGCCGATGGCCACAATTTGCCCGTCCTGACCGCGTACTACGCTATCCGTTTCCGAAACTGCGCTCGATGCAAGAGGCAATGTGAATGACCCCGCAGTACCGAGATTGATCGGCTTGTCGATGGTCGTAACGTTGCTGACTGACGGATGAATGTGCAGGATGATGTTGCCGCTCTCGTCGATTTGCGGTGTGACGTCCAGCGCGACGCCGGAGAAAAACGGCTGTACGGTGACTGTCGGACTGGTCGTGCTCGTTGTACCAACCGCTGTTGTGGTGGTGCTGACATTAGTCACAAAGAATTCGTCCCTCCCCACCTTTAATACCGCTTTCTGGTTATTCAGCGTAGCGATGCGAGGGCTGGATAGCACATGTACCGCGCCCTGGGTTTCGAGAAAGGAAATCAAGGCAGCGAAGTCGTTGGTCTGAAAGGCCAGGCCGAAAAGCGAACCCGCATTCGTCGCACCGGCAGCGAGGGAAATTCCGGGAACGCCGCTGAGCGAAATACCGCTACTACTGGAAAGCGTTGTCGGTCCGGTCGTCGACAACGGCGAAAGTGAGACTCCGGGTGACAGGAACCCCATGGAAGAAGGGCTGCCGCTATGCAGCCGGAATGCCGACCAGTTGATTCCCGACTGGAAGCCGTCATTCAGCTCGACCTCAACAATCTTGGCATCAAGGATCACCTGCCGATCGACGGCCAACTGCGTTGCCTTGAGATATGCGGATACGTTGCGCAACTCGTCCCACATCGCCCGCACCACCACGATTCCCGACTGGGGACTGATGACGACGCTGCGTCCTTCCTTGTTGTTGCCAACGATCGCTTCAAGGGAGTTTTTCAGTTCACTCCAGAAGTCGCTGGTGGACGACGTGCTGATCTTGCTGGAGTTCAGCGTCTGGGAAGTCGTGGACGAGCCCGGCGTATTGTTTGTCCCATTTTGATTTGTGCCCGCAGTACTGCCACTATAAGACGTGTCGCTGACGGAGCCGGAGGTCACCCTGATGTCAGAGGTACCCCTGCGGCTACCGGTCAGATAATTTACCTGAAACACACGCGTTTGCAGTGTCAATGGCTTTACGTAGATGCGCTTGCCTTCAACTTTGTAATCGTAACCATATAACTCACGAATAGCATCCAAGGCTTCGAAAACGGTGACGTCCTTCAGATTGACAGAAATGGTTCCGCTAACATCGGGATGCACCAGCATACTGTACGGAGTGCCCGCGACAATCCCCATAAAGAACTGTGCCGCGGGAACGTTGTTGAAGGTGACGCCGAACCGCTCCTCCACGGGTTGCAACGGCTTGGGGACTGAAATGGTAATCGGAGGAAGTAAGGCAGAAGACACTGCGTCAGGTTGGGATGCCGGTGCATTCAACTTCGCCGCCTTTTCCAGTTCAGCATTGATGAGGTCAAGGGTTTCGTGTTTCGGTGGCCCGGACGCGCAGGCGGCCAGACTCAAAACCACGATGACGGATATGATTTTCTGCACTCTGTCCCTTACCTTCATTTCACTCTATTTTTGGTCTCGCCGCCCTTGAAGCCGGCTTCAACCTGTTTTTCGATCTGCGGAAACAGCTTCAATACCTGCTTATCGCTCCCATTTCTGAGAACAACTTCGTTTTCTGTAATCCTCATGACCTTGAACTCGCCGTACTTGTCGCCCACCCTGACACTTTGGCCATTGATAGTAGCGACCCGGCGAGTGGGCGAAATCAACACAGATTGCAACTCCGGGCCGGAAACTGCCTTTTCCGTCGAAGTTTCCAGAGCGGCACCGAAGGAAGCGGGTGGACGCGTCGGATCGGACAGGCTTTGTGCACCAGCAGGCAACGCGGTCCACAGCAGGCACAGCGCCCCAATTGTGACGGTTTTGGGCACTTTACTCAAATATTTAGCCATGTCTTGTCCAGGCTCAAAGTAAACAGCGTCAGTTTCAGTCTGGCGTCAGGATACTTTTCGACGGCGAACATGGCGTCCGCCCAAAACAACTGCCACGGCATTTCCTCCAGTTGGTTCAGATAAGCCAGGATGTCCATATACCCACCTTGGACGACAATTTCAACGCCATGCTTGTAGACCGCGTCCACAGCCGCACGCCGGTCAGACTTGTCGCCCTGCGCGCCCGGAGCCGGTGCAGCCTTCCTTGCCCCCCCCGCTTCGACATCATGCTGTATTGGCTCATTCAGCAGGGCGACCGGCAACGTCCGCAGCGAAACCAATTTCAAATGCTTGTTTTTCCTGAGCAGGTCCTCCAGCAAGGTCGACATCCTGTCGGGCGAGACCAGCCCCTGCTGAATACCCGCAAGGTCGTGACGCAGTTTCGCGGACTGCTGTCTCAGGCCGTCCAGTCTGGCCTTGTTCACGGCATCCGGATCGACATCATGCGATTTAACCCGCTCCTGAATCTCGGCCTGGAGTGCGGTGATCTGCTGCTGGTCCTGCATCACCTGATTCGAAAACTGCTTTTGTTTAGCGAGCAACGGATCCAGCACGACCGTGTTGATCAATACGGCAAGCAGCAGCGCGGCAACCGCGAAGGCAATTGTTCGCTCGCGCAAAGTCAGCGCGTCAATCTTCTGTTCCAGCCGCAACCAGTACTGTTTCATCTACTTACCCTGTCGGGAGGCGCCGCGAAAATCGGCGGTCGCGCCGGCATCGCCCTGGCTGGATTCGCCCACAGGCGAATCGACAGAAGAAGCAAGCCGGAATTCGACATAGTCCGCCAACTGCTGCCTGGTCGATGCACCGGCTGCGGCCTGACTGGTTTCGCTCGCGTCCCGCTCGGGCACGGACATGACAAGTGCGGCAAATGACTTGCCTTGCATGACCGGTTCCTTCTTGAGTCTGCCGAGATAGGCGGGCACCAGTTCCGCCTGCATCGCCCTGCCCCGCAATTCGATGTTGCTGCCGTCGCCGGTAATGCTGAAGCCGGTCAGCCACAGCCCGCTCATGATCTGGCGGGAAAACGCACGAAAATATTCGGAGTATCCCTTCGTGTTGCCGAAGTCGCCTTTTTGCACCACGTCATACGCTTGTTGCTGCGACCTGACCACCGCCTGCAAGCGCCGGATCTCTTCCTCCAGAGCCTTGCTCGGATTGCGCGGCGCATACTCCACGCTGATCTTCGCCAGTTGCGCCTTGGTGGTCTTCAACTGGGCGGCGGTCGATGCAGCTTCCATCTCTAGAACCGACAATTGCACCCGCGCATACACCACGACGGCAATCGACCCGACCAGAATCATTGCCAGCCCCTGCGCCATCGTCAATGCGGAAAAATACTTCTTTTGCTTGAGGAAGATCGGATTGAAAAGGTTGATCTGCTGGCTCACAGCACCTGCTCCTCGAAGCGCAAGGCCGCACCTATCGTCATGAAGTAACGCCGTTGCGCCTCGGTCTCCCGCAACTCCGGTACCTTCGAGATGTCCAGCGCGCCCTCCAGTTCCAGCATTTCGACAGGAACGTACAGGTTCGTCGTCAGGTAGTCTTTCAATCCACCGGCGGCATCGCCGAGCGGCGACAGCACCAGTTTCGCCACGGTGATGAAATGATACTGCCGGTCGAAATGGTCCAGCGAGCGCTGGAGTTCAAGGGTAATCCGGTCGTAACAGGAATTGCGCTGATCATTATCGCCCCGCTGGAGTTGCGATAGCGGCATGTCGATGCGACGCGACAGGTACAGTTCACCGCGGTAGCTCACCGTCAGCAGCCCCCCCTGCTCATCAAACGAAAGAAAGGCAACACCGCGGCCTTCAGGTTCGACAAGATTGGCGATATTGCGCTGCGCCATTTCAGGGATATCGATCACGCTCAACGGGATTTTGCTGTCCGTGAACAGTTCCTGGCGCTGCCGGACCACCTGATTGCGGGCTGCGACTGTATACATTGCGTGGTTCCGGCCCACTGCATTTTTATCGACCGGGACATCGAGAACATCAATGGTGGCATCTTCGATATGGAAATCGAGCATATCCTTGAGGCGCCATCGGATTGCGGTTTTCAGTTCGTCAGGCGGGACATTCGGTGCGTCGACAGAGAGCAGTTGATACTCGCCGGAGCCCAGCAAGGTCGTACATTGGTAACAGTTCGCCTGCAGTTCTTTCGCCAGCTTCGCCAGCAATTCCGGGGACGGCGTATCACCGTGAAAGAAGCGGGCGAACTCTATAGCGGGCTTTGAATCGGTAACGCGTACCACATGGGCAACGCAGATCCCGTCTGACTGCAGACTGACCGCCATCCAACCGGGATTTTTCTTAGTTTTCGCAAAGAAAGCCATGCATACGCCAGACAAAGAATTCACCCGAAGTTAGGTTAATAACTCTTTGTTGTCAATGGGATTTTCGCCAATGCAACATCTGCATAGGCATGCTTGTCTGAAATTGTAACTTGTTTTTGGGACAATTATCATCAATACACTTCGCGCATATAAATAATCGGCCCACCTCGAAAAATACCGAAAGTTGCCCTGGCTGTCGGGTCGTCGTCATAATTGGCTGGTGTGCTCCAGCGGCCCTGCAGCCATGGCATCGCCAACGGGGTCGTTGCCTGGCACACCGGGCCGGGGCTGGTATCCGGCGCGAGATCAACGCAGAGAATTGCACTGCCCGACACCGACGTCCCGCCGGTCGGCCGATCAAGACGAAAGCCGGTCCCTGTGCCAGCGTTAAATGCACCCACGATCAGGTTACTCAACGGCATAGTGCTGGCATTGATGCCCCCGCTCCCACCATAAGACATCGCAAAATTGTTTTGTACGAGCGAGGTGCAGCTATCCAGACCGTTCACCTGGAAACCGGTGCCATTCCAGTACTCCGTCTGCAGTTGCAGCGGCATCGGCAAGCGGTCCGAGCCGATTGCATTGAACATCCTCAGCCGTCCGAAGCGGGCCTCCGTGGTCGCGATCTTGAATCGGTCCGATCCGGTCGTACTGTCGGTATCAAGATTCAACAGGGTAGACTTGAGCGATGTTCCTTCGGAGTCGATGGGCGCAACACCGACATCGAGTGTGGCGTATGGCCCATCCGTCGTATCGGCGCGATGGAGCGTTACGTCAGCGGAAAATGTTCCAAGACCATTGGACCAGGAAGGAAGCGCCGCTTGGGCACTCATTTCTACGCGCGCCCCTGCGGCTCTTGCAAGCGCAGCAGGCGTTGTGACACCCGCGTCGCAGATGAAGGTCGTGTTGGTGCCGGCGGCAGTGTCGAACACGGCCCGGCATGTACCCGGCGAAACCGGATAATTGTCCGCAACCATCCACAAGCCAACGCTGTCGGTGGTCCCGGATGGAATCCAGTTCGTCGTCGTAAACTTTGCCCAGTCACCTGAGTAGTTTTTTGTCAGGTCACCGCTTGCATTGCGGGCTTCCAGAGTAAATCCAACCCGCATCGGCTCTTCCATGTAGGTAAACGCCGAAACAGGATTGCATACACTGTCAGATCGATTCGTCACGCTTCCGCCGGAAATTGTGAAATGATCCGGTTTGAAGCGGCCGACAAGAGCGGTACGCGTTATCGAATCCGAGGGATTCGCAAAAATCGTCATCCGGTTGCTCAGATTGACGCCAGAGTTCAGATAGCTTGTCGACGGCGTTGCCGACAAGGTGAACGTGCCCACTTCCGAGTAAGACAACGAAAGGCTCGTGGTGCTGCCGTTGCTCACCACCACCGGGCTGCCCGCCAACACACCAAGAACAGGAGCCGAGCCCGAAGGCGGAGGATACGAAGGTGACACCGCCGCCACCGCTACTGTATCCGCATAGTGCGGCGCAAGCCCGGTATTGGCAATCTGCGTCAAGCTTGCGCTGGAATCCGGAACTCCGTCGCCATCAATATCTGCGCCGCTATCCCAAAGGTACCCCGCCACGGTCGCCTGAAAATTGGCGCCGGCATTTCCGATAACCGCCCCTCCTGAACCACTATTGGCGGGGTTATTGTTCACACCCTTCACGTCCCGTACCGCGACCGCGAACGGCCTGGCCGTCAACGTCCCGGAGGAACCCGTTACTGCCGTCGCACTATCGTCACGCAAGCTGACTGAGTACTTGCCGACGTCGGTGGTTGCAATACAGAATTTCGCCACACCGCTGGAAAAGGTCAAGGCCGGCATGAAATTACTGTTCGAATCGACCGTCGGCGGTGCAATCGACAAAGTCTGGCACGTACCGATTGATGACAGGCAAGTTCCGCCTGCATTTGGCGCACAAATCTGGGGGGCCAACGCTCCTGTGGGGTGGTCGTTGGTGGCAGGTGTATACCAACCATCCAGGTTCTTGGTTCCGTTATATGTCGTATCAACCGAACAACCATTGGTCCGAGTAATTTGCATCAGGTGATTGCGCCCGGCCACGACGCCACCGCCCACTTGGCTGCCGAGCGTATCAATATTCGTAATGTTGAACGAGCCACCGCTATACACCACCGCCGTCCCCAGCGAAGATGAAATCGTTCCGCCGTTCTCGCTAACGGTGATGAACACGCTCTGTGGACTTGCATCGGTCAGATAGAACTGTGCAACACCATTATCGGCGGCAACGAACGTATATTGGTTCCCCGTCAGATTGCTGGTCGCACCGACCTTGCGCCAAGTGGCGGAAGACGTGCCGCCGCCGGACAGCGTCGCAGACAGATTGACGGTCTTGTCATAGGTCGTAACGATATTGCCATTGGTATCAAGCGCGCTGACCGTCACGATAGGGGACGAAGGACTTCCACCCGGCGTGCCGCAGGTACTGGGAGTAAGGTTGTCGACCTGAATACGGTAACCCGCAGGTGGAGTAATGGTCTGCGCGCAAATCTTGATGCCCTGGATTTCGTGGATATTCGCGAGGCCGCCGGTGGAACCGGTAAACGAGAGCTTCCAGTTCGCGGGAACATCGGCTTGAGACGCATTCGCCGCATAGGCATCGAAATCAACGATCTTGTTGCTGGCAGTGAAACTGCCAACGCCGGTCGTATCGCGATATACGGTGACCTGTGCCTTCTTTGACGAGGACGGGTTATTGCAGACGATATCGGAATTGCTGGTATCCCTTTCGTAGCAGCGCGCATCGACTATGATCCGGTATGCATGACCAAAGGATGCCGTGGATGATCCGGGATTATCCACGCCTGGGCTAAGCGATCCAGTGCCCCCCAGGTAGGGAAAACCGGTCAGTCCGGAACCGGACCCCCGCACCGCCACCGCATCCGGCCGGGAACCGGGCCCACCGGTGCGGCCCTCCGTCGGATTGGAATAGTTGCCGAATTCGTCAATCCCGATACCAATCCAGCCGCCGTTGAAACCATTGCAGGGAGGAGATGCGCAGTTTGCCGCGTCCTTGGGTGCAAATCCGAGCGATCCGCCATAGGCTCCAGGCGTCGGCGCCTTCGTCGAGTCGGACAAGGTCAGCGCAATACCGTCGGCGCCGCTGCCGTTGTAAGCATAGTGTTTGAAGTCTACCGAGATCATGTTACCGGCCGCCGGAAAAGTGCCCGGCATGGTTGCTGCAGTGGCCACGTTGCCGCTGTTATCGGTCATCCGCAGAAAGCCGGTAGTTGCTATACGAGGCACGCCAAAACTGCCGCTGCTGGACGATACAGCCCAGTTGCCGCCGTAGATTGTCGATGGGTTCAGCGATGCGCGACCGAAGTTGTCGCAAACGCAGGTCACTGTACTCGGCATTCCTGCAGGAACGGAACAGACAAACGTAGCCTCGCCTGCCGCGAATGCGGAATTCGTCAACGGGCCGGGAATATTGATGCTGCCGGTCGATGTCGCGCTCGCGGTGATTGATGTCGGCGCACTCCAGGTTCCGCTGTCATACTTGCCGATTACGAAGCTTCCGGTCGCCGCCCCTGAGTCAACATCTCCCGCCACGAAATTGAAGATCACCGAATAACTGCTGGCGTTGATGGTATCGCCGCTCAGCGTCCAGTAACGATTGACGTCCTTGGTGGAGTCGATCGCAGAATCGGCAATCTGCGGATGTTCGGCACCGACCGTGCTGCCAGTCAACAGTCCGCCGGCGGAAAGCGTCGGCGTGGTAACGGCAATCGGCGTATAAACGCTTCCGCTTCCGACATCAAAGGTACAGGTATTGCTGCCGACGCCGAACTTGAGGCGAAGATTGCCGTTCACATACCCATTGGTGCGCGAAACGTTGCCGGGACAATTGGTAGTCGTCGCATTCACGGTATTGCTGCCCGTCGTCACTGCGCCGTTGAACAGAATCAACGACCCACTAAGTGTAGGACTGCCGTTGAGCGTGATGCCGTTGGTGTTGTTGACAATGAGGCGGTTTACCTGTGTCACGCTGGCAGGCAGGATGACGCCGGAAGAACTGCCACCGAATGAGAGCGTGGATAAAGTCGTTGTTGACAGATTATTCAGTGTTCCTGCGATGGCCGGACCGTCGATGGACAGCGTATTTGAACCGACTGCGAAGGTGCCGTTTGTCAAGGTCAGTTGATTGAGAACGTAGGCGTCGGTGCCAAGCGTGCCGGTCTGGCCCGCCATATTCACCGTCAGGTCGTAGAAAGTCGGCATGTTGCCGGAGGTGAGCGTCACCGAGGCAGGAGAATTCATGAGCACGGTCGACGTGTCCTCGTTGAAGGTCCCGGACAACGTAAACAAAGGACCTGTCGATCCGTTCAGCGCGATCGTCGAACCGTTCGCGGTCAGCGTTCCATTGGAGGCAATGATCAGCCGGCCGGTAGTCAAGGCATTCGCGGATGCCACGGTATCCAGTTCCGCCGTTGCCCGTCCCCCCGATGCCTGGATTGTGGTGGTTCCGGCAACGGTAACAGACGATGCCATATTCACTGTCAGCGCACGCACCCCTCCTGAAGACCTCGTCGGATTGATGTTGAAATTGCTGTTGATGCTGATCGCTCCGGTTCCGAATGTATAGGTGCGATTACCGCTGATGACGGGGGAAAGCTGAAGGTCGTAGAACGTGATCGTGCCGGAAGTCAGTGTGGTATTTCCATTCCGGTTAATAATCACCGTTGAATTGCCCGGCACGAAGCTGCCGGTTGAATCCACGGTGAACGAGGGGCTGGCAGTCAATGTCAAAACCCGGCTGTTGTTATCGGCCGTCAGCGTAGCGCCTGATCTGATCCAGATGGTCTGCACCGTCGGGCTGGTATTCATCAGGATTGGACTGCCATTCGTGATCTCTACGGTATCCCCCGAGTCAGGTATCCCGGCGCTCCCGCCGCAGTTCCAGTTCGTCGGATCGTTCCAGTTTTCATGTCCCGGCCAGCTGACGGAAAAACACGCGTCAGCCCACGCGCCCGGGACGTAGGCCAGCATGGCAAGAAAAACCGCCGAGAAGAATAGTTTGCCGACGACCGCTGCCTTTTTCATGCTCTTGCGTACCATACGAGATTGAATTTCTCCTGAAGCATCGACGTTCCGCCTCACCGTTCCGCCGTCACTGCAAGACGCCGTTCCACATACCCGGGATTTCCCACCGCTCCGCCTGAATTCGCTGTGGCGGTAATCGTGTAGACATTAGTCGCTGGAGGGGAAGACTCGTTATAGGGTCCGCCCGCTGCGGCCGTGCAGGTCACCGTCACGGTAAAGCCGGACAGGGTGCCGCCAAGCACCGGCAGAGTTGTACTGCCACTGCAGCCGGGCGCCGCTTGCGCACCGGTTTGCAGCAGTTGATATAGGCCCCATTCAATCCCGGCACGCGCCGCCTGATATGCCCTGCTCCCCTGCACGTCCTGCGCGGCGGTTGTATGCTGCACCGTCGAAAACGTCAGCATCAGCGTGCCGAGCAACGACAGGATGACCAGCAAAAATATCGCTGATACGATGGAAAAGCCGCACGGCCGCCGCGATAGCCTGTTGAGATGTCGGTCAGGGAACATTGGTGACATGCACCTCATGGTAGAGCGTGACGGTTTCGTTGTTCTGCCGGATCGATAACTGCATCGATACGAGTCCGCTACGCTCGGTAACCCCGGGTTCATAGGTGAAATCGCAGGCCGACACGTTCCGGGCGAGCAATACGTTATTGCTTGCAGCCAGCGCAGCCGCATTCGGCTGGCTTGCCTGGATCGTATAACCCCAGTAACGGCGCAAGGTGCCCGCCGTCAGGTCGCAAATATAACTGACTGGCGTATCGACAATGTGAAACCGCTTGCTGGGTGATTCGAACGGAAATGAAATTGCCGGCGCGAATACAATATTGCTGACCGCGACGCCTGTCGGACCGTCGTAGGTTCTCCGGTTGTCCGCAGCGGTGGAATTGCCCGAATAGGCATCGGCACCGCCGGTAATGCCAAGGTTAAAAACAACGATCTGGTTCTGATTGGTCGTCGAGTTGGTCGCAGAAAACGTTATCGGCTCCCCAAAAAGTTCAAAAGTGTTGTCGACGCCGGTGAAATCCAGTATATCTTCGCCGCCATTGCTCACATCCGCGCGGTAGCGGCCACCAGTAGTGGTGGACAGGAATTCCATCGCGGTACTGCCGGTCACGCGCACGCTGTTCGGCAGTGCCAGACGCAGGTCGCGGGCGATACGGCGCAGCGCGGTGTCGGCGGTATCCGTCATGTCGGCGCGCTGCACGGACGCGAAGTAGCCTTCGACCGGCTTTGTGATGAAGACCGCTACCACGCTGGCGATGATAGCGGTGATCGTGATCACGATCACGGCTTCGATCAGGGTAAAACCTCGTTGCAGTTTGATCATGCCTGTCGCCCCGATGTCAGATGCTGTTGGGCGCATAGCGCAGGCGGTATCCGGTCAACGTGACATCCACGTCGCCGGGCCCCTGCACCCGCACGTCGATGCGGAGCGATTCCGCGGCGGGTACCGCGTCAAGCGCTTCCTGCGTGATCGTGACTACCGCACTGTATGCTTCGAGGCCGGCAATCGGGACGCCCTTTACGTCCAGGATTCCCGACGCCATGCTGAACCCCGAATAATCGTTGACGTTGTTATAGGGCGTTGTCAGCGAATAACGGGACTCTCCGGATTCCGGCCCCATCACTTCCGCCGTCGTACAATCGCCCACCGCTGCCGCGGTCGTAGCGGCCGGGTCGGTTGGATCGCAAATAGTAAACGGCTGGAGCTCGATTTCTTCCAGCAGCGCTTCCGCCACCGCGATTGCCTGCTTGCGCACCAGCGGGTCGGCGCTCTTTGCCGTCATAAGCGTCATGACCGACAGGATGCCGGCGACACCGACACCAACGATGACAATGAACATCACGAGTTCGATAAAGCTGATGCCGCGCTGTCGGGTAAGCTCCGGCAAACCGTTACGCTTTTCAGTACACATAACCGGTTTCCGCCTCGACCCGCACATTGCCAAACCGCGCGATCGCAATCGTCTTGCCGGCTACAGGCAGCGAGACGTCACTCAAGTCCAGGGGCTGGCCCAGCGCGTTGAACTTGAAGTTGGCCGGCACGGAGGAAAACCCGGCATTGCCTTTCGCGGTGACCACGAAGGGGCTGTCGCCATTGGGCGCATCAAGGTTCACGGTACCCGCCCCGCCACCCGGCGCGCAGGTGGCCGGCGCGGAACTGGTGGCGATATGCAGCGTTACGGTTGTTGAGGTAAACGCGACACAGACAGTACGCCTCTGCGCAATCGCCGATTTTTGTGCATAGCGCAACGCCGCGACCGTCTCATCGTAGAATCCCCGGTCCTGATAATCCTCGGTATTGAAGAACCGTGGAACGACAGCGACCGCTAGTACGCCGGTAATGATGAGCACCATCACCAGTTCGACGAGAGTGAAACCATATGTTTTCGCACGATATTCGTGACATCCCGTACCAGTTGCGAGAACTGTCCATTTGCTCAAAAATTCCGGGCTGTTCCCATCCTGTCTATGGCTTCGCATTCCGCTCAATTTCAACATGACTCGTGATGTATCGTGGCTCCGCCACCGCAAGGTCCACTCCCTCGGCATCGCTGCGCTCCAACAGCACAAGGCTATCCGCCAGAAGGTAATTCTGAACAGCAATATTGTCAATCTTGTTTGACCTCGCATCTTAAAAGCAATCGGTGCCAATCGATTGAAATGCTGGGAAACCCTGTATTTCCAGCAACCGGTTCGGCTGACACGCCTTCGACGGACAACGGCATCTGCAGCATGGTGGACGACGTTGCAGGCAGGAATTGTAATGCGAACCGCTCGGCCGGACTCGCTTATTCCTTCCTTGCCTGCGTGTGTTTTACAGCACAGGGGGACTCGTGAAGGAACGTGCTGCACCGACCGGACAACAATCAGCGTGCAAAGCAGGCTTGTATTTTCCTGGCTTGTCGGCAACACTAGCCAGCCATCCACTCGACCTCAATTTTGGGAGACCTTGATATGCAGCTATACGGGATCGTTGGTACCGGAGGCTTTGGCCGGGAAGTGATGCCGGTGGCGGAGCAGATGCTCGAAACAAGCTGTAACGGCAGGGACTATGAATTGGTATTCGTCGTTGAAACCGGCGACAGGGACACAGTCAATGGCCACCGAGTCCTGGGAGCTGACGAATTTCTAGCCAGCGGCCACGAAAGCCGCTTCAACGTTGCGATCGCCGACCATCGTGCAAGGCAGCGCATCGCGGAGCAATTCCTTGCGGCAGGCGCTATTCCATTCACGATCAGAGCGGCGAACAGCGTGTGTATGACCGGCAACGAGATCGACCAGGGTGCCATTTTGTGCCCGTTCACGACAATCACGTCCAACGCGAAAATAGGCAAGTTCTTCCATGCAAACATCTATTCATACGTGGCGCATGACTGTCAGATTGGCGACTATGTCACCTTTGCCCCCAACGTGCATTGCAATGGCAGAGTGATCATCGAAGACCACGCCTATATCGGTACCGGAGCAGTAATCAAGGAAGGTTCCCCCACGTCTCCCATCGTAATCGGACGCGGCGCCATTGTGGGTATGGGCGCCATCGTCACGAAAAGCGTTAGTCCCTTTACGACGGTAGTAGGAAATCCGGCTCGCGTGCACCAAGACTGAAACCTCCAATACGGTCCGCTCGACCGGTTCGCAAATCGAGGGCTCAGGAATCGATGCGCCCGGGGATAATCAGTTCAACCACACGACGTACGTCCTCGTCTCCCATTTCCGGGAAAATCGGTAAGCAAAGAACTTCTTCGCTGGCCTGACGTGCGACCGGCAACGCAGCCGGAGCGGCCGACGGCAAGTCGCGATACATCGGCATGTCGGTAATCAACGGGTAAAAATAGCGGCGCGCGTAGACGTCATGTTCACGCAACCGGTAGTAGATGTCGTCGCGCGTCTCGATGGCGTCTCGACCAACACAGACCGGGAAGTAGGCACAGTTCCATTCCACGTTCTCTTCCAGGCGCAGAAAACCGATCCCCTTCACGTCCGCCAGCAAACGCCGGTAGAGGGCATCAACCCTGCGCCGCTGCCGAATGAGTTCTGGAATGTGCTTGAGTTGCACGAGGCCGATGGCAGCCTGCAGTTCGTTCATCTTGCCGTTAATGCCAGACGCAACCACCGTCACTTCATCGGCAAAGCCGAAGTTCTTCAGAAAGTCGATGCGACGCTTCATCTTCATATCGCCGCAAACGATTGCACCGCCTTCAAAAGTGTTGAATACCTTGGTCGCATGAAAGGACAAGACCGAAAGGTCTCCGTGGCTAAGCACTGTCGCGCGGTTCTGCTTCACGCCGAAAGCATGCGCAGCGTCGTAGATGACCTTCAGCCCGTGCCGGTCGGCGATATGCTGGATGCGCTCCATTGCACACGGATTGCCATAGCAGTGGACAGCGAGGATGGCCGTGGTCTGCGGTGTAATCGCCTCTTCGATTCGGTCAGGATCAATGTTATAGCTCCCCTTCTCTATGTCGACGAAAACCGGTCGCATGCCATTCCAGAGCAGCGAATGCGCGGTGGCGACGAAGGAGTACGGCGTAGTGATAACCTCGCCGCTGATGCGCAGTGCCTGAAATGCCGTAATCAGAGCCAGCGTACCATTAGTGAACAGCGAAATATGCTCGACACCGAGATATTCGGCCAGGGCTGTTTCAAGTTCCTGATGCAAGGGGCCGCCGTTCGTCAGCACGCGGCTGTTCCATATCTGCTCGAAATAAGGCAGGCATTCTTCGAGCGGCGGAAGAAAAGGCCGGGTTACAAACAGCGGCTTCTTGCGTTCAGAGTTCGACATGGAGAACTCTCGTCTGGGTTGGAACAAGCGCGTGCAGTCCGACCCGGGTTGCATGCTGTTCGAGAATCCGGAGAGATTCCACCAGGAAAGGGATGACCTTGGGATCGCGTTGAATCTGCTGCGAATGATATCGACACTGCGACAGAGGCGACGCGTAGTAGCAAAGATCACCGACGGACAGAAGCTTCAGCCACATCACCATGTCTATATTGCCGAGAATTTCCTGACCGAAGAAATCAAACAGCGCGGGGCCGAAGTTCGCCAGTTGCTGCTTGCGAAACATCGTCGTGGACGGCTCGCCGATATAGTTCCACCGCTTGCTGACCATGAGATGCGCCGCATACTGCCCGTTAAGGATGCCGCTCTGCTGAAGAATGGCGATGTTGTTGGTATCCGGTTGTACCTGTCCGGAAGAATCGATCGCCTGTCGATACGAAGTAACCAGCGAAACCTCTGGCTGCGCTGCAAGCATCCTTGCCATTATTGCAATGCAATCAGGCAACAGAACGTCATCATCGTTCAGGTACTTGATATAGTCGCCAGTGGCGACATGAAACAAAGTCTGGTAGTTGAATGCGGGGCCTGACGCAGGATTGTTGCGGATATATGTGACACCGGCATACTTGTCGCAAATGGCCTTGATTTCGCCACCTAGGGAGTCGTCAGCGACAATTATTTCCTTGTCCGGGTAGTCCTGCATGACGGCAGATTGCAACGCCGCTTCGAAGTACCGAGGATTATAGGCGGGAATGAGAACGGAGACTTTGGGTTGAGTAAGTCCTGCATCCGCTGGCACGCCGCAGGCCGGCATGAACTCTGCGACCATGGAGTCCGCACGGTAATCTACGCCACGAAATCGCTCGATAGTGCTGCCAGCAATATCTGGCCAGCCAAGCAGGCGGAAGCCCGTTTGGGCGCCAAGGCCGTCCAATTCCTTCTGGTCGTACAGCCACTGATGGCCCCATTCGCGCATGGCGACGTTTACCATTTCACAACGCGTACGGATCCAATCATAGCCAAACGCACGTTCCCACTCCATCTTGCTGCCGGCGGCATAAGCCGCCAGCGTCTCGCCCAGGTCGGGCATCGATATCCGCAGCACACCGTCTTTTTTCAACACACGCCGCGCCTCCCGCATGAAAACGTACGCATCGTGCTTGGACAGGTGCTCAAGAAAATGCTCGGTTCGTATCCCGTCCACCGATTGGTCATCGAAAGGAAGGCCTTCCCTCACGTCAAGGCGAAGATCGGCGCAATGGGCATCGAGATCGATGTTGGTAAAGCCGTCAAGCCGGTGGTTTCCGCAGCCGATATTCAGATAGCGAGGTTCGCCATGTGCGGGAGGCGGTAGAAAAGGTTTGTGAGCCGGCACCTCGGCAGGCACTTCGGCCTGTCCCGCCAGCTTGGTCCCGGTGAGAATGCTTTTCAGTATTTGCAACAACATGGTACGGATGCCATTTCACGAACAGTCGCCGGTCGGCAAAGGCTGATTCTAACGTGCAACACCATCGCCGGTTAGGCATTTTCCACACCTCCGATCACTGAAGCGGTAGCTGCCTTACCTGGAAATCTGCCCGGTTTATCTTTTGAACAACATCGAAAAAAGATATCGCCACCGTCTTGCGGCATCTATCGGCGACCCGATGCGCGGCTCATCTGAGGCGACTCCATCGTCCATATCGTATTGCTGCAGAATACGCCCCCCATCCGCCTTCAGTTTGTCGGCTTGTCGAGATTGCCTTTCGGAGAGGATGGATTCGCTTATTCCAGCGACGCGCTTGAAGAATTCGTCTTTGTAAACGGGATAACCACGTCTTTTGTACGCACTCTTTAGTGCATCGCAGACTATGAAATCCAAAAAGTACTGTTGAAACGGCGTCGAGGGTCGCATTGCAAATGGGTCTGCCGCCACGGCCCTCCATACGCTCTGCGTCGACAACATCAGGGTAGCCATTCGCTCCAGAATGAAAACCTTCATCGGTGCAAGTCCGCCGTCATGCGCCGTGCCGCTATTCAATCGACCGCTCAGCGGCAGCGAAGAGTTTTCAGTCAAACTAAACAGTTGTTCAGTCAGGGCAAACCATGCTTGCCAGAACTTCGGCCGTGCCGCAAAGTAGTTGCAGAAAATCATATCGGAGGAATCGTTCACCAGGTCTGACAACCTGATGTCTTGATTGGTCACATCGAGAAACTCCTGAAAAAGCTCGATGAGGCCGGCGTGATGCATTTCTCCCTGCTCGAAAATATTGATCGAGGGCGCACACAAGTCAAACATCCTGGAAAAGATGACGACGTCCACATCCTCCCTACAAGAGGAAATGAAATCTTTTACCTCCACTGCGGAAAGGCCTGTCTTTTCCTTGAATTTCGGTGAGAAAAATCCGTAGTAATCGTCCTCGTTCAATGGATGATTCAGAAGGAAATTCCGGATAGGCCAGTATTCCCGCCAGTCCGGCCGTTCATTCGTCATATTATCCAGGGGAATGAATCCCGAATCCAGAGTCCTCCTTGTCTGTTCCGAGTAGTAGATCTGAAAGATGTGGGCTTGAGCCATGGCTTTACGACTTTCCTGGTTGGGCAAAGGTCAGGGACGTTTGAAAAATGCCGACATCATAGACTTCCAGAATCGGGACAGGGGTCTGACCGGTGCGCCATTGCCGGCACCGGCCAGATCCGAAGCAAACTTCGCCGCGAGAACAGGTTGTACTTTCGGATCGAAGCAGCGCAGCACCATGGACTTGTCGGGACATCCGACAATCATGAACTTGCGCTGAGAAGCAAAAGACTCGATGGAAAATGACTGTGACATCGGCGGCAACGTATTTTTGTGCTTTTCTATGAAGCGGAGATTGTATTCGTGCCACAGGCGGTCGAACGAGCCCTTGGAGTCGTGCACGATGGCGATATCGTTGAATACGCCCAATTTAAAGCCGGCCCGGAATGCGGAGTAGGTAAAGTCCACGTCATATCCATGAAAACCATCGAATACAACCTCATCGAATAACACGCTTTCAACAACCCGCCGATTCACAGCGAAAAACATGCCGTCAATCGCCTGAATATCCGGGACGACCGTTTTCCCTTCGAATGTCGCAGCTCCATGGTCGTAAAACGTGACCGGATAAGCTGGCGTGCCCGCCTGGGAATTAGCGACCATTCCGTGTACGAAGGGCCGTCCAACATGCATCCACCATGCATCCAGCAGCATGGATGTGCCGGCGGCCCCGACGATATCGAATGTTTTCAGGTAATTCTTGATCTTTTCCGTAAAGTCGGGCGACAAGATTTCGATATCGTCATGGGAAAAAATCAGTATCGAGCCTGTGCTTTTCCGTATACCGCGGTTGTACCCCTCCGATAATGACCTAGCGTCGTGAATACCGATGATTTCGAACGGCGCCTCTCCGAGCAAATCGGCATAGTTCTTCGTCACCTTATTGAACTTTTCGCCGTTTATACTGCAGATGATGATCGAAATCATGTCGATGAATATCACTATGAAGAATCAACGCCGCTAAAAGTCACTCCGAATGTCCGGCCGACTGTTTCTCATGTCTCAAACAAGGTCGTTCGGCAACTTGCTGCCTTCGCACCATGCATACCACATGCGTCGATAAAGACTTTCGAGGTCGCGTGTAAAACCCGGAACATCGCAAAGCGGGCTACGTTGTAACGCAGGGCGGATATGCTGCCGCAGTTGCATCAGCCGTTGCCTGTCCGACGCCAGTTCCACAACGCGATCCACGTAATCCGGGATCGTGTCGCATATCAGGTCCGTCAAGCCGAGATTGGAAAGCACCGAGGCCGATTGACGTGCGACAACCGCGTGTCCGGCCAATGTCACAAGCGGAACCCCCATCAGCAAAGCCTCGAAGGTCGTCATCCCACCGGTAAAAGGAAACGGGTCGAGCGCAATATCGATTTCTCCATATTCTTCCAGCATTTGCTCGTGCCCGGACGACGGCCTCAGGATGATCCGGTCTGCCGCCACCCCATGTGCAGCAAATCGATTCAGTACTTTTTCGCAAACCACCGGTTCCTTCAACGCAAAGGATTTCAACCATAAATGCGCATCGGGCAAACGCAGCATGATTTGCGCCCATGCCGATACCACGTCGTCAGTCATTTTGGCCAATTTGTTGAAGCAGCCGAGCGTCACAAATCCATTTTTCAGGCAAGGCGGCGCAGCTATCGAAGGGGCGTAGTCCGGAGGCGAATAACAAAAGCGCGTATAGGGCAGCCATACAGGAGTTTCGGAAAACAACTGTCCGCCCCCCTTCGGGGAGGTAAACGGATCGGTAATGAAATAATCGATGGTTTGCATCCCCGTGGAATGGTAGTAACCGATCCAGGTTGCCTGTACAGGGGCGGGCTTAGTCGCGAACGTGATAAGGCGATGGCTGCCGGTGTGCCCGGTCAGGTCGACGAGAATGTCGATCCGATCGTCCAGAATTTGCTCGGTCACTTCTGCATCACTGCGCCCCAAGGTGTCGTGCCAGAAATTGGCGCTTTGCTTGATGTCCTCGGTAATGTGATCCGTCCTGGCCTGGCGCGCATAGCAATGGACCTCGACATTTTCCCGGTCGTGATGCTGGATCACGCCCTTGATCAGATAGCCCACCGGATGGGAAACAAAATCAGGGGAAACGTAACCAATCCTCAGCCGTCGGTCCCGGCTCTGCGTATGAACATGGATTTTCACCTTATCCGACAAGGGACGCTCATACCTGTTTGCCCATTCGCGATGATGATCGAAAACCGATTGGGCAGAACGCTCGATGTGATAGTTCAGCTCAAATAAAACATTTGAATAAACAGCGGCATGGTTCGGCCAGAGCATCAGCGCACGTTGAAAACAATCGAGTGCCTGTGCAGTATCGCCCATGAAACTCAATGCATTGCCCAAGGTGACATAAGCAGGTGCAAAATCAGAACGTCTAGCCAGAATGTTCCGGCAGACGTGTTCGGCCTCGACATAATCCAGGTTTGCCGAATGGGCAATGGCCAGTTTGTACTGCAAATCAATCGACCCATTCCGCTCGATTTTCTTCTTGAGAAAATCGAGCGCCTGTCCCAAATGCACATGCGATCCTTCAAGCAAGGCATGGTTGAAATGCGCTTCTTGAAACTCGGGATCAATTTCCAGCGCTTTTTTAAAGGAATGCAGCGCCAGAAAGTTTTTGCCTTGTTGCAAATAACTGTTGCCGAGATTCAGATGCAATGGAGCGCTCGCCGGATATTTTTCCAGCGCTTTTTTTGCACAATCCTCGGCGGCGTCGCCGTGCCCGGCATCAAGCAAGGCGACCACCCGATTATTCAATGCCTCGTAAAAATTCGGGTCGACCGCCAGCGCCTTGTCGAACCAGGACAACGCCTGCTGGGCATTTCCATTGAACAAGAGCCAGTTGCCCATGTTGTTATGGGCTTGGATAAGGCCGGGGTTGAGGAAGATCGAACGCTCGAATGCAGAACCGGCACCTTCCATGTCTCCCATTTCCCGCCTAGCGACACCCAACGCATTCCATGCATGCGCATCGCTGGAATCGGCTGCGACAGCGGCCTCCAGTACTGGAAGCGAGTCTGTGTAGCGCTTTTGAGCCAGCAGCAGCCGACCTAACCGTAGGCAGCTGCCAGTTCCTCCACCGGGTGCGGCCTCGATAGCTTTCAAAAAGCAAGACTCGGCCAAGACACCCAAGTTTCGGCGCTCAAAGACGCTGCCAAGCGCTCGCCAAAGCGCGGCCACAACGCGTGACATTTATATACTTAATTTGTAGAAGTAGGCCGGTGGGTTGCCGTGCTGCTCAGTAGACAAGCACGGATATCTCGCAAGGGATGACAAGCACACATATTTCATACCGGGGACAATTTATTTGGCTGCCAGGGCAGTGGCAACCAGGGCTGTCGTTACTCGATTCACCAGTTCCGGCTCATACCCCAACAGAATGAGCTCATCCTGAAATTTCTTGGCAAGACGGGCGCGTTTGAATATGCCCAAGCGATGCTCCTGGCGAAAAGTCTTGGCACGGTTGAACAGCTCGGCCAGCGCATGATCGATCTGCTTTTCAAAACTGCGGCTATTGGCGGAGGCATTCATTAACGGACACGAGCGGGCAAAATAGACCGCCAACTCCTTCGCACAGGCATCGACCGCCTTGTTCGATATGAACTTGAAAAACATCATTTCCGATTCCTGTCCTGTTCTATCCGGTATACCCTGCATCAGAAAAAAAGCCCGCCTAAGCGGGCTTGGTGCAAGCTGGTGACGTTCTTAGCTAACCGCATGCAACACAAAGGTTGCAGTTTGACCATTGTCATCGGTCACGGTGCAGCTGCCGGTAGCTCCGGCCAGAGTGCCACTGATCGTATAACCTGTCGGTAGCCCACCGTCCAAGCCATCCGCAGCTACGGAACAAGCAGCGTTGGAAGCGACAGCAAAACCGTTGGCAGCATTGGCCGAACGTGCAGCCTTGTTGACAGCCGAAGCAGCACCCAGCGCACCAGCGACCCCCTTGGTAGCCGCCAATGCCGCATCCGTCTTCAAATCGATAAATTTAGGCAACGCGGTCGCGGCCAAAATACCGAGAATAACAATGACCATCACCAATTCGATCAAGGTAAAACCAGATTGTTTTTGATTCAACTTCATTTTTTATCCTCAATTTAAGAGAGGCACGCAGCCTCAAATAAGGAGTCGCAACCCCGCTTAGAGAATATATTTTCCCTTCGGCACGATCTTACTGAATTTTTTACTCAAGTCAACGGAATTCCCGTCTTTGTCTTTACAAGCGCCAATTGCCAGTCAACAACAGTGAGCCGAGCGTCAGGACGACGTATGCGCTGACAATCAGCAAGATGAATGACGCAATGCGGCTCCGCAACATGAATCGGTCTAGCGACGGATGCATTTGATTCAATGTCCGAAACCACTTTTCAGTTCCAACCCAATGATTGGCCAAGGCCTCAATCTCGCGCAGGACACTGGGTTTGGCAAACATGATCAAGCCGAGTGCCGCACCGAGCACGGCTCCGATCACGAGTATGGCGACCGCCGCTTCAACCAAGCCGTACGTGTCGGAAGCCAGAAGCAACGCAAGATGCTTTCGTGGCGGATGCAACAGAAAGCGGTAAAGAATCAATGTGGAACCACAAAAAAGTGCCGTACCCGTCAAGTGGTGATACCGGTACACGAAGCGCTCTGTCCAGCGCGGACGATCAAGAATGTCTTCTACCCGATGCGTATCGATCCAGTAGGTAAAGAAACGATTCAAGCGCGCGGCCTTTTCAGGAGCGATCAGCATTGCCATACTTACAAAAAAAGCAATTCCGCTTCCTATCCAAAGGAAAATCAGAATCGAGTGCCAGGCGATTTCAGAGAGTATGTCCATTCAAGATGCACCAAAATGAGGGCTATCGGAGAACGCCGTCGTCATTTGACATCCCATCTGTATGGCCGAACTTCCTTCAGCGCTATGCCTCCAATATCAGGCCCTGCTTCCCCTGACTGGCTTGGAAAACTGTCATTGTAGACAAGCACCACTTTGTAGCGCACCGATTTGTCGCCCCCCTCCTCCGGCACGAAATGCGCGCCACGATACACCAAGTAAACTAATTCCTTGCGTTTCAGGTCGTAATACCAGTTGCCGGGCGGAATATCATCGAGTCGCGCCTCATAAAATTCGCCGACATAGTTCTTTTGCTGGTCGGTCAGGAGCCTCATTGGATTTCTTGACGCCAGTCCGGGGAGTTCATCCACACGACCGCGCGCGATCAGGGCGGCAACCTGGATATTCAATGCGCTTCGCACCGAACCGGCGGTCTGCTCCATCGCCGCCTTTTCCGCCATCTCCTGATACAACAGGAAACGTCCAAGCAGGATACCGGCAAACACCCCGACCAGGATGATGACAATAATCAGTTCGAAGAGCGTGAATCCACGCGAGCGTCGCGCCCTGTGAGCGTGATCAGGCATCCGCCCTCCGGATAGATGCCATTCCGCTACGTGATCCAGTGAGTTGATCCGTCATCCGCTGCTTTATGCCTCTCCCTATCGGTTGAATGCGGCTTTGCCCAAGTCCCAGATCGGGAGGAAGATACCGAGCGCGAGAACCAGAACGAGAATACCCAGTCCGACGAGAAGGATCGGTTCAATCCGTGAACTCAATGTCTTGACTTCATACTCGACCTCGCGCTCGTACATGGACGCGATTTCATCCATAAGTTCGTCGATCTCACCGGTCTCCTCGCCAACAGCGATCATTTGCAGCACGATAGGCGTAAAGACGCCGGTTGTGACGGCTGTTCGCAACACGCTCTCTCCACGTTCGACCCCGTCGCGCATCTGCTCGATCCGGCTGGCGATATAGGCATTGTCCACCACCTGCGCAACCACGCTCAAACCTTGAACCACAGGAACGCCACTGCGTGAGGCCAATGAAAAACTGCGTGCGAAGCGGGCAAGTGTGCCTTTGCGAATGATTTCGCCGGCCAGAGGAAACCGCAATTTCAATCTGTCCCACTTGAAGCGGCCGCTTACCGTGCCCAGGTATAGGCGAAATACCACACCGCCTCCTGCTGCAATAGCGAGCAGCACCGGCCAGTAGTGGACCGTAAAGTTGGATGTGGCGATCAGGATCTTCGTCATGATCGGTAGCTCTGCCTTGAAGCCGGCATAGACCTTGGCGAACGCGGGAATGACGAATATATTGATTACTACCATCGCCAGCACCATCGCTACCAAAACGAACGATGGGTAACGCAATGCCGCACTCACCCGCTCGCGCATCTCGCGCTCGAATTCAAGGTGATCAAACAGACGCAGAAAAACTTCGTCCAGCCGGCCAGTCATTTCCCCGACCCGCACCATGCTGACGTAGAACGACGAGAAAACCTTCGGATGCCGCCGCATCGATGCGGACAATTCGCGCCCGGCATCCAAGCTTTCCCGTAAATCCTGCAGAACCTTGGCGAAGGTCTTGTTGATCGCGGATTCCTGCAAACCCGCCAGACCACGGAAAATCGGTACTCCGGATTTGAGCAAGGTGTACATCTGCCGGCTGAACAACTGTACGTCTATCGGACGCACCTTTTCTTCAAACAGTCGTCTGAGAGAGTTCCCGTCCTTGCCTGTTGCCCGTTTCCTGGTAAGAGCGATTTCGACGGGAGTCACTCCGGTATTGAGCAACTGGTCTGCGACGCCATTGCTGTCAGAACTTTCCAGCACCCCCTCAAGCAGTTCCCCGCGTGCGTTACGGGCCTTGTATGCGTAAAACGGCATCGGTCAGTCCTCGAACTGGTTACTGACGCGCATTGCTTCGGATACGGTTGTCTTGCCGGCGATAACCAGCGCTACCGCATGCCGGCGCAGGGTCTGGCCGGCCATCTGTTCCTGCGCGACCTTCATGAAATGGGTGGGGTCGTGATGACCGGCAGCGTCCGCTACCGCTTCGGTCATTTCAAGCATTTCGTAGACCCCGGTACGGCCACGGTAGCCGGTTCCGTTGCAATGCGCACAGCCGCGGCCGTGCATGTAACGACGGGTGCTGACCGTATCGCCAAGTTCGAACTTCAACCATTCCGCTTCGTTGGGCTTCGGTTCATAGACTTGCGTGCAGCTTTCGCAGATCACACGTACCAGGCGCTGCGCCAGCACTGCCTGCAGCGACGTCGATACCATGTAGCGCGGTACGCCCATGTCGAGCAGCCGTACCGGCGTGCTGACCGCATCATTCGTGTGCAGTGTGGACAGCACGAGGTGGCCGGTGAGCGCAGCCCTCATACCGATCTGCGCAGTTTCCTGATCGCGGATTTCGCCCACGAGAATCACGTCCGGGTCCTGACGCAAGGCGGAACGAAGCACCTTCGCAAAGGTCAGTTCGATCTTTTCATTAACCTGTACCTGGTTGATGCCAGGCAACCGGTATTCGACCGGATCTTCGACGGTGATCAGCTTGCGCTCCATCGAATTGAGTTCCGCGAGCGCTCCGTACAGCGTTGTCGTTTTGCCGCTGCCGGTTGGTCCGGTGACTAACACCAGCCCGTTCGGACGTTGCAGGATGGCCCGGATTTTTTTCACCATCGCGACAGGCATGCCGATCGAATCCAGCTTGAGGATACCGCCGCCTTGATTGAGCAGACGCATTACGATCGATTCACCGTACTGCGTCGGCATGGTGGAAATACGCACGTCGATCTGCTGGTTCTTGACCTTGATCGCGAAGCGGCCGTCCTGCGGCAAGCGCTTCTCGGAAATATCGAGATCGGACATCAGCTTCAGGCGCAAGGCAAGCGAAGGCGCAATCTTGATGTCGGCCTCGGTTTGCATGTGCAAGACGCCGTCGATACGAAAACGGATCTGCAGTCTTTCGGCTTGCGGCTCGATATGGATGTCGGACGCGCGCACCTGGGTCGCGTCGTCGAACACCGACTGCAGCAACTTGACAACCGGGGCCTCCTCGTTCCCGGTTGCACCGCTGACCAGTGCGCCGAAATCGACCGCGCTGTCGCCAAGTTCCTGCTCGAGCTCGCGCGCAAAATCGGTGATTTCCTCCGTGCGCCGATAGATCCGGTCGACCGTTTGCAGCAACTCGCCTTCATTGACGACAGCGAGTTCGATGCCTCTTTTTACAGAGCGGGAAATCTCGTCATAGGCAAACAGGTCGGTCGGATCGGCCATGCCGATCAAAATAGCCGATCCGCGGTCCTCCAGCGCAATGGCCCGGAAGCGTCGTGCCTGCGTTTCCGGCAACAGGCGCACCACGTCCGGATTGATGTTGTAAAACTTGAGATTGATGTAAGGAATGTTGAGCTGCTTGGCAAGGGCGCCGGAAATCTGCTCTTCGGTGACGAAGCCGTTTTCGATGAAAACACGTCCGAGTTTGCGTCCGGTCCGCTTCTGCTCACCCAGTGAAAACTGCAACTGCTCTTCCGACAGCAGCTTTTGTTGCACCAGAATTTCACCGAGGCGGACCTTTTCCGGCCGTGCCATACGCGCTCCTTGAGAGGGACAATCACTCGCGTATTTTAGCCAGAATCCCCTTTCTGTAGCGAATTGTTTTTATTGAGAAATTTCCGAAATTCGCCGGTTCAGCCTGCCAGTGCCTGGCCAAAATCATCGAGCAGGTCGGCAGTATCTTCAATGCCGACGGAGACACGAATCAGGGATTCGGCGATGCCCATGCTGACGCGCCGTTCGGGACCCATCTCGTAAAAAATGGTGTGCGCGACGGGAATGACAAGGGTGCGGGTATCGCCGAGATTGCTCGCGGGAATGCCGATTTTCAGCCGATTCAGGTAATCGAAGCAGTCGATGTTGTCACTCAGCTCGAAACTGAAGAGGCTGCCGTAACCGCCAAACAACTCGGTCGCCAGCTGATGCTGCGGATGCGAGGTCAGGCCAGGATAGTGGACGGCGGCAACGCGTTCGTCTGCATCCAGCATTTTCGCCAGCGCCAGTGCACTCGCACACTCCCTTTCCATGCGCAGGGCCATCGTTTCGGCGCCAACGGCAATGTGATGGGCGGCTTCCGGAGCGAGCGAACCTCCGAAGTCACGCAAGCTCTTGGCGCGAATCTGTGCCATGCCCCATTGAGCGGGCACGTAGCGCTTGTAGGTTTCAAGGATGTTGGGGAAGCGTGTCCAGTCGTACAACCCGGTGTCAGTCAGGCTGCCTCCCAAGGCATTTCCATGCCCCCCGATGGACTTGGTCAGCGCGTTGACGACAAGGCCCGCACCGACCATTTTCGGCCGGAACAGATAGGGCGAGGTCATGGTGTTGTCGACCACGTACAGGATGCCGCGATCGCGGCAGAGTTGGCCGATGCGCTTGAGGTCCGCAATCTGTGTCCGCGGATTGGCGATGGTTTCGACAAAGACGACACGGGTGTCCGGCGTGAGCGCTGCCTCGACATTCTTCACATCGGTGGCGTCGACCATCGACACCTTGATGCCCTGTCCGTTCACGGTTTGCCAAAGGCTGTTGGTATTGCCAAACAAAAACGCCGATGAGACGACGTGATCCCCTTCCCGCAACAGCGCCTGCACCACGGCCCCGATCGCGGCCATACCGGTCGAGAAGCAGATGGTCGCAAGTCCCTGCTCCATCTTTGTGACCTTTTCTTCCAGAGCGGAGACGGTGGGGTTGCCTTGGCGACCGTAGCGGTATCCGGGCTGCTTACCCTGGAATACTTCAGCCAGCTGGCGCGCGTCCCGGTAGCCAAACGTCACCGAGGTGTGGATCGGCTTGTGCAGCGAGCCGTGCTCGATCGGCTTCTGGCGGTCGCTGTGAAGAATGGTTGTCGTAAAACCGTATTTTTTTGTTTCAGTCATGGCTAATAAAAAACCCGTTAAGCATGCGCTAAACGGGTTGACATGATTGTTTCCCTTTTAGCAGCACTTGTTGTGGGACTTTACCCTGGCGCCCGCAAGCAGAACCAAATCGGCGCGACCCTTATCGTATCGCAAAAAACAGGGAACACAAAATCCGCCACAGCCTTGCGGCCACGAATTATTTTTTGCACTATTTTTCCTGCAGGGGATCTTACTCCCATTACTTCCATGTATTGGCCGCTTCCTGCAGTTTTCCTATGCAGCAATCGACGGGATGACTTGACAAGCTTGAGACCATGTCGACCGAGTTCGATTATCTTGTTTTACAGGAAGCAACAGACGCAGTCATGTTGATGACACCGGATGGGCGGGTGGTCTATTGGACCAAGGGGGCGGAAACGGTATTCGGCTTCACGAGTGCTGAAGCAATAGGACGTCTGCTCGATAATCTCGTGATTCCCGCCGATCGAGTGGATGAGGAGCGACGCTGTCTCGCCGCGACGCTGGACGCGGGGCACTGCAACTACGAGTCGATACGCAAGAAAAAGGACGGTTCGACGATTTACGTCGATGTCTCGAACAAGCTTGTCGACCACGACGGCAAAAAAGGCAAGTTCATCGTCACGAGCCAGAAAGACGTTACCGCACTCAAGGTTCTGCGCGACGCCAAATTGCTGGAAGCCAAGTTCCGGGACCTGCCGGAATCGATGCCCGATGGCATCGTCATGGCGAACTCGACTGGGCGCATCGTTCTTGCCAACTCGCAAGCGAAAAAACTGTTCGGCTACGACGTCGGGGAGTTGCGCGGCAAGCCCGTTGAAATCCTGCTGCCGGGACGCTTCCGTACCGGACACGTCAGCCATCGTTCCAGTTATTTCAACCAGCCGCGCACGCGCGCCATGGGCGCCGGTCTGGAGTTATACGGGTTGCGCCGGGACGGCGGAGAGTTCCCTGTCGAGATCAGCCTGAGCCCGCTTGAAACGGAAGAAGGCATTCTCGTTTCGAGCGCGATTCGCGACATTACCGAGCGCAAGCGCATCGAGCGCACCCTGCATGAAAAGAATATCGAACTGGAGAAAGCCAGTCTCGCGAAGGATCGTCTTCTTGCCATCATGTCGCATGAGCTACGCACGCCGCTCAACGCCATTATCGGCTTTACCGGCACGCTTCTGATGCGTTTGCCCGGCCCCCTTACCGCCGACCAGGACAAGCAGTTGAAGACGATCCAGGCGAGCGCGAGGCGTCTTCTCTCGCTGATCAACGATCTGCTCGATCTCGCCAAGATCGATTCGGGAAAAATCGAGTTGCATCCGGAACCGATCGTTTGCCAGAGCGTCGTCGAGAACCTCACCGATACACTTCTGCCGATGGCAGAGCAAGAAGGGCTGCGGTTCGTCGCAGAGGTCCCGGCCCCCTCTCTCTCAATCTGTAGCGACAGGCGCGTGCTGAGCCAGATCCTGATCAAACACGCGCATACTCGTCATTGAAGACAATCCCGCCAACATGGAACTCATGGTCTATCTGCTCACCGCTTTCGGCCATGAGGTGCTGGCTGCCCAGGACGGCGAAGAAGGTGTTGCGGCGGCATTCGAGGAAGCGCCGCAGCTCATCATTTGCGATGTGCATTTGCCTCGTCTCGACGGTTACGGCGTCGTTCAGTTCCTGAAAAGTCATCCCGGTACGCGCACCGTCCCGGCCATCGCTTTCACCGCGCTCGCGATGGTCGGTGATCGCGAGAAGCTGCTGGACGCCGGTTTCGATGACTACATCAGCAAACCGATCGAACCCGAAACCTTTGTGCGCCTGATCGAAAGCGCCTTGCCAGCAGACAGACAAGAGGACCAGCAATGGCGACAATCCTGATCGTTGATGACCACGTGTTGAACCGGCAGTTCCTGATGGTTCTGCTTGGTTACAGCGGTCATAGTCTGGTTGAAGCGGCAGACGGGGTCGAAGGGCTGCAAATCGCCTGTGCACGGCGTCCGGACCTCATCATTGCCGATATCCTGATGCCGAACATGGATGGATACGAATTCGTCACGCGTCTGCGCGGGATTCCGTCTGTCGCCGAAACGCCGGTCATCTTTTATACGGCAGCCTTTCACGAGCGGGAGGCCGGCCTGATGGCGAAGGCGTGCGGAGTACGATGGATCCTGCCCAAGCCGTCCGATCCGGAACTGATTCTGAAAACAGTTCATGAAGCCCTGGGCGTGCAAGTCAGGAGCATGGTGTCGCCTCCCCTCGCGCTCGTCGAGGCCGAAACGCCGAAACTTGCATTGATCGATGATCAGTTATCCGGGTATCTGGTCGAACTGGAAAGCAGCAGCAACCTGATGTCGCAGATCGTGCACGAGACCAGCGCCCCCGGGGTGGACATCAAAGACCTGCAACAAGTGGTACGGCGGCTGTCGAACGCTCTATCCAGCCTGCAGGCGGTCAGTCTGCGGCTGACGTCGCTGATCGAACTCGGCATCGAGCTGGCGTCGGAACGTCAACCGCCTCATCTCCTCGAAATCGGGTGCCGTGCAGTTCAGAATGTCTGTGTGGCGAAGTATGCAGCAATCGGTTTGCTGGACGACGATGACCGGCAACTTACCCATTTCACGACACGCGGCATCGATGTCGCCGCTCTCGCCGTCATGGAGAGGCCTTCTCCTTACACCGGCATCCTTGGCGCGGTAGTCTCCGAGCGGCTTCCCCGGCGTGTCGGCGCATTGGATGGCGATCCGGCAGTGGTCGGTTTGCCGGAAACCCATCCGCCGGTTCACTCTCTCCTGGCCGTGCCTGTCGTTTCAAAGGAAAAGGTATTCGGCCTCCTGTACCTGGTCGACAAACTGGAAGCAAGCGAGTTCAGCGAAGTCGACGAGCGCGCAGCAGTCACTGTCGCCGCTCAATTGGCCGTGGCCTGCGAAAACCTGCGGTTATACGGTGAAATCGAACTCCAGCACGAGAAGTTGAAACTGGAAGTCAACGACCGCAAGCGCGCGCAGAACACCTTGCGCAAGACACTTCGCGCACGTACCGTGATGGCGGAATGCAACCATGTGATGGTTCATGCCACCAACGAAGCCTGCATGCTGCATGACATGTGCCGGACTGTCGTAGGAGCCGGACGCTACCGTATGGCGTCGATCAGCTACATCGATGAATTCGGAAACGTGACACCGGTAGCGCAGACAGGCAGCACTCCCGGGCAAACTAGTGAACCGCAGGGATCGATTCGCCACTCCGAATCACAATCCGCATCGACAAGCGCGATCCACGATGCCAGTCAGGCCTGTGATCCGGCGGTGTCCTTACCATTGAAGGATTACGATCGCATCTTCGGTGTGCTAACCATCCACGACGCAGAGGAAAGCACTTTCGACGCCGAGCAGGTTTCCATGCTGGAGGAACTGGCCGATGACATCGCTTATGGCGTGTTGAGCTTGCGCACCAAGGCCGCGCGCGATAAGGCCGAACTCGAACTGCGGAAGACGGAAGAAAAGCTGACGAGCATTCTCGATTCCGTCGATAACGTCGTATGGTCCACCACCGACACTGCGTTCATCTATCTGAATTCGATGGTTGAAAAGATTTACGGCAGGCCGGTCGAACAGTTTTATCAGGATCGGGATTTGTGGTTCAAGGTGATCCACGACGACGATCGTGCGGCCGCACGTAAAGTGCACGCGGCGTTGACCGATACCGACCGGACCAGCCAGGAGTATCGAATCGTGAGGCCGGACGGCAGGATCCGCTGGATCGAAGAACGCGCTCGTGCAATACGAAACGACCAGGGAGCCCCGGTCAGGATCGACGGCATTGCGATCGATATCAGCGAACGCAAGACCTACGAAGCGCGTATCGAATTCCTCGCCGACCATGACGCGCTGACCAATCTCGCAAACCGCAACCTGCTTCGTGACCGCATCACGCAGGCAATGGCTCAGGCGCGCCGCAACGGTTTGAGTCTGGCGCTGCTGTTCCTCGACCTGAATCGTTTCAAAGGCGTCAATGACAGTTTCGGCCATGAGCTCGGCGACGCGCTGCTGATGCAGGTCGCGAACCGGCTCAAGGCTGTCGTGCGCGAAGGAGATACAGTCGCCCGGCAAGGCGGCGACGAATTCATCATTCTGCTGACCGATATCCAGAAGCCGCAGGACATCATGGCAGCTGCCGCCAAGATCTTCAATGCGTTCACCGCACCTTTCCGGGTGCAAGGACATGAATTGTTCGTCACCACCAGCATTGGCGCGACGATTTATCCCGAAGACGGCGACGACATGCAGTCGCTGCTGCGCAATGCTGATATTGCGATGTACCGCGCCAAGGAAGAGCACGGAAACGCGTTTCAATTCTATTCCCGTGAAATGAGCGTGCGCGCGCTCGAACGCGCCGAACTGGAAAACGCCTTGCGGCGCGCGATCGATCGCAAGGAGTTCGAATTGTTCTACCAGCCCAAGGTTGACGCCGCAAGCGGCCGCATCATTGGTGCCGAAGCGCTGATCCGCTGGCATCACCCGGAAATGGGATTGGTATCGCCGACAAGATTCATACCGATGGCGGAAGAAACCGGACTCATCGTGCCAATCGGCGGCTGGGTTCTCCAGACTGCCTGCGCACAGAACAAGGCATGGCAGGAGGCTGGACTGCCGGCGATCAGCGTCTCGGTCAACCTCTCCGCGCGTCAGTTCCACCAAGAAGGCCTGGTCGACTCGGTTGCCGCGGCCTTGCATGATATGGGGCTGGATGCGAAGCACCTGGAACTGGAACTGACCGAGAGCATCGTGATGAACAGCGCGGAACTGTTCATCCACAAGCTCAAGGAACTTGAAGCCCTGGGGGTGCAGTTGTCGATCGATGACTTCGGCACTGGTTATTCCAGCCTGAGCTACCTGAAGCGCTTTCCCTTGCATCACCTGAAGATCGATCAATCCTTCGTGCGCGACATCGCAACCGACACCGACGACGCGGTCATCACCAGCACCGTGATCTCTCTCGGGCACAGCCTGAACCTGAGGGTGATCGCCGAAGGCGTCGAAACGGAGGAGCAGGTTGCTTTCCTGCGCGACCATCACTGCGACGAAATGCAGGGCTATTACTTCAGCAAGCCGTTGCCGGCAAACGAGTTTGCGTCGCTGCTTCAGCGGGCTTGACGACAAACACGAGCGTCAAGAAAAAACCCGCCAGCTTTTCAGGAGGCGGGTTTCAATTTTTTCCGTTGGGCGATCAGTCGACGCGGGCCAGATTGAGATTGAGTTGCGAACGAACCGCATCTTCATTGGCCGGCTTGGGGTTGTTTCGCGCGAACTCGATACGGTCGAGATAATCGCGTGAGATATCGCCGGTCACGTAAACGCCATCGAAGCAGGAAGCTTCAAAGTTCTTGAGCAGCGGGTTCACGTCGGAAATCGAACGCTTGAGTGCTTCAACATCCTGATACACCAACGCGTCAGCCGTAATTTCACGGCACACTTCTTCTTCCGTGCGTCCGTGAGCAATCAGCTCATTGCGGGTCGGCATGTCGATGCCATACACGTTCGGAAACTTCACTGGCGGTGCGGCCGAGGCGAAGATCACGCGCTTGGCGCCGGAGTCGCGCGCCATCTGTACGATCTCGCGACTTGTAGTGCCGCGGACAATGGAATCATCCACCAGCAACACGCTCTTTCCCTTGAATTCGCTGCCGATCGCGTTCAGTTTCTGGCGCACGGATTTCTTGCGCAATCCCTGTCCGGGCATGATGAAGGTGCGCCCGATGTAGCGGTTCTTGATGAAGCCCTCGCGGTAGTCCAGGTTCAGCTTGAGCGCGAGCTCCATTGCGGCCGGGCGCGAAGAATCAGGAATCGGCATCACCACGTCGATGTCGCCGGCCGAGAACTGGTGCTTGATCTTCTCCGCCAGATACTCGCCCATCTTCAGGCGCGCCGCGTAGACGGAAGCGCCGTCAATGACCGAATCCGGACGTGCAAGGTACACGAACTCGAACGCGCAGGGATTGAGCAGCGGGTTGTCCGCGCACTGCTGGTTGTACAGCTTGCCGTCGAGGTCGATGAAAATCGCTTCGCCCGGCACGACGTCGCGCAGGAAGCGGAAGCCCAGGCCTTCCAACGCAACCGACTCGCTCGCCAGCATGTACTCCGGTCCGCTCTCGGTATCATTGAAGCCGATGCACAGGGGGCGAATGCCGAACGGGTCGCGGAAAGCGAGCAAGCCGTAGCCGGCAATCTGCGCCACCACCGCATAGGATCCGCGAACGCGCTTGTGCAAGGCCGAAACCGCCTTGAACAACGCCGACGGGTCGAGGGAGTAACCGCTGGTCGCCTGCTGGATTTCGTGAGCCAGCACGTTGAGCAACACCTCGGAGTCGGAGTCGGTATTGACATGGCGGCGATCGTTCTTGAACATCTCGATCTTGAGCTGTTCCCAGTTGGTCAGGTTGCCGTTGTGCGCGAGGATGATACCGAACGGTGCATTCACATAGAACGGCTGCGCCTCTTCCTCACTGTCGGATCCGGCGGTCGGATAACGCACCTGGCCGATACCGGCATTGCCCGGCAGCGAGCGCATGTTACGCGTGCGGAACACGTCGCGCACAAGGCCGTTGGCCTTGTGCATCGAAAAGGTGTTTCCGTGATTGGTTGCAATGCCTGCCGCATCCTGACCCCGATGCTGCAACAACAGCAATGCGTCGTAAATCAGTTGATTGACCGGACCGTGGGAAACTACGCCAACAATGCCACACATGGTGGACTCCTCAACAAAACAAATTTAAAACCGTACGTGCTGCGCAAAATCGCCCGGCAGGAAAGGCTTGACCGTGTGCGCCGCCGTTTCCACCAGCGGGCTCAACAAGGCTTCCTTCCAGAACGCCTGCTGCGGAATAGCGGTCATTCCGCACACCAGCACAACCGCCAGCACAATCACCAGTCCCCGCGCCAATCCGAACAATCCACCCAGTCCGCGGTCTGCCAGGCTCAAGCCGCTTGCCTTGATCATCGCATCGGCTGCCATGCTCAACAGCATCATGAGCAAGCGGACACCGATGAACAATGCAATAAAGGCCACGATCAGCCGCGTTGCTGCGCCAGGGATCATTTCAGGCAGCAGTTTCGCCAGGTCTTCTCCGAACGCGTTGGCGATCATGAAGGCGACCACCCAGCTCAGCAGCGACAGTATTTCCTTGACCAGCCCACGCAAGGTACTGATGACAATGGAGCAAATCAGCACGAAGACGACAAGGTAATCGAATATCGTCACGATCGATATGCTCAGGCCGGCACCAGCGTGCCGTTCAATCCCAGCTTGACGATTTTTGCACGGACCTTTTCCGCCTCTTCCTTGCTGGAGAACGGTCCGACGCGGATGCGTGTGCGGTCGCCCGAAGCGGTGGCGACCTTTTGCGTATAGGACTTGATACCAGCGTCCTTCAACCTGTTCCGCAGTTCATCGACCTTCGCCTTGGTCGCCAAGGCCGCCACCTGGATTACAAATTTTCCGGATTCTTTCCGTTCCGCCTTGGGGTCGGGCTTGCCGTTCAACAGGGCCATTGCGCGCGCTGTTTCGCTGGCGTTGTCGACTGCCTTGGGTTCCGACTTCGGTTCCGGTTTCGGTTCGGTCTTTGCCAACACAGGATCGTGCCTGGGTTCGTCCTTTGGTTTCGCCGGTACGGATACCGCCGCATCTGCCGCCCTGGTTTCCTGTGCTGTAGATTTTGCGGGGGGTGCGCGCTGCGCTATGGCGGCCGGCTCGATCACTTCCTCTTTGGCATCGAGTGAAGCCGACGCCGCCACTTTCGATTCTGCATTTGCAGGATGGTCGTTCGCGATGGGTGATGTCTTCTCTTTCGACGGGATCTGGATGGCGATATCGCCGGCAACCGGTCTTGGTTCGGAATCAAGAATCATCGGCAAGCCGATCACGGCCGCCAGCACGAGCGCCACAGCGCCGATAAGGCGGCGGCGCGCGCGTTTCTTTTCAGGCAATACAGGGTCGACCGGATTGTTCGCCTTGCTCCCCTTTTCGGTTTGCCGGCGCTTGCTGCGGCTACGCATCGCCTTTGTCTCTTCTTCGGCACGAGAGTAGAAAGCGTTGTCGCCGGAGGCAGATTCCTGCTTGTTTTTACGAAGGAACGAGAACAAGCCCATGCGTCAAAAATGAAGTCCGTCGATGAAATTCAGAAGCCGTCTTGAAAAAAACCATGCCATTCAAGACATGCCTTGGGATCGCTTCGCCTCCATCACGCCGGCGACGGTAAGAAAGGACCCGAAAACCGCAATTCTATCATTCTCGCCCGCCCTGCCTTGTGCATTCACGAAAGCAGCCGCGGGCGAATCGAAGGTCTGAATCGTGCGCTCGGCGCCGGCGGCCTCTTGCGGCACGATTCCCGCCGCAAGCAACCTTTGCCGCAACTGCTCCGCGCTCGCCGCGCGCGGCAACGGCAGGTCGGTAACGCACCAGTGGTCCACCTTGTCCTTGAGCTGGGCGATCACGCCGTCGATGTCCTTGTCCTGCATTGCGCCGAACACCGCGTAGGTGTAAGGGTGGAACCCCATGTTGTCGAGATTCTGCGCCAGCGTCGCCGCCGCGTGTGGGTTGTGTGCAACATCGAGGATGACACTCGGACGACCAGGCAGGACCTGGAAACGGCCGGGGAGTTCAAGCATCACGAGCCCGTTGCGTACCTCTTGCGCACCTACCGGCAGGCGCAAACGTAAGGCTTCGAGGGCGGCCAGCGCCGCGGACGCATTGAGCAACTGGTTCGCGCCGCGCAAGCTCGGATAGCCGAGCGAATTGCGCCGCTGTTCACGGCCGCCGTAGTTCCACTGCTGTTTGTCGCCCGAATAGTTGTAGTCGCGCCCGAACAGCCGAAGGTCGGCCCCAATGGATTGTGCGTGATCGATCAGCGATTGCGGCGGTACCGGATCGCCGCAGATCGCCGTCTTGCCGGGGCGGAAAATGCCGGCCTTTTCAAACCCGATCTTTTCGCGGGTATCGCCAAGGTACTCGGTATGGTCGATGTCGACGCTGGTAACGACGGCAACGTCGGCGTCCAGCACGTTGACCGCATCGAGCCTTCCGCCAAGCCCGACTTCGAGGATCACGACATCCAGCTGCGCCTGCGCGAACAGACGCAGGATGGCCAGCGTGGTGAACTCGAAATAAGTCAGCGAGACTTCACCGCGTTTCTCTTCCACTGCGGCGAACTGGGCGGTCAGCGCTTCGTCGGAAGCCGGCTCGCCATTGATGCGAGCGCGCTCGTTGAAGTCCAGCAGGTGCGGCGACGTATACAGGCCGGTCTTGTATCCGGCCTGCATCAGTATCGATTCAAGCATTGCACAGGTCGATCCCTTGCCGTTGGTGCCGCCGACAATGATGACCGGGCAATCGAAATGGATGCCGAGACGGTCTTTCACTTTGGCGACGCGCTCCAGTCCCATGTCGATCGCTTTGGGATGCATCGTTTCGAGCAGCGCTAGCCAGTCGTGAAGAGTTGTGGGGACGTTTTGCATGGCAGAAATAGATGAGGATGCTAAAAATGAAAAAGCCCGGAACTGCTTCAGTCCGGGCTTGCCAACAAACTTTCGCGCGATCAGGCCAGCACTTCCGCCGCCTGGTTCTGCAGCAGGGCGAGCAGGCGCGCGATCTCTTCGCGCATCTTGCGGCGGTCGACGATCATGTCGACCGCGCCCTTTTGCATCAGGAACTCCGCGCGCTGGAAACCTTCCGGCAGCTTTTCACGCACCGTGTTTTCGATCACGCGCGGTCCGGCAAAACCGATCAGCGCCTTCGGCTCGGCGATCACGACATCGCCCATGAAGGCGAAGGATGCGGAAACACCACCCATGGTGGGGTCGGTCAGGACCGAAATGAAGGGCAGCTTTTTCTCGGACAGCTTGGTCAGCATGGCGGTGGTCTTGGCCATCTGCATCAGCGACAGCAGGCCTTCCTGCATGCGCGCCCCCCCGGTGGCGGTAATGCAGATGAAGGGCACTTTCTGTTCGAGCGCAGCCTGCGCGCCGCGCACGAAGCGCTCGCCGACGACCGAACCCATCGATCCGCCCATGAATTCGAACTCGAAGCAGGCGACCACCACCGGCAAGCTCATGATCGCACCACCCATCACCACCAATGCGTCGGTTTCGCCGGTGGCATCGATCGCATCCTTCAGGCGATCAGGATACTTCTTGCTGTCCTTGAACTTGAGCGTATCGACAGGCAGCGCCTCCTGGCCGATTTCATAGCGCCCTCCCGCGTCGAGCAACGCATCCAGCCGTTCGCGCGCACGGATCCGCATGTGATGGTTGCACTTCGGGCAGACGTGGATGTTCGACTCGAGATCGGTCCGGTAAAGCACTGCTTCGCAGGATGGGCATTTCACCCACAGGCCCTCAGGCACCGATTTGCGGTTCGCGGACTCGGAGCGCTGAATGCGCGGAGGAAGCAGTTTTTCAAGCCAGCTCATGGGGACCTCTTCTCAATTTTCGGGTTGCCGAATTGTACCGCTCACCTTGCCATGCGCCAATATCGGAATTGGATACAAGAAATTATTCATCCAGCGCACTTCGGATACCCGCAATAAAAGATTGCACCGCAGAAACCGCATTTTCCCGCGGGGCATTCTCAAGCTCTTGGATGATCCTGCTTCCGATCACCACCGCATCCGATACCGAAGCAATCGCCTTCGCGGTTGCCGCATCCCGGATGCCGAAACCAACCCCGACCGGCACGCGAACATGCTTCTTGATCTCGGGAATTTTTGTTGCAACTGCCTCAAGGTCGAGGTGCCCCGATCCGGTCACCCCCTTGAGAGAAACGTAATACACGTATCCACTGGCGATTTTACCAACTTCCTCGATGCGATCTTCGGTCGAGGTCGGAGCAAGCAGGAAAATCGGATCCAGTGCGTTTTCCTTCATCTTTGCAGCGAATTCCTGGCACTCTTCCGGCGGATAGTCGACCACCAGCACGCCGTCGACACCTGCTTCTTTCGCGGCCTGGATAAAACTGTCGGTTCCCATGCGTTCGATCGGGTTCGCGTAGCCCATCAACACGATCGGGGTCGACTGGTCGGTTGCCCGGAACTCGTGCACAAACTGCAGCACATGGCGTATGCCGACGCCTTGCGCCAACGCGCGCTCGGATGCTCGTTGAATAACCGGGCCATCGGCCATCGGGTCCGAGAAAGGTACGCCTAGTTCGATGATATCGGCGCCGCCGGCAACCAGCGCATGCATCAGCGGCACCGTCAACTCGGGAGCCGGATCGCCGGCGGTAATGAAGGGAATGAGGCCTTTGCGGCCTTTTTCGGCCAGGGCAGACAAGGTAGATTGGATTCTGGACATGATGAAAGTTCGCTTTTTCTATGGCCGCTGCGGCAGCGCGAAGCCGGACCTGCTGCATCCGGCTGCGCCCGTGTGCAAAACGACACGCTTTATGGGGTCAAAGCCTGTTGGAACACAGACCGGATTCTCTACAGCGTTTTCTTCATGCGCTCGGCCACCGTATGCATGTCCTTGTCGCCACGCCCCGACAAATTCGCCAGAACGATCTTGTCCTTGGGCAGGGTCGCCGCGAACTTGGCCGCGTACGCCAAGGCGTGGCTCGATTCCAGCGCCGGAATGATCCCCTCGATGCGACAGCAATTGTGGAAAGCTGCAATCGCTTCGTCGTCGGTCACCGATACATACTGCGCGCGTCCTGAATCTTTCAGGTACGCGTGTTCGGGGCCGACTCCTGGATAGTCGAGACCGGCCGATACCGAATGCGTCTCGATGATCTGGCCGTTTTCATCCTGCAGCAGGTAAGTGCGATTGCCATGCAGGACGCCCGGAGACCCTGCGATCAGCGATGCCGAATGGCGGCCGGTTTCCAGCCCCTCTCCGGCAGCCTCGACGCCCACCAGTTGCACGTCCTTGTGGTCGATATACGGGTAAAAAATGCCCATCGCATTCGACCCGCCGCCTATGCAGGCAACCACATAGTCGGGCTGCCGACCGGTCATCTCCGGCATCTGCACGAGACACTCCTGGCCGATTACGGACTGGAAGTCGCGCACCATCATCGGGTACGGATGCGGACCCGCGACGGTGCCGATGATGTAGAACGTGTTCTCGACATTCGTGACCCAATCGCGCATCGCCTCGTTGAGCGCATCCTTCAAGGTCCTGGAACCGGATTCGACCGGCACCACCTTGGCGCCAAGCAACTCCATCCGGTAGACATTCTGCACCTGGCGCTTGACGTCTTCGCTGCCCATGTAAATCACGCATTCGAGACCGAAGCGCGCACAGATGGTAGCCGTAGCGACGCCGTGCTGGCCGGCACCGGTTTCGGCGATCACGCGCGGCTTGCCCATGCGCCTGGCCAGCAAGGCCTGGCCGATCACGTTGTTGATCTTGTGCGCGCCGGTGTGATTGAGGTCTTCGCGCTTGAAGTAGATTTGCGCACCGCCCATCATCTCGGACCAGCGCTTCGCATGGTAAATCGGGCTTGGGCGGCCGACGAAATGCTTCAATTCGCGTTCGAACTCGGCGAGAAAGTCAGGATCGGTACGAAAATGCGCATAACCTTCCTTCAACTCCGTCAGCGCGTGCGTGAGCGTTTCCGAAACAAAGGTACCGCCATAAGGCCCGAAGTGGCCGCGTGAATCCGGCAGGTTGTACTGCGCGGCCTGATACATGGCCGTCTTCATCATTGCCTGGCGCTCGGCGTAGTTTTCCAGCGCGTTTAGTTCTTTCATGGTCATTCTCTCAATATGAGACTGGGAACGGCTGCCGGCGATCTCCGCCGCGAGGGAGCGCGGACCGATTCGCAACTCAGCAGGTTTTGTTCAGTGAAGCGTCCGCGCCACGCACGGTTCCTATGAAGGAACGGATGCGGGCGGGATCCTTGATGCCCTTGGATTGTTCCACGCCGCTGCTGACGTCAACGGCGAATGGGCGCACCTGAAGCACTGCCTCAGCCGCGTTTTGCGCGCTCAAGCCACCACTTAAAACGACCCGAGGCGCGAGTTCTTTTGGAATGAGAGACCAATCGAAAACCTTTCCACCGCCGCCATAGCCCTCCACGAAGGCATCCAGCAATAATCCGGCGAACAAGCCGCTGGCGGCACGGTACATGTGTTCGTATTCTAGCAAATCGGCGCCGGTCATTGCGGAACCGATGCGTACCGCGCGAATGAAGGGGCGGTTGACCGCTTCGGCGATCTCACGGCATTGATCTGGACTTTCATCGCCGTGGAATTGCAACAAGGAAACAGGCGCTTGTTGCACGATGGCTTCTGCTTGCTGTCGTGTCGCATTCACCAGCAAACCCACCGTCGACACAAACGGAGGAACGGTGGACATCAACACGCTGGCAGTCTCGGGCGTTACATAACGCTGACTCTTGGGATAAAAGACGAAGCCGATCGCATCGGCACCGGCGGCGACTGCGGCGGTCACATCCTCTTCGCGTGTCAGGCCGCAAATCTTTATTCTGGTACGGGGATTCATTGGTGTGATTCGACAGGCATGGGTACCCCTATTATGCACTCTTCGCAAGTACGTACGCCTTTCAGGGAAACGGCAGGGGACTTGACGGTTCTTGCGGTAACTGCCAGCCGGCATCGTAGTCGATCCTCGCCAGATACAGGCCGTCGGGCATGAATGTCGGCGCGGCCCGGCTGCGGTCACGGCTTTCCATGATTTCCTTGAGCCAATCGGGCTCCTTGTTTCCATTGCCAACCACGATCAGCGAGCCGACGATATTGCGTACCATATGGTGCAGGAAGGCGTTGGCGGTAAGCGTAACAACGATCAAGTTGCCTGATCTTTCGATGCGGATATCGTGCATGGTCTTGATCGGCGTACGTGCCTGGCACTCGGCGGCGCGGAACGCTGAAAAATCATGTGTTCCAAGCAAATGCTGCGCTGCAGTACGCATCGGTTCGATCTGCAAGGGTCGAAAAATCCATCCCGCCTTGCGGGACAGGAGCGGCGAACGTACCGGGTGGTTGTAAATCACGTAATGGTAGGTGCGTGCCATCGCACTGAAGCGCGCATGGAATCCATCCCGTTCTTCAGAGGGAAGCTCGTGAGCCCAGCGCACGGCGATAGACGCCGGGAGGAAGGCATTCACCCCACGCACCCAGGAAAACATCTCACGCTCGATTTCGGTGTCGAAATGCACGACCTGTTCAAGCGCGTGCACGCCAGCATCTGTGCGGCCTGCGCAGGTCGTGGCAATCTCCGCCAGCGCAAATCGCTTGATCGCGGCTTCGAGCGTGTCTTGTACCGTCCCGCCACCTGGCTGGGTCTGCCAGCCGCGCCAGGGCGTGCCGTCATATTGGACACCGAGCACTATCCGTCTCACTACCGCTCCACTTCTGTCGATACAATTTTCATACTCAGCTCAAACCCTGGATCTCAGTGCAAGCGCTTGCATGTACCCTTGTACTCGTGGCCGATCCACGTCTCCGGACCTACGCCCCAAACTGCTCTTCTACCAGTCCGGAAAACAAAATGGGCGCAACATTACGCTGCGCCCATCGCTAAACAACTGTTAACTTATGCAAGTTCTAGCAGCAGGGACTTTGCCCGTTCGCTTTGCTCGGGCGAGCCGCCCTTGAGCACTTCGTCCAGCAATTCGCGTGCACCTTCCTTGTCGCCGATCTCCTGATATGCAATGGCCAAGTCAAGCTTGGTTGCCATTTCAGCGTTATCCGATGAAGCATCAAGCGTGGACGACGACATGTCTACCTGCTCGAAATCGAGATCGGGCGCGGCACCGGCATCCTCCGGCTTGAGTTCCAGGCTGATGTCCGACAGATCGAAATCGAGCGGATCGGTCGCAGCCGCGTCGATCTTTGCCGCCGTGTCGGATTCCGCTGCCATTGGCGCATCTGTACCACCCAGTTCCGGAATGTCAATGTCCGGGATATCAATGGCCAGTAGAGCGGTTGCTTCAACCGGCGCATCAATATCGTCGGGCAGCGCATCAATCAACGGCTGCTCGGCCACAGGTGCATCGTCCTTGAGCGAGAACTCCAAATCCTGGATCTCGGGCATGTCCGTCTGCTGCGGCTCCGGAACAGGCTCAACCGGCTCGACTTCCGGCGCCATTTCCATCTCCGCCGACGGTTCGGGAAGCGGATCGGGAGCCGGTTCCGACACCGCCGGAAGCGGCTCGTCCAGGAAGTCGAAATCGATCGATGCCAATTCGGCCGGCGGTTCTGCGGGCATCGGACGCGGAATGGTGTTGGGAACCGCTGCTTCCGGCAAATTCAGACCATCCAGGTCGAAATCGAGTTCATTTGTCGATGCCGCGGGAGATGTTTCCTCTGGCTCCGGTTCAACATCACTCGGCGTTTCGTCAACCGGCTCCAGCGGCTTTTCGGTTGCCAGCGCCGTATTGCCGAAGTAGGACGTATCCGCTTCCAGCGAGTCTTCGGACTCCAGCGAAGATGTATCGGATTGCGTCGCCGACAGGAGCGTCGCAAGTCCGTGCTCGTCCAGCGGTTGCGTCGGCGCGACCATGGCGCTCGGCGAACCGTCGCCGCCGTCAGTGGCCTTTCCGGTCGCATAAAGCGGATTGTTCGGATCGATGGCAACACCCAATGCCGCTGCCTGCGCCCATTCGTCGCCCTCACCCCTGGTCAAGCCATAGAGTTCGGTCGCAAGAACTTCAAAGGCACGCAGATCCTTGCGGTTGGAATAGATTTCAAGCAGCTTGACGCGTACGGCGTGACGTTCCGGTTGGGTGCGCAGCGCTTCCTTGAGAATTTCTTCCGCCTGCGCGTCACGCCCGTAGGCAATGTAGACATCGGCTTCCGCCACCGGATCAACTTCATTCGAATCCAGTTGGCTGGCCGACGGCGAGAAGCTGGAGTTGAACACACTATTATTGGTATCGACGCTCTGACCGCCGGTTGAACCAAACAGAGAGTTCGCCTTCAAGCTCGAATCCGTGATGAGGCTGTCCTCGAAAGGCTTGTTCTGCTTGCGGCGGCGCATGCGATAGACGCCCAGACCGCCAAGTGCGGCCAGCAAGGCACCCAGGCCAGGCAGTATCAACGGATTGTTGAGCAGTTCGTCGACCAGGCTCGGTTCGGGTGGAGGCGGTGGGGCGACCGGTTTCGCTTTCGGTTTTACGGCCGGTTCCACAGGAGCAGCGGGCGCTGCGGGTTTCGCAGCCGCAGGAGCAGGCTCGGCAGGCGCCGCGGCAACTGCGGGCGGTGCTGCCGCCGGCTTGGCTGCATCCGCCTGCTTCTGCTGCTCGGCCAGGCTCTTGTTCTTGATCTCGAGCAGCTTCTGCAAGTCGCTGACGTTCTTTTCGAGTTCCTTGACGCGTGCGTTTGCCTCGGCAATTGCCTTTTCTGCGGCGATCTTGTCCTCAAGCGTGCCGCTCGCGCCCTTTTCGGCATTCTTTCCCGGAGCGGGAAGCGTGTTGGACAGCTTCAGTTTGTCCTTCGATTCGGATGCCGGCGTGGGCCGCTCTTCCACCTGCGCGGTAATTTTTCCGCCGGCGCTCTGCTTCGCGTCGGCAGATTTCTGCGCCGCCTCTGCGGCCACCTTGCCTGCAAGGCGGTTCCGGTATTCATTGAAATCGGCCGCCTGTGCAACCACCATGCTCCGTGCCTCGGCATTGCTCATTCCACGCGCTGTTTCGGCACCGGGCACCTTGAGAATCTCCCCGGACCTCAGGCGGTTCATGTTTTCACCCATGAACGCGTCCGGATTCGCCTGGAACAGCGCGACCAGCATCTGGTCGAGCGAAACGCCGCTGGTCTTGACCTGGCGGGCGATCTTGGCGAGGGTATCGCCACTGTGCACTTCGTACTCGCTTGTACGCTGCCCTTCCGTCGCGGCTGCGCTGCGCTGCGCCGGAGCGGCTCTCTGTACGCCCGTGGGCGCGCCTTGCGGCGATGCAGCAGCTGTTGCCGGACGGGACGGTGTTGCAGTTTCGCCACTCGGCGCTGCCGTGAGAGGTTTCGACGCCACGGGTACCGGTGCAGGGGCGACTTGCGCCTGTTGCGTGGTACGCAGATCCGCCGGGTCGAGCAGGAAGGTATATTCACGTATCAGCCGCCCGTTGGGGCTGGACAGTTCGAGCAGCATGTCGACGAACGGCTCGTTCAGCGGTTGCGTCGAGGTGACACGGATGAAGTGTCGTGTGCCGCGCTGTTCGATGTTGAAACGCAACGATGACAGTGCAGGATTGAAATCGATGTTCGCCTGGCTGAAAGCTTCCGCCGATGCCAGCTTGGCATTCAACGCACCAGCGTCGTCCATTGATACAGCAGTGAGTTCGATCTCCGCCCGCAAAGGTTGCCCGAGTGGCGACAGCACGGTCAGCTTTCCCAGACCCGCAGCATACGCATTTGAAAACAGCAACGCCGAAGCGACAGCGGCAGTGAGCGTCTTCAAAGTCAACGAGCCATATGTCGGGCGTTTATCTGAATGCATGTTTGATGGCATAGGGGCATTCCGTTTGCGTATCGGGTGGAGGCAAAATCTCCGCGCCAATTTAACATTGATCGGGGGAACTTTCACCATATCATCATGGACTTAGGCGCGCAAGTGTATCCAACTTACCAACTCTTGTAAAACCGGCATGCCTGTCAGCCCCCTCATATCCGATCAGTAACTGTTGCAAATTGGCAACGTAACTAGGGCCTGCCACCCACCAGTCCAAGGAACTGTTCGGCGGCAGGCCCCAGCATTACAGACCGTCCGAGTTGCTTCTCAGGCGTCCAGCACAATGCGCAGCATGCGGCGCAGCGGCTCGGCTGCGCCCCACAGCAACTGGTCGCCGACCGTGAACGCGGACAGGTACTCTCCGCCCATCTGCATCTTGCGCAGACGCCCCACCGGAATCGTCAGGCTGCCGGTTACTGCGGCCGGCGTCAGGTCTTTCATCGATGCCTCGCGATTGTTCGGCACCACCTTCGCCCACTGGTTGGTATCGGCGATGATGCCTTCGATCTCATCCAGCGGCACGTCTTTTTTCAGCTTGATGGTCAGCGCTTGCGAATGGCAGCGCATTGCGCCGATGCGCACACACAGGCCGTCAACCGGAATGGCCGGCTGCGCACTGGCGCCGAATGCCTCGCCGCGGCCAAGGATCTTGTTGGTTTCAGCGCCGGCTTTCCACTCTTCGCGTGACACGCCGTTGCCGAGATCCTTGTCGATCCATGGAATCAGGTTGCCGCCGAGCGGCACACCGAACTGCCTGGTTTCGTCGGCCGTCATCGCGTGTTGCTTCGCCAGCACCTTGCGATCGATCTCGAGGATTGCGGAAGCCGGGTCGTCGAGCAACGCCTTGACTTCGGCATTGATCGAACCGAACTGGGTCAGCAGTTCGCGCATGTGCTGCGCGCCGCCGCCGGATGCAGCTTGATAGGTCATCGAGGTCATCCACTCGACGAGGTCTTTCTGGAACAAGCCGCCGAGGCCCATCAACATGCAGGATACGGTGCAGTTGCCGCCGACATAGTTCTTGACGCCGCGGCCGAGCGCATCCTTGATCACGTTCAGATTGACCGGATCGAGAATGATGATTGCGTCATCCTTCATGCGCAGCGTGGATGCGGCATCGATCCAGTAGCCGTTCCAGCCCGCCGCACGCAGTTGCGGGAAAATCTCGGTAGTGTAGTCGCCGCCCTGGCAGGTAATAATGATGTCGCACTTTTTCAGCTCATCAATATTGTTCGCGTCCTTGAGCGTGGTTTCGTTCTTCGCCATTGCCGGAGCCTTGCCGCCGGCATTGGAAGTCGAAAAAAACACCGGCTCGATATGAGCGAAATCGCCCTCATCCTGCATGCGTTGCATCAGGACCGAGCCCACCATACCGCGCCAACCCACCAGACCGACTAACTTCACGATTTTCTCCTTCTCGTCACTTCAATAAACTGTTCCATCTGCGCGGCGCTTTCGCCTTCGTCCGGAACATCGGTGCGCACAGCGCACCCTTCCCCACTGCCTCTACCCGAGCGCCTGCACCACTGCATCGCCCATTTCCCTGGTTCCGACCTTGGTCGTGCCCTCTTCATAAATATCCGGAGTGCGCAGTCCCTGCGCGAGCACCTTCTTCACCGCATTCTCGATCCGGTCCGCCTGCACGACCCTGTTCAGCGAGAAGCGCAGCATCATGGCCGCCGAAAGGATGGTGGCAAGCGGATTGGCTATGCCCTTGCCTGCGATGTCAGGCGCCGAACCATGCGACGGTTCGTACAAGCCCTTGTTGTTCGCATCCAGCGACGCGGAGGGCAACATACCGATCGAACCAGTCAGCATCGCCGCGGCATCGGAAAGAATGTCGCCAAACATGTTACCGGTGACGATGACGTCGAACTTTTTCGGCGCGCGCACCAGTTGCATTGCGGCATTGTCGACGTACATGTGGTCGAGCGCCACATCCTGGTACTCCTTGTGCACATCGGTCACGATGTCCTTCCAGAACTGGAAGGTTTCGAGCACATTGGCTTTATCGACGCTGGTCAGGCGCTTGCCGCGCTTGCGGGCAGCCTGGAACGCGACATGGGCAATGCGGCGAATCTCGGATTCCGCGTAGCGCATGGTGTCGAAGCCCTCGCGCTCGCCCTTGAATGCGCCATCGGGTGAGACGCGGACGCCGCGCGGCTGGCCGAAATAGATGTCCCCGGTCAGTTCACGGATGATCAGGATGTCGAGCCCGGAAACGACTTCAAGTTTGAGCGTGGAAGCACCCGCCAGTTCCGGGTACAGGATCGCGGGACGCAAATTGGCAAACAGGTTCAGGTTCTTGCGCAAGCCGAGGATTGCCTGTTCGGGACGCAATGCGCGTTCGAGCGTGTCGTATTTCCAGTCGCCGACAGCGCCGAACAGGATGGCGTCGGCTTCCTTCGCCAGCTTCAGCGTACCTTCCGGCAACGGATGGCCGTGCGCTTCGTAGCCGGCGCCGCCGATCGGCGCGGTTTCCATTTCAAACTTTTCGTCGAGTGCATTCAGCACGCGAACGGCTTGCTCGACGATTTCGGGACCGATGCCGTCGCCCGGCAGGATTGCGATTTTCATTTTCTGCTTCTGTTAGTTGAATTTACGCGCCGCTCCGATAAAACGGGACGCTCAGATCGTGTTCGCCAGCCAAGGCTGCACTGCCAGACGCCGCTCTTCGAAAACGCGAATCTTGTCCGCATGGCGCAGGGTCAGGCCGATGTCGTCCAGGCCATTGAGCAGGCAGTACTTGCGGAAGGCATCGACGTCGAACGCATAGCTTGCGCCGCCGTTGGCTGTGCTGACCACCTGCTTCTCGAGATCGATCACGAGGCGGTAGCCGGGAAATGCCTTGACTTCGTTGAACAACTGGTCGACCTGCGCTTCGGACAGGACGATCGGCAGCACACCGTTCTTGAAGCAGTTGTTGAAGAAGATATCGGCAAAACTCGGCGCGATCACGGCGCGGAAGCCGTACTGCTGCAATGCCCAGGGCGCGTGCTCGCGCGATGAGCCGCAACCGAAATTCTTGCGCGTCAACAGAATCGACGCACCTTGATAGCGCGGCTGGTTGAGGACGAAATCGGGATTCAGCGGCCGTCCGGAATTATCCATGCCTGGCTCGCCGTGGTCGAGATAGCGCCACTCGTCGAACAGGTTGGGGCCGAAGCCGGAACGCTTGATCGACTTCAGAAACTGCTTGGGGATGATGGCGTCGGTATCGACGTTCGCGCGGTCCAGCGGCGCTACCAATCCATCGTGTACGGTAAATTTATCCATGGTCCTGATCTCAGAAGCCGCACGCTGTCGGGCGCGCGGCTGTACATCCTTTATTTCTTCGCGGCGTTCTCGACGACCTCGCCCGCCTTTTTCACGTCCTTGCCGAAGCCCTGGACCGTATTGCAACCGCCCAGAATCAGGGCAACAGCAGCCAATGCAAACAGTTTTTTAGCGAAACCAGCAGTTTTCATTTTTAGTCTCCCTGAGAAAAGCTAGCGCAATGCGCGAACGTCCACAAAATGCCCACTGATTCCGGCTGCGGCAGCCATCGCCGGAGAAACCAGGTGGGTACGGCCACCCTGCCCCTGGCGCCCCTCGAAGTTGCGGTTGGAGGTCGAGGCGCAGCGCTCGCCCGGTTCCAGGCGGTCGGCATTCATTGCGAGGCACATCGAGCAACCCGGCTCGCGCCATTCGAAACCGGCTTCCTTGAAAATCTTGTCGAGACCCTCGCGCTCAGCCTGCTCCTTGACCAGGCCCGATCCCGGTACGACCATCGCCAGCTTGACGTTGGACGCGCGGTGCTTGCCGCGCACGACGGCAGCGGCGGCACGCAGATCCTCGATACGGGAATTGGTGCAGGAGCCGATGAAGACCTTGTCGATGCGGATGTCGGAGATCGCTGTGTTCGGCTTCAGGTTCATGTAGACCAGCGCCTTTTCCATCGCGTCGCGCTTGACGGCATCCTTTTCCTTATCCGGGTCCGGCACGCGGTCGTCGATTGCGACCACCATCTCGGGCGAAGTGCCCCAGGTGACTTGCGGCTTGATTTCGGCGGCGTTCAGCGTGACCACCATGTCGAACTTCGCACCGGCGTCGGAGTGCAGCGTGCGCCAATATTCGACGGCACGGTCCCAGTGCGGGCCAACCGGCGAAAACGGGCGGCCCTTGACGTAGTTGATGGTGGTGTCGTCGACCGCTACCATGCCTGCCCGTGCTCCCGCTTCGATTGCCATGTTGCAGATCGTCATGCGGCCTTCCATCGACAGCGAACGGATGGTGGAACCCGCGAATTCGATCGCATAGCCGGTACCGCCGGCGGTGCCGATCTTGCCGATCACCGCAAGCACGATGTCCTTGGCGGTGACGCCGAACGGCAGCGCACCGTCGACCTGCACCAGCATGGCCTTGGATTTCTTTGCGAGCAAGGTCTGTGTCGCCAGCACATGTTCGACCTCGGAAGTGCCGATGCCATGCGCGAGGCAACCGAAGGCGCCGTGCGTGGATGTATGGGAATCGCCGCATACCACCGTCATGCCGGGCAGCGTCGCGCCCTGCTCCGGGCCGATCACGTGCACGATGCCCTGCCGCTTGTCGCGCATGCTGAAATAGGTCAGGCCGTATTCCTGTGCGTTGGCGTCCAGTGTTTCGACCTGCAGGCGTGACACCGGGTCCGCAATGCCGTTGGCGCGGTCGGTGGTCGGCACGTTATGGTCGGCCACTACCAGGTTGGCGGACACGCGCCAGGGTTTGCGGCCGGCGAGCTTCAGGCCTTCGAAAGCTTGCGGACTGGTGACTTCGTGCACCAGGTGGCGATCGATGTACAGGACCGCGGTACCGTCGTCCTCGGTGTGGACGACATGCGATTCCCAGAGTTTGTCGTAGAGCGTTTGAGCCATGTTTCCAGAGCGCGCAGAGCGGCGCAAAACGGTGAAAATAGTTCTCGATTATGCCATAGTTGTGCGATGCAAAACCGGGCTGGCGGACGCTCCCGGCCCAATGAAAAAGGCCCGCAGCTTTGCCACGGGCCTTTTTCATTGACCATTTTGCAATCAATGCCGTTTTTTCGCCTGGTCGTACAGCGGCATCACACGCTGCGCATAGTTGCTCAGGTCGCTCAAGCGATCTTCGCGCGGGGGGTGGGTGGAAAGGAACTTGAGCGGCTCGGCACCACCGACCTGCCCCATTTTCTGCCATAGCGAGATGGCGGCGCGAGGATCGTAGCCGGCGCGCGCGGCGAGCTCGACGCCGATGCGGTCGGCCTCGGTTTCATGGCGCCGCGAATTGGGCAGGCCAAGCAATCCCATGTAAGCGAATTCGGCTCCCCTCTGGCCGAGCTCTCCCAGGCCGAAAAGCTGGGAACCGAGCGAAATGAGACTACCGGCGACCATCTGTTCGGAAGCGCGCTCGCGTGCATGTTCACGCAGCGCATGCGCGATTTCGTGTCCGAGTACCGCGGCCAGTTCGTCGTCGGTGATGTTCAGCTTTTCGATCAATCCGGTATAGACAGCGATTTTCCCGCCCGGCATGGCCCAGGCATTGACTTCCGGCGAGGAAATAACATTGGCTTCCCAGTTCCATTTCTGCGCGTCCGGACGGAAGACCGCCGTCTGCGGAATAAGGCGGTTGACGATATTGCGGACACGCTGGACCTGTGCAGGATTACGATTGAGCGCACCTTTTTTCCGCTCTTCAGCCATCAGTTGGTTGTACTGCTGGCTTGCCGCCTGCTGCATCTCCTCGGCGGAGACTGCCATGCGCTGCTCGCGCTGTACGCCGACCACTCCGCTCTGCGTGGTCTGCACGGTCTGACAGGCAGCCAGCACTATTGCAGCGACAGTCATTCCGATGCGCTGCAATCCCCATTTGATACTTGCTTTCATCCTCCCTCCTTTCGATATGCTTGCCAGCGGTAAGACAGTGCGGCGGCCACTGCTCCGGCCACCGAGAACAGCGCCGCCACCGTGTAGACCGTGCGGGCACCGAATGTATCCCAGAAAGCGCTCAGCACCAGACCGCCGAGCGTTCCGCCGAGACCGTATGAAACACTGGTGAACAACGCTTGGCCGCGCGCCTGCAAGGGACCGGAAAACCAGCGCTGAAGCGTTGCGATAGAGGCCGAATGATGGGCGCCGAACGTCGCGGCGTGAAGCACCTGGGCGATCAGCAGCAGGACCAGCGACCCGGCGCCGAAGCCGATCATCAGGAATCGCACGCCCCCTATCAGCAGGCTGGCGATCATCAGTTTCCGCACGCCAAAACGCTTGAAAAGCGGCGCTTGGTAGAAAAAGAACACGATTTCGACGACCACGCCAAGCGACCACATCAAGCCTATCACGGTGTTCGAATAACCGATTTGCGCCAGGTATAGCGAATAGAACACATAGAGCGACGCATGGGCCGCGATCATCAGGAAGGTAGAGGTGAAGAAGGCGAGCACTTCGCGCCGCCGCAGCAAGGCCAGCACCGAAGGCGCCTCGGGATGAGCGTCGCCGTGCACCGTTTCCTGCATGCGCAAACTCGACACCAGCACCAGCGCGAGCAGACCCAGTGCGATCCAGGGCATCAGGCCGATACCGAACCAGTCGAGAAACGGGCCGGCCAGCGTGACGGCAAGGATGAAACCGACCGACCCCCACAGACGCAAGCGGCCGTAATGCGTGAGATCGCCTCGCATTTCCGACAACATCAGCGCCTCGGAGAGCGGCGTCTGCGCACTGGTAAACAGGTTGACTGCGACCATCACGCACAGAAACTGCGCAAAGCTGGTTCCGAAAAACATGCCGGTGAAGGCGAGGACCGCCGCAAGCGCCGTCGCGCGCAGTACCGCGACACGCTGCTGGCGATGGTCGGCGACCCAGCCCCAGAGATTGGGGCCGAAGATCCGCATGACCTGCATCAGGGACATGAGTACGCCGATCTGTGCAGCAGTCATTCCCTTGCCGGCAAAGTACAGGCTGGCGTACGGAGAAAAGACACCGACGTAACCGTAGTAGGCGAAGAAAAACAGGGCAAAGCGAAATGACTGCCTAGGCCAGGAGGGATGCTGCACAGGGAGTTGATCTGGTGAGGAACGATGGAGCCGGACCGGATAGCGTCACGCCATCCCGGCCGGCGGAAGCTGTGCCTTACTTGTGACGTGCGGCGATTTTCGGCGTCGCCACGCTGACGTCACCGCACTGCGCACGATGGCGCAACGCGTGATCCATCAACACCAGCGCCAGCATCGCCTCGGCGATCGGGGTGGCCCGCACGCCGACACAGGGGTCGTGGCGGCCGAAGGTTTCGACATTGATCGGGTTGCCGGCCTTGTCGATGGAACGGCGCGGAGTGCGGATGCTGGAGGTTGGCTTGATCGCCAGCGACACCGTAATGTCCTGCCCGGTGGAGATACCGCCCAGCACGCCTCCCGCATTATTGCCGACGAAACCTTCCGGCGTCAGTTCGTCGCCGTGCTCGCTGCCTTTCTGCGCCACGGACCTGAAGCCGGCGCCAATTTCCACTCCCTTGACTGCATTGATGCCCATCATTGCAAAGGCGATATCGGCATCGAGCTTGTCGTAGATCGGTTCTCCCAGACCGACCGGCACGTTCCGCGCGACGACATCGATGCGCGCGCCGCAGGAATCGCCATCCTTGCGCAGCTGATCCATGTATTCCTCCAACTGCGGAACGATGCTTGCGTTGGCGGCGAAGAAGGGGTTGGCGGGGACGTGCTCCCAGGACTCGAACGGTATCGCGATCCCTCCGAGCTGGCTCATGCAGCCTTTGAACGTGGTGCCGTACTGCTGCTGCAGCCACTTTTTCGCAATTGCCGCTGCGCCGACGACCGGTGCCGTGAGGCGCGCAGAAGAACGCCCTCCGCCGCGCGGGTCGCGAATGCCGTATTTGTGCCAATAGGTATAGTCGGCATGACCGGGGCGGAAGGTGTCGACAATGTTGCCGTAGTCCTTGCTGCGCTGGTCTTCGTTCCGGATCAGCAACGCGATCGGCGTACCGGTGGTCTTGCCTTCGAATACGCCGGACAGGATTTCTACCCTGTCGGACTCCTGGCGCTGGGTGACATGGCGCGAAGTGCCCGGCTTGCGGCGATCGAGCTCCGGCTGGATATCGGCTTCCGACAACACCATGCCGGGCGGACAGCCGTCGACCACGCATCCGATAGCCGGTCCATGGGATTCGCCGAACGTGGTGACAGTGAAGAGCGTGCCGAAGGTATTGCCTGACATGATGATGTGCGTTTGATCTGGAAAGGGACGATTTTAACGTATCGCTTGTGTTCTACGGTCAAAAGCCTGCGCCCGATTCCGCTTGCCCGCCTCCGGGAGAAATCCTCGGGCGCTATCGCGTGCTACGTGAAGTGCGCAGGTGTCGCTGCGAGAGCGTTGGCTGAACGGATTGCATGCACGCAAAATATGGTGCAACATCGTAATCAGTTGGCAAATGGAAAGATCGGTGTGGCAATTCCCGTGATGACAGCCTCGGATGCGATATTGACAATACCCGTATTGTCGGATCTGCCATCCAATTGGCCGCAATCCTTCCCGCACGTCCTTGCCGCTGAAATTGCCGATATACTGTTTCATACAAGAACTATTGGAGGCCGGAGAGGACAATGAGCAGATCGAGTCCGTCAACCGACGACGATCTCGTATTCCTGGACGAGACTCCGGCGCCTCCCGGCATATACGGCCGCGCGGCCACCAAAGAAGTGTGGCGTGTGATGATCGTCGACGACGATACGGACGTCCACTCCGCAACCACCTTCGCCCTCAGCAACCTGGAAATGCAGCATCGTCCGCTGGAATTCGTGCATGCGTATTCCGCAGCCGAAGCCCGCGACCTGCTGGCGCACGAGAAGGATATCGCGGTCATTCTTCTCGATGTCGTGATGGAACAGGAAGACTCCGGTTTGCAGTTGGTCCGCCATATCCGGGAAGTGCTGAAACTGACAGAGGTGCGCATCATCCTGCGGACCGGGCAACCCGGATATGCACCGGAACTGGATGCGATCCGCGACTTCGACATCAACGATTACAAGACCAAATCCGAGCTGACGCGCATCAAGCTCTACACTACGGTCACCGCCGCGATCCGTTCATATGAACAGATCCGTGCAATCAACGCCAGCCGCCGCGGGCTCGACCGTATCGTACGCGCCAGTACCGAGCTGATGGCATTGCACGGCCTGGACAACTTCGGGGCGGGGATCATTGCGCAAGTCGCCAAGCTGCTCGACCGCGAAGCCTGCGGCTTGCTGTGCGTGCACGAGAAAAACGGCGACCAGAGCAGCGAACTGTTCGTGATCGCCGCCGCCGGCAGTTATGCCGGCATGATGGACGCCGCACTGCACGACGGAACCGATCTTCATGTCGCCAGCCTGCTCAGGGAGGCGTTCGACCGGCGGGAAAACCTCTACGGCGCCGATTTCACGGTGTTGTATTTCGGCGGCAACGCAAACCGCGAATTCGCCGCCTTTTTCGATACCGGCGCGCCGCTCGACGAGATCGACAAGCGTCTGCTCGATGTATTCTGCCGCAATATCGCGGTCGGGCTCGACAACGTCTTGCTGGTTACCCGTTTGCACAACTTTGCATTCTACGATCCGCTGACCAAGCTGCCGAACCGTACCCGCCTGAAAGAACTTCTGGACGACGCGCTGTCCCTTCCCGCGCGCAAGGACTACACGCTCGCGCTGGTCGACATCGACCACTTTTCGGAGACCAATGACGCGCTCGGGCACCGGTTCGGCGACCTGCTGCTGCTTGGCGTTGCCGCCCGCCTGCAGAGTCAGCTCGGCGCCCAGTTCACCGTCGGCAGGGTCGGCGGCGACACTTTTTGCGTGCTGGGCGATGAGACTTCGGTCAATCCCGCCATGCTGCTCGAGATGTTCGACCGTCCATTCAGCATCGACGGCCAGGAGGTGCAGTTGTCGGCTACCGCCGGGCTGGTCCGCCTGTCGGATTATGAAGGCGGCGGCGCCGATGCGCTGAAGGACGCGGACATTGCACTCAAGCGCGCGAAGCTGCTGCAGCGCGCCGGGCATTTCTATTTCTCGCGCAGCATGGGCGTCGACATTCGCGAACGCGTGCGCATGATGCATGCGCTGCGCAATGCGCTGGAAGAAAAGGAGCTGTTTGTCGTCTATCAGCCGCAGGTCGACCTGGCGACCCGCCGGCCGGTCGGTGCGGAAGCCCTGTTGCGCTGGAAGACCAAGGATGGCACCTTCATTCCGCCCGACCGTTTCATCCCGATCGCGGAATTCTCCGGCCTGATCATCGAGATCGGCGCACAGGTGATGCGCGAAGCCTGCAAGGAACTGGTGCGGCTGCAGAACCTCGGGTACACCGACTTCACGATGTCGATCAATGTCTCGCAGGTGCAGTTCCGCCATCCCCGCTTCCTGGAAATGCTGCGTGCGGTGCTGGAGGAAACGCAGGCCCCGCCATCCCGCATCGAACTGGAAATCACCGAATCGATCGCCATGGAAGAGCCGGATGCATTGATCCGCCTGCTGGGCCAGATCAAGCAGATCGGCGTCAGTATTGCCATCGATGACTTCGGCACCGGGTTTTCCTCGCTCAGCTACCTGCAGCGCTTGCAGGCGGACCGGCTCAAGATCGATCGTGGCTTCGTCTCCGAAATCACCAGTTCGTCGCGCGGCAGCAGTATCGCGGAGATGGTGATCCAGCTCGGACGCAATCTCGGATTGTCGGTCGTCGCCGAAGGCGTGGAAGACGACCGCCAGGCGTCGATCCTGTCTGCGCTCGGTTGCCCGCTGGCACAAGGCTATCTGTTCGCGCGGCCGATGACCGTCGACCAGCTGACGATCTGGCTGCAGAACAACGGTGCCCGCTAACGCAGACGGCTTCCTGGCAGCCCTTTTATCCGGAACGGGAACCCGATGATCTTCAATGGACGCACACTGACGTTACGCCGTGCGATCGTGTTGGTCGTGGTCCTCGGCCTGCTCATTCCCGCGCTCCTGATCAGCGGCTATTCATGGTTCAAACAGTATAACGACGGCATCAAGCGACAAACCGAAGAGCTGCTTCAGCAGAACGCGGACATCCTGTCGAACGGCATGCAGGAACCGCTCTGGAACATCAACCAGGAAAGCGGCAACGCCCTGCTCGAAGCGATGATGCTGCGCAACGAAGATATCGTTCGGATCGAGGTGCGCGACAATGCGCTCGGCCTGTTCGTCTCCGGCGAACGTCCGGACCGCCGTACCGGATTCAGCGCTACCACGGAGAAGCCGGTGGTCTATCGCGGCAATACGATAGGTTCGATCAAGCTGGAAGTCGGCAGCGCGCGCTTGCGCAGCAACATGATCAAGCGGCTGCTGGAATCGATGGCAGCGGTGCTCGCACAGGCAGTCCTTTCGATCGCACTGATCCTTGTCCTTCTGGACCGCCGCCTTGTCCGCCCCCTTCAGCGTCTCGGCATCGGTGCGGAACGCCTCGCCAACCGGCAACTCGACGTACCGTTCGCGTGGCAGCGACTGGACGAGATCGGGATGCTGAGTCGCCGCATGGAAGACACGCGGATCAGCCTGCGCAAGCTGTTCGAGGAACTGGATCGCAAGAACCGCGAACTGGAGCTCGACATCGACAAGCGCAAGCGGGTCGAACAGGAGCTGCACGAGCGGGAAGAACGCTATCGTGCACTGGTCGAGAAAAGCCCGATTGCCATCATTGAGTGGGACGCCAATTACCGGGTGGTCGAGTGGAACGACGCGGCCGAACGTATCTTCGGCTACACGCGCAAGCAGGCGATCGGCCGGCACGCGGGTTTCATCATGGCGGACGGCAACCGCGATTCGGTCAACGCGCGCTTCCGCAATCTTGGCGGTGGACATGGCGATAGCCGCCACGTCAGCCAGAACCGGTGCGCGGGCGGCCAGGTCATCACCTGCCAATGGAGCCATACCTATATCGCCGACGGCAACGGCAAGGCGGAACGCCTGCTGTCGATTGCGGAAGACATCACAGAAAAACGCCGTGCGGAAGTGGCGCTGTCGCTGTCCGAAGCAAAGTTCGCCAATGCCTTTCAGGGCAATCCGGATTCGATTTCGATTTCACGGATGAGCGACGGCGTTCTGATCGATGTCAACCAGACGTTTTCGGACATCAGCGGCTACAGTCGCGATGAAGTGGTCGGCAGGACAGCCATCGAGCTGCAGTTGTGGGTCGACCCACTGCGTCGCAAGCTGCTGAATGACGAGCTCCATGCGAATCGCATGGTGCGCAACCATGAGTGGGAAATGCGAACGAAGCACGGGCAGGTGCGCAAGTGCATGACCAACGCCACGGTATTCAGCGACGGAAAGGAGAGCTACATGCTGGCGGTGATCCGCGACATCACCGACCAGCGGCTGCTGGAAGAACAGAAGGAAGAGGCGGACCGTGCACTGTTGCGGCTGGCACAAGGCACTCGCGATATTGCGGGAGAATCGTTCTTCGAATTGCTGGTGGCCGATCTGGCCTCCGCGCTGCGTACCGACTGCGCCTTCATTGGATTGCGCATGGCCAGTGCGCAAAGCACCATTCGCACCATCGCCGCGCACATACGCGGACATGCGGTCGCCAACTTCGAGTATGTCAGTAACGGAACGCCGTGCGAGCGAACGCTGGAGGGCGACATCAGCGTTTTTCCCGCAGGCATCCGAAACGCCTTTCCGAACGACATCGCACTCGGCGAACAGGGATGGGAGAGTTATGCCGGCGCACCGCTGCGCGACATCGCCGGAAATACCATCGGCGTTCTCGCAGTCATGCACTCGGAGGTGCTGCTCAATGCCGACCTCGTCAAGTCCTTGTTGCAGGTATTCAGCGAACGCGCTTCGGCGGAGCTCGAACGCAAACGTGCGGAAGAAGAGTTGCGCAACAGCGAGCAGCGCTTTTCGACCATCTTCCAATCGTCGCCGATTGCCATGTTCGTCACGCAAGTGCGCGGCAACTATGTCATCAAGGACGTCAATCGTGCGTTCGAGCAGTTGTTCCAGCGCCCGCGCGACACGGTCATCGGCAGGAACACCGTCGAGCTTTCTCTGTACTGTGAGGCTGCGGACCGCACTGCCCTTATCCAGGAACTCAAGGACACCGGAACCACGGAGAACCTCCGCGAAGTCTGGATGTACCGCGGCGACGGCAGCAAGGTGCTGGTGCAGTTCGCCGGCCATACCTTTACGCTCGCGGGCGAGCGTTTCGGCATCCTTGCATGCGCCGACGTGACGGACAAGCGTCGAATCGAAAACGAGATCCGCGAACTGAATGCGCACCTGGAACAGCGCGTCATCGAGCGTACCGAAGAACTGCAGCAGGCCAACGAAGAACTGGCCTATACGCTGGAGACACTGAACAAGGCGCAGGAGGAACTGGTGCGCAGCGAAAAACTGGCGGCCCTTGGCTCGCTGGTCGCCGGCATCGCCCATGAACTCAATACACCGATCGGCAACAGTCTGATGGTGGCGAGCACGCTCGCCGACCAGGCGAATGCATTGGCGCAAAGCTATCGAAGCAACGGCCTGAAACGCTCTGCGCTGGAAGCTTATATCGATGACGCGGGCAAGGCGGGCGACATCCTGGTACGCAACCTGCAACGCGCAGCCGACCTGGTGAACGGCTTCAAGCAGGTGGCGATCGACCAGACCAGTTCGCAACGCCGCAAGTTCTCGGTGGCGGAAGTGGTGTCGGAGATCATGCTGACGCTATGGCCGACGCTGAAGAAAACCTCGTTCATCGTGAAGCAGAAAATTCCCGACGCACTGATGATGGACAGCTACCCCGGTCCGCTCGGCCAGGTCCTCACGAATCTCGTGAACAACGCGCTGCTGCATGGATTCGAGGGCAAGCAATCCGGTTTGGTGACGATCGAGGCGAAATTGACCGGCGACGGCTGGATGGAACTTTCCGTCACGGATGACGGCTTGGGTATTCCCGTATCCAACCTGAACCGGATATTCGATCCCTTCTTCACCACCAAGCTCGGCGCCGGCGGATCCGGGCTGGGCTTGAACATCACGCACAACATCGTGACCGGCATTCTCGGCGGACGCATCCGCGTCCACAGCGAAATGGGCGCGGGCAGCGCTTTTTTCCTGACATTGCCTCTCACTGCGCCGCAGCGGCAGGGCGACGAGGACGCCATACAGGCCCAGTCCTCCACCGCCTGAAGCGCCAAAACGCCGTCAAATGCAGGACGGGGGCGAATCCGCCCTGCTTCATGGCCGTTTAGCCGATGGCTTCCGCCAGCGCGCGCCCGCTGAGATACGCATTCTCGACCCGCCCGCTGCCATCCAGGCCGGCCGCAAACCAGTCGCCGCACACGCCGGCCCGCGCATCGCCGTCCCACAGGCAATCTTCCGGCAAGGTGGTTGCCGCCTGCGCATAACGCCAGCGATGAACGTCGCTGTACACCGGTTGCACCTGCGAAGCCGTAGCCTCATGGAAGGCCTTGAGCAGCTTTTCCTTTGCCCGGTCCGGATCATCCGCGAGGTGTTCCAGACTCCACTCGGGCGAAGCGTGGCCGATCCAGTGTTCGCCCGGCCGGCGCTGCGGTTTCGAGGCGTCGCGGGCAATCCATTTCAGGCGCGATCCCTGCACCCATGCGCCATCGTAATCAAGGCCGAGCGACTGCTCGAATCCGAGAATCAATGCCCAGCATGGCGCAAGATGTTCCTGGCCGATCTGCCCTGCCACGTTCGGAACAGGCTGCAGCAATGGCGCGGCTTGGTCGGCCGGGAGCGCAGCGATGACTGCGTCGAACGGTCCCGCGCTGGCGTCGATGGACACGGTATCGGCTCGCACTGCGAGCAGCCATTGCTCGCCGTAGCGTTCCAGCTTTTGCACCGCCTGGCCGGTGCGCACATCGATGCCTTGCGCCAGCCGCTGCGCCAACGCGCCCATGCCGGGCACGGCGACCATGCGCTGTCCGCCGCCAGCCGAACGTCCGGCCGCCTTTGCGACGCCCTTGTCCAAGGTGACCAGCCTGCCTTCCCACGGCGCCACCCAGCCGGCCTTGCGCCAGGCAGCGATTTCCTTGCGAAAGCGATCGCTTGCAGCAGTGAAATATTGGGCGCCGTGATCGAACCCGCCCAACTCGGTCTGCCGGGTGCCCATGCGGCCACCGACTTCATCGCCTTTTTCATACACGACGACACTATGTCCCTGTTGCTGGAGATGGCGTGCGCAAGTCAGTCCTGCCAAGCCGCCGCCGATGATGGCAATATGCATGAGTGAATTCCTTTCCGGGATAGAAAATGAAAAGGGCTGTTCATGGTGAATTCACCATGAACAGCCCTTGCCGTTTGTGTTGCCTGCAATGCTTATTCGTCGCCTTCCGCAGGCCAGTCGCGGATATAGGCCTTCAGCATCTTGTTTTCAAAACTCTGCGCCTCGAACACTGCCCTGGCGACGTCGTAGAACGAAATCACGCCATATAGCGTCCTGGCATTGACCACCGGAACGTAACGCGCATGGCGCTCCAGCATCAGGCGCCGCACTTCGTTGACTTCGGTATCGGGCGTGATCGTGATCGGATGGTCGTCCATATGCTTGCGCACCGTGTCAGTGCCGATCGCGCCCTTGTTGATATGCAGGGTCTTCATGACCTCGCGGAAGGTCAGCATGCCGACCAGCTCGCCGAACTCCATCACGACCAGCGAACCGATGTCTTTTTCGGCCATCGTGTCGACTGCTTGGGCCATCGGCGTGTCCGGCGTGACCGTGTACAGGATGTCGCCTTTTACTTTCAGGATTTCGGATACTTTCATAGGATCGTCCCAGCGGTGGATTGTTGTTATGGTTTCTGAAATGTAGCGTATGCGGCATGAAAAATCCAGCGCACTGCTGTCGTCTGCATGACAGCCGGAATGCTCCTCCGATGCTAGGATGAGCGGAGTTCCATCCCAAAAGCTGATTCAGAACAAGTTTCGGAGACAAATCCATCATGAGCGTCCCCAAATATCCCGGGTTCGACACCCTGTCGCTGCACGCCGGCGCGGCCCCCGACCCCGCCACAGGCGCACGCGCAACACCGATCTACCTGACCACGTCCTTCGTGTTCAAGGATTCGGACCACGCCGCATCCTTGTTCAACATGGAGCGCGCCGGCCATGTCTATTCGCGCATCTCCAACCCGACCAATGCCGTGCTGGAAGAACGCATCGCCGCGCTCGAAGGCGGCGTCGCCGGCATTGCGGTCGCCAGCGGCCAGGCGGCGATGCACCTCGGGCTGGCGACCATCGCCAGCACCGGCTCGCATGTGGTGGCGTCGCGTGCGTTGTACGGCGGTTCGCAGAACCTGCTCGCGTATACGATGAAACGCTTCGGCATCGATACCACGTTCATCGATCCGCGCGACCTCGACGCATGGCGCAATGCGATACGGCCGAACACCAAGGTGCTGTTCGGCGAAACGCTCGGCAATCCCGGACTCGATGTGCTCGATATACCGAAGGTTGCGGCAATCGCGCATGAGCACCACCTGCCGCTGATGGTCGACGCGACCTTCACTACGCCTTACCTGCTGCGGCCTTTCGATCACGGCGCCGACCTGATTTTCCATTCCGCGACCAAGTTCCTGTGCGGTCACGGCACCGCGATCGGTGGCCTGCTGGTCGACGGCGGCACCTTCGACTGGCAGCAGGCGTATGAGAAGACCGGCCATTTCGCGGAACTATGCGAGCCGTATGACGGCTTTCATGGCATGGTGTTTTCGGAAGAATCGACGGTTGCGCCGTTTTCGCTGCGCGCACGCCGCGAGGGCTTGCGCGACTTCGGCGCGGTGATGAGCCCGCACAACGCGTTCGCGATACTGCAGGGCATAGAAACACTCGGCCTGCGCATGGACCGGCATGTCGCCAACACGCGCAAGGTGGTCGAGTTCCTGGCCGCGCATCCGGCTGTGGAATCGATCGCCTATCCGGAACTGGAATCGCATCCCGACCATGCGCTGGCACAGAAACTGTTGCCGAAGGGCTGTGGCGCGGTGTTCTCGTTCAGCATCAAGGGCGATCGCGCGGCGGGACGGCGCTTCGTTGAAGCCTTGAATATCTTCTCGCACCTGGCCAATGTGGGCGACGCCAAGTCGCTGGTGATTCATCCCGCTTCGACCACGCACTTCCGCGTGCCGACGGAACAGCTTGCAGCCGCCGGCATCACCGAGGGCACGATGCGCTTGTCGATCGGACTGGAAGATGCGGATGATTTGATCGAAGACTTGGGGCGCGGACTGAAAGCCGCGCAGAAAGGGGCCTGACATGCTATTGAACGTACAAGGCAACGAAGCCTACTGCTACACCGGCGGCAAATCGTTCAGCCCGGAGCTCCCGACCGTGGTATTCATCCACGGCGCCCAAAACGATCACTCCGTGTGGGTCCTGCAGACGCGTTACTTCGCGCACCACGGCTTCGGCGTGCTGGCGGTCGACCTGCCCGGCCATGGCCGCAGCAAGGGTGTGCCGCTGACGAGCGTGGAAGCGATGGCGGATTGGCTGCTCGCGTTGCTCGATGCCGCCGGCGTGCAACAGGCAGCGCTGATCGGTCACAGCATGGGGTCGTTGATCGCGCTGGAAACAGCGTTTCGCGCACCGGCGCGCGTCGGCAAGCTGGCGCTGATCGGTACCGCCTATCCGATGAAGGTATCCGACATGCTGCTCGACGCATCGAAAAACGACGAGCAGAAAGCGATCGACATGGTCAATATCTGGTCGCACAGTTCAATCGCACACAAGCCTTCCTGCCCCGGCCCCGGTTTCTATGTCATGGGCGGCAGCCAGCGGCTGATGCAGCGAATTTCCGGGCTTAATCCGGTACAGGTCTTTTACACCGATTTTTCGGCCTGCAATGCGTATGCCAACGGTGAAGCAGCGGCGCAGTCGCTCGCCTGCCCTGCACTGTTGCTGCTTGGCAAACGCGACATGATGACGCCGCCGAAGGCCACCGCGGTGCTGCGAAAGTCGATTCCCCACTGCGAGGTGGTGCAGGTCAACAATTGCGGGCATGCACTGATGGCGGAACAACCGGACACTGTGCTGGAAGCCTTGTTCGGGTTCATGCAAAAGTAGATCGACCGGAGAATTCGGGTTGCCTTCCCCTGTTTCCATGACTAATCTGTATGCATGACAACAGCAAGGAGAGCAACATGGCTAGCGTCATGCAAAAGGAGTATGCATCTTTTGCCGAATTCTATCCGGCCTATCTGAGTGAGCATTCCAACCGGATCTGCCGTGAGCTGCACTTTGCCGGCTCCACCCTGGTGCTGTTCTGCCTCGGCGCCCTGATGCTGACCGGCAGTCTCTGGTGGTTGCTCGCCGCTCTCGTCTGCGGCTACGGCTTTGCCTGGATCGGCCACTTTTTCTTCGAAAAAAACCGGCCGCCCACTTTCAAGCACCCGTTGTATTCGTTCATGGGCGATTGGATGATGTACTGGCAGATGCTGACGGGACAGGCGTCGTTTTAGTTCTCTGAAAACTGCGCTGCCAGTGTCCGGTCGAGCCCCTGTTCGACTGCACTTTCCACCTGTCGCGCCAGTTCAGCATTACCCGCCGCGGTGAACACGAACAGGCGATACACGTCGGCGACTCGCAACTGTTCGGGATTTGCCATCAAAGCCCAGGTGTCAACGCCGTCGATGGTCCGTTTGCCGGCCCGGGCGCGCTTCGACAGCTTGGTGTCGATGCGTCCGACCCATCCCGCATCCAGCATTTTTTCCAGCAAGGCTTCTGACTCATCGAATCCCAGCCGCGTCAGCGAACGGATGGTGCGCGCGTCGACCGCAGCGCTGCCGGCATTGGCACGAGCATCGTGCAACACCCGCAGCACCGCCATCGCATCGATAAAATCGCTGCCCGGTGTCGGGACATGCCACCAGCGCTCATACTTCACCACCGGTAGCGCAGCCGCCAGCACCGCGCCCATCAGGGTAATCATCCAGGAGATGTAAATCCACACCAGGAAAATCGGCATTGCCGCCAGCGCGCCGTAAATCACGGTATAGGTCGGGAACCTGGCGATGAACACGACGAAAATGCGCTTGGAAATTTCGAACGCCGCAGCCGCCAGCAGGCCACCACACGCAGCGTCGCGCCAGTCGACCGAACGGTTCGGAACCGCCATGTAGAGCAGCGTGAAGGCGCCCATCGTGAGCGAGACGGAAATGACGGTGTATGAAATCGCACCTAACACGGGAAACTTCGCCACCAGGCCGCCGGTTGCGGAAAACACGGCCGAGGTCAGCGTGATGGATGCGCCGATCAGCAGCGGGCCGAGCGTGACGATCGCCCAGTAGATGACGACGCGCTGCGAAATCGGGCGTGCGGCCTTCACCCGCCAGATGTGGTTGAACGCGCGGTCGATGGTGAGCATCATCACGATGGACGTGAAGATCAGGCCGATCGCGCCGAACGCGGACAGGCGCGTGGCCTTGCTGGCGAACTGGTTCAGATAGCCGAGTATCGTATTGGCGATCCCCTTCGGCATCAGGCTCTTGATGAAGTAGGCTTCCAGCGAGGCGCGGAAAGTATTAAACAAGGGAAAAGTCGTGAAGATCGCGAAAGCAATCGTCAGTATCGGCACCAGCGCCAGCACGGTGGTGAAAGTGAGGCTGCCTGCCACCTGCGGCAGGCGCTCTTCGTTCAGTCGCCGCTGAGCAAAACGAAACAGTCCTTGCACATCGTCGAGCGGAAAACCGCGGAGGATCGGCAGGTTGAACGGGAACATGCGGCGAACGGATTCTGGCTTCGGCATTACGGCTTCCGGGCTGACAAAGCGTCCTATAATACCAAGCATGAATCGCCCAGACCTTTCCATCCTCGTTTTATATTATTCCCGGCAAGGCTCAACTCATCATCTGGCGGAACTGATCGCCCAGGGTGTGGACAGCGTTGCCGGCTGCGAAGCGCGCCTCCGCACGGTGCCGCCGGTCTCGACCGTCTGCGAAGCAACCGAGCCGGACATCCCGAAGGAAGGACCGCCGTACGTCGAATTGCGCGACCTGGAGGAATGCGCCGGGCTCGCGCTCGGTTCGCCTACACGCTTCGGCAACATGGCGGCGCCGCTCAAGTATTTTCTCGACGGCACGTCGGCCCAATGGCTGTCCGGCGCGCTGACGGGCAAACCCGCCTGTGTCTTTACGTCCACCGGCAGCCTGCACGGCGGCCAGGAAACCACCCTGCTCTCGATGATGATTCCCCTGCTCCACCACGGCATGCTGCTGCTCGGACTGCCCTACACCCATCCCGAACTGATGACCACGACCAGCGGCGGCACACCCTACGGCGTCAGTCATTGGTCGGGAGCGAGCGGCAACAATGCCGTTTCCGAGCAGACGCGTCTGCTGGCGGTGGCGCTCGGCAAACGGCTGGCGGAAACAGCATTCAGGTTGAGAGGTGCATGATGCAAAGCCCTGTACAAAAAGGCCTGTACTTCGGATCGGCGCTGAGCCTGATCGCGCTGATCGTTCTGTGCGTTGCATGGGAACTGGTGCTCGATCCGCTGCGCCCGAGCGGGTCCTGGCTGGTGCTCAAGGTCGTGCCGTTGCTGCTGCCGCTGCGCGGCGTGCTCAAACGCGACATCTATACGATGCAATGGTCGTCGATGCTGATCCTGCTCTACCTGACCGAAGGCATCGTGCGCGCGACCAGCGACAAGGGCCTGTCGTCCACGCTCGGATGGATCGAAGCCGGTTTGGTCTGTGTCTTCTTCATCTGTACGATCCTGTTCCTGCGGCCCTATAAGCAGGCAGCCAAAAAGCTGGCACAGCAAGCAATCCAAAAGGCTTCCAAATGAATGCATTTCTCGACGCCTGCCGCGCCGCCATCGGCGCGTCGCAGGTGCTTACCGGCGATGCCGACATGGCCGGCTACCTGACCGACTGGCGTCGCCGCTTTACCGGCAAGGCGCTGGCGGTGGTGCGCCCCGGCTCAACGGCGGAAGTTGCGGCGCTGGTGCGCCTGTGCGTCCAGTTCGGCGTGCCGGTCGTACCGCAAGGCGGCAATACCGGACTGGTGCTGGGGAGTGTGCCGGACGAACAAGGCAATGCGATCGTCATGTCGCTGACGCGCCTCAACCGCATCCGCGCCATCGACACGATCAACAACACGATGACAGTGGAAGCCGGCTGCATCCTGCAGCAGGTACAGGACGCGGCGGCCGACGCTTCGCGGCTGTTTCCGCTGTCGCTGGCTGCTGAAGGCAGCTGCACCATCGGCGGCAACCTGTCGACCAATGCCGGCGGCACCGCCGTGCTCCGCTACGGCAATACGCGCGATCTGTGCCTCGGTCTGGAAGTCGTCACGCCGCAAGGCGAGATCTGGGACGGGTTGCGCGGACTGCGCAAGGACAATACCGGCTACGACCTGCGCGACCTGTTCATCGGCGCCGAGGGTACGCTGGGCATCATCACGGCTGCGGTGTTGAAACTGTTCCCGCAACCGCAGGCGCGCCTGACCGCGCTGGCCGCGATGCAGACGCCGGACAATGCGCTGCAGCTGCTGTCGATCGCTCAGGAAAAATGCGGACCGGCGCTGACCGGCTTCGAGCTGATGTCCGACTTCTGCCTGCAACTGGTGGCAAAGCACTTCCCGCAACTACGCCAGCCCTTCCCGCAGGTTTATCCGCAATACGTGCTGCTCGAACTGTCCGACAGCGAATCGGAAGAGCATGCGAATGCGATGCTGGAAGCGGTGATCACCGATGCGCTGGAACAGGACATCATCCACGATGCCGCGGTGGCGTCGTCGATCGCGCAATCGAAGGCGCTGTGGAACCTGCGCGAGCATATCCCGCTGGCGCAGGCAGAGGAAGGCAAGAACATCAAGCACGATATTTCGGTGCCGATCTCGCGCATCGGCGAATTCATTCGCGTCACCGACGTACTGGTGCGGGACAGCTTTCCCGGAGCGCGCATGGTGACCTTCGGCCATCTCGGCGACGGCAACCTGCATTACAACGTGTCGCCACCGGAGAAAGGCTCGCCCGATGCCTTCATCGCGCATCAAGCTGAAATCAACCGCGTGGTGCACGACAGCGTGCACCGCTTCGGCGGATCGATCTCGGCCGAGCATGGACTGGGGGCGTTGAAACGCGATGAAGTTCGCCGGTACAAGTCCGAAGTCGAACTGAAGCTGATGCGGACCTTGAAACGGGCGCTCGATCCGCAGGACCTGATGAACCCCGGCAAAGTGCTTTGAAGGAGGATCGATGCTGCGATTCATGCTGATCGGATTGCTGCTCTCGTTTTCCGCGCCGGCCCTTGCCGTGTACAAGTGCGAATCCGGCGGCAAGGTCAGCTATAGCGATACGCCCTGCCCCGACGGCAAGGAAATTGTGGTGGAACCGGTGCAGGCGTCGGAAGCTTCGCGCGCCGCAAAGCAGTTGACACGGGAAAAGAAGCAGCTCAAGCGGCTCGAAAGCGAACGTCATCGCGATGAGGCGAAAGTGCACAGTGCCCGGCAGCGCGCCGCGAAGCGGCAAGCAGCGCTGCACAAGAAATGCACGTCGCTGGCGCGCCGTGAACGGTGGGCGCGTGAAGATGCGGCGGCCGCTACCGGCAAGGCGGCGAACAGAGCGAAACTGAAGGCAAGGCGCGCCGCGGAACGGTATGAAGAGGAATGCGGCGGGCTGAGCGGGCTGCAAATGGGCGGTTAATCTGGCGTTACACAGAAGTCGAACATCACGCCGGCAAAAGCATGTTCGCCATGAAGCATACGCCTCCGGCTCTCCACCCTACTCGCTGTTCATCACCTCATGATGTTCACCATCAAGCAGGGTGATCAGCGGTTGCAGGGCTTCGGTTTCATGGGGTTCAAGCGCGGTACCGTGCAAGGACAGGTCGCGCGCAACATCGCGCAGGTGCCACTCGATTTCGCTGATAACGACTGCCGTTTCAAACAGGATGTCGACGCTGCGCGTCTCGAAAAACACGCTGTCGTCGTCCAGGCACAGGTCCAGCCCGGTACTGCTGAACGCCCGCTGGATATTGCCTGCCCGCCGCATCACATCGGACAGCAACTGCACCGCTTTCTTCGACTTCAGTTGCGGCGACTCCATCATCTGCTCGGCTGTGTGGAGTACGGCGCCGATGTGCTCGTACAGCCCCCGCACCCTTTGTTTTTCCTCGCCGGTCGGGGCGACGCATTCTTCCGGATCCAGATCGTGAGGCACGCTTTGCATCGCTGACGACACGACGGAAACCAGTGCATGCGTGTATTCGCCGGGCACGATCTTGAGCGCGAGTTCGGCTCGCTTGAGCGGCTTGTCCTGTTGCAGGAACACACCCGAAATCATCTCGGCCACCGCCACCACCTGGCCGGCCGCACTGATCTGCTCGCCTGCGATCTGGCGCGGATAACCGCCGCCGTCGAAGCGTTCATGATGTTCGAACACAGCGCGGGCGACAGCCGGCGGATAATTCTCCAGTCCCTCGATCAGCATCTGGCCGATACGAGGGTGGACAACGACATGCCGCCATTCGTGCGGATACAGGCGGCGGTTGGAGTGCAGGTATTCCGGTTCGATATAAAGTTCACCGATATCGTGCAACAGGCCGGCAAGCGCGACGACGGTCTGGTCGTGACTCCCAAGTCCGAACTTTTTCGCGAGGCAGATCGACAGCAGGCTGACCATGACGCTGTGTTGCAGCGCTTTTGCGCCGCCGCGTTCGATGATGGTGAGCATGGTGCTCATCGCGCTTCCGAACCGGATGTCGGACAGGACCTGCAAAGGCGACAAGCCGCCATCGACCGACTTGATGATCGATCGCACCGGCTCGATGCTGTCGACGATACGCTGCGCTTCGTTGGCGATCATGTTGCCGTCAACGCCGGCGTCGACGGCAATGCTGGATTCGAAAGGCTTGCTGAGCCGGCGCAGGCTCAGCCTCTCCTGCAGGGTACGGGAAATGCGTGCGCCCTTGGCGACCAGCTTCATGCCGCGCGCGTCATAAATGTCTTCCGTCGCCTTGATGTCGGCCGCCTCGGCAAGGCGCATGACCCTGTCGAGATAATGCTTGTTGACGGAATTGATGGTGTGTTCTTCTGACATCGGGCGATTCTTTCGTCGGCCTTGTCGCAAAGTCCGCCGTGACACTTGTCGGCGAGTTCGAAAGATTTCTTTTAGGCAATAATAATCGATTCCACTCGGTTTGTGTCTGCGCTGACTTCCCGGTTTCGCGCCGGCGTCCCGAATTCAAGGGCATTGAGAACATGACATTCGCAGCGGCTTTGCCACATGGAATCACGCTGTTCTATAGCTGCCGCAATAAGCGGACACTCCAGTCGGACTGTGTAAAGTACATGGAGCAAATTGGCCTGCCCAGCAGGAGTCGAACCTGCGACCTACGGCTTAGAAGGCCGTTGCTCTATCCAACTGAGCTATGGGCAGTACTTGAGGTGTGATGTGGTGGGGGTACACCTTTACTCCCACGGGGAACCAGCGCTTGCGGATATTACCGCTAATGACGGGAGGTTTCAATGACCGGGTGTCGGACACATTTCCGGGTCCTTATCCATTACGGCAGCAGCCTGGACGAGACAATCTGGCACAAAGGCCAGATGCACAAGTCCGCATCGCACGGACGGCATCAGTCCATGGCAGACGAAAGGAAGAACCAGGAAATGAATCTGGAATGAACGTGCGTCCGTCGACGAGGAGTCGACTGAAAATCACTGCTCTGAATCCTGGTCGGGGCGAGACGATTCGAACGTCCGACCACCTGATCCCAAATCAGGTGCGCTACCAGGCTGCGCTACGCCCCGAGAGAGGAGCATCATACCGGGGCCGAACCTGCCGGTCAATTTATAACTGCCATTCTCAAAAGAATTTGAACAACGGATGTGCCGCCATCTGATGCCGCAGGCCGCAAAAACACGGCTGCGGCAATCACTTTCTTAAGAGGAAATCCGGTCGGCGATACGGCGCGCCATTCCATTGGCGGTTTCGGCAATCCTTGCCTCAACCATCACACGCACGAGCGGTTCCGTACCGGATGCACGGATCAGGACCCGTCCGGCATTGCCCAGCTCCGCTTCGACCACCTCCTTTTCGGCAATCACCGTGCCATTCTTTTGCCAGTCGAAACCGGGAGCGACTTTCACATTGACGAGACATTGGGGAAACAGGACCAGTTCGGCTGTCGCCTGCTCCAATGTCTGGCCATGGCGTTTCAACGCCGACAAAACCTGCAGCGCCGAAACGATTCCGTCACCGGTCGTGTGCTTGTCGAGGCACAGCAGATGGCCCGAGCCCTCGCCACCGAGGAACCAGCCGCGCTCCTGCATGACTTCCAGCACGTAACGGTCACCCACCTTGGCACGGGCAAAGCCGATGCCCATTTCCTTGAACGCGACCTCGAGCGCCATGTTTGTCATCAGCGTGCCGACCACGCCCTTGACCGGCGCCGTCGCCATGCGGTCCTTCACCATAACATACAGCAGCTCGTCACCGTTATAAGCGCGGCCACTCGCGTCCACCATCAACAGTCTGTCCGCATCCCCGTCAAGCGCAATGCCGAGGTCAGCCTTGTTATCCTTCACAGCCTGACACAGCGCAGCCGGGGCCGTCGCACCGACACCGTCGTTGATATTCAGGCCATTGGGACGGTTGCCGATGGCAATCACTTCCGCACCCAGTTCGTGAAACACATCGGGTGCAATGTGATAGGCCGCACCGTGCGCACAGTCCACGACAATTTTCAGGCCGCGCAGGTCGAGTTCGTTCGGGAAAGTGCTCTTGCAGAATTCGATATACCGGCCCGGTGCATCATCCAGGCGCTTGGCCTTGCCCAGCTTTTCAGATGAAACGCAATCGATCGGCGCTTCGAGTTGCGCTTCGATGGCCGCCTCGACGGCATCAGGGAGCTTGTTGCCCGACGCGGAAAAGAACTTGATGCCATTATCGTCATAGGGATTGTGCGACGCGGAAATCACCACGCCTGCGGACAAGCGCAGTGCGCGTGTCAGGTAGGCGATAGCAGGCGTCGGCATCGGTCCGGCGAGCATGACATCCACGCCGGCCGCGGCAAAACCCGCTTCCAGCGCTGCTTCCAGCATGTAGCCCGAGATGCGCGTGTCCTTCCCGATCAGGACTACAGGCTTGTTGCTGCTGCCCTCCCCCTGCGCGAGGACTTTTCCCGCCGCATAGCCGAGTTTCATCACCAGGTCCGGCGTAATCGGCAGTTTCCCCACCCGTCCGCGCACCCCATCCGTCCCAAAGTATTTGCGTGTCATCTCTTCTCTTGCCTTTGCTTGTAGTTCCCGATCGCCTGCCACACTGCCAGCGCATCGACCGTTTCCGCGACATCGTGCACACGCACGATCATCGCACCATTCGAGACTGCTGCCACGGCAGCTGCAACGCTACCGGCCATGCGCTGATCCACGGGCCGCCCGGTGATCTCTCCGATCATCGTCTTGCGCGACACCCCCGCCAGCACCGGCACCCCCGTGCGCTCCATCATGATTCCGAGGTCGTTCAGCAAGCGCAGATTATGCTGCAATGTCTTGCCGAAACCAAAGCCTGGATCGATGCACAGACGTCGACGATCGATTTCCGCATTCTCCATGGCAACGACTCGCTCTTGAAGAAAACTGCTTACTTCCTTAGTCACATCCTCATAGTGCGGTTGTATCTGCATCGTCTGCGGGTCGCGTTGCATATGCATGATACACAGCGCACAATCGCTTTCATTGACGGCCGTCACCGCCCCCGGAGAACGGAACCCGTTGATGTCGTTCAACATGTCTGCGCCGGCTGCAATCACCTCGCGCATGACCTCCGGCTTGTACGTATCGACGGACAGCGGCTTTCCGCAATCGCGAAGTGCGTAGACCACAGGCAATACACGCCGCAACTCCTCGTCGAGCGGCAAGGGCTGCGATCCCGGCCGGCTGGACTCTCCACCGATATCGATGATATCGACCCCATCGGCAATCATTTGCTCGGCGCGGGAGAGCGCAAGCTCCAGGGAATCGAAGCGGCCACCATCGGAAAACGAATCCGGCGTCACATTGAGAATGCCCATGACCAGCGGCCGCGCCCCTTCGCCTTGCATTGGGAAGCGGTAACGGCCGCATTGCAGATATTGCGTTGTCATACCATTATCACAAATAAAAAGGGCGAGGATTGCTCCCCACCCTTGTCAACACCACTTCCTGCGAAGTGATCAGGCTGGTGCGGTCGCGTTCGGCGACACACCTCCGGAAGTATTGTCGGATGCAGACCGCTTCGCAGGGAGACCTGCCTTCGGCGGCCGCGGCTCATGGCCTTCCATGATGTCGTCGATCTGGTCCGCATCAAGCGTTTCCCATTCGAGCAAGGCCTTTGCCATGATTTCAACCTTTTCCCGATTCTCTTCCAGCAAGCGGCGCGACAATGCATACTGCCCGTCGAGGATCAATCGGATTTCGGTATCGACCTTTTGCTGAGTAGCCTCGGAAACCGTCTTCGACGACATGCGTCCGAAATAGGCGTCCTGCTCGCTGTCCTCATACACCATCGTACCGAGGGTCTCGGACATGCCGTAGCGGGTGACCATGGCGCGCGCCAGCTTCGTGGCACGTTCGAAGTCATTGGACGCGCCCGTCGACATCTGGTGCATGAAGATTTCTTCGGCGATACGTCCACCGAACAGGATTGCGATTTCCTCCAGCATCTTGTCCTTGTACATGTTCACACGATCATGTTCAGGTAATTGCCAGGTCAGACCCAATGCGTAACCACGCGGCATGATGGTGACCTTGTGCACCGGATCGGCTTTCGGCAGCAGCTTGGCAACCACCGCATGACCGGACTCGTGATACGCGGTATTGCGACGCTCTTCCTCGCGCATGACGGCGGACTTGCGCTCCGGCCCCATCACGATCTTGTCCTTCGCATCCTCGAAGTCCTGCATCTCGACCAGGCGCTTGTTGCGGCGTGCCGCAAACAAGGCTGCTTCATTGACAAGGTTCGCAAGATCGGCGCCCGAGAATCCCGGCGTTCCGCGAGCGAGGATATCGGCCTTCACGTCAGGGGCGATCGGCACCTTGCGCATATGCACATAAAGGATCTGTTCGCGACCGCGAATGTCCGGCAGGCCGACCATCACCTGGCGGTCGAAACGACCAGGCCGCAACAGCGCCTTGTCGAGCACGTCCGCGCGGTTGGTCGCGGCAATCACGATGACGCCGGAATTCGCCTCGAAGCCATCCATCTCGACGAGCAACTGGTTCAGCGTCTGTTCGCGCTCATCGTTGCCGCCGCCCATGCCGGCGCCACGATGACGTCCAACCGCATCGATTTCGTCGATGAAGATAATGCAGGGAGAATGCTTTTTCGCATTCTCGAACATGTCGCGAACGCGCGAGGCGCCGACACCGACGAACATCTCGACAAAGTCCGAGCCGGAAATCGTGAAGAACGGTACCTTTGCCTCACCGGCGATCGCGCGTGCCAGCAAGGTCTTGCCGGTACCCGGAGGACCGACCATCAACACGCCGCGAGGAATACGTCCGCCCAACTTCTGGAACTTGGTCGGGTCACGCAAGAAGTCAACAAGCTCCTGCACCTCCTCCTTGGCCTCATCGCAACCGGCGACGTCAGCGAAAGTCACGGTATTGCTGGCTTCGTCCAGCATGCGCGCCTTGGAGCGACCGAACGAGAACGCTCCGCCCTTGCCGCCGCCCTGCATCTGCCGCATGAAGAACACCCAGACACCGATCAGCAGCAACATCGGGAACCAGGAAATGAACACCTGCGACAGGAAGGACTGCTCTTCCGGTTGCTTGACGTCAAACTTGACACCGTTATTGAGCAGGTCACCGATGAGGCCGCGATCGAGGTAAGTCACCGAGGTCTTGATCCGCTTGCCGTCGTTCGTGGTCGCAACGATGGTACGATCCTCAATCGTTGCTTCCCTGATCTGCTTGGCCTTCACCTCGTCGATGAAGTCCGAGTATGGAATCGGGGTTGCACCACCCGCCAACGTGCGACCGTCGAACTGCTTGAAGACGGTAAACAGCACCAGGGCGATGACGACCCAGATGGCGGCTTTGGAAAACATGTTGTTCACTAGAACTCCTTAGGCGCAATAACGCCTATATTTACATGACTTGTAAAATTGATTCTACCCGCAATAATCAGCGCTTGCTAGGCTGCATGTGCGGCTAAGCTATTGGAAATCAAGGGTTATCAAGTAGCTAACTTGAACCCTGCGCGGGATTTTTCAGCCCTTTGCCAAGCAAAAAAATTTCCGATGACTTGTCCCTGCTCGCTTTGGGCTTCTTCTGGGATACGGTTTTGAACTCTTGCCTGAATTTTTCGACCAGTTGCGTAAATCCTGTTCCGTTGAAACATTTGACGAGCAGAGCCCCGGAAGGTTTCATGTGAGCTTGTGCAAATTCGATGGCGAGGTCGATGATGTGCTCGACGCGTGCAGCGTCCGTGATCGCGACGCCTGACAGATTCGGTGCCATGTCCGACAGAACCAGATCGACCTTGCGCCCTTCCAGGACATCTTCGAGACGGTCCAGCACCTCCTGTTCGCGGAAATCGCCTTGTATGAAATGCACGTCCGCAATCGGATCCATCGGCAGCATGTCGAGCCCGATGATGGTGCCGTTGATGCCTCCGCCCTCCATGCCCGCCAGCTTGTTGCGCACATATTGCGACCAGCTTCCCGGCGTGCAGCCGAGATCGACGATCACCTGCCCCGGCCGGATCAGTTTTTCGCTCTCGTCGATTTCCTTGAGCTTGTACACCGCACGCGCCCGATACCCCTCCTTCTGCGCCAGTTTCACGTAGGGGTCATTGATATGGTCGTGCAGCCAGTTTTTGTTGAATTTGTTCTTTGCCATTCGCGTAGAATACCGCTTTTAAGGAATGATTAATCATGTTGAAACTGACTCCCGCAGAGCGCAGCGCGCTTCGCTCCGACGCCCATGCACTCAATCCGGTCGTCATCATCGGCGAAGCGGGCCTGACGCCCGCCGTGCTCAAGGAAATCGACGCCAGCCTGAATGCCCACGGACTGATCAAGGTCCGGGTGTTCGGCGATGATCGTGATGCGCGCGTCAGCATGTACGAAACGATCTGCGAACAACTCAACGCAGCGCCGATCCAGCATATTGGCAAGCTCTTGGTGCTGTACCGCCCGAAGAAAGAGGCGGTGAAAGAGCGCAGCGACAAGCGCGGCAAGGGCCTGCGCGAAGTGACCATCGTCAAGCCGAGCCCGAGCGGCACCAAGCGTCCAACCGTGAAGAAGGTCATCCTGAAGGGCAATGAACGGGTTACCGCAGGCGGATCGATCAAGCGCGCGAAGCCGCGACAGACCAGCAGCAAGAAGTCTGCGCTCGGCCGAGGCTGAGCAGGGATTGGAAAAGTGTTCGCGACTGCTACCGTAGCTTGAGGATCAGCGCGACGCCGAGCAGACTCTGAACCAGATATATCCCGCTTGAAATGCCGTGCAGCAGGCCGAACCGGCCTCTGGAAGCTGCATCCATCACTCCCCCCGGTCCTGCCGCCTCGCGCAAAGCCGCCATGAACGGCTGCAGGCCGAAATAGCCGATCAAGGTGCATGCTAGCATGCCGGCTGCCAGCCAGAGAATCTGCCGGTCGGCTTTACGGTCCCGGTCGCCGGCAGCGAACTTGAGCAGGGTGATCAGCGCAAGAGCGCAAAAAACCGACAGCCATGCCTCGACGCGAAACAGCCGGCCGGCGATGGTTCCCGCCAGCACCCTGTCGTCCAAGGTCGCAAACAGCGTGGGCGCAACCAGGTATCCGATAGTCCACAGGCTGCCGATCCACAACGTGGCGATCAACAACCGGGCGCGCGTAGCGAACATGGAGTTCAGATGTAACGGACTTCGAGAACTTCGTATTCACGGATGCCGGACGGGGCGTTGACCTCCACCACGTCGCCGGCATACTTGCCGATCAGGGCCCGCGCGATCGGCGAAGTGACAGACACTTTCTTTTCTTTCAGATCGGCTTCGTCTTCACCAACAATTTGATACGTCACCTTCTGGCCCGATTCCAGGTCTTCCAGGTCGACGGTCGATGCAAACACGATGCGCCCTTCCGCATCCAGCGCAGTCGGGTCGATGATCTGGGCCGCGCCCAGCTTGCCTTCGAGTTCGGCGATGCGTCCCTCGATAAAGCTCTGGCGCTCCTTGGCCGCATCGTATTCCGCATTTTCGGAAAGGTCACCCTGTGCGCGTGCTTCCGAGATGGCGTTGATGACGGCCGGACGGTCCTTGCTTTTCAGGCGCTGTAACTCTTCCTTGAGTAATTCCGCGCCCCGCTTGGTAATGGGTACTGTGCTCATGATTTTCTATCGACAAAATGAAAACACAGAGGTCACAAATAGCCCCGGGGAAACCGGGGCCGTCTGTGACCTCTGTGGCTGAAGTCTTGCTGTTAAGGGCTTAGTGTAAAGATTTATGCAAGCCTTGTAAATCGTAGACGTGCAGTTCGTCAAGATGGCGCATGCCTTCGACCGCCGCCTCCGCACCCGCAATAGTGGTGTAGGTGGTGGCCCGCGCCAGCAATGCCGATGTACGGATAGCGCGCGAATCGGCGATGGCGGTGCGCTTTTCCTCGACAGTATTGATGACCAGCACGATTTCGTTGTTCTTGATCATATCGACAACGTGCGGACGGCCTTCGACCACCTTGTTCACCGCGGTCACCGGAATGCCGGCAGCACCGATGGCGGCGGCGGTGCCCTTGGTGGCGACCAGCGAGAAACCAAGCGCGACCAGGTCCTGCGCCACCTGGACTGCGCGCGGCTTGTCGCTGTTCTTCACGCTCAGGAACACCTTGCCCGACGTCGGCAACTTGATCCCGGCACCCAATTGCGACTTGACAAAGGCTTCACCGAAGGTCTTGCCCACGCCCATGACTTCGCCGGTCGATTTCATCTCCGGACCGAGGATGGTATCCACGCCGGGGAACTTGTTGAACGGGAAAACGGCTTCCTTCACGCTGTAGTACGGCGGCACGACTTCGTGCTTGATGCCCTGGCTGTCGAGCGACTGACCGACCATGCAGCGGGCGGCAATCTTCGCCAGTTGCAGGCCGGTCGCCTTCGAGACGTAAGGAACGGTGCGCGACGCACGCGGGTTCACTTCCAGCACGTAGACGATGTCCTGCAGCTTGCCCTCCACTTCCTGCTGTTGAATCGCGAACTGCACGTTCATCAGGCCGACCACGTTCAAACCCTTCGCCATCAGCGAGGTCTGGCGCTTCAGCTCGTCGATGGTTTCCTTCGACAGCGAATACGGCGGCAGTGAACAAGCCGAGTCGCCCGAATGCACGCCCGCCTGTTCGATGTGTTCCATCACGCCGCCAATGAAAGTGCGCTGGCCGTCCGACAGGCAGTCGACGTCGACTTCGATCGCATCGTTGAGGAAGCGGTCGAGCAGCACCGGCGAATCGTTCGACACCTTCACTGCCTCGCGCATGTAGCGCTCGAGGTCGCGCTGCTCGTGCACGATTTCCATCGCGCGTCCGCCGAGAACGTAGGACGGGCGCACCACCAGCGGGTAGCCGATTTCCTGCGCAAGGCGCAGCGCGTCTTCTTCGGTACGGGCAGTGCGGTTCGGCGGCTGACGCAGTCCGAGGTCCTGCAGCAGCTTCTGGAAACGCTCGCGGTCTTCGGCGGCGTCGATCATGTCGGGCGAGGTGCCGACGATGGGAACACCATTCGCTTCGAGGTCGAGCGCGAGCTTGAGCGGCGTCTGGCCGCCGTACTGCACGATCACGCCGTACGGCTTTTCCTTGTCGACGATTTCCAGCACGTCTTCCAGTGTCAGCGGCTCGAAGTACAGGCGGTCGGAAGTGTCGTAGTCGGTGGACACCGTCTCCGGGTTGCAGTTGACCATGATGGTTTCGTAGCCGTCTTCGCGCATCGCCAGCGCGGCATGCACGCAGCAATAGTCGAATTCGATACCCTGGCCGATGCGGTTGGGACCGCCGCCGAGCACCATGATCTTCTTCTTGTCGGTCGGCTGCGATTCGCACTCTTCTTCATAGGTGGAGTACATGTACGCGGTCCTGGTCGCGAATTCGGCGGCGCAGGTGTCGACGCGCTTGTAGACCGGACGCACGTTCAGTTCGCGGCGCAGTTCGCGCACCGCCCGGTCGGTGGTCTTGAGCAGCTTGGCGAGCCGGCGGTCGGCGAAGCCTTTTTGCTTCAGCTTGAACAGCGTTGCCTTGTCGAGCGATGCGAGGGTCTGCTTCTCCAGCCACAATTCGATATCGACGATTTCCTTGATCTGCACCAGGAACCATGGGTCGATGTGCGTCAGCTGGTGCACTTCTTCCAGCGAGAAGCCTTGCGCGAAGGCATCGCCGACGTACCAGATGCGGTCCGGCCCCGGTTCGCCCAGCTGCTCTTCGATGGTTTCGCGGTCGGTCGTCTTTTCATTCATGCCGTCGACGCCGACTTCGAGGCCGCGCAAGGCCTTCTGGAACGATTCCTGGAAGGTGCGGCCGATGGCCATCACTTCGCCGACGGATTTCATCTGGGTGGTCAGGTGGCTGTCGGCGGCCGGGAATTTCTCGAACGCGAAACGCGGCACCTTGGTGACGACGTAATCGATGCTCGGCTCGAACGACGCCGGCGTGGCGCCGCCGGTGATTTCGTTGCGCAGTTCGTCGAGCGTGAAGCCGACCGCCAGCTTGGCGGCGACTTTGGCGATCGGGAAACCGGTCGCTTTCGATGCCAGCGCGGACGAGCGCGATACGCGCGGATTCATCTCGATGACGATCATGCGGCCGTCTTGCGGGTTGACCGCGAACTGCACGTTGGAGCCGCCGGTGTCGACGCCGATCTCGCGCAGCACCGCCAGCGAGGCGTTGCGCATGATCTGGTATTCCTTGTCGGTCAGCGTCTGCGCCGGTGCGACGGTGATCGAGTCGCCGGTATGCACGCCCATCGGGTCGAGGTTTTCGATCGAGCAGACGATGATGCAGTTGTCCTTCTTGTCGCGCACCACTTCCATCTCGAACTCTTTCCAGCCGATCAGCGATTCTTCGATCAGCAGTTCGGAGGTCGGCGACGCTTCCAGGCCGCGCTTGCAGATGGTTTCGAATTCTTCCGGGTTGTAGGCGATGCCGCCGCCGGTGCCGCCCATCGTGAACGAGGGACGGATGATGACCGGGAAGCCGATTTCCTTTTGCACCGCCCACGATTCTTCCATCGTGTGCGATACGCCGGAGCGAGCGGAGCCGAGGCCGATCTTGGTCATCGCGGCCTTGAACTTGGAGCGGTCTTCGGCCTTGTCGATCGCTTCCGGCGTGGCGCCGATGAGTTCGCAACCGTACTTGGTCAGCACGTCGTTGCGATGCAGGTCGAGCGCGCAGTTGAGCGCGGTCTGTCCGCCCATGGTCGGCAGGATCGCGTCGGGACGTTCCTTGGCGATGATGCGCTCCACTGCCTGCCAGGTGATCGGCTCGATGTAGGTGACGTCGGCCATTTCCGGGTCGGTCATGATGGTCGCCGGGTTGCTGTTGACGAGGATGACGCGATAGCCCTCTTCGCGCAATGCCTTGCAGGCCTGGGCGCCGGAATAGTCGAATTCACAGGCCTGGCCGATGATGATCGGGCCGGCGCCAATGATCAGGATGCTTTTTATGTCGGTGCGCTTAGGCATTTTTTTGTTTCTCCATCATCGCCACGAAGCGATCAAACAGGGGGGCGACGTCGGCCGGGCCGGGCGATGCTTCCGGGTGGCCCTGGAAACAGAAGGCCGGTTTGTCGGTGCGCTCGAAACCTTGCAGCGAACCGTCGAACAGCGACACGTGGGTCACGCGGCAATTGGCAGGCAGCGATGCCTGGTCGACCGCGAAGCCATGGTTCTGCGAGGTGATCATCACCTGCTTGCTGTCGAGATCCTGCACCGGGTGGTTGGCACCGTGGTGGCCGAACTTCATTTTCAGGGTTTTTGCGCCGGAAGCCAGCGCCATGATCTGGTGGCCAAGGCAAATGCCGAAAGTCGGGATGCCGCGCTCGATCAGTTCCCTGGTCGCGGCGATGGCGTAGTCGCAGGGTTCCGGGTCACCAGGACCATTGGCCAGGAAAATCCCGTCCGGATGCAATGCCAAGGCGTCCGCTGCGCTCGATTGCGCCGGCAGCACGGTGATCTTGCAGCCGCGTTCGGCCAGCATGCGCAGGATGTTGCGCTTGACGCCGTAATCGAAAGCGACGACGTGGAATTTCGGCGTGATTTGCTGGCCGTAACCCTTGCCCAGCTTCCATTCGGTTTCGTTCCAAACGTACGGCTTGGTCGTCGAGACCACCTTCGCAAGGTCCATGCCGGCCAGGCCCGGGAAGGACTTCGCCAGCGTCAGCGCCTTTTCCACATCGGCTTCGCCAGCCAGGATGGCGCCGTTCTGGGCGCCTTTTTCGCGCAGGATGCGGGTCAGCTTGCGGGTGTCGATGCCGGCGATGCCGACCACGTTTTCGGCTTTCAGGTAGTCCGACAGGCTTTGCTTGCTGCGGAAGTTCGATACCAGTAGCGGCAGGTCCTTGATGATCAGGCCCGCAGCGTGGATCTTGCCCGCCTCGACGTCTTCGTCATTGATGCCGACGTTGCCGATGTGCGGATAGGTGAGTGTGACGATCTGGCGGCTGTAGCTGGGGTCGGTCAGGATTTCCTGGTAGCCCGTCATGGCCGTGTTGAACACGACTTCGCCGATCGTATGACCGGGAGCACCGATGGAAAAACCCTGGAAAATCGACCCGTCTGCAAGCGCTAGGATGGCCGGAACTGATTGGCCAGGAAAAAGTGGCAGCAAGGGTAACTCCTGAGATGGTTACCGCCGCTGCGCCGCGCCGGAACGACCGCCGACCGAACGGCTTGCGCTGGTTGTCGTGGGTCTTTTCGGGACGAAATGGAAGGGGTATGCGCTACGGCGGTCTGAATTTGGCTAAACCCCAAGATTATAGCCGAGAACATACCTTGCCGCAAATTTGTAAGCGTAGTGTAAGACGCCCGGTACGCCGTCTGAGGTAACCCGCGCCGCTGCCCCTGGGGCGGCGGGTTGCGGACAAAATCAGGCGCCGAGAGCAGCGATACCTGCTTTGGCAATCTGCACGTCTTCCGACGACTTGACGCCGGATACGCCGACCGCTCCGACGCAGTGTCCGTCGACGACAACAGGGACCCCGCCCTCCAGCATGCCTTCGAGGACCGGAGCCGACATGAACGAAACGCGGCCATTGTTGATCATGTCTTCGTAGACCTTGCTCTCGCGGCGGCCGAGGGCCGCGGTCTTCGCCTTGGCCGGTGCGATGCTGGCGGAAATCGGTGCGGCGCCGTCCAGGCGCTGCAACCACAGCAGATGACCGCCGTCATCGACGATCGAGATGGTGACTGCCCAGTTATTGGCTTTTGCCTCTGCCTCCGACGCGGCAGCAATCTTCTTGACGTCTTCGAGTGTCAGTACGGGTTTGGTTTGCATGGTGCCTCCGAGAAAAGAAGGCTGGATTGTACGCTTGTCACGTACATGCTGCATGCGGGAACATACGTAGAAAACCGTCAGGTCTTGCCTTCTCGCAACATCAGATCGAGCAGCGGCTGCAATTCATTCGACAACCTGGCAAGGTGAGGCAGCACCTCACTCTGGCGACCGGCCCTCAGCCATTGCAGTAATGTCGGGAGGTCCGGCGAGTCCAGGCTGCCGCCGCTGCCGGGAAGATCGGGAAAATTGCTGCCGGCGCATATATCTTCTTCCACATGCCCAATCACGCCCGATATGCCGCGACCAAGGCCAAGAAGCGCGCGCCGACGGGCCAGCTCATGCAGTCGCTGCAGACCGGCGGACTGCTGACCGGCCGCGTCGTCGGCCAGGGAAGCCAGCCCGCAGCTGGCGACGAAAAACACGTTCTCATCCCTGATCAGTTGCGCATTTGCAATGGCGCGACAAACACGCTCCGCGAAGCCACGCGCTGCATCGGAGTTGATACTGCCGGTGACGACCACGAACTCGGTTTCACCGCTCCCCGCCACGCAGTCCGATTCGCGGACAGTCCGTCTTAACAGATGCCGTATTGCCGCAATCACGCCGGCCGGCGGCGCAACGACTTCTCCTTCCGAACCGGCATGGCGAAGTCCGACGCAGATATTCAGAACGACGCAATTTCGCCTGGACTTCAACGCGTGGACCAACAACGCATCTGCATGATCGCGCCAGGTTTCCGCGGCGTCCGGGGGCTCCGGCAACGCAGCCTGGTCGACCTTGACATGACGAACCAGTTCTTCAAGGCTGCGTTCGTAGTCGTGCTGGCTGTTGACCAGCTTTGCGAGCACGTCGAGACGGGACAGCAACTGCGCGGTGGCGATTCCTTTGATAATCAGGTCGGTAGCACCCGCCTCTCTGGCGCGCTCGCGCTCCTCGATTTCGTCACTGCCTGAGACGACAATGACGGGAATATCGCGGATACGTCCGATCCTGGACGCGCGGATGCGGTGCAAGAGACCGTATCCATCCAGTTTGGGCATGCTCAGGTCGGTGATCACCACGCGGATACGCGGATCGAGCAGCAAGGTTTCCCATGCCTGTTCACCGTCCAGCGCTTCCCGGAAGTCGAACAGGCCCTCGATCTGTTTGATCAGCGTGGCACGCACAATGCGGGAGTCATCTGCGATCAGAATTCGTGGCTTGACGGTAAAATCCGTCGCGGCGGAGATAGGCATGCGAGTTGAGCTTCCGGGTCGGGGTCCGTATTGTCGAAAGGATACCTTCGTCGAACAATTTTTGACAGTAGCGCTCCAGCCTATTAAATTGCGATTTTGACCAACACCACTCGGCGAATAGTTTTGCAAGCATGGTAACATTTCATCGCAAACTGCAAGATCAGCTATGTCTCCTCGCTTTCGCGACGGGTTTGTTGATTGCGTCCGCCCCTTACGCCAAGGCTGGCGAACAACAGGCTGGCGAGCAAGCGGTTGCACCAAGCCGCCTGCACGTGCTGAGTACGCGTGCTTCTGAACTTGCGCTGCAGGCAATGTCCATGATCGGAATCCGGTATCAGTACGGCGGCACAGTGCCGGAAACCGGGTTGGACTGCAGCGGCCTGGTGCGCTATGTGTTCAAGCAGGTATGGGGAAAAGAACTGCCCCGGACGTCCGAGGAACTCAGCCATGTCGGGCAACGTGTCGACACGGCTGAATTACAACCGGGCGACCTCGTTTTCTATAACACCTTGCGGCGTGCGTTCTCGCATGTCGGCATTTACCTGGGCGACAACAAGTTCATTCATGCACCATCCGCGGGCGGCGAAGTGCGCATCGAAAGCATGGACGTCGGCTACTGGAAAAAACGCTTCAACGGTGCCCGCCGCGTCAGCGAGCCGGAGTAAGGCCGCCTCTCTCCTACCCCCCCCTACTGCTCCCGCTTTGCCGCCAGCTTGCGCTTGATTTCCGCCATTAATGCCGAAGTCGCCTGTTCGCCGGCGAGGATTGCCGTATTGCGACCAGGAAAGTCCGTGCCTTTCATTGTGCCGAGCCGAGGCTGGATGACGACATCGGCCTCGCGCAGTTCGTAGTTGTTGATGCTCTGCCCCATGATGGCGAACGTTTGCAGCAGGACATCCAGCGAACCCGAGGCCGGTTGTGCATCCGGATGCGCCGAAATGTTCACCGCGATCACGAAATCCGCTCCCATTTCGCGTGCAAAGCGCACCGGCACCGGCGAAACCAGGCCACCGTCGACATAGGACCGGTCGCCGACACGTACCGGCTGAAATACGCCGGGCACCGCGGATGATGCCCGCACCGCCGCGCCGGTATTGCCGCGCCGGAACAGAATCGGCACGCCGCTGTTCAGGTCGGTGGCAACCGCTCCGAACGGGATTTTCAGTCTTTCGATCGGAGCATTGCCGACGCTGCGGTTCACGAAGTTCTGTAACGCCTCCCCTTTCAGTACCCCCGATGCCTTTGAAAAAAACGGCACCGACCAGTCTGAAATCGAAGCCTCATCCATTTCCAGTGCCAGCTTGTGAAGGGCGAAACCATTGTTTCCGGCTGCATACAGCGCTCCGACCAGACTGCCTGCGCTCGTACCGACCACGATGTCAGGAACAATACCCTGCGCTTCCAGCGCCTTGATCACGCCGATGTGGGCAAACCCGCGTGCTGCTCCGCCTCCCAACGCAAGACCCACCTTGATCTCGCGCACCGGCTTGACCTGAGCCGATGGCGGCGCGACGGTAGTGACGGTAGCGCAACCGCCAAGGAAGAGAATCAGGGAAAACAGCAAAACCGGTAAAGAACGTGTCATGAATCAGCGGCGGCGCAACGATGCGTCGCAAAAAACCAGCAAGATGGGAAGCTGCCTCAGGTCGGACAAGGGAGCGCGAACAAGGGCAGGCGCATTGTAACGGATGTCGCTTGCCGGCACGGCGTTGCCGGGGAGGAAAATGCTTTCCGTTTGTAAGCGCGGTCGGCGTCGATTTCAGGCACGAAGCTGCTCTCCGCACTATCGGCCTGGGTGCCAATTCAGTTGCTCAAATCATTTTCATTTCGTCAACAGCGAAGGCCCTAGCGACTGGAAGGGTCCCAGCGGCGTGCTCTCGTCCTCGATCTGGTGAACGTTCGGCTTGCCGCTCCACATCTTGTACACCACGCTATCGCCCTTCACCACGATGACTGCATTGAAGCGCCAGCCGGAAATGTCGACCTCCCGCCTGAAGTTGAAGAAGTCGGCCCAGAAGTTACCGAAGCGCCGGCGATCGAGCGAGACTTGCTCGATTTCATACGCGAAGCAATTGTGCTGTGATGACATGCAGGCACGCAAGCCGGGTTCGATCTTGTCGGCTTCGTAGGAAGTTGCCGGGAACAGCCGCCGAAGCAAGTCGGCGTGGCTGAGCAACGCAACATTGGGAGTCTGGTCCGGATCGATTTTGAGCGCTTTGAGATCGGCCAGATGGGTTTTCCCCGGAACGATCTGTTCAAACATTGCATACGCTTCAGCGTAGCTGCGCCAGGGTGTCTGGGTTTCCTGCTTCGCGCGGGGAAGCAGATCGGCACAAGAGGATAGCGACAGCGCAAGCCCGACAGCAAGGCAGATAGAAAGTGCGCCTTTGAACATCCCCGCATTCCGGAACATGATAATCAGGTAAACGCGTCGTTACGCCTGATTTCACTCTAGCATGTGGCGATGTTTATCCCAAGCAATTTATTACTGTCGAAACATCGGAAACAACCGCCTTTGCGGGGAAGCTCACCGTGAACCGGCTTCCTTTGTCGGGCACGGAATTGATCAGCAGGGTCGCATCATGACGCAGCAACACATGCTTGACGATTGCCAGTCCAAGTCCGGTGCCCCGTGTCTCGCGCGAGCGGCTCTTGTCGACGCGGTAAAAGCGCTCGGTCAACCGGGAGATATGTTCCGGACGGATGCCGATGCCGGAATCCTGCACCGTAAATTGCGGTCCTGAATCCTTCATTTCCCAGCTCATTCGGATCGTGCCCTTCTCCAGCGTATACCGCACCGCATTTGACGCGAGGTTGCCGAAAGCGCTGCGCAATTCTTCCGTGCTGCCCTGGATGTCCGGACCGTTTACCTCGAGCGAAATATCGTGCCGGCCACCAGACAAGGCCTTCGTTTCCTGGAGAATCTGCTCGAGCAAATTGCGGATATTAACCGGCTCGGGCCGCAACGGATAATCGATCGACTCCAGCCGCGTCAGGGTCAGCATGTCCTCCACCAGGTTTTGCATGCGTTGTCCCTGCTCGATCATCAGTTTCAGATGGCCCATCCGGGTTTGCATGTCGAGGTTGGGCTGGCCTTGCGCAATTTCCAGGAAACCATTGATGACGGTGAGCGGTGTGCGCAGTTCGTGCGACGCATTGGCAATGAAGTCGCGGCGCATCATTTCGATGCGTTCGGTTTCGGTGGCGTCGTGCGTGACGAGGATCTGGCGGCGGTTTTCGAAGGGAATGATCTGCACGATCAGCTTGCGTTCGCGCAGGCTCAGCGTCAGCGGCTGCTCGTAGCGGCCGAGCACGATGTAATCGATGAAGGCCGGGCTGCGTATCAGGTTGGTCACCCGCATGCCCTTGTCGCGATCGAGATGCAGGCCGAGGTGCTTTTCCGCCGCCGGATTGCACCACTCCAGGAACAACACGTCGTCCATGATGACAACACCGTCCGGCAGCAGGCTCATCGCCTGCCGAAAACGGGCCAGCCACTCGGTGAGTTCGGTCTGGTTGCGTTCGTCCTCGCGCCGCAGCTTGTACAGGCGGGCAAAAATATCGGTCCACGCGCCCCAGCCGTCCGGAAGCCTTGCGCTGGCCGGATGCTCCAGCCATAGTGCGAGCTGGCGCAGATAAAGCAGCTGGATGACCCACAGCACGCATATGCCGGCCAAGGCAACCCCAAGTCCGACGGCAGCACCGAAAAAGTACCAGCACACCCCGCCGATGCCAAGCACAATGGAAAGCCGCAGGCAGGCGGGAATCCAGAAAAGCAATTGAGGATTCATCTTGATACGCTTTTACTTTTCCGACAGCATGTAACCGACGCCGCGCACCGTCTTGATCAGCGACTCCGCCCCCTTCAACACCTTGCGAAGACGCAGCACGTGCACGTCGACAGTGCGTTCTTCGATAACGACGTGGTCGCCCCAAACCTTGTCCAGCAACTGGCTGCGGGAAAACACGCGTTCCGGATGGGCAAGGAAGAACTTCAGGAGCTTGAATTCCGCATGGCCGATGTCGATCTTCTGGTCGTTCAGCATCACGGCGCAACTGACCGGGTCCAGCTTTACCGGGCCGGCGGCCATCAGGCTTTGCGCATGCTCGGGACTCTTGCGGCGCAAGAGTGCCTTGATGCGCGATGTGAGTTCACGCGGCGAGAACGGTTTCGTGATGTAGTCATCGGCACCGTTATCAAGACCGGCGATCTTGTCCTCTTCCATGCTCTTCGCCGTCAGCATGATGACCGGCATGTCCTGCAACTGGCGGTCGCCGCGTATGCGCGACAACAACCGCAAGCCGGACTGGTCCGGCAGCATCCAGTCGAGCAGCACCATATGCGGTGTCCTGCGCTGGATGAACTCCCAGGCTTCGGACACACCGTGCACGGCATAGGTATTCCAGCCCGCTTCCCTGAGGGTGAAAGTGACGAGCTCAACAATCGACGGCTCGTCCTCCACGATGAGAATGGTAGTTTTGTCGGCTGCCATGGCTTCAGACAGCGCTATCCGGTTTGGTGTAGACGTAGTCGGTGTGCCGGATATCCTTGCCCTTGACGACGTAGATCACATACTCGGCAATGTTTTTCGCATGGTCGCCAATGCGTTCGATTGCCTTGGCTACCCACAAGGTGTCCAGCGCCGCAGAGATGGTGCGCGGGTCTTCCATCATGAAAGTCACCATCGTACGTGTGATCGAGCGGAACTCATGGTCGATCGCTTCGTCATGCGTAATGATATTGCCGGCCTGCTTGTCGTCCAGGCGGGCGAACGCATCGAGCGCGTCGTGCAGGGAATCGGCCGTCGTTGATGCCAGCACGCGGATCGATTCATAGTGATTGAGGACGCCGACCGTGCCGCGTTCGTGCAGGTGCTTCGCGGTGCGGGCAATCTTGGTCGCTTCGTCGCCGATGCGTTCGAGGTCGGTGATGACTTTCAGCGTCGCCATGACGGTGCGCAGGTCATTCGCCGCCGGCTGGCGCTTGACGATCAGGTGACTGCAGGTATCGTCCAGCGTCACTTCAAGCCGGTTGACGTTCTCGTCGCTCTTGATCACCTGGTCCGCTTGTTGCAGATCGCCGGTACGGAAGCACGAGACGGCGTCGTTGAACTGGTTCTCGACCAGTCCGCCCATCTGCAATACCTTGGAGCGGATGGTTTCGAGATCCATGTCGTATGCCTTGGATGAGTGGTCGCCGGGCATGATGTTCTCCTTGATTCATTGTCGCACTATCGTATTAGCGCGCTGTAAAGTTGTCGGTCGAGCGATGCAGGTTCAGCCGAAACGGCCGGTGATGTAGTCCTGCGTTTCCTTCTTGCCCGGGTTCATGAAGATCTGGTCGGTTTCGCCGAATTCCACCAGTTCGCCGAGGTACATGTAGGCGGTGTAATCGGAGCAGCGCGCCGCTTGCTGCATGTTGTGCGTGACGATGGTGATCGTGTAGTCCTGCTTCAGTTCGTTGATCAGCTCTTCGATCTTCACGGTCGAGATCGGATCGAGCGCGGAGGTCGGTTCGTCGAGCAGCAGCACGTCCGGCTTGACCGCCACACCGCGCGCGATGCACAGGCGCTGCTGCTGGCCGCCCGACAGGCTGAGGCCGCTCTTGTTCAGCTTGTCCTTGACCTCGTTCCATAGCGCAGCTTTCTTGAGCGCCCATTCGACCCGTTCGTCCATCTCGCCGCGCGACAGGTTTTCATAGAGCCGCACGCCGAAAGCGATGTTTTCATAGACCGACATCGGGAATGGCGTCGGTTTCTGGAACACCATGCCAACCTTGGCGCGCAGCATGTTCACGTCCTGTCCGGGATCGAGAATATTGCGTCCGTTGTACATGATCTTGCCTTCCGCGCGCTGCCCCGGGTACAGGTCGTACATGCGGTTCAGGGTGCGCAGCAGGGTCGACTTGCCGCAGCCGGACGGGCCGATGAAGGCGGTGACCTTCTTTTCATGGATATTCAGGTTGATGTTCTTCAGGCCCTGGAAATTGCCATAGTAAAAATTCAGGTCCGAGATTTCGAGCGTAGCTTTTGCGGAGATGGAGGTAGTCTGATTCATCATGTTAGTTCGGGACTTTCTGGCTGAACAGGGTGCGCGACAGGATGTTGAGGCCCAGCACGCTGAAGGTAATCAGCAGCGCGCCGCCCCATGCCAGCGCACGCCAGTTGTCATACGGGCTCATCGCGAATTGATAGATGACCACCGGCAGGTTGGCCATCGGTGCGTTCATGTTGGCGCTGAAGAACTGGTTGTTCAATGCAGTGAACAGCAGCGGCGCCGTTTCGCCGGAAATACGGGCGACGGCAAGCAGCACGCCGGTCACGACACCGGCCTTCACGGCACGCAGCCGCACCATCATCGCGACCTTCCAGCGCGGCGCACCGAGCGAGAACGCAGCTTCGCGCAGGCTGTTCGGCACCAGCTTGAGCATGTTGTCGGTGGTGCGCACGACCACCGGCACCGCAATCAGGGAAATCGCGAAGGTGCCGGCCCAGCCGGAAAAATGTTTTACCTCGGCGACGTAGATCGCATACACGAACAGGCCGATGACGATGGATGGCGCCGACAGCATGATGTCGGTGACGAAGCGCGTGATCTGCGCCAGCCAGCTTTCTTCGCCGTATTCGGCAAGATAGATTCCCGCAAGGATGCCGATCGGCGTGCTGATCAGGGTCGCTGCGCCGACGATCATCAGGCTGCCGACGATCGGGTTCAGCAAGCCGCCGGGATCATCGCCCGGCGGCGGCGTGGTCATCGTGAACATGTTGATGCTGAGCCCGCCGATGCCCTTCACCAGCAGCGTGAACAAGATCCAGGCCAGGAAAAACAGGCCGACCGCCATCGCCGCGATCGACAGCCCGATCCCAATGCGATGCGCCCAGAGACGCTTGCGGTAAACCGGATTGATCACGGTGTTCATGACTTGCTCCCTTCCTTGCGGGACAAGCCCATCAACATGAGTTTTGCCGCGGAAAGCACAATAAAGGTAATGACGAAAAGAATCAGGCCGAGTGCGAACAGGGAAGACACATGCAGCGTCGATTCGGCCTCAGCGAACTCGTTGGCGAGCGTGGAGGCGATGCTGTTGCCGGGCGCAAACAGCGACCAGGACAGTTTTTGCGCATTGCCGATGACGAAGGTGACCGCCATGGTTTCACCCAGCGCACGCCCGAGGCCGAGCATGACACCGCCTACGACACCGGTCTTGGTATAGGGGAGCACGATCTTGCGCATCACCTCCCACTTGGTGCAGCCCAGTCCGTAGGCCGACTCCTTCAGCACTGCCGGCACGACTTCGAACACGTCGCGCATCACGGACGCGATGAACGGAATGATCATGACCGCGAGGATCAGGCCGGCAGTCAGGATGCCGATACCCATCGTCGGGCCGGTGAACAACTGGCCGATGACCGGCAGCTTGCCCAACGTCGCTTTCAGGAAGGGTTGTATATAGTCGCCGAACATCGGCGCAAAAATGAACAGGCCCCACATGCCGTAGATGATGCTCGGCACACCGGCCAGCAGTTCGACCGCGGTGCCGAGCGGACGCTTCAGCTGCGCGGGGCAGATTTCGGTCAGGAACAGCGCGATGCCGAAACTGATCGGAAATGCAATCAGGAGCGCAATCACCGAGGTCGCCAGCGTGCCGACGATCGCAATCAAGGCTCCATACTGGTCATTGACCGGATCCCATTCGACGGTCGTGATGAAGGCCGGGCCGAATTCCTTGAACGCCGGCCAGGCGCCAATGATGAGGGAGACAATGATACCGACCAGGACCAGCAGCACGCTCAGCGCAAAACCGAGCGTGATTTTGTGGAACAGAAAATCCTGATGCCGCTGCTTGCGCATGGTGAATCCCATCGCATTGGCAGCGGCTTGCTGTTCTCGGATTTTCTTTTCGGCAATGGACGTCACAATCGAGGATAGGTTTGCATTCACATTCATCATCCGCACGCCCTCTCGGGCAATAGAGACTGCGCCCCGACGTCACCAAGGGTGACATCATGGGGCGCAGCCGTGAACACGATGGCACTACTCGTGTCAGGTGTTACCAGATCGCCTTGCCGGATGCATCCTTCAACTGCGATTTCCAGGATTCTTCAACCAGCTTGACAACTGCTGCCGGCATGGCAACGTAATCCAGTTCGGACGCCATTGCATCGCCGTTCTTGTATGCCCACTCATAGAACTTCAGTACTTCCTTGCCCTTGGCCGCATCCGCTTGCTGTTTGTGCATCAGGACGAAGGAGGCGCCGGTGATCGGCCAGCTGGCCTTGCCTGCCTGATCGGTCAAGACCAGCGAAAAACCGGGGGTCTTTGCCCAGTCTGCACCAGCGGCCGCCGCCTTGAAGCTGCCGTCTTCCGGCTGCACAAACTGGCCATCGTGGTTCTTCAACTGAGTATGCGCAATCTTGTTCTTCTTGGCGTATGCGTATTCGACGTAGCCGATCGAGTTCTTGATGCGCTGGACGTTGGCGGCGACGCCTTCGTTACCCTTGCCACCCACTCCGGTCGGCCACTTGACCGCCGTGCCTGCGCCGACGGTGGACTTGAATTCCGGGCTGGTCTTGGACAGGTAGTCAGTGAACAGGAACGAGGTGCCGGAACCGTCAGCGCGGTGGACGACGGTGATGTCGTCGGCCGGCAGCTTCACGCCCGGGTTGATGGAGGCGATTTCCGCGGCATCCCACTTGGTGATCTTGCCGAGATAGATGTCGGCCAGTACCGGACCGGTCAGCTTCAGTTGGCCAGCGCCGACGCCGGCGATATTCACGACCGGAACCACGCCGCCCATGATTGCCGGAAATTGCATGAGGCCTTCTTTTTCGAGGTCTTCAGCCTTCAAGGGCATGTCGGAAGCGCCGAAGTCCACGGTCTTTGCCTTGATCTGCTTGATGCCGCCGCCGGAGCCGATCGACTGGTAGTTCAAGCCGGTGCCGGTGGCGCTCTTGTACGCTTGCGCCCACTTGGCGTAGATCGGATACGGGAAAGTTGCGCCGGCGCCGGTGATGTCGGCAGCAATGACGTTGGAAGTAAGGATCATGCTGCCGGCCGCGATGGCAGCCGACGCCAGGAATTTGTTCAGTCGCATTATCTGCTCCACTAAAGTTGTCAAAGTAAGACAGTGCGAACTCTAATCAACGATTATGACGCCTTTATGACAGCGAGAGCCTGACTCGTCATATTGCCGAAACGGCGATTGTACCCCGTCATTAACTTGTCACAATCGCCAATTAGACTCCGACGACATTGCCCGGAAGAATCGTTGGAAATCATGAGAAAAAAGACAACTCAGGACATGCCGTCTCTGACGCAAGCATCACCCAGCATCTATCTGAACAGGGAATTATCGCAACTTGCATTCAACCGCCGCGTTCTCGCACAGGCGGAGGATTCGCAGGTTCCGCTGCTGGAGCGCCTGCGCTACCTTTGCATCGTGAGCAGCAACCTTGACGAGTTCTTCGAGGTCCGCATCGCCAGCTTGCTGGCGCACAACCGGATGGAAGGTTCCGCTGCCGAGCCGCCCGCGCTGGGCGCAGCGCTGGAACGTACCAATCTCGAGTGCCACGAAATCACCGAAAGGCAGTATGCGCTGCTGAACAAGGAAATCCTGCCGCAATTGTCGGCAAAAGGTATTCATCTCCTGCGCCATCAGGACCGGAACGAGGCGCAACGTGCCTGGGTCAAGGAATATTTCGACCGCGAGGTTCGCCCTCTGTTGACGCCGATCGGGCTCGATCCTTCACACCCGTTTCCGCAGGTGGTTAACAAGAGTCTGAATTTCATTGTCGAACTTTCCGGCAAAGATGCATTCGGTCGCGGCACCGGCATTGCCATATTGAAGGCGCCTCGCGTATTGCCGCGCATCATCCGGCTGCCTGACGCCTTGTCGAAAAACGGCATTTCCTTCTGTCTGCTGTCCTCCGTCATCCACGCCCATATTGCCGATTTGTTTACAGGACGCGATGTGGTCGCCTATTCCCAGTTCCGGGTAACCCGCAACAGCGACCTGTGGGTGGATGAGGAAGAAGTCAAGAACCTGCGGCAGGCCCTGCAGACCGAATTGAAAAGCCGGCAATTCGGTTTCGCGGTGCGACTTGAGGTCGCTCGCAACTGTCCGCAGCATCTTGCCGAATTCCTGCTCAACCAGTTTTCGATCGAAAAGAACCGCCTGTACGCCGTCGACGGGCCGGTGAACATGGTTCGCCTGCTGGAACTGATCAACAACGTGCAGCAAGCTTCCTTGCACTTTCCGCCTTTCACGCCGGGATTGCCCGCGTCCCTTGCCAGCGACGACATGTTTACGCTGATGCGCCGGCAAGACATCTTGCTGCACCATCCGTTCCAGTCATTTCAGCCTGTCGTGGAATTCATCCGCTCTGCCGCGGTGGATCCCAACGTGGTCGCGATCAAGCAGACCATTTACCGCACCGGCATGAATTCCGACCTGATGGAGTCGCTGATCGAAGCAGCGCAGCGCGGCAAGGAGGTTACGGTCATCGTGGAACTGATGGCGCGTTTCGATGAAGAAGCGAACATCAACTGGGCCGAACGCCTGGAACGCGTCGGCGCGCAAGTGGTCTACGGTGTCGTCGGCCTGAAGACCCATGCCAAACTGGCGCTGGTACTGCGGCGCGAAGGCGGCGACTTGCGTCGCTATGCCCATCTCGGCACCGGCAACTACCATCCGACCACCACCAGGCATTACACCGACTTTGGCCTGCTGACCACGCATTCGGCACTGACCGCCGAGGTCAACGAGATCTTCATTCATCTGACCAGTCTGACCAAGCCGAAGAAACTGCAATACCTGTGGCTGGCGCCCTTCGCTTTGCAGAAGGAAATCATTAGGGCCATCCGCAACGAAGCGGCGATAGCGCGCCAGGGGCGTCCCGCGCGCATCATTGCCAAAATGAATGCGTTGGTGGACGAATCGGTGATCAGCGCCCTGTACACGGCATCGAACGACGGGGTCAAGATCGACCTGATCGTGCGCGGCGCCTGCGCGTTGCGCCCGGGCGTTCCCGGACTGTCGGAAAACATCAAGGTGCGCTCCATTGTCGGCCGCTTCCTCGAACACAGCCGCATCTATTATTTCCGTAACGAATTGAAGCATGATGTCTACCTGGCCAGTGCGGACTGGATGAACCGCAACCTGTTCCGGCGCGTGGAAGTCGCTTTCCCGGTGCTCGACCGCAAGCTGAAGCAGCAGGTGATTACGCAGGGATTGAATCCCTATCTGAAGGACAACATGAATGCCTGGCAACTGTCGTCCGACGGCACTTACTACCGGCGCAGGCTGCGCGGCAAGCAATTGCCGTTTTCGGCGCAGCGGTATCTTGCGCAACTGCTCGGTGCGCCAGGCGCGACGTAGACAAGAATCATCAACCGATCAGGGGCAGCATCCTCGAAACCGCGTGCAATACGAGGCCGACCAATCCGCCAACGATGGTGCCGTTGATACGAATGTACTGCAGGTCGCGGCCGACATGCAGCTCCAGCTTGCGCGACATGGTTTCGGCATCCCACTTGCGAATCACGCGCGCCACCAGATCGGCGATCGCCTCGCGCCGGGACACCACGGTTTCGGTAGCGAATATCCTGATCCACTGATTGAGCTTGCGTTGTACCTTCTCGTCGCGCAGCAGTTCCTCGCTCAGTGAAAAGAGCGCGCGTTCTAGCTTGCTCGCCATCTGCGAGTCGGGAGAAGTCGCATCGGCGACCAGACGCATCTTGATGTCGTTCCACACGGTCAGGATGTAGTCGCGCACCAGCGGATGTCCAAGGATATCGCCGAGAACCGCATCCAGCTTCTGTTCATACTCCGGCGACGTCCGCAGTTGCTCGATGAATTTGTCGGTCGCGATCTGGAAGCGCATGCGCCATTCGCTGTCGTCGTCGCGCATTTCATCGAGCGTGCTTTGCAAGGCATTGAGGATGCGCAGGTAGAGTTTTTCGTCGATTGCCTTCGGCAGCCAGCGCGGACTGTTCTCGTGAATCTTCCAGCGGATGTAGGGCTTGTTGTGCTCGAGCGCATCGGCAGCCAGAACGATAAGATGGTCGAACAAGGCCTGATGATGGCCGCTCGCGACCAGTACCGACAGTATTTCCGCGATCGCCGGCGCGACTTTGGTGTCCTCCAGCGCCGCACTCAAGCGGTTTTGCATGAACTGTCGCACGTCCTCGTCTTCAACCACGCGCAGTAGCGCCGGAATGCTGCGCACCATCTGGCGCGACAGCGACCGGCTGTTCTCGGGATGCGCCAGCCAGCCAGCTGCAGCTCCCGCGAAATCAATGCTGCGCATTTCCTCCCGGATCACTTCCTGAGTAATGAAATTATGTTCGAGAAAATCGGACAGGCTGTCGCCGATCCGATCCTTGTTGCGCGGAATGATGGCGGTATGTGGAATCGGCAGGCCCAGCGGTGAGCGGAACAAAGCGGTAACGGCGAACCAGTCGGCCAATGCGCCGACCATAGCCGCTTCGGCAAAGGCCGATACGAAAGAGAGCACCGGGTAACGCGGCTGCAGAATCCACGTCACCACGAAAAGCACAGCCATCGCAACCAGCAGGCTAGTGGCCAGCCGGCGCGTCCTCCTCAGTTGGCGAGCCTGCTCTTGTTCGTGCATCGATCGAATGGATGGGATGAAGTCCTCATCTTATCCAATTCGAGCATGGGCGGCAGGATTGGTTCACCAGAGAAAACTGATTTGCGGCAAGCTACTGCCTGTTTTCCCAGGACAACCACAGCATCGCCAACAACACACCGAAATAGAGCCAGTAGTCGGTCGGCGCCAGCCATAGCCAGTGCTTGTGCCAGGGAATATCAGCGGCAGTGAAACGCCCCAGGCCGTATGCGGGATTGAGGACGAACCAGAGAAAATCCTCGGCGATCCAGAACAGCATGATGCATCCCCCCAGCACGCGGCATTCCGCGCGCCACGACCAGTGGCCCATGAAGAACAAGGGAAAATGGAAAAACAGGGCAACGAAAGGAAAGACCCAGCGTGGTAGCCGGTCATCGTCCGACCTCCCCAGAAAATATCGAGCAGCCAGTGCTTCTCGATGCGCCACGTCGGCAGGTTGGCAGCCCAGCCGGCGCCGCCTTCGATCTGGATTTCGATATTTCCCTGGCGCGGCGATACGCGAAGATCGGCAGATAGTCCGGCACACGCGCATTCGCGCTCAAGGTCTCGATCACTTCCGCATAAAGCGGTTCGATATCCTGTACCGAACTCCGCATTTCCTCGGCGACCGATTCGATGAAGCGGCGATGACGTTCGAGAACGTCGTTATCCGTAACGCCGGGATCGGGCAAATCGGATACGGCGCTCGTCATCGCGCAGCGAAGTTGCGCATCCCGATGCTCGCGGGCGACCGGCGAGCGGGACATAGGTTGTCGAGGAATTGCTGGGTGGCGAAACTCCATGTGAATTGCAGCGCATGCTTGCGCACCGTTGTACGGTCGAGGCGAAGCGCCTCCTCGCACGCTCGCGCAAGATCTTCGTCCAGCACGCCGGATCGGCGGTTGGTCACAACGTCCCGCGGCCCGGCAACCGGATAGGCGGCCACCGGCACACCGCAGGCCACTGCCTCCGCCAGGCGCAGCCGATCAGGTAATCGCAGCGCTCGCGCCGCATGTAGGCGGCCAGCCCCGCCCACAACATCATGATCGCGCCGCCGCTGCGGTAATCCGGATGAATGCACGCGCGGCCGCCTCGACGATGCTGCTGCGCAGGTGATGCAGGCGGCTGAGATCGAATTCGCTCTCGGAATAGAAGCGTCCGAGTTGGCGCGCACCGCTTGGGCCAAGCACGCGATAGGTACCGACCACCTTCAGCGTCCTGGTGTCGCGCACGATCAGGTGATCGCAATAGGCGTCGAATTCGTCGGTATCGAGGCCGTCCTCGTTGGCCAGCGCCGACAAGCCCATCGTTTCGATGAAGATCTTGTAGCGCAGGCGCTGCACTTCACGCACTTCTTCATGCGTGGTAGCCAGGCTGAGAGAAAATCTGGAAAAACCCGGGGTGGCGTCGGCCGCATTGGTGAGTAGTCGCGTGCATCGTCCTTGTTGATTCGACGGACGAAGCGTAGCTGGCGATTACTTCGACGGCATGACAGTTTGATTTCAATTGTGTGACATGGCGACAGCCGGAGCGGACACTCCGGCTGTCGGTTTGCAACAGCATCCGACGTTACTTGCTCTTCTTCGGTCTGCCGGCCTTGAGGGTGGGCAAGCCCGCGAGGATTTCCTTGAGTTTCGCCATATCGAGCTGCCGCACCAGTGCCACGCCGATGCGCAGCAGTTCGCTCTTCTTCACTTCCACGCCGGCTTTCAGGCAGGCCTTCTTTACTTCGCCCAGCGCCGCGTACTCGGCTTCGGGCATGGTGAAGCTGTCTCTTACCAGCTTCGCCTTCTTTGCCTTTTCCTTCGGTTCCGGCGCCGCCTTCGGCTGCAGCTTTGCGGCTGTCTTCTTTGCAGCAGTAACCGGCACGGCCGGAGCCGGCGTCGCTGTTGCTTGTGCCGTCTTCACTGGCGCCGCCTTCTTCGCGGCGGGTGCGGCCTTGGCGGCCGGCTTGGATACGCTTGCTTTTGCCATCCCTGCTCCCTTATCAATTAATAGTATAAATAATATATATCGTTTACCTCATTACCGCAGCCCAAGCACTTCATCAAGGCGTAACAATCGCCATTCAAAATTGCCAAAAATCAACTCAAGAGGCAAAGAAGAACATGAAAATCCTGCTCGCCCCTGTCGTTACCCTTATGCAGCGCCTGCGCCTGCTGCCGAAATTCGCGCTGGTGGCGCTGATCTTCATGGTGCCCCTGCTACTGGTTTTAAGCATGTTGTATGCGGAACTGGACAAGGCCGTGGAGCATGCCGAGCGCGAGCGTCTTGGCGCCCAATACGTCCGCAGGCTTGAGCAGGTCGTCTTCCAGATCCAGACGCACCGGGCACTGCGTCACATGGCGCTGTCGGGAAATGCAGCGGCTGGCGACGCCGCCGTCAAGGCGCTCCAGGCTGCCAATGCCGGTATGGAAGGCATGAAGCAGATGGAAACCACGGCAGCAAGTCTGGGTATCGCAGCCGAATGGTCGAAAGTGCGCCAGCAATGGCAAGATGTGCAACGGATGACCGAGGTCAAGGCCAGGGACAGCTACGACCGGCACAGCACAGTAATTGAAGAGTTGTCCAGGCTGACGTCGCTGGTTGCCGACAGGTCAGGCATGACACTGGACCCCGAACTCGACAGCTTGCACCTGACCGCGGCACTGATGGACGGCCTGCCGGGCATCGCAGATACGCTGTTCCATCTCGCCGGTCGCGGCGCCGCCTATATCGACACGGGCTTGCTCGAGCCGAATGAAGACCTGATGCTCAATTCCAGCGTGATGGTCGCGCGCCACGACCTGGCGCGGGTGCCTGTGAAGTTCGAATCGGTGTTTCGCGAGAATCCGGCGCTACGCTCCGCGCTCGAACCGCGCCTGGCCGCGGTTCCGGCGGCAGTGGCATTCCTCGACCGCGCCAAGGATGAAGTGTTGAATGCGTACAACCAGACTTCCGGCAGCGAATTCTTCGCAGCCGGCAGCAAAAGCATCGAAGGCATCTATGCCGCGGCCGATGCGTCCGCGGCAGCGCTCGACGAACTGCTTGAAGCGCGCATACAGCGCTATTCGACACGACTGTACCTGATCCTCGCCGGCGTACTGGCCGGACTCGCAATCACCGCCTATCTGCTTGCCGGCTTCTACGTATCGTTTTCGCGCGAGGTGGCAAGGCTTGAAATGGCCGTCGAACGTGCTGCTGCAGGAGACCTGAGCACGCGCATTGCATCCGCTGCGCGCGATGAGATCGGCGGCCTGGTGACCGCATTCGGAAACATGAACACCGGTCTGGCGCAACTGGTTGCGGAAGTGCGCGAGGGCAGCGAAGTCATTACGCGGACATCCCATGACATCGCCGCCGACAGCGCCGATCTTTCGGCACGCACGGAGTCGCAGGCAAGCTCGCTGCAGCAAACTGCAAGCTCGATGGAGCAGTTGACCTCCACCGTCAAGCAGAACAACGAAAACGCGGCGCAAGCCAATGCACTGGCGGTCAATGCCGCGGAGGTCGCGAAAAAAGGTGGGATCGCCGTCGGCCAGGTGATCGATACCATGGGCGCCATCAAGCAAAGTTCGTACAAGATCATCGATATCATTCGCGTCATCGATGACATTGCCTTCCAAACCAATATCCTGGCGTTGAACGCAGCGGTGGAGGCGGCGCGCGCCGGCGAGCAGGGACGCGGCTTTGCAGTGGTTGCTGCAGAGGTGCGCGCCCTTGCTCAGCGCTCCGCCGGTGCGGCCAGGGAGATCAAGTCGCTTATCGAGAACTCGGTGGAACAAATTGAACACGGCAACACGCTGGTCGGCGACGCGGGCGCCACCATGGAGGAAATAGTCGCCTCCGTACAGCAAGTCGCACAGATCATGAACGACATCTCGTCCGCGACGCAGGAACAAACGGTCGGCATCGAACAGGTCAATCAGGCGATCGGCAAAATGGACGAAATCACACAACGCAATGCAGCGCTGGTCGAGCATGCCGCCAATGCCGCCGGTTCGCTGCAGGATCAGGCAGTCAAGCTGTCGCAGGCGGTTGCAGTGTTCAAGCTGGATCAGGCGCAAGCCGGTGAAGCCGCCTTTGCATCACCAGCGCTGTCTTCATACCCGATGCCCGCTCGACTGCCGCGCATCCGGAATGTGGTCGAGGATGTCAGCAACGACGATTTCGATATCTGCAGGCGTGCGTGACAAGCGGAAGTCCATGGCGCAAGTCGGAAGCGCCAATGTCAGAGGGAACCTGGCAAAACAATCGGACAGCGTTGCGCGTCGTCAGGCTCACCCTCAGGCAACCGCCTTCACCGTCATGTCGACACCAACCTCGGCCCACCAGTCACGCTCCTTCTCGATCCAGTAGGAAACAGTGGGGTGCAGTTTGATCCAGTCGCGCTTGAATTCAAGCTCGATACGGTTTTTCATCTTCAAACCCATCTCGCTGACGTCGCCGTCAATGCGTGAGTGCATGAACATGGTTGCCAGCCGCAGGGCCAGTACCGCCTTGGCAAAATCGGGATCGCCGAGCGCGTCCGCGACCTTGCGCAGGTTGCCCTTCTGCGCGACGAGCAGGGTGCTCATCGTGCGCTGTTCGCGCGTGGTGAAGCCGGGAAGATCGGCATTCTCGACCATGTAGGCCGCATGCTTGTGATAACCGGTATGCGAGATCGCCAGTCCGACTTCGTGCAGTAGCCCGCTCCAGAAGAGGTATTTGGCATAGGCTTCGGTAGCGGGCTTGAGCTGCGCATACAGGGCGCCGGCCGCGGTGGCAACGCGTTTCGCCCGGTCCGGCTCGACCAGAAAGCGCCCCATGTACTCGCTCACCGACTGCTCGCGGCGGTCACGCCTGGTCGCGCGCAACTGCAGGTCCCACAAGACGCCCATACGCAAGCCCGCATCGACTGCGCCGATTGCCTTGATTCCAAGTTCCTGCATGATGCCGATCAGGATCGCGAGGCCGCCGATCATGACAATCACGCGTTCCGGCCGGATACCGGCCAGTGTGATCTTGTTGACGTGTCCGGCCTCGATCAGCCGGTTCCTGAGCATCTCCATGTTTTTCAGGGAAAGGCTGCCGTCGCCGATCTGGTTCCTGGCAATCACCTCCGCGATCGCGCGGATGGTCCCCGACGAACCGTATGCCTTGGACCAGTGCCGCGACTGATACGGCGGCGCTGCGTCTTCAAAATGCGAACGCGCCGACAGGATCGCAGCGTCAAACGATCCGGCGTCGATGCGTCCATCGGGGAAAAACACCAGGCTTTGCTTGACGGTACCGATGCTGAACGATTCGACATGACGGATGTCCTGCCCCTGCCCCAGGATCAGTTCGGTGGAACCGCCGCCGATATCGATCACCAGCCTTTTTTCTCCGGGAACGGCAAGCGAACTGGCCACCCCCATATAGATCAGCCGGCCCTCTTCTTCGCCTGAGATGATTTCGATCGGATAGCCGATCGCCTGCTCCGCCGCCGGCAGAAACCTCGCCGCGTTGTTTGCCATGCGCAACGTATTGGTGGCAACCACACGCACTGCGTCGAGCGTGTAGGCGCCGAGAATCGCCCGAAAGTTGCGCAGACATTCGAGTGCGGTTTGCATCGCCTGCTCGGTCAGGTTTCCCTTGCTGTCGAGGCCGGCGCCAAGGCGTATCGGGTCGCGTGCGCTTTTAACAATGCGGATCGCTTCGCCGTCATACTTTCCGATATGCAGCCTGAAACTGTTGGAGCCCAAATCCACTGCGGCGAACATGCAGAATCCTTTTCTACTTAATAATGATGAAGCGGCGGAGCGATGAAACAAGCTGCCTGCACCACCGTGTTGAATGTATCACCGATGGAATTCGAATATGGGAAAAACCACATCCGGACAAAAACCGGCAAGAATAATTGCCGCTTGTGACGAGGCAATGACACCTCCGATGCGTTTTGCATGAAACGGCAAGCCTTCCGGGCGAACTTAACATATCGCCAAGCACTCCAATCGGCTCGGCAACGTGCCGTTCGACATCTCGGACATGATGAATCCTCGACCGGGAGCCTGACTTCAGTAGAACGGCGCGCCAGTTCCCGAACGAAAATTGCCCAACCGGAAAAAGGACCTCAAATGAAACAGTACCGCCCCCGTTTCGCGCCCGCGAATCCCTATCTCGCCTGGACCAGGCTTGCCTTCACGACCGGCGAGATGTTGTTCGCATCGGCACAGGTTATCAACCACCGAACCAATCGCATTGCAACGGCCGGCGTCATTCCGAATGCACGCGATCAGCGCGAATTCACCTTGATGGGGCAGGAAAAGCTGGAAGCAGCCGCAGAATCCGCACAGGCAATCGCAACGCGCATGGTGACGCTCAATACGCAGTTTGGCGCAATGCTGTTCAGGCAATTGCTGAGCTGCGCCAGCGGCCTCTTTGCGCTGGCCGCCGCACCGGCCGCAGCGTTCACGCTCAAAGGGCAAGAAAAGCTGACACGAGACATGCTCAAGAACTCAACCAGTATCGCTACCCAACTATCCGGCTCGACGGCACGCCTCGTACACCATGGACTGAAGCCGGTTCACTCGCGCGCCACCGGCAATGCGAAGCGGTTACTGAAACATTGAGCAAACACTTGAAGCAAGAAGCCATCGCAAAGACATGGCGCACAAAACAAAAGCCGCCCGAAGGCGGCTTTTGTTTTGTATCCAGTGCTACTGGCGGAAAGGGTCGGATTCGAACCGACGGTACGGTATAACCGTACACTGGATTTCGAGTCCAGCGCATTCGACCACTCTGCCACCTTTCCGTTTTCGGTCGTCTTGCGGCGTGTCGGCGCCGCAAAGCACGCAATTATAACCGAATCTTTGGCTGAGCGGAACTCCCATCCGGCCGTTGTCAGCAACATAAATAGTTTCCGCTTATCATCATGCTGTCATAAAGTCCGGCTAGCATTCCCCCTGCAAGATCGATTTTCAATAAGAAACATGCAGGAAAGGCTGCTTTGAGTTCGCTTCCCATTTCAACCGTAGAGGCTGCCGCTTCGGCACCGGAACTTCCCGGTGTAACCCCTATCGCCTGCGGCATGGCGAATGTCGAGGTGTCGATCCGCAGTCACGACGTAGCGGCCAATGACAAGAACAATCATCCATCGTTGAAACTACCGGAAAGCAGAGATGCCATGCTGTTGTCGCGCTTGAATGAAGTCCTGAGCCAGCGCCAATTGAACGCCTTGTTCCAGCCGGTCATCGACATGCAGCGCGGGGAAATCGTCGGCTACGAAGGCCTGATCCGCGGGCCATCCGACAGCCCTCTGCATTCACCGATGAACCTGTTCAAGGTCGCCCGAGCGAACAATCTCAGCGTCGAGGTCGAGCACATGTGTCGCCGCGTCGTGCTGGAACGCTTTGCCGAACTGAATTTGCCCGGCAGGCTGTTCCTCAACGTCAGTCCGGAAATGCTGTTGCAGCCGCAGGCGCGCCATGGCGAAACGCTCGGCTATATTCATGAAGTCGGCATCAATCCGGACCGGGTGATCATCGAACTGACCGAGAACCAGCCGACGTATGACTACGAATTGCTGCGCGAAGCGGTGAAGCATTATCGCGGCATGGGTTTCCGGATTGCGATCGACGACCTGGGTGAAGGGTTTTCCAGCCTGCGCCTGTGGTCGGAGCTGCGGCCGGAATACGTGAAGATCGACATGCATTTCGTGCAGGGCATCAACCAGGACCCGGTCAAGCTGCAATTCGTGCGTTCGATCCAGGAAATTGCCCAGGAATCCGGCACCGTGGTCATTGCCGAAGGCATTGAAACGCCGACCGAACTGCTGCTGATTCGTGACCTCGGCATCGCATTGGGCCAGGGCTATCACATTGCGCGTCCCCACGCGCACCCCGGCCTCGACCTCGCGCCGGATGTTGCCAAGACGCTGAACGGCAATACGGTGTCGGTGTACCCGCAGAAGAGCACTGCCGGCCACAACGTGGTAACCGCGTTGAAACTGCTGCGCATTGTCCCGAGCGCGACGCCGGATATGACCAACACCGATGTCTACGAGATGTTCATCGGCGATCCGGACCTGGAAATCGTCCCGGTTGTCGAGGACGGCATCCCGATCGGACTGATTACGCGTCCCGATCTGATCGACCGTTTCGCGCGCCTGTTTTCGCGCGATGTCTACGGCAAGAAGCCGTGCACCGCCTTCATGGATTCGGCGCCGCTCATCACGGACAAGAACACCAGCCTGCAGGAACTGAGCCAGATCATCGTCGACGCCGATCGCCATCACCTGTCGAACGGCTTCATCATTACGGATCGCGGCCGCTATCTCGGTATGGGCACCGGCCACGACCTGATGCGGGAAATCACCCGGATGCAGATCAACGCGGCGCGTTACGCCAATCCGCTGACCATGTTGCCGGGCAATGTGCCGATCAATGAGCACATCGACCGTCTGCTGGAGAACGGCGTGCGCTTTTCGGCCTGCTATGTCGACCTCGACCATTTCAAGCCGTTCAATGACGTGTACGGCTACCGCAAGGGTGACGACGTAATCCAGTTGACTGGCAACGTCTTGTCCACGCACTGTGATCCGAGCCGCGATTTCATCGGCCACATTGGCGGTGACGATTTCATCGTATTGTTCCAGAGCGAAGACTGGGAGCAACGCTGCAACGCGATCCTGGAGGCGTTCGCCGCCGCCATTTGCACGCATTACGACAGCGACCACCACGAGCGTGGCGGCTACGTCAGCGAAGACCGGCGCGGAAACAAGGTGTTCCACGCGCTGATCAGCCTGTCGCTGGGCGTGGTCAAGGTGGAACCGGGCCAGTATCTGTCGCACCACCAGATCGCCACGGCAGCGTCGGAAGCGAAAAAACAGGCGAAAAAAATCCCCGGCAACAGCTTGTTCATCGAACGCCGCCAGGGATTGTCGAGCGCCGCGTCGCCGCTGGCGCTTGAATCCGAGTAAGAAATCAGCCGGAAATCAGTCAGCCCGGACCAGCTTTTTGACGCCTCCCATGTAGGGCTGCAAGGCTTCCGGGATGTCGACGCTGCCATCCGCCTGCTGATAGTTTTCCAGGATCGCGACCAGCGTGCGGCCGACCGCGAGACCCGAACCGTTCAGCGTGTGCACCAGTTCCGGCTTGCCTTGCGCGTTCCGGAAACGCGCCTGCATGCGGCGCGCCTGGAAGGCTTCGCAATTCGATACCGAGGAAATTTCGCGGTAGGTATTCTGCGCCGGCAACCAGACTTCCAGGTCGTAGGTCTTCGCTGCGCCGAAGCCCATGTCGCCGGTGCATAGCGTGATCACGCGATACGGCAGGCCGAGCTTCTTCAGGATGTTCTCGGCATGCCCGACCATTTCTTCCAGCGCTTCGTAGGATTTTTCCGGATGCACGACCTGCACCATCTCGACCTTGTCGAACTGGTGCTGGCGGATCATGCCGCGCGTGTCGCGGCCATAGCTGCCGGCCTCGGAACGGAAGCACGGCGTATGGGCGGTGAGCTTGAGCGGCAAGGCATCGGCAGCAAGGATTTCGTCGCGCACCATGTTGGTCAGAGGGACTTCGGAGGTCGGGATCAGGTACAGCGCCTCGCCCTCGCCTTCCTGGCCGCCCTTCTTCGCAGCGAACAGGTCAGCCTCGAATTTCGGCAACTGGCCGGTGCCGCGCAGCGAGTCGGCGTTGACGATATAGGGCGTATAGCACTCGGTGTAGCCGTGCTCGCCGGTATGCGTGTCGAGCATGAACTGCGCCAGCGCACGGTGCAGGCGCGCGATACCGCCCTTCATCACCGCAAAGCGCGATCCGGTCAGCTTGGCCGCGACATCGAAATCCAGTCCGAGCGCGGCGCCGACATCGACATGATCCTTCACCTCGAAGTCGAAAGCGCGCGGCGTACCCATCTTGCGCACCTCGACATTGGCCGACTCGTCCTGACCGGCCGGCACCGACTCGTGCGGCAGATTCGGGATGGTGAGCATGAATTCACTCATCTTCGCCTGCACCGCGTCCAGGCGCTCGGCCGACGCCTTCAACTCGTCACCGATGCCAGCCACTTCGGCCATCACAGCAGTCGTGTCTTCGCCCTTTCCCTTGAGCATGCCGATCTGCTTGGACAGCGTATTGCGCTTGCCCTGAAGCTCCTCGGTGCGGGTCTGGATCTGCTTGCGCTCCGCTTCGAGCGCGTTGAAGGCGGCGACATCGAGCTGGAACTTGCGAGCAGCCAGACGGGCGGCGACGCTGTCGATGTCCTTGCGGAGGAGTTGAATGTCGATCATGGAAGTGCGGAAGTGAAATGCGAAACCGCCATTGTACCAAGCGGGGATGGGTTTTCCGCGGCGATGGGAGTTCGATAGCGCCGCCGCACGGCATGCCGGCCGGAAAGCGGCGCAGGCCCGAGAAATCCTCCGTCGCCCTCTTCCTCATTCTCGGGTTCGCCCAGCCGGCCTTCCGCCTGCGTCGTGAATTTCGGCCTGCTGCTCGCTCACTTGGCGTAACATTCGATTCATTTGCGTAAATGTGTTTCAGGAGCTTCAATGGGCCTCAAAGATCTGATTCTCGACCGATTTTCCTCACTCAGCCCAAAGCTGCAGGCAGCAGCACGCTTTGTCGTAGATCATCCCAATGAGGTCGTCATTGCGTCGATGCGTACCTTGGCCGAGCGTGCCGGAGAACAACCGGCAACACTGGTGCGTCTTGCTCAACAGCTTGGCTATGCAGGGTGGCCCGAGCTGAAGTCGGCATTGGCGCATGATCTTGGGTTGCATCAGGATGGCTACGGGCAACGCGCAAAAAATCTTGCCGCACGCGGGCGCAGTATTGATCTGGCGAGTGAATTGTTTGTGGCGCAGCATCAAAACCTGAAGACGATTGAACTTCAAGGGACTGATTCCCTGCATCACGGCGCAAGCTTGCTTCGACGCGCGGATACCGTCCATATCGCCGGTTTTCGGGCCAGCTTCCCGATTGCTTACGCTCTGTTCTACGGCTATCGACTTTTCCGCAATTCGGTTCAGCTAGTCGACGGCCAGAGCGGTGGGCTTGAAATGCAAATGCGCTTGTTCAATCCCAAAGACGTATTGGTAGTCACCAGCTTCGCGCCATATTCTCGCGAATCACTTCTCGTGGCCGAGACGGCCAAGGCCGCAGGACTTCGCGTTGTCGCACTGACAGATAGCCAGGCGTCGCCGCTCGCCTTTGCCTCCGACGTATCCATATTATTTTCGGTTGCCAGCCCGTCATTCTTTCCTTCCGTGGTTGCCGGCGTGGCATTGACTGAAGCGCTGCTCGAACTGCTGGTCGCAGATGCCGGCAAAGCAGTGGTTCAAAAGATCGAGCGTGCGGAACAGGATCTGTTTCACTCTGGCGCGTATCTGCAAGCGCCTACAAAGCGTACTGGAAGCAAGGCCTCCTCCTGACTGTGCAATCGCCGCGGCCGCTTTCGAGCGCAGGGCGGCGTTATTCGTTGCTTGTGTGGCTCGCCACATGATGTGTCTCGTGCCTTACCCTGCCCCCCCCCCCCAATCATTCCGCTTCAACCGCACAGTCAGGCGAGCACGCACTTGCTTGGTTTTCGTGCAATACGTCCAGCTACGCGCAGAGCAACCCGGCTCCAACTAACGTACAACGCCAACCTCTGAAACAAATGTTTCTATTCACTTGACATGGATTCATTTGTTTCTTACAGTCCAGCCTATGCAACAGAAGTTGCATTCATCCTCGCGATAACAAAAGCCGGAATTTCTGGGCTCGTGACTTGTAACGGGCCCCGAGTTCATTAATCCATATAACTGGAGACACGTATGCGCCTTACCATTTCTCCCATTGCAATAACCTTCGCTGCCGCCATCCTCACTCATGGCATCCCGGCGTCCGCTCAGCAGAAGTTCATCACTATTGGCACCGGTGGTGTCACCGGCGTGTATTACGCGGCCGGCGGCGCGATCTGCCGCCTCGTCAACAAGGACCGCGCCAAGCATGGCCTGCGCTGCTCGGTCGAATCAACCGGCGGTTCGGCCTACAACGTCAATGCCATCAAGTCCGGCGAACTCGATTTTGGTGTCGCCCAGTCTGACGTTCAGTACAAAAGTTACAAGGGCCTGCCACCGTTCAAGGAAGCGTTTCCGGATATGCGCACGGTGTTTTCGATTCATCCTGAACCGTTCACCCTGGTCGCGCGTCCTGATGCAAACATCAAGAGCATGGCTGACTTCAAGGGCAAGCGCCTGAATATCGGCAATCCGGGATCAGGCCAGCGTGCTGCCATCGGCGAATTGCTGACTGCGCTGAACATGAAGGTCTCTGACCTTGGGCTGGCCGCGGAGTTGAAGGCTGACGAGCATGGCGCTGCGCTGTGCGACAACAAGATCGATGGATTCTTCTACAGCGTCGGCCACCCGTCCGCCAATATTCAGGATCCGACGACGGCCTGCGGCGCCAAACTGGTGCCGATTACGGGGCCGGCGGTGGACGCGCTGGTGAAGAACAATCCCTATTATGCGCACGCCACTATCCCGGGCGGCATGTACGCGAACAATCCGCAGCCGACCAGCACTTATGGCGTGCTGGCCACCATGGTGACCTCTTCCAAGGTACCTGCCGACGTTGTGTACGCGGTCACGAAAGCCGTGTTCGACAACTTCGACGAATTCAAGAAGCTGCATCCCGCTTTTGCCAACCTTGATCCGAAACATATGGTCGTCGATGGCCTGAGCGCGCCGCTGCATGAAGGTGCCGCCCGCTACTACCGCGAAAAGGGCTGGATCAAGTAAGGATTGCCGTTCCGCTCGCCAAGGCATGCGAAACATGTGCCGCGGCGCAGCTCTGACAGGCACGCCGCGCGAAGCCTGGCGCAAGCAGGCTTCGCGCGGTCGCAGCCCGCACGGATATTAACGCCGCTTCATTGAGGATCAGATGACCACCTCCGCTCCATCCCCTTCCAGCGTGGACCTGCAACAGCTTGTGCAGGAAGCCGACATGGGAGGCCGCAAGCCTTCCGGTGTCGCCAGGACCGTGCTATTTGCAGCCTGCATTGCCTGGTCGCTTCTGCAACTGTGGTATGCATCTCCGTTGCCGTTTTCGCTTCGGATCTTTGTGCTGAACGATGCCGAGATGCGCGCACTGCATCTGGGCTTCGCACTGCTTCTCGCTTATACCGCTTATCCCTTCCGCAAGTCATCTCTGCGTAACAGGGTGCCCGCGCTGGACTGGGTGCTGGCTGGCGCTGCGGCGTTCTGCGCAGCGTATCTTTTTCTGTTCTACCGCGAATTGTCCACGCGGCCCGGCGAACCGACCTTGCAGGATATGGTTGTTGCCGTTATCGGCATGCTGTTGCTGCTTGAAGCGACACGGCGTGTGGTCGGCCCGCCGATGACCATCATTGCCGCACTCATGCTCGCGTTTGCATTTGCCGGCCCTCACATGCCGGATGTTCTTGCCCACAAGGGTGTTTCGCTGACCAAGGCGGTGTCGCATTACTGGTTGTCGAGCGAGGGCGTGTTCGGCGTCGCGCTGGGCGTGTCCTCCAGCTACATCTTCCTGTTCGTGCTGTTCGGCGGCTTGCTTGAAAAGGCCGGCGCAGGCAACTACTTCATCAAGGTTTCTTTTTCGCTGCTGGGGCACTTGCGTGGCGGGCCGGCCAAGGCTGCCGTTGTGTCGTCCGGCATGATGGGCATGATTTCGGGCTCGTCGGTCGCTAACGTGGTGACCTGCGGCACCTTCACGATTCCGCTGATGAAGCGGGTCGGCTATCCTGCGCACAAGGCTGGCGCGATCGAAACCGCCGCCGGCGTCGACGGACAGATCATGCCGCCGGTGATGGGTGCCGCCGCTTTCCTGATGGCGGAATATGTCGGTGTGCCCTATGCCGAGATCTGCCGTAATGCAGCCCTGCCGGCAGCGATTTCCTACATTGCCCTGTTCTACATCAGCCACCTTGAGGCGCTCAAGCTTGGCATCCAGGGTCTGCCCCGCGCCCCGGGTGCCACCACGCTGGGCCGCCTGATCGGTCTGGGCATGACTGTCGCCGGAACCATCCTGTTCGCCAACGTCGTGTATTACGCCCTGGGCTGGCTCAAGGAGCTGCTCGGCGCACACGCGATCTGGGTCGTCGTCCCCGCCATTGTGGCGGCTTACCTTGCCATCCTGCGGGGAGTGGCGAAGCAGCCGGATCTGGAGATCGACGATCCCGATGCGCCGATCCTGGTTCTGCCGCCTGTCAAGGAAACTGTTCTCGCCGGCCTGCATTACCTGCTGCCGGTGGTCCTGCTGGTCTGGTCGCTGCTGGTCGAGGAACTCTCGCCAGGCTTGTCGGCGTTCTATGCCACGGTCTCGCTGGTCGTCATCCTGCTGACGCAAAAACCTTTGCTGGCATGGTTCCGTGGCCAGGCGCAACCGCTCGCCCGGCTGCGCGAAGGCTGGCAGGATCTTGTGCAGGGCCTGGAACTTGGCGCACGCAACATGATCGCCATCGGCATCGCCACCGCGAGCGCCGGCATCATCGTCGGCACCGTGTCGGTCACCGGCCTGGGACTCGTGATGTCGGAACTGGTCGAGCTGATCTCGGCCGGCAGCCTGATCGGCATGCTCTTTCTCGTCGCAGCGGTGTGCCTGATTCTCGGAATGGGCATGCCGACCACCGCCAGTTACATCATCGTCTCGACCCTGATGGCACCGGTGATTGTCGAACTCGGCTCGCAAAACGGTTTGGTCGTGCCGCTGGTTGCGGCCCACATGTTCGTTTTCTATTTCGGCCTGATGGCGGACGTGACGCCGCCGGTCGGGCTGGCGTCCTTTGCCGCGGCGGCAGTCGCCAAGGCCGACTTTCTGAAGACTGGCACCACCGCCTTTTTCTACAGCATTCGCACCGGGATCCTGCCGTTCATCTTCATCTTCAACACCGATCTGCTGCTGATCGGGAGCCAGTCATGGTGGCATCTGCTCATGGTGGTGGTGACTGCGATCATGGCGATGCTGATGTTCTCCGCCGCAACCCAGGGCTGGTTCGTCCGGCGCAATCGCTGGTACGAGTCGGTGCTGCTCCTGCTGGTGACTTTCACCTTGTTGCGGCCCGGCTTCTGGCTTGACTTTGTCTACCAACAATACCAGGTCGAACCGGCGACACGTCTCGTCGAACTCGCCAAGTCCGCGCCGTCCGATTCAAGCCTCCGCGTCCGCATCGAAGGCATATCGCTGGAAGGCAAGGATGTGCGCAAGACGGTATTGCTGCCGTTGGGTAACGAAGGTGATGGCCGGCAGCGCATCGCCGCGTCGGGCCTGAGAATTTCCAGCCTGGGCGGCAACATCGAAGTGCTGGCCGTCGGACTGAAGAGCCGTGCGGCCAAGGCCGGCTTCGAGCAAGGCTTCACGGTCACAGGCGTTGAAACTCCGGCGGATCGTCCAGCCAAGGAATGGCTGTACATCCCTGCGCTGCTCCTGCTGCTGATTGTGTACCTGTTGCAGCGCGCCCGGCCCGGCGAGCCGGCGACCACCCCACGCACTGCCTCGGCCTGACACTCGTTCAATAACTTTCCCTATTCCTTCGACATGAGCAATATCATTCACCGGTCACTGCGCACCGTGCCTCCGATTGCCGCCGGCGCAAGCGGCGTCCACATCATCGATCAACAGGGCAAGCGCTATATCGACGCCAGCGGCGGGGCCGCCGTTTCGTGCCTCGGGCATGCGCACCCGGACGTGTTGAGCGCGCTGCATCGGCAAATCGACGAGCTCGCCTACGCCCATACCAGCTTTTTCACCAGCGAAGTCTCCGAGGCGCTTGCCGCGCATCTTGCGCAACATGCGCCCGCCGGCCTCGACCAGGTTTATTTCGTCTCCGGCGGATCGGAAGCGGTGGAGGCAGCGCTGAAACTGGCGCGCCAGTACTTCATGGAGATCGGCCAGCCGCAGCGCACACTGTTCGTTGCGCGCCGCCAAAGCTACCATGGCAACACGCTGGGAGCGCTGGCAGTCGGCGGCAACGAGTGGCGCCGCCAGCAATTCGCGCCGCTGTTGATGGATGTCGGGCGCGTATCCCCATGCTATGAGTACCGCGACCGGCGCAGCGACGAGAGCCAGGACGCCTATACCCGGCGCCTTCTGGACGAACTGGACGCCGAGTTCCGGAGGCTGGGGCCGGAACGGGTGATCGCCTTCGTCGCCGAAACCGTGGTCGGCGCCACTGCCGGCGCGGTCCCGCCGACGCCGGGCTATTTCAAGGGGGTGCGCGAATTGTGCGACCGTTACGGCATTCTGTATATCGCCGACGAAGTGATGTGCGGGATGGGCCGCACCGGCACACTGTACGCGGTCGAACAGGAAGGCGTGGAGCCCGACCTGATCACCATCGCCAAGGGACTGGGCGGCGGCTATCAGCCGATCGGCGCGGTGCTCGCACGCAATACGCTGATCGAGCCGATACGGCGCGGCAGCGGATTGTTTCAGCATGGGCACACCTATATCGGCCATCCGAGCGCCGCCGCCGCGGCGCTGGCGGTGCAGCAGGTGATTCAGCGCGACCAATTGCTGCCGCAGGTGCGCCAGCGCGGCGATTATCTGCGCAAGGCGCTTCATGCGCGTTTCGATTCCCACCCGCATATAGGCGATATCCGCGGGCGCGGATTGTTCATGGCCGTCGAGCTGGTCAGCGATCGCGCCACGAAAACGCCGTTTGACCCGGAATTGAAGCTGCATGCGCAGATCAAGGCCAAGGCAATGCAGAACGGTCTCCTGGTTTACCCGATGGGCGGCACGATCGACGGCCGCCTCGGCGATCATGTATTGCTGGCGCCCCCCTATATCGCCAGCGAGGACGATCTGGATCAGATCGTGGACCGCCTTGCGATCGCAATCGACGCCGCCCTATCGACCTCCACGCAGGCCGCATCATGAATCAGGACCGCTTGCCGCCGATTCCCGAGACGCAATGGACGCCCGAACAACGCGAACATGCGCGCGAGATCATCGAAGGCCCACGGGGCGCACTGATCTCGCCGTTCGTGCCGCTATTGCGCAGCCCCGAGCTGATGACCCATGCGCAGCGCATGGGCGAGTACCTGCGCTATCGCAGCGCCATTGGCCTGCGCTTGTCGGAGCTGGCGATTCTGGTCACAGCGCGGCAATGGTCGCAGCAGGTCGAATGGGCGATTCATGCGCCGATCGCCGAACGCGAGGGCATTGCACCCGAAACGATCCAAGCGATCGCCGAAGGGCGAAGGCCGGCCACGATGAATGACGACGAGGCGCTGGTGCATGACTTCTGTATCGAGCTGCACTGCAATCGTGGCGTTTCGGACATCACGTGGTCCGCTGCGCGGAAGCGTTTCGGAGAGCAGGGTGTAGTGGACCTGCTCGGCATCAATGGCTATTACACGCTGCTGTCGATGGTGATGAACGCTGCGCGGACCGCTGTTCCGGCATCAAGCGCGCCACGTCTCCCTGATCTGTCGCAATAGGGCAATTCCCTTTACTTGCCCGCTTCTTCGTCCAGTTTTCTCAAGAAAGCCAACTTCTCGGCTATCTTGACCTCCAAGCCTCTCGGCACGGGCTGATACCAATGAGGCTCTTCCATGCCGTCAGGGAGATAGGTTTCCCCTGCTGCATAGGCATTGGGCTCATCGTGAGCATAGCGGTACTCATGCCCGTATCCCAGTTCCTTCATGAGCTTGGTTGGCGCATTGCGAAGATGGACAGGAACTTCCCGGGACTTGTCCTGCTTCACAAATGCGCGCGCCTGGTTGTAGGCGTTGTAGCCGGCATTGCTCTTGGCTGCAATCGCCAGGTAGATCACGGCTTGCCCAAGTGCCAACTCGCCTTCCGGTGATCCCAGCCGTTCATAGGTAGTGGCTGCATCGTTGGCTATCTGCATAGCTCTGGGATCAGCCAGCCCAATGTCTTCCCATGCCATTCGCACGATACGGCGAGCGAGGTAGCGGGAATCCGCTCCACCGTCCAGCATACGGGCCAGCCAGTAGAGAGCGGCGTCGGGATTGGAACCTCGCACTGACTTGTGCAAAGCGGAAATCTGGTCATAGAAGTTGTCTCCCCCTTTGTCGAACCTGCGAGCATTCAAGGTGAGGGCATTCTGTATGAACTCGGGAGTGATGTCGGTAGTGCCTGCTGCCTTGGCTGCGGTGCTGGTCTGCTCCAACAGGTTCAGCATTCTTCGAGCGTCGCCGTCCGCATAGCCAACCAAGGTATCAATAGCTGCTTCTTCAAACTGAAGATGGGACAGAACCTTTTCCTGCGCCGTAGCCAGAAGCTCCTTCAACTCATCTTCTGTCAGGGACTTGAGAACATAGACCTGAGCCCGCGAAAGCAATGCGGAATTGACCTCAAAAGAGGGGTTCTCCGTCGTCGCACCGATGAGGGTCACAAGTCCCGATTCGGCATAGGGCAACAGAGCGTCTTGCTGGGACTTGTTGAACCTGTGAATTTCGTCTACGAACAAGATGGTGTGCTTGCCCATGGACAGGTTCTGCTCTGCCTGCTCCATGGCAGAACGGATGTCTTTGACGCCGGAGAAGACCGCAGACAGGGCGATGAACTCGCACTTGAAGGCAGTAGCGGTGAGGCGTGCCAAGGTGGTTTTGCCGACACCTGGCGGCCCCCATAGAATCATGGAGTGCGGCTTGCCTGACTGGAAAGCCAGTCTCAGCGGCTTGCCTTCCCCTAGAAGATGGGACTGCCCAATCACCTCGTCCAAGGTCTTGGGTCGCAGGGCCTCTGCAAGAGGCGGGGTCGGCTCGACTTTGAAGAGATCAGACATGGCTTCGCCCCTTTGAGCCATGGGGAAGCCCGAAAATCTGGCCGATGATGTTTAGCAGGTGCTGCTGGCCGATCACGTCGTCGAGCGATTGGGGGCGGAGGCGTTCCGCAAGGGGCATGGAGTTCATGTGAACGTACAGCGTGTCATGTAAAGCCCGGCGAATGATCTTCTTTATTGTCGCCCCCGGGCCGTAGGGCGGGTCCCACCCGCCGTCTTCCTGTCACCATGGCGGGTGGGACCCGCCCTACTGTCATTGCTGAAACACGTCGGCGTCTTTCGGGACGGTAAACTTGAACTGCCCGGGCGCCAGTTGCGGATTTTTTTCGAACTTGTCGAACGACAGCAGCGAAACCTGGCCGAATGCATCGCGCAACTCCATCGCGCGCGGCACGCCGTCCTTCAAGCCGATGCCGATGCGCTCGAAGCTGGTGTCCTTGGTCTTGGGCGTCGCTTCCAGCCATTCCAGGCCATCCTTGGTGCCGGCTTCCTTCAGCATGAAATTCTTTTCCAGGTCATTGCTGCCGAACAGGATCGCGGCCGGTGAAGAGCCGAGCGCATTGCCGAGCGGTTTGATCGTGACCTGGTTCAGGTCCTTGTCGTAGATGTAGAGCTTTTCGCCATCGGCCTGCAGCAACTGCTCATACGGCTTCTTGTAGGCCCAGATGAACTTGCCGGGGCGGGCGAACATGAAGGTGCCGGTCGACGGGCTCGACACCTTGGCGGCGCCGTCGATCATCTTGACCTGACGCTGGGTGAATTCACCCTTGGCGGCCTTGGTGCTGCCGACAAAGCTCTTGAACTGGTCGAGCGCCGAGGCGCTGGCAATTGCCGGCCACGCAAATGCCAGAGCAGCAATCAAGCTGGCCGCGCGGCTCTTGGTAAAACGTTGACGAGAGTGGGATGTCGCCTGGGTCAAGTTATCTTTCCTATTCGGTAGTATTGCCAGCGGGAACGAGAATTTCCCGATTGCCGTTGGATTGCATCGTGGACACCAATCCGCTCTGTTCCATCTGTTCGAGCAGGCGGGCGGCGCGATTGTAGCCGATACGAAGATGCCGTTGCACCAGCGAAATCGAAGCGCGCCGGTTCTTCAGCACCACCGCGACCGCCTGGTCGTACAGGTTGTCCGATTCGCCGCCGCCGGCGCCTTCGCCGCCGAACACCGCATCTCCACCCTCCTCGGCCACGCCACCTTCTAGGATTCCCTCCACGTAATTCGGTTCCCCCTGCGCCTTCAGATGTTCGACCACGCGATGCACCTCGTCGTCGGACACGAAGGCGCCGTGCACCCGCACCGGCAGGCCGGTTCCCGGCGGCATGTATAGCATGTCGCCCATGCCGAGCAGGGTTTCCGCGCCCATCTGGTCGAGAATCGTGCGCGAGTCGATCTTGCTGCTGACCTGGAACGCGATCCGGGTCGGGATGTTGGCCTTGATCAGGCCGGTGATCACGTCGACCGACGGCCGCTGCGTTGCCAGGATCAGGTGGATGCCGGCTGCGCGCGCCTTCTGCGCGATGCGCGCGATCAGTTCCTCGACCTTCTTGCCGACCACCATCATCAGGTCGGCCAGCTCGTCGATGATGATGACGATGGTCGGCAGCTTCTCCAGCGGTTCCGGCGCGTCCGGCGTCAGGCTGAACGGGTTGGGAATCTTCTCTTCCTTCTTCTCGGCCTCGGCGATCTTGTGGTTGTAGCCGGCGAGATTGCGCACGCCGAGTTTCGACATCAGCTTGTAGCGGCGCTCCATCTCGGCCACCGCCCAGTTCAGCGCATGGCCTGCCTGGCGCATGTCGGTGACCACCGGTGCGAGCAGGTGCGGAATACCTTCGTAGACCGACATTTCCAGCATCTTCGGATCGATCAGGATCATGCGCACGTTATTCGGATCGGACTTGTACAGCAGCGACAGGATGGTGGCGTTGATGCCCACCGACTTGCCGGAACCGGTGGTACCCGCGACCAGCAGGTGCGGCATCTTGGCCAGATCGGCCACCACCGGATTGCCGGCAATGTCCTTGCCCAGGGCGACGGTCAGGCTGGAGTGGCTGTCGTTATAGATCTTGGAGCCGAGGATCTCGGTCAGGCGCACGATCTGCCGCTTCGGGTTCGGCAGTTCCAGGCCCATGTAATTCTTGCCGGGGATGGTCTCGACCACGCGGATCGAAGTGAGCGACAGCGAACGTGCGAGATCCCGCGCCAGGTTGACGATCTGGCTGCCCTTGACGCCGGTCGCCGGCTCGATTTCGTAGCGGGTAATCACCGGCCCCGGATATGCAGCAACCACTTTGGCCTCGACGCCGAAGTCCGACAGCTTCTTCTCGATCAGGCGGCTGGTGAATTCCAGCGTCTCGACACTGACGGTTTCCTGCGCCGGCGGCGGCTCGTCCAGCAGCGACAGCGGCGGCAGGTTGGTGTCGGGCAGGTCGGCAAACAGCGATACCTGCCGCTCTTTCTCGACGCGCTCCGACTTCGGTACGGCAACGACTTGCGGCTCGATGCGGATGGGCGCCGCTTCGACGATTTTCGCGCGCTCCTGCACCACCGTCTCCTCGCGTTTCACTGCGGCGACCTGCCCCAGCTTGCGGTCTTCGCGCGCGCTGTACAGGTTGCGCACGGCACGGATGCCCGCTTCGATCGCTCCGCCGACGCGCTCCGCCACTGCCAGCCAGGATACGTGGAAGAACAGGCTGAAGCCGACGCCGAAGATCAGCAGCAGGAACAGCGTTGCGCCGGTGAAGCCGAAAGCGCTTTCCGCAGCGCCGCCGATCAGCTCGCCCAGCACGCCGCCCGGCGCGCGCGGCAGTTCCACCTTCAGCGTGTACATCCGCAGGTACTCGATGGCGACGCTGCCGATCAACATCAGCACGAAACCGATCGCGCGTATCCACACCTCATGGTGATGTTCCAGCTCCATCTCTTTCTGCAACAGGAAGCGGTGCGACAGGCGCCGATAGCCGGCCCATACCGAGCGCAGCAGGAAGACGCAGCACCACCATGCGGAGAAGCCGAAAACGAACAGCATCAGGTCGGCCACCCAGGCGCCGATGCGTCCGCCCCAGTTGTGCAGGTGCGGCACGATATTGGATTGCGACCAGCCGGGATCGACCTTCGAATATGTCAGAAAGATAAGAATCAGATACGCCGTGACGACGGTGAGTACAAACCAGCGGGCTTCGGACAGCAGGCGCACCAGCCGGTTCGGCAAGGGCGGAGCCTCGGGCGAATTGGTATTGCGGGTATAGGCTTGGCTTGTTCGGGTCATAAACTGGCGAATTCGGGGAAACGGCCGTGCGCAGCCGGCATGACGCGGATTTGGATTGCCGTTCGGCTTCGCGTGGCATGTTCGACTATAATCTTAACCAGTTTTTCGTACGCAATACCGAATAAATCGGGATGCGCTTGAAAATTTGCCTTTTGACGACATATGGCCAGTATCGTTGGCCATTGCGTCCGCATCGAGCGTCCTGAACCCACAATTCCGTCACTCCCCATATACAGCCATGGCAACCATCAAACACGCCAACGTCCTGATCGTCGGTTCCGGCCCCGCCGGCTACAGTGCTGCAGTCTATGCCGCGCGCGCCAACCTGAAACCCGTTCTCATCACCGGCGTCGAGCAAGGCGGCCAGCTGATGACCACCACCGACGTCGAGAACTGGCCGGGCGACCCGATGGGCGTGCAAGGCCCGGAACTGATGCAGCGCCTGCTGCAGCATGCGGAGCGCTTCAACACGGAGATCGTGTTCGACTACATCCATACCGCCAAGCTGACCGAAAAGCCGATGCGCCTGATCGGCGATTCCGGCGAGTACACCTGCGATGCGCTGATCATCGCCACCGGCGCGTCGGCCCAGTATCTCGGCCTGCCATCCGAAGAAGCTTTCATGGGCAAGGGTGTTTCGGCTTGCGCCACCTGCGACGGCTTCTTCTACAAGGGCCAGGACGTGGCAGTCATCGGCGGCGGCAACACCGCAGTCGAAGAAGCACTGTACCTGTCCAACATCGCCAGCAAGGTCACCCTGGTCCACCGCCGCGACAAGTTCCGCGCCGAGCCTATCCTGGTCGACCGCCTGCTGGCAAAAGTCGCCGAAGGCAAGATCGAGATCAGGTACGACCATACGCTGGACGAAGTGACCGGCGACGACAGCGGCGTCACCGGCATCAACATCAAGTCGACCAAGGACGGCAGCGTCAGCGAGGTTCCGGTGCACGGCGTCTTCATCGCGATCGGCCACAAGCCCAACACCGGGATCTTCGAAGGCCAGCTCGACATGCATAACGGCTATATCAAGACCAGGACCGGATTGGAAGGCATGGCGACCGCGACCAACATCCCAGGCGTGTTCGCCGCCGGCGACGTGCAGGACCATGTGTACCGCCAGGCCATCACCAGCGCCGGCACCGGCTGCATGGCCGCGCTCGACGCGCAGCGCTACCTGGAAAGCGAAGGCTGACGGAACAAACACTGCAAATGAAGCAAGCCATTCGCATCGCCCGATGCGAACGGCATCAGGAATCTCCATCATGTCTGGTTCCATCAAGGACTTCGCCGCGCTGAAATCCCTGCGTGCCGAGATCAAGGCGCAGGAAGAAGCGCGCAAGGCAGCGGAAGCGGAACGCCAGCGCCGCGAAAGCGAAAGCCGCCGCGATGCCGAGTTGTTCCGGCGCACAATCGGCAACGTCGCACCTCTGCCGTCATCCGAAAAAGCGCAACCCGCACTCCCCCGTCCGCAGCCCATTCCGCGCCAGCGCCTCGCCGATGAACAGGCGGCGCTGCAGGAATCGTTATCCGACGAATTCACCATCGACACCCTGCTCGATACCGACGAAGCGCTGAGCTATGCGCGCGACGGCATCGGTCCCGACACCTTGCGCAAGCTGCGCCGCGGCCACTGGGTGATACAGGGCCAGTTGGACCTGCACGGCATGCGCCGCGAGGAAGCCCGCGACGCGCTGGGCGAGTTCCTGCGCAATGCGATGAAACGCGGCATGCGCTGCGTGCGCATCATCCACGGCAAGGGACTCGGTTCGGTGAACAAGGAACCGGTACTCAAGAACAAGGTCCGCAACTGGCTGGTGCAGAAAGAGGAAGTCATCGCCTTCTGCCAGGCACGGGCGGCGGATGGCGGCGCCGGTGCGCTGGTGGTGCTGCTGAGGGCAACGCCATAATGCGTCGTCGGTAGTGCAGGCCCGGAGGCCCGCACTACTTGCTTTCCCTTGCCGGGAACGTATGATGCGGGACAGGCCACAACCCTGAATGCAGCGCATGTCCCTGATCAAGATCCTCGAAATCCTCGCCATCCTGGCCGGCGCCTTCTCCGGCTTCATCGAGGCGCGCAGCAAGCGGATGGACGTGGTCGGCGTCTTCACGGTCGCCTTCATTACCGCGTTCGGCGGCGGCACGCTGCGCGACATCCTGCTCGACAAGCGCCCGCTGTTCTGGGTCACACATCAGGAATACGCAATTCTCATCTTCCTTCTGGCGCTGGTCGCCGCACCCGTAATACGCACGCTGCGCAAGATCATTTCCGAACGCTTGATCGTGATTGCGGACGCGCTCGGACTCGGCCTGTTTTCGGTAGTCGGCGTGTCGGAAGCGCTCGCGCACGGGATGCCGATCTTCATTGCGTCGATGATGGGCGTGATTACCGGGATTTTCGGCGGCGTGCTGCGCGATATCGTCTGCAACGAAATCCCGATGGTGCTGCGCGACGGCCGGCCCTATGCGATCTGTTCGTTCGCGGGATGCTGGATGTATCTGGTGATGCAGAAGTCCGGCGTGACGCCGGACTTTGCCCTGTGGTTCAGCGCACTGTCCATCAGTGCGCTGCGCTTGCTGACCTGGAGCAGGAACGTCAAGCTGGAGTGAGGTGCAGAAGCGAAACCGGGGTTTCGCTTCCTGAGCGATCAAACTGCGTCCGGGCCGGTTTCGCCGGTGCGGATACGGATGACCTGTTCCACGTCGCGCACGAAAATCTTGCCGTCGCCGATCTTGCCGGTACGCGCGGCCTTGATGATGGCGTCAACTGCCTGCTCCACCACCTTGTCGTCGATGACTGCCTCGATCTTTACCTTCGGCAGAAAGTCGACCACGTATTCGGCGCCGCGATACAGTTCAGTGTGCCCCTTCTGACGGCCGAAACCCTTTACCTCCGTGACGGTCAGGCCGGTGACGCCGATTTCCCCCAGCGCTTCGCGCACTTCATCCAGCTTGAAAGGTTTGATGATTGCAGTAACCAGCTTCATAACGACTCCTTGATTTGAATGTTACTCACGAAATTTCGAAGTGATCGGATAGCGCCAGTCGCGCCCGAAGGCACGGTGCGTGACGCGAATCCCGATCGGCGCCTGCCGGCGCTTGTATTCGTTGATCTTGATCAGGCGCGTGACACGCTCGACATCGTCGCTACGATAACCCGCGGCGATGATCTCGGCAATGCTGCGATTCTCTTCCATGTACATCTGCATGATCGCATCGAGCACCTCATACGGCGGCAGCGAATCCTGGTCGGTCTGATCGGGACGCAGTTCGGCGGATGGTGCACGCGTCAGGATGCGCATCGGAATGACGTCGGAAATCGTGTTGCGGTAAGCGCACAGCCGGTACACCAGCGTCTTCGCGATGTCCTTGATCACGGCAAAACCGCCGGCCATGTCGCCATAAAGCGTGCAGTAGCCGACAGCCATTTCACTCTTGTTGCCGGTGGTTAGCACGATGGAACCGTACTTGTTCGAGAGCGCCATCAGGATCGTGCCGCGAATGCGCGCCTGGATATTCTCTTCCGTCGTATCTTCCGCCAGACCCTTGAATTCTTCCGCGAGCGTCTTGCGGAAGGCGGCGAAACAGTCGACGATCGGGATCTCGTCATAGCGCACCCCGATACGGTTGGCCATGTCACGCGAGTCGACCCAGGAAATTTCGGCGGTGTACGGCGACGGCATCATCACTGCGCGCACCTTGTCGGCGCCAAGCGCATCAACCGCGATGGCCAGCGTCAATGCCGAATCGACGCCGCCCGACAGCCCGATGATCACCGATGGAAAACCGTTCTTGCCGATATAGTCGCGCACGCCAAGCACCAGTGCCTTGTACACCTGCGCCTCGATCGGCAGATGCGGCTCGACGGTCCCTTCAACCGGTTGGCCGCCGTTGAACTCGACGATCTGCAGGTCTTCCTCGCAATGCTTCAGCTGCGCACAGACAACGCCCATGCCGTCCAGCGCGAATGAATTGCCGTCGAAGATCAGTTCGTCCTGTCCACCGACCAGATTTGCATACACCATCGGCAAGCCAAGCGCCGATACGTTCTTGCGCATCACTTCGTAGCGCAAGTGCTGCTTGTTCATGTGAAAAGGCGAGCCGTTCGGCACCAGCAGGACCTGTGCACCGGCATCTCTGGCGCGCGCGGGCGCATGGATGAACCAGGTATCCTCGCAGATGTTGATTCCGAAGCGCACGCCTTTAACCTCGAATACCAGCGGCTCGTCGGCGGACGCGAAGTAGCGCTTTTCATCGAACACCGTATCGTTGGGCAATTCATGCTTGCGGTAGCGGCCGAGGACTTCGCCGTCGTGCAACACGCTGGCGGCGTTATAGCGCTTGCCCTCTTGCACAATCGGGTGACCGACAACGACATGCAAGCCGTCGAGGTCGGCAAGATTGCTTGCCAGCGCCTTAAACTGTTCCTCGCATTTTGCGTAGAATGAGTGACGCAACAACAAGTCTTCCGGAGGGTAGCCCGTCAATGACAGCTCCGGGGTCAAGACGATGTCCGCCCCTTCGGCTGCGGCGCGGCGCGCAAACTCCGCGATCTTTGCGCGGTTGCCGGCGAAATCGCCGACAGTGCTGTTGATCTGTGCAATGGCTACTTTGACTGTCATGTTGGCAACAACGATTGAATCTGTTGAATACGTCGATTATCTATAGTGAATTATCGCACGCGAATCGTCTCTTCTCTTTCCGACGTCGGCCACGCTGAGTGGAATTCGCTTGTCGCGATGCAAGCGGACGCGAACCCCTTTCTGTCGTACGCGTTTCTCGATGCCTTGCACGAGAGCGGTTGCGCTACGGTCGAGAGCGGTTGCGCTACGGTCGACACCGGCTGGCAACCACAATACCTGACGTTGTGGCATGGCGAACAACTCGAAGCCGCTATGCCGCTTTACCTGAAATACCATTCCTACGGCGAATATGTCTTCGATTGGGCGTGGGCGGATGCCTATCGCCGCAACGGGCTTTCCTACTATCCGAAGCTGTTGTCGGCCATCCCCTTTACCCCTGTCGCCGGAAGTCGCCTGCTGGCGCGCAGCCCCGAGGCGGAAGCGGGTTTGATCGCAGAACTGTCCAGGCTGCAGGAAAACAATGAGGTTTCATCGACACACATCCTGTTCCCGCCGGAACGGCAGGCGCAAGCGCTGAAGGAAGCGGGATTCATGCTGCGCGCCGGCGTGCAGTTTCACTGGCTCAACCAGGGGTATCGCGATTTCGAGGATTTCCTGGAAACGCTAGACCGCAAGAAGCGCAAGAACATCCGTGCCGAGCGTCGCAAGGTGTACGAAGCGGGCATCCGGTTTCGCCAAGTGCAAGGCACCGAAGCAAGCGAAGCCGATTGGCGCTTCTTCAAGCGTTGCTACGACCGTACCTACGCGGAGCACTACTCGACGCCTTATCTCAATCTCGACTTCTTCCTGCGCATCGGCGCGACGATGCCGCACAAGGTTCTTCTGATCGTCGCTGAACACGATGACAAACCGATCGCCTGCTCGCTCGTATTCCACGACGAACACACACTGTACGGCCGTTACTGGGGGGCGATCGACGACGTTCCCTGCCTGCATTTCGAAACCGCGTACTACCAGCCGCTGGAGTTTTGCATTACGCGCAACATCGCGTGTTTCGAAGGCGGCGCGCAAGGCGAACACAAGATGGCACGCGGCTTTCTTCCGCAAAAAACCTGGTCTGCCCACTGGCTCGCGCACCCGGCGTTCGCCGATGCGATCGAACGCTTCCTGCAGCAGGAAAGAGGCGGCATCGATGCCTATCTCGACGAACTCGCCGAACGCACTCCATTCAGGCCGACGACATAACCGTTAGTTGGTTGTCCAATAATTTCTTGCCAAAAATAACACTTCGCGGCATCCTCTCGGCATCATGACGATGTCGCCCGCCGCCTTTACACCGGACACCCCCGCCCTCACCCGCATAGGGCGCTTTTATCTGACCCGGGAACTGGGACGGGGAACCATCGGCTGCGTCTACCTGGGACATGACCCGGTGATCGGACGCGACATTGCGATCAAGACGTTCAACCCACGCCTGACGCCGGCAGAGAAAAACCGCTACGAACAACAGTTCATCAATGAATCCCGTGCCGCCGGCCGTCTGGCGCATCCGCATATCGTCACAATCTACGATGCGTCTAGCGAAGGCGGTATAACCTATATCGCAATGGAGTACCTGCAGGGTCGCGAACTGGACAAATGGCTGCGTAGCGGTCATCGCTTCAGGCCGCACGAGGCTGCAACGATTGTCTGGAAGATTGCCGATGCCCTGGACCATGCTCACCGGCGTGAAGTCATCCACCGCGACATCAAGCCGGCCAATATCTTCATGGTGAAGGACGACCAGCCGAAGTTGATCGATTTCGGTATTGCACGCGCTCCGAACCGGGTTGCAGAAAAGAAAAATGCGCATCCGGACGCCCCCTACACAATGATGCATGGCAATGGCATGCTCGGCACGCCGAATTACATGTCTCCGGAACAGGCGCTGGGGAGGACGATCGATGCGCGTACCGACATCTATTCGCTTGGTGCGGTCATGTACGAAATGCTGACCGGACGCACACCGTTTCAGGCAGACAGCGCCGAAAAGCTGCTGGTACAGGTCGCTTCCAGGACGCCGCCGGCACCGCACGAAATCGATCCGAAAATCCCGCTTGCACTGTCGCAGATTGCCATGAGGGCCATGGCGAAGCGCCCGGAAAAGCGTTACCCGGACGCTGAAAACATGGCGCTCGACCTGAAGCGCTATCTGCTGAAAGAACGGCGCGCACGCAAACGGATGCAGATTCCGCTTCCCCCCAGAAACCAAACGGAGCCGGATATCATCCCGCCTGCACTACGCAAATGGCATTGGCTGGGTTATGCATCGCTGGCCGCCGCTGCGGTTATCGTCGTAGCGCAGCTGATGCGTTAGCAGTGCGCAAGCCAATGACTGATTAGTGAAAAAAGCTAACGGGCTTGCAATGCCGTGATGATCTGCCCCTTCAAGGTCTTGATCAAGGCGGTCTCGTCGGGAGGAACGCCTTCCGGCGCGGTTTGCGCACGATCCGCGTAGAACATGCCAAGCTGCTTTTTCTGCACCACCAGCGGCAATACGATGAAGCTGCGTGCATCCGGCAGCAACTGCCGATGCCAGGCAGGCACCAGATCGCGTATCTTGGGCGAGGACGCATCCGAAATCATCAGGTCGGCATCGTTTTCCATCGCCAGGTAAAACAAATCGCGTGAACCTGTCACCGGGAACCTGAATGCTGCCTGACGCTCTACGTTGTTCTCGCCCATGGCAATGCGTGCGCGGAACTGATGGGTGTTGATGTCCTTCAGGCATACCGTCGCGAAGCGAAAGCCCATGCTGCTGTACAACGTTTCCAATACAAGCAGCATCAGGTCGTTAACCTTGCAGCGGCCGGACGCCATCATTTGCGTGACGTCCTGAACGCCGGCCAGCAGCAGATCCCGCGCATTCATCGGCTTGCCGCTCGCGTGGCGTTCGACCACCTGCAACGGCGAATTCCCTTCCAATGCATCCAGCAGCAGTTCGCTCGGAAGCCCGGATTCGTCAGCCGCAGCTTGCCGCACCGGCACGGCAGTCGAGTGGCCTTGCGCAACCGTGGCGGGCGCATGCTCGGCGTCCGCGCTTTCATCGACGTGCAAAACAAGATCCGTATTGCTGGCGAGGACGCGCGTTTCCTGCGCGACGCTTGCGAAGAGCTGCCCCAATCGTGCCTGGTCAAGATTGAGGGCGGCGCCAAACCGTGTCAGTACAGCCTTGCTGGCGGCATCCTGTCCCGGGTCTTTCATCACCGGCACCAATCTCGCTGCAGTGGCGCTGAACGCAGCAACTTGCTGTATCCATTCCTGCCTGCCCTTGGCCGGCTTGAGCACGCCGGCGGGCAGCGGCGCAAGGGCCTGCACGATGGTTTCAGGGATGTTCCACTCGCGCAGTACGGCTTCCGCAAGCACATCGAAACTGCATCCGAGCACCTCCACTGAAGCCTGAGCCGGCGTGTGGGTTCCGCTCTCGACGAGCTTGCTGACCTGATCGTAGAGATCATGATCGTGCGCCGCGACCAGTAGACGCCCGATGTTCTTGAACAGGGCCGCGATGGCGGCTTCTTCCGCATCCTTATACTGACTGCGGCGCGCCATCTCGCTCCCGATGATGCTGGCGCACAGTGCATGGCTCAGTTCATTGCGTACGCTTTTCGCGCGCTTGCTCGACATTCCGTCGACCAGCAGCATCGCCAATGCGCAGGTTTTCACCGTATCGAAACCGAGCAGGAAAATCGCCTTGGACACCGTCGTCACCGGTGTCCCGGATGCGGTGCGGTAGGACACCGTGTTGGCGATGCGCAGGACCTTCTGTGTCAGTGCAACGTCGGAAAGAATGAAATGCGCCAGATTTCGCACCGCTTCGTCATCAGACGATGCCATCTGCACAACACGGGACACTGAACTTCCCAGTGCCGGCAAGTCGGCTGCGGAGCTGATTTTTTGCAGCAGGCGATCTTTCACGGAAGCCGCGGGATCGTCGCCGCCCACCCAGAGTCCCGCATCGGGCTTGGCCGGCCCTGTATTTTGGAAGACCACTTCTTAAGGCTCCTGAGTGAACACAAACTGATAAAGCCAATGATGACGGATTCCACCGGAATTGTCGATGCAACAGAACCGGCATCCATGTCTGTATCGGCAGCGACGGCGCTTAATTGAGACGTTTATCTTGCAGTCCCTGTTCGACTGCATCGAGAAACAGGCGCACCTTCGATGCCAGGTACCGGTTGGGCAGGTAAATGCCGTACAACCATTTCTGTGGTTGGGCCTGATAGTCCGGCAACAATCTCACCAACCGTTTCGCTGCTAGGTCGCCTCCGATCATGAAATCCGGGAGCAGCGCGATTCCCATGCCGCGCAGCGCGCATTGGCGCAGCCATTCGCTATTGCCGCAACGGACGCGCGGCAGCACCTTGATTTCCTTCTTGCGCCCCTTGAGGTCAAACAGCCATATGTCGCGCGGCGACATCTTGGTATCGGACAGGCAGTCGAATGCCGGCAGGTCCATGATGTCCGTCGGTTTGCGTCGCTTGGCGAAGTACGCAGGGCTGCCGACCAGACTCCAGCCAATCTTGCACAGACGGCGCGCATACACGTTCATCGGCGCTTCATCGACCACGCGCAATGCAATATCGATCGATTCCTCGGCGAGATCGAAAAAGCGATCCGACAGTGTGAGGTCGAGCTGGATGTCCGGATACTGCGCCATGAACTTCGGCACGATCTCGCCAAGTCGTGAATTGGCAAGGTTCGCCGGCGCCGTCACCCGCAGCACTCCCTGCGGGGAATCCTGACGACGCAGCACCTCCTGTTCCGCCGATGCCACATCGGACAGGATCGCCTTGCAACGGTGGTAAAAGATTTCGCCCGCTTCGGTAAGGCTGATGCTGCGCGTGGTCCGATGCAGCAAACGGATACGCAACTCCTTTTCCAGCGCGCTCACTTGCTTGCTGACGTGGGAATTGGACACATCCAGCCGCGCCGCTGCCAATGAAAAGCTGAGCGTGTCCGCAACCGCAGCGAAAATCACAAGGCGCTGGAGATCCGTCATTTCTTCTCTCTGGAAATAATCATTTTCCAGAATCTACTTTAATAATTATTGAGAAACAATAGAATCGATCCGATCCTTCAGTCCGTCGCAACGCCATGAAACCACTCGATATCCTGCTCGCGCTCCTCGTTGTCCTGATCTGGGGCTTCAACTTCGTTGTCATCAAGCTGGGCTTGCAGGGGCTGCCTCCCATTCTGTTCACGGCATTACGCTTTGCATGCGCCGCGCTGCCGATGGTGTTCTTTCTGAAACGGCCTTCCGTACCTTGGCGCCTTCTCGGAGGCTATGCGCTTTTCCAGTTCGCGCTGCAGTTCACGCTGCTGTTTTCCGGAATGAAGCTTGGCCTTCCTCCCGGCCTTGCGTCGCTGGTCATTCAACTGCAAGCGTTCTTCACGATCGGACTCGCGATATGCATTCTTGGGGAACGCCCGCTCAAGTTCCAGATTGTCGGCGCACTAACCGCGTTTGCCGGCATGGCGCTTATCGCTGCGCATCTGCCGGCACAGGCGACGCTGATCGGATTCTTGCTGGTGGTCGCAGCAGGATTTTCCTGGGGCGGGGGAAACATCTTCACCAAGCGCATCGGCAAAGTGGATCCGCTGGCATTGGTGGTGTGGGGCGCGCTGCTGGCGACGCCGCCGCTGCTGATTGCCTCATTCGTGATCGAAGGACCATCAGCAATTGTCACGGCATTTCGCCAAATGAACTGGGTGTCGGCCGGCGCAGTTCTGTTCCAGTCCTACCCGACAACGATTCTCGGCTTCGGCATCTGGTCGATGCTGTTCCGCAAATATCCGGCTGCAAGTATTGCGCCCTTTACGCTGCTGGTTCCGATTGCCGGCATGGCAAGCGCGGCGGCGGTACTGGGCGAAGCACTGCAATGGTGGAAACTGGCCGCTGGCTTGCTGGTGTTATGCGGGCTCGCGTTGAATCAGTTCGGCCCGCGTTTTCGCGCCGCTGTGTTGGCGCGAAAGTAAAAAAGCGCACCCGCAGGTGCGCCTTTTTTCAGCATTCAAACAGCTTAGGCGCCGCGCGGGAATAAGTTGTGCATTTTGGCGGTCGTAGCGGGATGCGATGCAAGGGGGCCGCCGAGGTGCGCCCGTTGCGCCGCAGTGCGAGCACTGCAAGCGGCGGGCAACGCAGCAGCGCGCCCGCTACGGCCAGCAAAAATGTGCAAATTATTTCTGCGCGGTGCCTTACTTGCTGTGCGCCTCATTGTAGGCCGCGACGCCGGAAAGAATTTCCTTCCTGGCTTCGTCCGGGCCGTACCAGCCGTCGATCTTCACCCACTTGCCCTTTTCCAGATCCTTGTAGTGTTCGAAGAAGTGCTGGATCTGCTGCAGGCGCAGTTCATTCATGTCTTCCGGCTTTTGCCAGTGAGTGTAGATCGGCAGCACCTTGTCGACCGGAACCGCGAGCAGCTTGGCATCACCGCCGGCTTCATCTTTCATCTTCAGCACACCGATCGGACGGCAACGCACGACAACACCGGGGATCAGCGGGAACGGGGTAACCACCAGCACATCAACCGGATCGCCATCGTCGGAAATGGTTTGCGGGATGTAGCCGTAATTGCACGGATAGTGCATTGCCGTTCCCATGAAACGGTCGACAAAAATCGCTCCGGTTTCCTTGTCGACTTCATACTTGATCGGATCCGCATTCATCGGGATTTCGATGATGACATTGAAATCATCCGGCAGATTGCGCCCGGCGGGAACGTTACTCAGACTCATGATGCTCTCTCAAAAGGAAGGAAATTCGGTAATTGCAGGATTATAACGGCTTTCAAACGGCATTTGTGCATCGCAACAGAGGAGTGTCCGGATGCGCGTTCGAGATTAGAGCATTGTGGCCAGGGCACACTGGCGATAATGCGCTGCAGCCTGGTCGGGCTGGCTCAGGGCTTCATGCAACTGCGCTAGCTTGAGATGCGCTTCGCGCACGGTATCGGCTTCGCTCGTTTCGGACAACGCCTGCTCCAGGTGACGCTGCGCCTTGCCCCAGAGTTTCTGCCGCAAACAAAGCGCGCCAAGCGTAAGCGCCAGCTCTGCATCTGCCGGGCGCCCCTGCATCCATTCCTCGCAACGTTCAATCTGCGCCAGCAGCGCAGCCGATCCTTCAGCGCCGGCGGAATTGCCGTATATGCGCACCAACCGGTCGTCCCATTCCTTCTTCAGCGCCTCTTCCACTACGCTGCGTGCTTCATCGTGCAATCCCTTCGCATTGAAGGCCCTGGCCGCACGCAGCGCGACGAACGGCTGGATTCTGTCTTCTGCCGGGACGCTGGCCCACATGCGACGAATCGATTCCGCGTCATGCGTCTGGTTCGAAATCAGATCTTCGTAGGCTAGGTCACGCAGCCGGCGCGACACTGCAGGATGCAGCGCGTTGCGCTTGTCCAGCAGACGCACCAGCCGCAATACTTCCGGCCAGTCCTTCGCACGTTGATTGGCCTTGAGGGCAAGGCGCAATGCATGGATGTGCCGCGTGCCGCTGGAGTTGAGTTCGCGCACCGCTTCGAGCGCGCTCTCCGGCTCATGACCGTCGTTCGACAATTCGATCGTGGTCATCAGGCGTGCCGTCTTGAGCGCCTGCTCGCCCTGTGCCTTCGCCAGCCACGCGTCCCTGCGCTCCGGCTGTCCCATGCGGTGCGCGGCGCGCGCAGCGATCAGCGTCGACAGGCCGCGGTTGTCCGCACTCGCCGCCGCCCTCGATGCCGCCTTTTCGGCATGGCCGAAGCGTCCTTCAAACAAGGCCTTGAGAGCGTCGCGCAGTGCGCGGTTGCCTTCACGCTCGCGCTTGTCCCTGCGGTAGGCGGCAACGCGCCCGGGCAGTTGCTGGGTCGTGCGGATGGCACGCAGAACAAGGTACAGCGCAAAAAACAGCAGCGCTGCCAGCAGCAGGAACAGGTTGAGCGACATGTCGATCCGGTACGGCGGATAGAAAAAAACGACATTGCCCACATTGAAACGGGCGCCTACCGCAATACCGATGGCGGCGGCAAAAAGAATGACGAGCGACAGGAAAATGCGCATGGTGGAAGTCTTATGGCTTCGCCTTGTAGTTACGCACGGCGTTCAGGCTTTCCGCCAGCGTCGGCATGTCGATCGACAGGTTGCTTGCCTGTACCTGCCTGAGCAATGCCTGCGTCGTTTGCGTCTGCCTGGCGCGCGTATCGAAGTACCTCGTGATCGCGTCCTGTGCCGCATTCAGATCGCTGCTGAAGGCGGTCTCGTTACGGGCGAGCAGCGCAAGCCGTGCATTGAGAAGCCGCAGCTTCAGGTTTTCGCGAACATAGTAGGCCTGCGTCGGCGACAACAACAGCGCATCCGGGGTGTCGACATTGCGCACCCGGATCAGTTGCCGGATCTCACCCCACATTTCGCTGGTCCAGCTGTCCCATTTGTTTTCCAGGTCGGCGAGCCAGTCGGACGCCTCTGATGGCTTGTCCGCCTGCGCCGACTTGGGCTGGGTCGCCTCCTTCACGGCACGGCGCGAGGTCTTCGGTGGTATCACCGGCAACACCGGCTTTTCGTCGGACAGCAGCGGCAGACTGTCGACCTGCGTGATGATGCTGTCGAGGCGCAAGGCAATACCCGTCAGGTCGACGACCGGCAGCGTCTTGAGTCGTTCCAGGTCGTTCGCAATGGCGCGCCGGATCACGATGAACTGTGGCTTGTCGGAGCGCGACAGACGGCTTTCCGCATTCTGCAGGGCGATGATCGCGCCTTGCACGTTACCGGCGAGTTGCAGTTGCTGGCTGGCTGTCGACAAGACCTGTTCGATTTCCGCCAGCGCCCAGTCGTCGCGATTTCGCGACAGCTCCTGGTAAAGCTGCTCTAGCGCGAGCTGCTGGCTCTGCGCTTCGGTCTGCTTGCCCTCCAGGACATTGACCTTGGCTTGCAGCTCCTTCACATCCTCCTGCATCGACCGCACCAGCACCTTGGTTTCGGCAGTCAGCGATTCCTCGGACTTGAGCCTCTGCGCCATGTCTTCACGCAGGTCCCTGAACTCGCGCTGGGAAAACCACCATTGTGCGCCGATCAGCAAAGCCAGCACCACGAGCGCGGCGTAAATGGCAATGTGTACGCCACGCGTTCCGGCTACCTTGTCATTTTGAAAAGAAGATGAAGCGCCTGCGGCATCGGCCTGCGGCGACGAAGTCTGCTGGGCGGACTGAATGGGTTCGGTAGAAGTTGGCAATTCGTTCATGCTTGAAATTGTAACGCGGCTACTAGCTGGTCGTCGCCGGACGCGGTTCGCATGATATTCGCAAATCCAAGCCCGCGCGCGGTTTCTTCAATCCGGACATGCGGCACAACGAGGCGCTGCTGTTGCATTTTCACCACTCCATCGTCGCCGGCGACTTCACGCACCATGCCGACAAGGATGCGCAGGGCCTCGGAACTGGTGATCACCCAGTCCGCGCACTGATCCAGCAATTGCCGCAATTGCAACTGCATGCGGGAGTTCAGTACAGGCGCCGCGCGACGATAGGCGGCAATCTGTTCGACATTCACGCCGGCACCGCGCAATGCGTCGGCCAGCAGCTCGCGCCCGCTCTCGCCGCGCACGATCAGCACGCGCTTGCCGCGCAACGCTTCGAGATCGAGCGCTTCGAGCAAGGTCTGGGAATCGGTTCGCTGTGGATCGACAGGCATGCAGATGCGAGCGTTCGCGTCCGTCAGTCCATGCCGCACCAGCGCCGCCCTGCTACCCTTACCCATCACCGCGATGGCGACATGCGCCGGCCATTGCCGGCGGATGGCGAACACCGCGTCGATCGCATTGGGACTGACAAAGGCGACCATTGCATACTGTTCCATCCCCTCCAGCGCGCGACGCAATGCGTCCTGATCGGGCAACGGCTGGATTTCCAGGAGAGGAAAAACGACTGCTTCGCGTCCGCAGGCGGCGATACGCGACGCGAGCGGCTCGGCCTGCGCCAGCGGGCGGGTGATGACTACAGGTCGCCGGCTTGTGTCTGTCGTAGTCATAAGCTTCGGCGCCCGCCGTCTCCGTGCAGCGGCGAGACAACAGTCGCCGCCGTCGTCAGGAAGTTCGTCAATCCGTATCCATCGCCCGGCAAGCGGCCAGGATGTCTTCCGCGCCTTGTGCCTGCAGGGCATCGGCAACTCGCCGCCCCAGATCCTGCGGAAGGTTTGCGGCACCGCCGGCATCGGCAGCGGCAATGCGTTTGCCATCGGGCGTCGCGACCATCGCGCGCAAGCGCATCGCATCGCCGTCTGTCGTCGCGAAGGCGGCCAGAGGAATCTGGCAACTGCCGCCAAAGATGCGCGACACGGTGCGTTCTGCATGGACTGCCTGTGCAGTCGGTTCATGGTTGAGCGGCGCGAGCAATTGCAGCAGATCACCGCGTCCGCCCGGGATTTCGATTCCCATCGCTCCCTGGCCTGGCGCCGGCAGACTTTGTTCCGGCTCGATCAGCGTACGGATGCGCTGCTGCATGCCGAGACGTTTCAATCCCGCAACGGCGAGGATGATGGCAGCAAAATCGCCACGGTCGAGTTTACCGAGGCGGGTGTCGAGATTGCCGCGCAAGGGACGGATCACCAGCCTGGGATAGCGGGCGGCAATCAATGCCTGGCGGCGCAGGCTGCTGGTGCCGATCACTGCACCGTCCGGAAGCTCGTCGAGCGATGCGTAATCGTTCGACACGAATGCATCACGTGGGTCCTCACGTTCCAGTATCGCGGCAAGCGCAAAACCTTCCGGAAGTTCCATTGGCACGTCTTTCATCGAATGGACTGCCAGATCCGCGCGCCCCTCCGCCATCGCCACTTCAAGCTCCTTGACAAACAATCCCTTGCCACCGACCTTCGACAATGCCCTGTCGAGAATCTGGTCGCCCTTTGTTGTCATTCCGAGAATCTCGACACTGCACTGCGGATATAATTCGCCGAGTCTTGCGCGCACATTTTCTGCCTGCCATATTGCCAGGCGACTTTCGCGCGATGCAATGACCAATCTGGAGGGCGGGGATACTTTCACGAGGTGCTCTTTCAATCCGGACGGATGCCAACGGCATCATTGCGCGAATTCTACCATGTGCCCCCTCGCGAACCACGCTCAAAGCCGCTACCGTTTTCCCGATAAAACCATTCACCATGGCAAAACTTCCGAATATTCCGTCGAGCCCAGGCAGACCGGCCACAGACAAAGACGCTCCTCTCAAAGAAGATATCCGTCTCCTCGGCCGCCTGCTCGGCAATGTGCTGCGCGAACAAGAGGGCGACACAGTCTTTCACGTTGTCGAAACCATCCGCCAGACGGCGGTGCGGTTCCGGCGCGAATCCGATGCGCAATCCGGGGCCGAACTCAACGAGCTGCTGAAAAAGCTGACGCGCGACCAGACCATTTCCGTGGTGCGCGCGTTCTCGTACTTTTCCCATCTCGCCAATATCGCTGAAGACCAGCACCACAACCGCCGTCGCCGCGCGCATCAGTTGGCAGGATCCGCACCGCAGCAGGGCAGCATCGGGTATGCGCTATCCAGGCTCGACGACGCCGGCGTATCCGGCGCCTCGGTACGCGGCTTTTTCGGGAAGGCATTGATCTCGCCGGTGCTGACCGCGCATCCGACCGAAGTGCAGCGCAAGAGCATTCTTGACGCGGAACGCCAGATCGCCCGCTTGCTGGCGGAACGCGACAATCCGCTCACGCCGAAGGAGCTCGCGCACAACACGCAGTTGCTGCATGCCTGCGTGGCGACGCTGTGGCAAACGCGCATGCTGCGATACACCAAACTCACGGTCGCCGACGAGATCGAAAATGCCTTGTCGTACTACCGCATCACCTTCCTGCACGAACTGCCCGGACTGTACGACGACATCGAAACTGAAATCGCTGCGCAATTTCCACAGCGTCTCGCAACCGACAAGACCTTGCCTCCTTTCGTCCAGATGGGAAGCTGGATCGGCGGCGACCGCGACGGCAATCCGAATGTCAACGCCGACACCATGCAGCACGCACTGATACGGCAGTCGACCACGATCTTCGACTTCTACCTGGACGAAGTCCATGCGCTCGGGGCGGAACTGTCGATTTCCACCCTTCTCGTCGGTGTCAGCCCCGAACTTCAAGCGCTCGCGGACGCATCGCCGGATCAGTCCGATCACCGTGCAGACGAGCCCTATCGGCGTGCATTGATCGGACTGTATGCGCGGCTTGCAGCGACGGCACGCACCCTGGGCGCGGCACATGTGCTGCGCCAGGAAGTCGGTCGCGCGGCGCCGTATGCAAGCGCAGAGGAATTCACGCGTGACCTGCAGATCATGGCTGCATCGCTGGAAATGCACCATGGTTCGGCGCTGGTCAAGCCACGCCTGGCAGCACTCAGGCGCGCATCGGAAATTTTCGGTTTCCATCTTGCCACGCTGGACATGCGCCAGAGTTCGGATGTGCACGAACGCGTGGTGGCGGAATTGTTCTCGCGTTCGAAGGTCGTGCCGGACTATGCCGCGCTGGCCGAACAGGAAAAGATCGATATCCTGCTGGAAGAACTGGGCAAGCCGCGCCTGCTGTTTTCTCCGTACCTCACCTACTCAGTCGAAACGGCTTCCGAACTGGCGATCCTGCACATGGCGCGCGACATTCGCCAGCGCTACGGCGACCGCGCGATCCGCAACTACATCATCTCGCATACCGAGTCCGTGTCCGACTTGTTGGAAGTGCTGCTTCTGCAGAAAGAAACCGGACTGCTGCATGCCGAATGGGACGAGGATGAGAGCAAGGTCGCGCAGGCGCGGATGGAATTGATGGTCATCCCACTGTTCGAAACCATACCCGACCTGCGATGCGCAGCCTCGATCATGGAAGGCTTCATGTCGGTGCCGAGGGTCCGGCATCTGATCGCAAGACAGGGCGACCTGCAGGAAGTGATGCTGGGATATTCCGACTCCAACAAGGACGGCGGTTTCCTGACATCGAACTGGGAGCTCTACAAGGCGGAAACGCGACTGGTCGGCCTGTTCGAGCGCATGGGCGTGACGCTGCGCCTGTTCCATGGCCGTGGCGGCACAGTCGGTCGAGGTGGCGGTCCCAGCTATGATGCCATCCTGGCGCAACCGGCCGGAACCGTAAACGGGCAGATTCGCCTAACCGAACAAGGCGAAATCATCGCCTCGAAATTCTCGAATCCGGAGATCGGCCGGCGCAACCTGGAGTTGCTGGTTGCTGCGACGCTCGAAGCCAGCCTGATGCCGCACGCTGCCGAAGGCCGCCGCGCAAAAAAGCTGACTGTCTTCGAAAATGTGATGGAAGAATTGTCGGAGCGCGCCTATCGCGCCTACCGCAACCTCGTGTATGAGACGCCGGGTTTCACCGACTACTTCTTTTCCGCCACCCCGATTGCTGAGATCGCGGAACTCAACATCGGTTCACGCCCCGCATCGCGCAAGTCGACGCGCCGCATCGAGGATTTGCGCGCCATCCCGTGGGGATTCTCATGGGGGCAATGCCGGCTGCTGTTGCCGGGCTGGTATGGCTTCGGCAGCGCTGTGTCGTCATGGCTGCATGACGATGCGGATGCCGCGGAACAGAAGAAACGAACAGCATTGCTGAAGGCAATGTTCAAGGAATGGCCATTCTTTGCCACCCTGCTCTCCAACATGGACATGGTGCTGTCGAAAACCGACCTTGCAGTGGCATCGCGCTACGCCGGGCTGGTCGCCGACAGGAAGCTGCGCAACAGCATCTTCAAACGCATCGCGGACGAACATGGACGTACTACGTCCTGCCTGGCTGCGATCACCGGCGCGAAGGAACGTCTGGCGAAGAACCCCTTGCTCGCCCGTTCGATCAAGAACCGTTTTGCCTACCTCGATCCACTCAACCATCTTCAGGTCGAGCTGATCAAGCGCCATCGTGCGGCAACCGGCGAGGGACGCAAGCTCGACGAGCGCGTACGGCGCGGCATTCACCTGTCGATCAACGGGATCGCCGCCGGTCTGCGCAATACCGGTTGAACGAACGTAAAGCGGAAGTTCTCCGCTTTACGGGCAGCGTCAGCGCACCAACGCCTTCACCACCTGCCATTGCCTGCGCGAAATCGGCAAACGCTCGTCGACGCCGCGCAGGAGAACCTGCCACGCATCCTGCGCCTTGTCGTGCTCCGATTCTCCTTCGATCGCGTGCGAGCCGCGCTCGACCCCGGCAATGGCGTTGCGCGCAACCAGGGCGTTGCGGTGCACGCGCACAAACGTTGCCGCCAATTCTTCCTCGATCGACGTCAACGATTCTTCGATCAGATATTCGTGCGTTGCAGTCCGCAAGGTCACATATTTCAGCTCGGCCTTCAGGTAGATGACATCGACGACCGGAACCAGCAGCAGACGGCCGCGTTCCTGAACCGAAAAATTCTGACGCGGCGACGGCAATCCGGTTGCGGCACGATCGATTCCTTCGACTCGCGCTGGTGCGCTTATCGCATTGGCACGGCGGATCGCCTCGGCAAGCCTCGAAGCGCGCACGGGCTTGAGCAGGTAGTCGAGCGCATGCACTTCGAAAGCCTTCAGCGCATATTCGTCATAGGCAGTGACAAAGATGACTGCCGGCGGTGGTGTCTGGATCCTTGCAAGCTGCCGTGCCAGTTCGATGCCGTTCATGCTGGGCATCTGTACATCGAGCAGCACGATATCCGGTCTGCAGGCCGCTATTCCGTCAAGCGCCTGTTGCGCACCGCCTGCTTCGCCTGCCAGTTCGTGCGGGCAGTCCGCGGCAATGTCCGACAACAGGGTTTTCAGCCGGCTGCGTGCCGGCGCCTCGTCATCGACAATGAACAGCCGCGGTTTCATGCCGTCCCCTTCACGTAGGGGAAACGCAATTTGACCTCAAAAAATCCGCGTGCAATCGTGGTGGTCAACTGCGCCTCCACGTCGTACAGCAGCGCAAGACGTTCGCGGATGTTATCGAGCGCCATCTGGTTGCCCGCAACCGGGGTCTGGCCGTGATAAGGATTCACCACGACGATTTCTATGCGATCGAGGGAACGTCCGATGTGCACTTGCACCAGCGCCGGGCCGGCGGCCGGTTCCACACCGTAATGCACCGCGTTTTCCAGCAGCGGCTGTAGCAGCAACACCGGAATCTGCGCCTTGCGCAACACATCTTCGGCAATGTGCTCGATATCCCATTCCACCTGCAAGCGCTCGCCGAGGCGGATTTTTTCGATCGACAGATACTGCTCGCACAGCCGCAACTCCTTCTCCAGGGAACTCATGTTGCGTGGATCGCTCATCAGCACGCGAAACAGGTCTGCCAGATCCTCCAGCGTCGTTTCGGCGCGCCGCGGTTCGCTGCGAATCAGCGACAATACCGCGTTCAGGCTATTGAACAGGAAATGCGGCCTGATCCGGGCCTGCAATGCCTGCAACCTAGCCTCCACCAGTACCGGCGAGTAGGCGCGTGTGCGCAACTCGAAATAATGCTGGAACAGTCCGCCGAACAGTGCAGCGGCAAACATGGCTTTCACAACCGTCAGGTGCGCAAAACTGCTCATCAGCCAATCGACGGTACTGAACAGATAGACAACAACACCGGTCACCGCCGCCGGCAATGCAGCGCAGGCGGCCCGCTGCATCCAAACCATCCCGAACACAGGGGAGTCGAAACGCAGCAAGGTACGGCGCAGGATGCACAAGGCCAGCAGCGACCACAGGCATGCCAGTTCGACCACCATCGAAGCCTCGACGAATTGCAGCACGCCGAGCGTCCAGTCGACTGAATGGAGCAGCGTCGCCGTCAGCACCGCGACGTTGACGCCGAGAAGCGCGCGGAATACCACGCCGATATTGCAGCAGTCCGGAATGACAATACTGGCCGGCCGAACGGTTTCGGCAAGGGCGGTAGATAGCGGCATCGGTTCCAAGGCTTGTTCTATAATCACATATTCACCGGAATCCAATTATGACAGCACAACTCTCCAAAAAAAGCGAGGCCTGGTCGGCGCGCTTTTCCGAACCGGTCTCCGACCTGGTCAAACGTTACACCGCCTCCGTATTCTTCGACAAGCGCATGGCCGATGCCGACATCCAGGGCTCGCTGGCGCACGCCGAAATGCTCGCGCACCAAGGCATCATCAGCGCCCAAGATCATGCCGACATCCAGCGCGGCATGGCGCAGATCCAGTCCGAAATCGCCGCCGGCAAGTTCGAATGGCTGCTCGACCTGGAAGACGTTCATCTGAATATCGAGAAGCGCCTGACCGAACTGGTCGGCGATGCCGGAAAACGCCTGCATACCGGGCGCTCGCGCAACGATCAGGTGGCAACCGATATTCGCCTCTACATGCGCGCCGCGATTGACGACATCGGCGGACTGCTGCGCGACTTGCGCATTGCGCTGCTGGACCTGGCGGAACAGCATGCCGATGTCATCCTGCCCGGATTCACGCACATGCAGGTCGCGCAACCGATCACGTTCGGCCACCACATGCTCGCCTACGTCGAGATGTTCGGGCGCGACGCGGAACGCATGGCCGATTGCCGCAAGCGCGTCAACCGGCTGCCGCTCGGCGCCGCTGCGCTGGCCGGCACAACCTTCCCGATCGACCGCGAACGGGTGGCGAAAACGCTGGGCTTCGACGACGTCTGCCGCAATTCGCTCGACGCTGTCTCCGACCGCGACTTTGCAATCGAATTCTGCGCTGCATCCGCACTGGTGATGACGCACATTTCGCGCATGTCGGAAGAACTGGTGATCTGGATGAGCCCGCGTGTCGGCTTCATCGATATCGCGGATCGTTTCTGCACGGGTTCATCGATCATGCCGCAGAAGAAAAACCCCGACGTTCCAGAACTTGCTCGCGGCAAGACCGGCCGGGTGAATGGACATCTGATCGGACTGCTGACGCTGATGAAGGGCCAGCCGCTCGCTTACAACAAGGACAACCAGGAAGATAAGGAACCGCTGTTCGACACCGTCGATACCGTCACCGACACGCTGCGCATCTTTGCGGACATGGCGCGCGGCATCACGGTCAAGCCGGAAGCCATGCGTGCCGCTGCATTGCAGGGTTACGCAACTGCGACCGATCTGGCGGACTATCTCGTCAAGAAGGGCTTGCCGTTCCGCGATGCGCACGAAGCGGTCGCGCATGCAGTGCGTGCCTGCGAACAGCGCGGGTGCGACCTCACCGACCTGACGCTGGATGAAATGCGCGCGTTCTCGCCCTTGATCGACGACGACGTGTTCCAGGTATTGACGCTGGAAGGTTCGGTCGCATCACGCAACCACATCGGCGGCACCGCGCCTGCACAGGTGCGTGCGGCAATCGACTACATTCGCAAGCAACTCGGCTGACGTCAAATCGTCCCGCACTCTGCCGGACTGTCGCTCTCGCGGGTGTCCGGCAGCAGACCAGCCCCATTTTCTGTTCTTCCTCTGCAAGAAATCCGGAAACGGCGTATTCTGCATCCCATGCATTGCGTCGATTCCTTCGCATCGCATTCCCACCATCAGACCCTTCCGCGCATCGCGCCCCGCCTCAACCGCATGCGTACTACCACGTAAGCACTACCACTTGAAAAGTGCGGAAACATGAAAAAAATCCGCAGCTTTTGCATCGCAGCATGAAAAGAATACTGACGGTTATGTCCGGGTGTTCGTTTGCAAGTTGAAATGTCATATACTCCCCCGAACCATAAGACACCCACTGTCCGGTACGCAGTCCGCACATAAAAAACACGCGGTCCGCTTCAATGATTTTTTTAATTAATGGAGACAAACCATGTCTTTCTTGCTCTCGATATCGAGACTCATTGACACGATCAATGAAAAGATAGGGAACAGCATCAGCTGGGCTCTTCTACTCGCCGTACTCATCTGCACCGGCAATGCGGTGGTGCGCTATGCGTTCAACACCAGTTCCAACGCATGGCTTGAAATCCAGTGGTACCTTTTCTCCGCGATCTTCCTGCTCGCGACCTCTTACACCTTGCGCCGCAATGAACATGTCCGCATCGACGTGATTGCCAGCCACCTGTCCAAACGCACGCAAGCCTGGATCGACGTAGTCGGCTTCCTGTTCTTCCTGTTGCCGATGGCGATCATCATCCTGTATTTCTCCGTGCCGTACACGCTGATATCGATCGAGGGCCAGGAAATGTCCAGCAATGCCGGCGGCCTCATCGTCTGGCCGGCGAAGATTCTGATCCCGGCCGGATTTTTCCTGCTGACGCTGCAGGGCATCTCCGAACTGATCAAGCGGATCGCGTACCTGCAAGGCAAGATCGACGCCAGTGCGTTCGAAAAACATGGAGCGACGCCGGAGGAAGAAATCGAGGCGATCAAAGCTGCAAACAAACTTAACTGATCGCCGGAGAAAAAAACAATGGAGCAATTTCTGATCGATAACATGGCGCCGGTGATGTTCGGCGCTCTTGTGGTGTTTCTGCTGTCGGGCTTTCCCGTCGCGTTTTCGCTGGCTGCAAACGGCCTGTTCTTCGGTTTCCTCGGCATCGAGTTCGGCTTGCTTGGCCCGGAGTTGCTGCAGGCGCTGCCGAACCGCATCTTCGGCATCATGGCCAATGACACACTGCTGGCAATTCCGTTCTTCACCTTCATGGGGTTGGTCCTGGAGCGCTCGGGCATGGCGGAAGACCTGCTCGATACCATAGGCCAATTATTCGGCCCGATCCGGGGCGGCGTTGCCTACGCGGTCGTATTCGTCGGCGCCCTGCTCGCCGCAACAACGGGTGTCGTGGCCGCATCGGTGATTTCGATGGGCCTGATCTCGCTGCCGGTGATGCTGCGCTACGGCTATGACAAGCGCATCGCGACCGGCATCATCGCCGCTTCCGGTACGCTGGCACAAATCATTCCGCCATCGCTGGTGCTGATCGTGATGGCCGACCAGCTCGGACGTTCCGTCGGCGACATGTACAAGGCAGCATTCGTACCCGGCCTGCTGCTGACGGCGATGTATGCTGGCTGGATTCTCTCCGTATCGATCTTCAAGCCGTCGGCTGTGCCCGCATTGCCGCCGGAAGCGCGCAACTTGCGTGAACCGAATGGCCGCAGCGGCGTCATTTCGCTGTTGGTACTGCTGGGCATTTCGTTTGCCGCCGCGTTTGCCTTTGATCGGTACTACATGTCGGTGCGTCCGAATGCTCCGGCTGACGAAGCTGTTGTCTATGCGATGGCCGCAGGCATCGGTGTGGCGTTCGCTCAGGCACTGGCGAACCGTTACCTGAAGCTGGGTATGCTGTCGCGCATGGCGGAGAAAGTGGTGTTCGTATTGATCCCGCCGCTGGCCCTGATCTTCCTGGTGCTCGGCACCATCTTCGTCGGCATCGCTACACCGACCGAAGGCGGCGGCATGGGAGCTTTCGGTGCACTGGTGCTGGCGTTGATGAACCGCCGCCTGTCGCTGTCACTGATGAAGCAGGCCATGGATTCCACCACCCGCCTGTCCTGCTTCGTGATGTTTATCCTGATCGGCTCGAGCGTGTTCAGTCTGATCTTCCGTGCGGTCAACGGCGACCTGTGGGTCGAACATCTGCTGACATCGCTGCCGGGGGGCACGACCGGTTTCCTGATCGTGGTGAACATCCTGTTTTTCGGTCTTGCCTTCTTCCTCGACTTCTTCGAGCTGGCATTCATTCTGGTGCCGCTGGTCGGCCCGGTGGCGGAAAAACTCGGCATCGACCTGATCTGGTTCGGCGTGCTGCTCGGTGTGAACATACAGACTTCGTTCATGCACCCGCCGTTCGGATTCGCGCTGTTCTACCTGCGCTCGGTGGCACCGAAGGAAGTGAAAACAACCGACATCTATTGGGGCGCGATACCCTTCGTGGCGATTCAGATCATCATGGTCGCGCTGATCATCATATTCCCGAATATAGTCTCGATCGGCAAGAAGACCGACATGAAAGAAAAGCTGGAATTGCACATCGAGGTCCCGTCGATGCAGCAAGACTACGCTCCGCAGTTGAATTTTTCGATCGATGGCGAGAAGTCCGACGATGCAGCACCGCAGCTGAACTTCTCGACGGATACGGACAAGAAATAGCGACCGTTTCCCGGCACATCCGACCCCGCATGGTGATCCCTGCGGGGTTTTTTCATTTCCGAAGCTGCAGTCTCGAGGCTGGCGCTTGCGCAAGGTACGTCATAATGAGCATTGCGACAACATTTTGAAGAACAGCATGGAAACCATCCACATTGTTGCTGCCTGCCTGTTTGTAGCAGCCCTGATACACACTTTTTCCGCCAAGTGGTTCGAAAGGCTGGCGGATCGTTATCCAAAACACCACGGCCTGTTCCACCTGCTGGGTGAAATCGAAGTGGTATTCGGCTTCTGGGCCTTCATCCTGATCATGACCATGGCCTTTGTATCGGGCGGCAAGGAAGCGATTGCATACGCCGAATCGCGCCAGTACACCGAGCCCCTGTTCGTGTTCGTCATCATGGTGGTGGCAGCGTCGCACCCGGTGCTGGCAATCGTGCGACAAACCATGACCGCGATTGCACGCATGGCGCCGCTTCCTACCGCAATCACGCAGGTCTGGCTCGGACTGGCTGCAGTTCCCCTGCTCGGCTCTTTCATCACGGAACCGGCAGCGATGACACTGGCGGCCTTGATACTGGCGCCTCAGGTATTTCGTCAAGGCATGCCGGAATGGCTGAAATATGGCGCACTCGGCGTCCTGTTCGTGAATGTATCAATCGGCGGCACCCTGACTGCCTATGCTGCACCGCCGGTGTTGATGGTGGCCTCGACCTGGCAATGGAATACGGCATTCATGGCGTCGACCTTCGGCTGGAAGGCCAGCGTTGCGGTGCTGATCAACGCCACCGTTATCACCTATCTGCTGCGCTCGCATGTCACCGGGACGAACGTAACGGAAACCGGGAACAGCGCCCCGCAAGTTCCGCTGCTGGTCAGCTTGATCCACCTCGCCTTTCTTGCCGGCGTCGTGCTGTTCGCACATCATCCGGTGATCTTCATCGGACTTTTTCTGTTCTTCCTCGGATTCACGCAGGCATACGATCGTTATCAGAGCCCTCTGATACTGAAGGAAGGCTTGCTGGTGGGATTCTTTCTTGCCGGTCTCGTCCTGCTTGGCGGCATGCAGCAATGGTGGCTGCAGCCTATCGTGTCCCGCCTGGAGCCTACTGCATTGTTTTTCGGAGCACTGGCATTGACCGCCATCACCGACAATGCCGCGCTCACCTATCTCGGCTCGCTGATCGAAGGCATATCCGACCAGGCGAAGTACATGCTGGTGGCAGGCGCGGTGGCGGGAGGCGGGCTTACGGTAATTGCCAATGCGCCCAACCCGGCAGGTATCTCCCTGCTGCGGCGCGGATTCAATGATGAGTCGGTCGGCCCCGGCGGCTTGCTGCTCGGCGCGCTTCCGCCGACGATCGTCGCCGCGGCAATGTTTCTGCTGTAGTTCTGCCGGCATCAACAAAAAAACCCGCAGCGCTTCCGCGCCGCGGGTTTGATTCTTCACTGAAAAGCCTGCTTATCTGCGAGAGATCATGAAATTCTGCAGCGGCGCCTCGGCCACCGAGAACCACTGGTTCTCGTCCTGGCGGAAACGCTTCCAGGGTTCGTGGATCTTCTTGAACTTGGCATTCTTGCTGGCTTCCTCTTCCATCACCTGCTCTGCCGCCTTGTAGCAAGCTTGCATGACTTCCCTTGAGAAGCTGCGCAGCTTGACGCCGTTCTTCAGCAGACGTGCCAGCGCAGCCGGATTCTTGGCATCGTATTCGGCCTGCATGATGACGTGCGCTTCATAGGTTGCCACCTCGATCGCTGCCTGGTACTCCTTCGGCAGCTTTTCCCATTCCTTGATGCCGACATAGAACGACAACTGCGGACCGGCTTCCCACCAGCCTGGCGAATAGTAATAAGGCGCGACCTTGTAGAAGCCGAGCTTCTCGTCATCGTAGGGTCCGACCCATTCCGCTGCGTCGATCGTGCCTTTTTCCAGCGACGGGTAGATGTCGCCGCCGGCGATCTGTTGCGGCACCAGGCCGAGGCGTTGCATCACGCGGCCGGCGAATCCACCGATCCGCATCTTCAGACCGCTGAGGTCCTGCACCGTCTTGACTTCCTTGCGGAACCAGCCGCCCATCTGGGTGCCGGTGTTGCCGCCCATGAAGTTGATGATGCCGTAATCCTTGTAGAACTCGCGGGTCAGCGCCTTGCCGCCGCCCTGGTCCCACCATGCGGTCTGCTGACGGGAGTTGAGGCCGAAAGGCACAGCGCAGTCGAATGCGAACGTCGGATCCTTGCCGAAGTAATAGTAGGGGGCAGTGTGGCCCATCTCGACAGTGCCGGCCTGGACAGCATCCATCACCTGCAGCGCCGGGACGATCTCGCCGCCAGCGAACACGCGGATATTGAATTTACCGCCGGTCAATTGGGACACGCGCTTGGAAAAAGTTTCCGCAGCGCCGTAGATTGTGTCCAGCGACTTGGGGAAACTCGAAGCCAGACGCCAGTTCAGCGTCGGTTGCGATTGTGCCAAAGCCGGGGCAGCGATTGCACCGACAGACGCACCTATAGTTGCCTTTTTTATAAAGGAACGACGTTCCATTTTGCCTCCTGAGATTGAACAACAAAAGTACCCTTACACATTACACATCAGACCGCAGCGCGCCAGTACCGCCCTGAAAACGAACGACGGTACGCAATGTGGTGAAGGCGATTGTAGAGGGGTAAATATCAAGCATGCAACCCATAGTTATGTTGCACCGCAACGCGGTGTGCCCGTAAAAACACGGACGTGAAAATAATTTGTCTGATTTGAAAAAATCTGGTGCAGACAAACACCATTGCCCCCGGGGAACTGTCAGCCATCGGCAAGCGGGCTTCCGTATTGCCGATCAAACAGCTGAAAACAATTCAAGACAAGCAATGCGAAGACTTCGCAATTCCCGGACACCCGGAACCACTGGTTCAAAAAGGAACAACATTCCACGATGTCTTCTGTTGAATCGCAAGATGAGCACCATTCAAAGAAAAAACCCGCAGCGCTTGCACGCCGCGGGTCAAATCCATCAATACGCCTTCGACAACATTTACCGACGAGAGACCATGAAGTTTTGCAATGGCACTTCCGCTACCGAGAACCACTGGTTCTGATCCTGGCGGAATCGCTTCCACGGCTCGTAGATCTTCTTGAAGTGGGCGTTCTTGGAAGCTTCCTCTTCCATCACTTCGTTGCTGGCCTTGTAGCACGCTTCCATGATTTCCCTGGAGAACGGACGCAGTTTGACGCCGGCCTTGAGCAGGCGTGCCAAGGCTGCCGGATTCCTGGCATCGTATTGGGCCTGCATCGTTACATGCGCCTCGTAAGTGGCAACTTCAAGCGCAGCCTGGTATTCCTTCGGCAGCTTTTCCCACTCCTTGATGCCGACATAGAAGGACACTTGCAGACCGGCTTCCCACCAGCCCGGGGTGTAGTAGTACGGAGCCACCTTGTTGAAACCAAGCTTCTCGTCATCATAGGGGCCGATCCATTCGGCGGCATCGATCGTGCCTTTTTCGAGCGACGGGTAGATGTCGCCGCCGGCGATCTGTTGCGGCACCAGACCGAGGCGCTGCATCACGCGGCCGGCGAATCCACCGATGCGCATCTTCAGACCGTTGAGGTCCTGCACCGTCTTGACTTCCTTGCGGAACCAGCCGCCCATCTGGGTGCCGGTGTTGCCGCCCATGAAGTTGATGATGCCGTAATCCTTGTAGAACTCGCGGGTCAGCGCCTTGCCGCCGCCCTGGTCCCACCATGCGGTCTGCTGACGGGAGTTGAGGCCGAAAGGCACAGCGCAGTCGAATGCGAACGTCGGATCCTTGCCGAAGTAATAGTAGGGGGCAGTGTGGCCCATCTCGACAGTGCCGGCCTGGACAGCATCCATCACCTGCAGCGCCGGGACGATCTCGCCGCCAGCGAACACGCGGATATTGAATTTACCGCTGGTCAATTGCGAGACGCGCTTGGAAAAAGTTTCCGCAGCGCCGTAGATTGTGTCCAGCGACTTCGGAAAGCTCGATGCCAGACGCCAGTTGATAGTGGGCAGCGACTGTGCGAGCGCAGGTGCAGCAACCGCGCCAGCGGCGGCGCCGACAGCCGCCTTCTTGATAAATGAACGACGTTCCATTTAGTCTCCTGTTAATGAAACATTGAATTGGTGAGGACGCGCCTCGTAACACAGTGAATGATCGAGTTATCGGGCAAGCAAATTCTAGGGGGGCTGCTATGCGAGCAGCAACACAAAACACGTCGACTCGTGTCAGTACTTAGGTAGTAGCACGTAGGATTTTTCCATGACCGCAGCATGTGTCGCCGACTGCCGGCGGATGCATTTGTGCCACGGGCTATCGCGGCAGGAAGCGGTCGAAACTTCGTCGATTGGAGACGGGGTGGACTGACGATGTTTCTCCGCACCGGCAGTGCGGAGAAACACGTAAAGAGGAGTTCGCAGGACTTGCGGGAGCGAGTCAGTTTCCGGCGACGGTCATGCTTTCGATCAGCATCGAACCAGTCACCTTGGTGCCGCGCACTACCGTATCGGTGCCGACCGCGACGATCTGCTGGAACATGTCCTTCATGTTGCCGGCAATCGTGATTTCTTCCACCGGGTATTGGATCACTCCGTTCTCCACCCAATAACCGGAAGCACCGCGCGAATAATCGCCCGTGACGTAATTCACACCCTGCCCCATCAGTTCGGTGACCAGCAAGCCGGTGTCAAGCTTCTTGAGCATCGCCTTGAAGTCGTCGTCGGGCGCCGTCAGCAAGGATACCAGCGACAGATTGTGCGATCCGCCGGAATTGCCTGTGGTTTTCATGCCCAGCTTGCGCGCCGAATACGTCGACAGGAAATATCCCTGGACCACGCCGTCTTTCACCACGTCGCGGCGCTGTGTCTTGCCCCCTTCCTCGTCGAAAGGCGAGGAACCGACCGCGCCGATGATATGAGGATCCTCTACCACCTGGATATGCGGTGCGAACACCTGCTTGCCGAGCGAGTCGAGCAGAAAAGACGATTTGCGATAGAGGGCGCCGCCGGAAATCGCCTGCACGAAGGAACCGAGCAAGCCGGCCGCCAGCGGCGCCTCGAACAGCACCGGACATTTGCGCGTGTCGAGCTTGCGCGCGTTCAGGCGTGCAAGCGCGCGTTCGGCCGCATAGCGCCCGATATCTTCAGGTCGGGCCAGACGCTTGGGATCGCGCATCGATGAATACCAGTCGTCGCGCTGCATATTGCCGCCTTTGCCGGCAATCGGCGCCACCGCAATCGTGTGGCGCGAATAGGGGTAGCCGCCCATGAATCCGCGCGAGTTGGCGGCGATGAAATGCGACTGCTGCGCATACACGCTCGCACCTTCGCTGTTCGTGATGCGCTTGTCGACCGCGAATGCAGCCCCTTCGCAACGCTTGGCGATCTCGACCGCCTCCTCGGTGGACAGCAGCCACGGGTAATAAAGCTGCAGGTCGCGCGGTTCCATTTCCAGCGTATCAGGATCGGGCAGGCCGGCGCAGTCGTCTTCCGCAGTAAAACGCGCGATGTTGTACGCCGCATCGACCGTGTCGCGCAGCGATGTCTGCGAAAAATCGGAGGTGCTGGCATTGCCGCGCCGGACATGGCGCTCCTCGCCCAGGTACACGGTCACGCCGAGACCTTTGTCCTTGTTCTGTTCTATCGTTTCTATCTTGCCTTTGCGCACCGATACCGATAGTCCGTTGCCTTCGCTGATTTCGACCGCCGCATCCGACGCGCCCTTTTCCTTGGCGAAACGCAAGACGTCCTGCGCAAGCTGCTTCAGTTGGTCCTGGCTGTAGGTAAATACGGAATTGCTCATGGGCTTGTTTTTGGATGTCGATTTAAAACGGTTATCATAGCAGTCGTTGACACAATGGCTTTGCGCCACCTTATTTTCAATCATGGTAAATCCCAACAGAGGCGCGGTCGGCTTCAAGTCGAGCGAGTTTGAACAGCAGTACGACCGTCCTTCCAAATCCCAGCTGAAGCGCGAAATGACTGCGCTCCAGGACCTCGGCGAAGAGCTGGTTTCGCAACCCAAGGACCGCGTGATGCGGGTGCCGATGCCGGAAGACGTGCGCGATGCCATTCTCGAATGTCAGAAAATCAAGGATCACGAAGGCCGGCGCCGGCAGATGCAGTATGTCGGCAAGAAGATGCGCACGCTCGAAGAAGACGAAATCGCCGCGATCCAGAAGGTGCTGGACAGCTGGAAAGGCGCATCGAAGGCGGAAACCGCCGCCATGCATGCGCTGGAGCGCCGCCGCGAAAAACTGCTGGCCGATGACAAGGCGTTGACGGATCTGAAGCAGCAGCACCCGGAGGTCGACGTGCAGCATTTGCGCGTACTGATCCGCAATGCCCGCAAGGAGCAGGCGGAGAACAAGCCGCCCAAGGCCTACCGCGAGATTTTCCAGATCCTGAAACAGTTGCAGGCGCCGACCGCCACTTCCCCCGACCCTGATCAAGACGACAATGCCGAAGACGAGTAATCCGGACGAACTGTTGATCGGCCTGGTGTCGATCTCCGACCGCGCCGCCGGCGGCGTATACGAAGACCAGGGCATTCCGGCACTGCGCGGCTGGTTCACGGCCGCACTGACCAGTCCCTGGAAAATGGAAACCCGATTGATACCCGATGAACGCGCGGAAATCGAAAAAACCCTGGTTGAGCTGGTCGATGTCGTCGGCTGCGACCTGGTGCTGACTACCGGCGGCACCGGTCCGGCGCGCCGCGATGTGACGCCGGAAGCAACGCTGGCTGTCAGCACCAAGGAGATGCCGGGCTTTGGCGAGCAGATGCGCCAGATCAGCCTGAAATTCGTGCCGACCGCGATCCTGTCGCGCCAGGTCGCGGTAATCCGCGAAACCGCGGACCATGCAGCGCTGATCATGAACCTGCCGGGCCAGCCGAAGTCGATCAAGGAAACGCTGGAAGGTTTGAAGGATGCCGACGGCAAGCAAGTTGTTGCCGGTATTTTCGCCGCCGTGCCGTATTGCATCGACCTGATCGGCGGCCCCTATATCGAAACCGACGAAGCGGTGTGCAAGGCGTTCCGCCCGAAGTCCGCGATCCGTCAGAAATAACCCCGAAAGGCCAAAACTCATGAGCCATCCGGTCCTGGAAACCATCCAGATCGACACCGCGCCGAATCCGACCGTCTCCGTCATCTGGCTGCATGGTCTCGGCGCCGACGGCAGCGACTTCGTGCCCATCGTGCGTGAACTCGACCTGAGCGGCTGTCCGGCAATCCGTTTCGTGTTCCCGCATGCGCCGACGATGCCGGTGACGATCAACAACGGCTATGTGATGCGTGCCTGGTATGACATCCTGGGTGTAGATATTGCGCAGCGCGAGGACGAGAAAGGCCTGCGCAAATCGCAGACGATGGTCGAGCACCTGATCACGCAGGAAAAGGCGCGCGGCATCCCGGCCAACCGCATCATCTTGGCCGGCTTTTCGCAGGGCTGTGCGATGACGCTGCAGACCGGGCTGCGCCATCCGGAAAAGCTGGCTGGCCTGCTGTGCCTGTCCGGTTATCTGCCTCTGCACGCAACCGTCGCCGACGAGCGCCACAGCACCAATCACGACACGCCCATCTTCCTCGCCCATGGGCGCATGGATCCGGTGATTCCGATCGACCGCGCGGAAAAATCGCGCGACATGCTGCTGGCGCTGGACTACAAGGTAGAGTGGCACGAGTACATGATGCCGCACTCGGTCTGCGAAGAAGAGATAGAGGACATCGGCGCCTGGCTGCAACGCGTCCTCGCGTAAGTTGCTGCAATCGGCGGCACGGGCGCATCGCAACGCACCCGACGGCGTCGCCTACTTGAATACGACGGTCTTGTGTCCGTTCAGCAGAATGCGGTGCTCAACAAAGCACTTCACCGCGCGCGCCAGTACTACACATTCCACATCGCGCCCGATCGAGGTCAGGGTATCCGGGCCCATCGCATGGTCGACGCGTTCGACATCCTGCTCGATGATCGGACCTTCATCCAGATCGCCGGTGACAAAGTGCGCGGTCGCGCCGATCAGTTTCACGCCGCGCTCGTGCGCCTGGTAGTAGGGTTTCGCGCCCTTGAAGCTGGGCAGGAAGGAGTGATGGATGTTGATCGCCCTGCCCTTCAACGCAGTGCACAGTTCCGGTGACAAGATTTGCATGTAACGCGCCAGCACCACCAGGTCGATGTCGTTGGCCTTGACGATTTCCAGCACCCGTTCCTCTTGTGCACGCTTGGCTTCGGGCGATGCGCCGGCTGCCAGCGGTAAATGGTGGAACGGAATGTTGTAGCTGGCGGAGAGCTGGTAGAAGTCGGTGTGGTTGGACACGATGGCCGGAATCTCCACCGGCAACAGGCCGCTCTTGTAGCGGAACAACAGGTCGTTCAGGCAATGGCCGATCTTCGAAACCATCAGCATCATGCGCGGCTTCTTGCGTGCATCATGCAGTTGTGCGTTCATCTGCAACTCGCGCGCCACCACCTCGAAATCCGCGCGCAGCTTCGCGTCGCCGACCGATGTGTCCTCCGCGGCAAAGTGCACGCGCATGAAGAACAGTTGCGATTGCGCGTCGCCGAACTGCGCGGAATCGATGATGTTGCAACCATGCTCTGCAAGGAAACCGGAGACGCGGTGGACGATGCCGCGATGGTCCGGGCAGGACAGGGTAAGAATGTATTCCGGATGCGTCATGGTGGTGTTCTGGCAATGCGGCAAACAAAAGTCCGCTATTGTCGCACGCCTTGTGCCCGCTTTCAGCTTGCGGCACCCGATACGCAGGGCAAATAAAAACCCGGACGCGCAGCACGCTGTCCGGGTTAACCGGGTCCGATCAAACCCATTCCTGCCGCCATCAGCCGACGGCGGCTATATGTATGCGATAAGTGTTTGCCAGCGCGGTTACTCCAAGCAGTGGCAAATCGCTCTCTTATTGTATTGGTAGCGAAGAGACGTATCAGCCAACCTTGGCAACCGACAGGCCTTTGGCTGCGCTTGTGGTACCGACCTGAATATCGCCGGCGAGTTGGCCGCCCTCTTCGATCACGAGCTTGCCGTAGCGGACCTTGCCCGACACCTTGCCGGTGGAATAGATGACCAGCTTCTGGCGCACGGTCAGTTCACCGTCGAATTCACCGTGGATTTCGGCGATGTCGATTTCGGCCGAACCCTTGAACGCGCCGCGCTCGGCAATCTGGATCACGCGCGAATCGATGGTGGCTTCGACGCGTCCTTCGACGACGAGGGTGTCGCAATCGGTGATCTCGACGCCCTTGAGCTTGATATTCGGGCCGACGATCAGCTTGCTGCCGCCTTCGTTGGTGCTGCTGGAGGTATTCTCGCTGCCGGTCATGGTTGAACTCGTCGGAGCGGTCGCAGCGGTGGCTGCAGTGGCGGCCGAAAGGGATTTGTTGAAACCCGACGTGCCGGTCGGGACGATGCCGCTGGCGGTATTGAGGGGAGAGTTTGGCGTATTGGTTTCGCGCTTGCCAAAGAGCGTTTCGGATCGAAGCATGTGATCTCCTGAAAATGATGTGCGTAGTTAAAACGTGACTTTCCCGCTGCAGGAAGCAATCTCCCCACCTCTTGAGCCACAGCAATGTTGCGGCTCCTCACTTGGTCTGTGTGCTGTCGGGAAAGTTCAAACGATTTTTAAATTGTTACACTTGGAAAAAAAGCACGATCGTTCATTTTGAGATATAGTAGCGCGGTACAACCCATTCCAAGGAGACTTCATGACTACCGCCACCCAGAACCAGCAGATCCGCCTAGCCGCCCGTCCGGTCGGCATGCCCAAGCAAAGCGACTGGAAATTCGCCGCAGAGCCGCTGCGCGACATCGCCGATGGCGAAATCGTCGTCAAGGCGCTCTACCTGTCGCTCGACCCCGCGATGCGCGGCTGGATGAACGAAGGCAAGTCCTACATCCGGCCGGTCGCGATCGATGAGGTGATGCGCGCAGGCGGCATCGGCAAGGTGGTGGCGTCGAAATCACCGAAATTCGCGGTCGGCGATTATGTGTCCGGCGGCATCGGGGTGCAGCAGTACTGGAGCGGGCCGGCGGATGACAAGACCGCCGCCTTCTACAAGGTCGATCCGAAAGCGGCGCCGCTGCCGAAGTATCTAAATGCGCTCGGCATGCCCGGCATGACCGCCTACTTCGGGCTGCTCGAAGTCGGTCAACCGAAAGCGGGCGAGACGGTGGTCGTCTCCGGTGCTGCGGGCGCCGTCGGCCAGACGGTCGGTCAGGTCGCCAAACAGAAAGGCTGCCGCGTGATCGGCATCGCCGGCGGCAAGGACAAGTGCGATTTCGTCGTCAACGAACTCGGCTTCGACGCCTGCATCGATTACAAGAACGAGTCGGTGCGGGAAGGACTCAAGCAGCATTGCCCGAACGGCATTGATGTGTACTTCGACAACGTCGGTGGAGATATCCTGGACGACGTGCTTGCCCGCCTTGCAATGAAGGCGCGCATCATCATTTGCGGCGCGATTTCGCAGTACAACAATACTACGCCGGTCAAAGGGCCTGCCAACTACCTGTCGCTGCTGGTTCACCGCGCGCGCATGGAAGGCATCGTCGTGTTCGACTACGCCGACCGGTATCACCTGGCTGCGGCGGAAATGGCGAAATGGATGAAGGAAGGCAGCTTCAAGACGCGCGAAGACATCGTCGAAGGGCTGGAGAAGTTCCCGGAAGCCTTGCTGATGCTGTTCGAAGGAAAGAACTTCGGCAAGCTGATCCTGCAGGTCGCGAAGGACGAATGAAACCTGCGCTGCGAAGCTGATGCTCAAAAGAATGGCACGTCTCGGCGTGCCATTTTTGTTTCTACGGGAAATCAGCGCATCGGCCGGCATTGACGTAATTCGCATTGCGCGAGGAATGTCGTGCCGTTATCGCACTGCATGCGGTAAACCTCGACCGGCCCCTTTTCCGTCACCAGCCCCGCCCCGTTACTACCGACGCAACCGAAGCGCCGGGCAAGCCGCTCGACTGTTGCCGACGATACGCCGGAACGGAATTCGACTTTCTGGACGACCACGGTGCCCGCCTCGTCCTTTATTTTGACGGCGCCAGCCGGCAATTCGGCTTTACGTGTCTCCGCAACCTGAGCCGCGCTGGCGGTTTGCGCCTCGCTCGCCGCCGGCCTGGCGGACATAAACGACAGCGAGGAACACCCCGCCAATGCGAGAGACCCAAGCAGCATTGCGATCCATGGCAGTCGCTTCATTACGCTTCCTCAAGAAAGGGGGGAAAGTCGGATAGTTCCAGACAACGGCAGGCGCCAGTTTATACCGCGATGCCGACAGTATGCAAAAAACCCTGCGGTTTGCGAGAGCGCTTCCCTGACAAAGCCTGGTCCTCGAGCAGGGGCCAAAACCAATGGACAAAAAAAACGCTGCCTATTATCGGCAGCGCTTTTTTACTTCAGGTAATTCAGTTGCGAACCACGCGCTTGTACTCGTTGGTACGGGTATCGATTTCAATCACGTCGCCCTGGCTGACAAACAACGGCACCTGAACCGTATGACGATGCGCCTCGATGGCATTTTCAATCCTGGCTTCTTTCAAGACGTTGCCGGAAGTGTTGCCCTTGACTGCCGGCTCGGAGTAAACCACCTCACGGGCGATAGTGATCGGCAATTCAACGGAAATCGCTTTGCCGTCATAAAAAACGGCTTCGCATTCCATGCCGTCTTTCAGGTAATGCAGTGCATCGCCCAGGTTTTCTTCTTCGATTTCGTACTGGTTGTATTCCTCGTCCATGAACACATACAGCGGATCGGCGAAATACGAAAAGGTCACGGGCTTTTTGTCGAGAATAACCACGTCGAACTTGTCGTCACCGCGGAACACGTTTTCCAGGGGCGCATTCGTCAGAAGATTTTTCATCTTCCACTTATAGGTGAAGCCGGTGCGGCTCGAACCGTTGACGTCGGAACGGAGTACGATAAAAGGCTTGCCGTCAACCATGATGATGTTGCCAACACGAATTTCTTTTGCAGGTTTCATAGAGAATGTACGTAAAAAACAGGTTGCATGAAAATCATCTCTCGCATCGTAGCCAACGGCGCCGTAAGCTTGCGCTTGATCGAAAGAACCTTATAGATTAACCGCGCATTATACCTCGTTTTCCTTGGTCATCGACCGAAGCGATACGGCAAACTTCAGCAAGTTGGACGCCATATCTCCATTCTCCCGCATTTGCCGCTGCCAATCGGCAGACCGGCACCCTATTCCTGGCATGTCAGCCTGAAACGTCTGCCATAGCGCAGGCCAGTTGGCGCCGCCGTCCATTTCATCGGGGCTCGCGCCGTTCCAGCACAAGGAAAATGCCACCAGACTGTCAATGCCGGCTGCATGTCGCCCCAGGAATGCGCGCAACTTCACATGATGCAGATTTTTATCCTGCGGATAGATATGCCAGATGAACGGCTTGCCTGCCCACTGCGCACGGACAAAGGAATCTTCTCCACGCACGAAATTGAGGTCGCATGCCCATAGCAGCTTGTCATAGTCCGGTTGGGCAACAAAGGGCAAGACGCGCACGGTGAGCGCGCCGCGGGTTCGTGCCGCCCCCGGTATCGCATCGTCCCCGAGAAATGCTGCAACCGTGTCGGACGTGACCCCTTCGGGTACCAGGCAAGTGACCGCTGTTTCGCTGCTTTGCCATGCATCAAACAATGCCGGGACTGGTGCATGCGGATAACAGAACAAGGAGACTTTCAATGCTGCCATTTCGGCCGCCGTCATCCCGAACCGCGCAAGAAAAGCGGTCATGGCCGCTTGATCCGATTGAAATTGCCGGCACTGCTCTTCCAATGAAGATTCGCACAGCAAGCCGCCGGTTTTGCCGGTGAAACCAGGAAAGAAAAAATGTTTCATCAACGGCAAGCGCGGATGCGGTGAGGGCAAAGTATGGCAACCTTCGACCCACTCCTCCGCACTCAAGCCTTCCAGGTTGAGCCACACCGGACGCGGATTGCACTCTGCCATGGCGGCAATGTAGCCCGGCGGGATATCGCAGGCGAAAAATTCGATGACGATATCGGCGACATCTGCAGCCGAAAATACGCCCTCCTGATCGCGCCAGTGGCGCACCGTCACACCGACAAGCTGTTGCACTTCCACGTCGATCGCAACATCCGGGCAAATCCGCCGAAAGCTCTGCAAATCGTCCACCCACAGGATGACGTCGATGCCATGCTCCAATTGCAGTTGCCTTGCCAGGCGCCAGCAGATACCGATGTCGCCGTAGTTATCGACGACTTTGCAGAATATGGCCAGGGAGGGTGCGCGGTTTTTATTGAGGAACATTTTTGACGATTTCATTTCAGGCATGCAGCGATCATGACATACCGCATCTGGCGCAGCGCGAGATCAGTTTCACCATGAAGAGTATGGAGGCCTTGATACGGCACCCGCTGCCAATGGAATGGTAGCGAAGCGCACATATGACGGGAACAAGCATCCGGAAAAAGAAAAACGCCACGCAATTGCGTGGCGTTTTTTTGAGTGGCGTCCCCACGGGGATTCGAACCCCGGTACTCACCGTGAAAGGGTGATGTCCT